>JAEZNB010000011.1 GCA_023441965.1 Bacillota bacterium
GGTTACCGGCATAAGGGGAGGAAGCTCGTATAACGGTAATAATAGATAATTTAATTGCCTATACTTGACATTATCATAAATTCAGTATAAAATTTATATGTTGTATATTTTATATTAAGTGGACCCACGGACTGGATCATATTACTATACGTACGAAAGTTCATTTCATATTGTACAATGAAAACTGAATAAGGAGGTGCTCCTGTGCTGGAAGTGATAAAAGTGGTAATTGGTATTGTTGTTACCTTCGTGATCACAGCTGCTCTTACTTGGAAATTTGCTATTTCCTATCGTATTAAGGTTTATGAAGCGAAGATAGGTAGTGCAGAAGAAAAAGCAAGAGAAATCATAGATGAAGCTTTAAAAACAGCTGAAACTAAGAAGAGAGAGGCACTGCTCGAAGCGAAAGAAGAGAATCTGAAAGCTAAAAACGAATTCGAGCGGGAAACCAAAGAACGAAGAGCAGAAATACAACGCTATGAGAAAAGGGTCCTTACCAAAGAAGAAACTTTGGATCGGAAGACCGAGGCACTGGAAAAGAAAGAAGCAAGACTTTCATCGAAAGAAGCAGAGCTCGACAGGATCAAACAGGATGTTGAAGAGTTCCATGAAAGGCAATTGCAGGAGCTGGAGAAAATCTCCGGTTTGACCTCCGAACAAGCTAAGGAATATCTGTTAAAAACTGTTGAAGAAGAAGTAAAACATGAAACTGCTGTGCTGGTCAAGGAAATGGAAAGCAGAGCAAAAGAAGAAGCGGATAAAAAAGCAAAGGATCTTGTGGTTACTGCGATACAAAGATGTGCCGCAGATCATGTCGCTGAGACAACGATCTCAGTGGTCCAGCTTCCTAACGATGAAATGAAGGGTAGGATCATTGGTAGAGAAGGTCGTAATATCAGAACACTTGAGACAATGACCGGTGTAGATCTTATAATTGATGACACACCTGAGGCTGTCATTTTATCAGCCTTTGATCCGATCAGGAGAGAGGTAGCAAGAATCGCTCTCGAGAAGTTGATTGTTGATGGAAGAATTCATCCTGCCAGAATTGAAGAGATGGTAGAGAAAGCCCAGAAAGAAGTAGAAGTGATGATCCGCGAAGCCGGAGAAGCTGCTACGCTTGAGGTCGGTGTCCATGGAATACATCCGGAACTGGTTAAGCTTTTGGGTAAGATGAAATTTAGGACAAGTTATGGACAGAATGCATTAAAGCATTCCGTAGAAGTGGCTATTTTATCAGGCCTTCTGGCCGCAGAAATCGGAGTTGATGTCAGACTGGCAAAACGTGCGGGATTACTTCATGATATCGGTAAATCCATCGATCATGAAGTGGAAGGAACCCATGTACAGATTGGTGTAGACCTCTGTAGAAAATACAAGGAATCATCGGTGGTAATCAATGCGGTGGAATCTCACCACGGAGATGTGGAATTCCAATCCTTAATTGCATGTATCGTTCAGGCAGCTGATACGATCTCGGCAGCAAGACCAGGCGCAAGACGCGAAACCTTAGAAACATATACCAACAGATTGAAGCAATTAGAAGATATTACCAATGGCTTTAAGGGAGTCGATAAGTCATTCGCTATCCAGGCAGGCAGGGAAGTCCGGGTAATGGTTGTACCGGAACAGATCAGCGACGCTGATATGGTATTACTTGCCCGTGATTTATCCAAGAAGATCGAAAATGAATTAGAGTATCCTGGACAGATCAAGGTAAACGTAATCAGAGAATCCAGAGTAACAGATTACGCGAAATAAGAAGGAAAATGTAGTGGGGGACGGTTGAATATTTCAACCGTCCCTTTTAGTTTGTAGAAAAAATGGCTGTGCCTTTCCATCTGATGTGGCTCCTATTATGTAAATTTACACACAATTGCACAAAATGCACACAAATTCCGCGATACGCGGACATATGATAGCCATATGAAATACTTTTTTAAATTTTTGAAATTTTTCTGTTGCAAATTAGAAGCTTCTATATTACAATGTATATTAAAATTTGACTTCAGAAGAATATGGAAGCAGGAAATCAAGGGTTTTATTTAAAGTGAAGCCTAAGAATATAGAAATTTAAGATAGAAAAGTACACATGTCAAAAAAGAAGAGCCTGAAGAAACGGGCACAGGAGGTTAATTATGGCATTATCATTATCAAGAAAAGCGCAGGCAGTGAAACCATCCTCAACTCTGGCAATTACCGCTAAAGCGAAAGAGCTGATGGCGAACGGCATTGACGTTGTAGGCTTCGGAGCGGGAGAACCTGATTTCAATACTCCCGATAATATCTGTGAAGCGGCGATAAAGGCTATTCATGCCGGCTTCACCAAATATACCCCTGCTGAAGGAACCCTGGAGCTTAGGAAAGCCATCTGCGAGAAGTTCTTGAATTTCAATGGCTTAAAGTATGAGCCGAGCCAAATCGTTGTCAGCAATGGGGGAAAGCACTCCCTGACCAATATCTTTGAAGCCATCCTGAACCCCGGTGATGAGGTGATCATTCCGGCCCCCTTCTGGTTAAGCTATCCCGAGATTGTCAGGCTTTGTGACGGTGTGCCTGTGATCATATACGGAGAGAAGGAGAATAGCTATAAGGTGACAGCAGCTCAGATCGAAGCTGCCTGCACAGATAAGACAAAGGCCTTTATCTTAAATTCTCCCAGCAATCCCACCGGCATGCTCTATACGAAGGAGGAGCTGGAGGCAATTGCAGAGGTGGCTGTCAGGAAGGATTTCTATGTGGTATCCGATGAGATGTATGAGAACCTGATCTATGACGGACTTCAGCCGGTCAGCATCGCTTCTCTGAATGAAGATATCTATAACAGAACGATTACCTGCAGTGGCGTAGCCAAGAGCTATTCCATGACGGGTTGGAGAATTGGTTATACCGGTTCTCCCAAGGAAATTGCAAAGCTGATGGGAAGTGTACAGAGCCATCAGACCTCCAATCCCAATTCCATCGCTCAGAAGGCTGCCTATGAAGCGATCGTAGGACCGCAGGACTCCGTACAAGCAATGTGTGAGGAGTTCAACCGCAGAAGAGATTATATGCATGAGAGAATATCGGGAATGAAGCTGATTTCCGCATTAAAGCCTCAGGGTGCCTTCTATCTTTTTGTGGATGTCAGCCAGACTCTTGATATGGAATACAAGGGAGCCAAGGTAGGTAATCTGAGCAATCTGGCGAAGATTCTGATCGAAGACTACAATGTGGCTGTCATTCCCTGTGATGATTTCGGAGCCCCCGGTCATATCCGTCTGTCCTATGCGATTTCCATGGAACAGATCCAGAAGGGCCTTGACCGTGTAGAAGAGTTCCTGAAGGCTTTAGCATAAGAAGCTTAGACTTGATTTATATCAGCCAAAGCAGAAAACGGCAGAATGAAATAAGCGGAGGCATATAAATAACTTCATCTTACTTATAAAAGAAAGGTTTTGCACGAAGATATGCGATGCAAAACCTTTCTTTTATCCGGTATATTCTATAATGAAACGATTAAGTTGCTAAATTTTCGAAAATAATCGGTAATAATATTCGGAACACTTGCTAATTGTTATAAAATGTAATATCATTATGTTAACATGAATGTGAAAGAAGGATGAATATGGCATTATTTGGTGTGATTGGTGTCGGTAATATGGGATATCCACTGTTCAAGGCTGCGATCAGAAGCTTTGGAAGCGGTGAGGTAATATATTCGGAACCCTACGTGGTAAAGAGGCAAGAGGTAGAGAAGGAGACCGGCATAGCAGCCTGTCAGGATAATATTGCTTTGGTGAAGAACTGTAAGTATCTCTTATTGGCAGTAAAGCCTCAGTTTTTCCCGGAGGTCTTAAAGGAAATAAAAGCTTATGTGAGCAAAGAGCATATCTTGATCTCCATCGCAGCCGGAGTTACGATTGATACGATTCGGCAGGAGCTGTCTGAGAAAGTCAGGATTGTCCGTGCCATGCCAAATACTCCCGCTATGGTGAATCAGGGGATGACCGGAATCTGCTTTTTGAAGTCAGACTTTTCAGATGAGGAGAAGGAAGTATTGTTCCGCTTCTTTGGCTCCTATGGTAAATATGAAGTATTTGACGAAGCCCTGATGAATGCGGTGGTATGTGCAAACGGCAGCTCACCGGCTTATGTTTATATGTTCATTGAGGCTTTGGCAGACAGTGTCGTAAAATATGGAATTCCCAGAGACAAGGCTTACCTGCTGGCCGCCCAGACAGTTCTGGGTGCTGCAGTCATGGTCCTTGAGACCGGAGACCATCCCGGGAAGCTGAAGGATAATGTATGTTCTCCGGGAGGCACGACGATTGCTGCGGTCAGTGCTCTGGAGGAGCACGGCTTCCGGAACGCTGTGATTAAGGCGACGGATGCCTGCTATGAGAAGGCAGTCAGCCTAAGCAAAAAGAATTAGCTTAGATGGGCTGTAGGAACACAGCCGCAGATATGAGAAATGATTGACGGAGGAGCTATGGACCAGTTAAAGCGTTTGAACAGAGAGTTAGCCCTAAAGGGCAATATCATAGATTTTTACAGAGATACGATTGAAGTGAACGGTGAGAGGATCACCACCTTTGATTACATCGATCACAAAGGTGCTTCAGCCATGATTCCCGTGGATCAGGACGGAAAAATCCTGATGGTCAGACAATACCGGAATGCCATCGACAGCGAAACCCTGGAGATTCCTGCCGGATGCCTAAATCCGGGAGAGGATAACAGGACCTGTGCGATCAGAGAATGCGAGGAAGAGACCGGATATCAGGCAGGTGAGGTCCACCATCTGATTGATCTATATACAACGGTTGCTTTCAGTAATGAGAAGATCTGTATCTTCTACACGACGGGGATCAAACCCAGTAGTCAGAACTTAGATGAGGATGAGTTCGTATCGGTGGAAAGACACAGCCTGGAGGACCTGATCAGCATGATTTATGACGGCAGGATCATGGATGCAAAGACCATTGCAGCCTTACTGGCTTACAAGATAAAGATCGGGGGATAGAGAACTCCTGATTGTTTCGCCGGCTTGTTCTATTTTTCTGATTCTGTCATATCTTCTATAGAGGATATCTGGCAGGATGAAAGGAAATGGTACAGTTCAAATCACAATTACGCCGGCTAAATATGTTTCAGATGGCAGTCATTTTATTAATCCTGGGATTATTCTTCGGGATCTTGGCAGCGAATATATTTCATGACAGCTATGATAGGAAGATGACGGAATACCAGAGCATTATATTTACGGAGATTGCACGAAGCAGTATTGACTACGGTGGCTTGTTCCTCTATGTCTTAGGGCAGAATTTTAAGGAATTTGTTCTATTCTGGTTGCTCTCCATCACGATTCTGGGTGTTCCGTATATGGTTATAAAACTAATCGCCTTTGGCTTCACATCAGGCTTTTTTATCTCTGCGGTTGCGATGCAGTACGGCTTTAAGGGACTATTACTGATTCTGGTATATCCCTTCCCCCATGGGCTGCTGTATCTGCCGATCTCAATGTTATGTCTCTATAAAGGTTATGGGCTGTGCAGGACGATTTATTATGAGAAGAGGAACTATATGGGAACCATTGTGCAGCAGCTTAAGCAGAACTTCCTGTTTATGCTGGTAATGGCGGCCCTGCTCCTGCTGGCTTCCGTGCTGGAAGCCTATGTCGGCTCTTATTTACTGAAGAAAACACTGAATTTATTTACTTAAGAAGGCTCCAATTGTTTCAGGTGATATCATCATTGGCAAATGAGGAGGTAGGAAATGAATCAGTATATCAGCAGTTTTGTTACATATCTTCGGGAGATCAAACATGCTTCAGCAAATACTATAGGGGCGTATCAGAATGACTTGAAGAAGCTGGCGGCATATCTGGATAAGCAGGGCATAGGGTCAGTACAGAAAATCAGCGAAACCAGCCTGAATTCTTATATTCTTTCCCTGGAGAAGGATGGGATGACGCCTGCCTCTGTATCCAGAAATATTGCCTCCATCAAAGCATTTCTGCTGTACCTATTAAAGACTGGAGTGATCAGCGGGGATCCCTCTGAACGGCTTCGACCACCGAAGGTGATTAAGAAGGCTCCGCAGATTATACCGACCGACTTGATAGATCGCCTGTTACAGCAGCCCGATACGAAGACCCATAAGGGCCTGCGTGATAAAGCCATGCTGGAGCTGCTTTATGCAACCGGCATGAAGGTGTCCGAGCTGATCACCATTAAGATAGGGGACATCAATCTGGTCGGCAGATATCTGGTCTGCGGAGTGAAACGGGAGAGGCTGGTACCCTTTGGGAAGGCTGCCAAGTCTGCTTTGCAGGAGTATATGAAGATAAGAGAAGGTGCCTTTGTTAAGAAGCCTACAGAGATGCTGTTCCTGAATTCCTCTGGGGAGCAGCTGACCAGACAGGGCTTCTGGAAGATATTGAAGGCATATGCGAATGAGGTTGGAATTGGGGAGATCAATCCGAACATCATCAGACATTCCTTTGCTGCACATCTGCTTGATAACGGTGCCGATCTCTTAAGTGTCCAGGAATTCTTAGGTCACGCAGATATCAGCACGACTCAGCTTTATCTGGCCCGTAGCTATAAGAACAGCAGGGATGTCTATATGAACTCCCATCCGAGGGCATAAGTGACTTTTAGATAGATTGAAGAATAGAAATGATACCCATAGACGTATTACAGCATATTTGAGTGTTGTGATACGTCTTTTTTTTGTATGAATAATAGAAAACATAAAAAATTATCAGAGCCCTTGATCTGGTAGGAGATTACTTGTTTTACTTGGGTATTGATGATGATAGAATAAATCAGGAGTACAGTCTGGCATCTGATACGGATTAATATGTATCTTCAGTTAAAAGGTATCAGACATCCTGAACAGCAATTCGTTCATGATGCCTGATACCTTACATTTTATAGTCCATCTGCAATTGTGTAGATCAGCTTTTCGGAATCTTCCCAGCCCAGGCAGGGATCAGTGATGGATTTGCCGTAGGTATGCTCGCTTACCTTCTGGCTGCCACCTTCGATATAGCTTTCAATCATCACACCCTTGACCAGCTTGGCTATCTCCGGGGATACCCTCCTGCTGTGGAGCACCTCCTTGACAATTCTGGGTTGCTCAGCATATAGCTTATTGGAGTTGGCATGGTTCGCATCAATGATACAGGTGGGATTTGATAGCTCCCGTTTGTTATACATATTTACGAGGCGGATCAGGTCCTCATAATGGTAGTTGGGTATGGACTGTCCATGCTTATTCACAGCACCACGCAGGATGGTATGAGCGAGAGGATTACCGGAGGTAACCACCTCCCAGGTGCGGTACAGGAAGGTATGACTTGCTTGAGCAGCGACGACTGAGTTCAACATAACTGAGAAGTCACCGCTGGTCGGGTTCTTCATACCGGCAGGTACATCCATACCACTGATGGTCAGTCTGTGTTGCTGATCCTCCACAGAACGGGCTCCGACAGCCACATAGGAAAGAACATCCTCCACATAGGGCCAGTTCTCAGGGTAGAGCATCTCATCCGCAGCAGTCAGACCGCTTTCGGCAATCGCCCGAAGATGCATCTTCCGCATGGCAATCAGACCCTCCTGCAGATCCGGCTCCTTCATGGGATCAGGCTGATGCACGATGCCCTTATAGCCTTCCCCGGTGGTGCGGGGTTTGTTCGTATAGATCCTGGGAATTAAGATCAGCTTATCTTCAACCTTCTCCTGAACCTTCGCGAGGCGGTAGATATAATCGCAGACAGCGTCCTCATTATCGGCAGAACAGGGACCGATGATGACCAGAAATCGATCGGATTCTCCAGTTATGATATCTTTAATCTTTTTATCACGTTCCTTCTTACGAAGAACGTCCCGGGCAGGCATAGGATAAGCCCTGACCAAATCCTCCGGAGAGATTACTTCCTTAATGAATTTAAAGCTCATAGCATTTCACCCTTTCTGATAGTTGATTTATTTTATAACGATTTCACCGCTTCGTCAACTCTTACCTATTAAGAAATGGAAAAAATATCATAGGGAATGCAATTGTCTTATTGTGAAATATTCGCCTTATCATGAATTCTATGCTATAATAGAGTAATCCCTCATACATGAGGACCGGGCCATAGGGTAATGCTAATGCTTAATACCAGAGAAATAAGAACAAACGGAGCGAGAAGAATATGCAGATGTATGATTTGATACAAAAGAAAAAGAAGAAGGAAGCCCTAAACAAAGAGGAAATAGCTTATATCATTCAGGGTTATACCGAAGGGGCGATACCGGATTATCAGATGTCTGCCCTTCTGATGGCGATCTGCCTGAATGGGATGGACCATGAAGAAACTGCTGCCCTGACGATTGCTATGGCAAACAGCGGAGATATGCTGGATCTGTCAGGGATTCACGGGGTTAAGGTGGATAAGCACAGTACAGGAGGCGTAGGAGATAAGACCTCTCTGGTCTTAGGTCCCATGGTGGCAGCTCTGGGGATTCCTGTGGCAAAGATGTCCGGAAGAGGACTGGGACATACCGGAGGTACCATAGATAAGCTTGAGAGCTTTCCGGGCTTTTCTACCTCCCTTACACCGGAGCAGTTCATCGATAATGTCAATAGAATCAAGATGGCGATCGTGGGTCAGACAGCCAATCTGGCGCCTGCGGATAAGAAGCTTTATGCTTTACGGGATGTGACAGCCACTGTTGATAATATCTCTCTGATAGCCAGCAGCATCATGAGCAAGAAGCTGGCATCCGGGTCAGATGTCATCGTTCTGGATGTGAAGACCGGAAGCGGAGCCTTTATGAAGACCTATGAGGATTCCCTTGCTCTGGCGAAAGAGATGGTACAGATCGGAACCATCGCCGGCAGAACCACCTATGCGGTGATTACAGATATGAACCAGCCTTTGGGAAATATGGTCGGGAATACGTTGGAGGTGAAGGAGGCCATTCTTACCTTGAGCGGTGAGGGCCCCAAGGATCTGCTGGAGGTCAGCCTGACCTTAGCCTCCTATATGCTTTTGGGTGCCGGGCTGGCAGCCTCTGTGGAGGAGGCACGAGCCACCCTTCAGGCAACGATCGATAGCCGGAGTGCACTAAAAAAGTTTGCTGAATTTGTTGAGGCACAGGGCGGGAACAGTGATTCTGTTTATCATCCTGAGCTGTTTGAACGGGCAAGGATAGAGGAGAAGGTTTTGGCCCCAGAGGACGGATTTATCACCTATATCCATACGGATGAGATCGGTATGACCTCTCTGCTTCTGGGTGGAGGAAGACTTACGAAGGAAAGTACCATCGATCTCTCCGTAGGCATAGAGCTGAAGAAGAAGCTGGGCGATCCGGTGGAGAAGGGAGATGTGCTGGCAGTGCTGTATGCGAATGACCGGGAGAAGCTGGCCCAAGCGAAGCAACGCTTCCTGGAGGCTTATGTCATCGGCAAGGAACCACCGGCACAGAAGAGATATGTATATTCCGTTGTAACAAAGGACGGAGTTCTACAAATGTAGTAAGATAGTAATACACCTTATGTTTTCCTAAGCAAGACACCTGATTTCTAGTGACAGGAGGCTGCTCCATGATCGGTTCATGTTGGAAAGCATAAGGTGTATTTTATATTCTATGGTAGTTCTAACCCCGGTTCAATTCCGCTATTTCACAACATATGATATAAGAGCAGAATAAATACCTTACGGAATACTTTGTTCTTCGTAAGGTATTGTGAAGAAGTGTGGGATATGAATGAGTGATCCATGTGGGAATCCGATCAGAACTATCATAAAGAAAGGCTATAAGCTGATCATCTTGGGTTTGGCAATCCTCCTGCTAGTACGACTCCTGATAGAAAACAGCTCCCCTTATTTCCGTAAGCTATACTATCCCTTGTTTTCTGTTCACTTGAACAGACAGGATGTTACCTTGGCAAGGGGAGAAGAATATAAGCTCAGGGTGATTGGGATCAATGAGAGAGTGAAATTTTCCTCTACGGATTTCCGTGTGGCTATCGTGAATTTCAATGGCAGGATCTATGCCTTACAGACCGGAGATTGCTTTGTGATCGCCAAAGCAGGAAAGAAGGAGTTAAAATGCAGGGTCCGGGTCCTTGATCTAAATATGAACAGGCTTACCTTAAAGGTTGGTCAGAACAGTCGGCTGTGGATCAAGGGGCCAGGAGGCTTTCCTTCCTATAAGAGCAGTAATTCTGCTGTAGCAAAGGTCAGCAGGTTAGGGAAGGTGAAGGCAAAGGCCAGGGGCAGAGCAGTCATTACGGTAAAGGCCAGGGGGAAGATCTTTAAATGTACGGTAATCGTAAAATAGAGGTAGCATCCGGTAGAAGACCGGGAATAAGACAAATATTTGATGGGTTTGTTCTAAAAACAGACAGCATGGATTAAAATATTAATAATAGAATTTTCGGAGCAATCTATGAAAAAAGCAGGAGCAATTCTCATCATATGTACCATAATTCTTATGTCATTCAGCGGCTTTAGCTCTGCAGGAAATGTAAAGCTGGTCCAACCGCCTACCAAGGATGATGCCATTCCGGTTATCACTACTGTGGAAGCGCAGATCAATATTACTTCACCCTCAGCTGTCCTGATCGAAGGCTCTACAGGCACCATCATTTATGAAAAAAACAAGGATGAGAAGCTTAGACCGGCCAGCGTGACCAAGATCATGACCCTGCTTCTGATTTTTGAGGCCTTGGAGAGCGGACAGATTAAGCTGATGGATGAGGTCAGTGTCAGTGAGCATGCCGCCTCCATGGGAGGGTCCCAGGTGTTTTTAGAGCCCTATGAGACCCAGAACGTAGATACCATGATCAGATGCATCAGCATAGCCAGTGCCAATGATGCTTCCGTAGCCATGGCAGAGTTTATCGCAGGCTCGGAGGAAGAATTTGTGGCCAGAATGAATGACCGGGCCAAGGAGCTGGGCATGAATAATACAAATTTCGTGAACTGCTGCGGCCTGGATGTCGACAATCATTATACGACTGCCTATGATATTTCCCTGATGTCCAGAGAATTGATCACACGGTTCCCCGAGATCAGCAACTATGCCACGGTCTGGATGGATACCTTTGTGCATACGACCAGAAAAGGAAGGACCGAATTCGGACTGACCAATACCAATAAACTGATCAAATCCTATACCGGCATCACAGGCTTAAAAACAGGCTCCACCAGCTTAGCCAAGTACTGTCTCTCTGCAACTGCCAGAAGAAATAATATGGATCTGATTGCCGTAATTATGGCTGCACCGGATACCAAGACCAGATTCCAGGAGGCCGCCAAACTCCTGAATTATGGCTATGCCAATTATAGCATCTTTGTGGATCAGCATCAGGAGCTTACCCTGGAGCCCGTCCGAGTCGTTAAGGGAGTAGCGGATCAGGTAGCGGGTAAGCCGGCGGGAGAATTCTCATACCTATGCTCCAAAGGAAAGAATCCGGCAGACATTCAGAAGGAAGTCATCCTATTTGAGGAGGTTCGGGCACCGCTGGCTGCGGGTGATAAGATAGGCGAAATCGTATACTCTTATGGGCAGGAGAAAATCGGCAGCGTAGATATTCTGGCTGCAGAAGCGATCAGTAAAGCGGGCTTCAAGGATTGCTTTGTTAAGGCCCTGAAGCGGTATTTTATTGCAAAATAGAAGGTAAATGCGGCAACTGCAGCCAGAACAACTATTTCTTATGAAATAAGAGAGAAGGAGGACACCCCTCCTTCTTTGTTATGAAAATTTATTATTGCTGCCCCTACTGTTATCTGTGACTAGGGGAAGTTCCCATCGCATAGGGACAAGTATCTTATTGACACTTCCATCCGTAATTAGTATAGTATAATAGGATTGTGAAATGGACAGTGATGTGTCCATGTGAAAGGGGTTCCTATGGTTCTCACCTGGATATTGGCAGTGGTGACGGCCCTCATATTATGGTCCTTCATCGAGAAGAGATTACTTAAGATAACGGAATATCAGGTGCCTGTCGAGGAATCCTTGAAGGCACCGATAGATTTAAAAATCGTGCTATTGGCAGATCTACATAATAATCGCTTCGGGAAGAAGAATGCCTCATTGGTGAAGAAGATCAGAGAGCTGCAGCCGGATCTGATTATTGTAGCCGGTGATCTGGTTACCAAGCAAAAGCCTAGTATTCCCGGAAATGCTTACGAGCTGTTAGAGGCCCTGTGTCAGGATTATCCCATTTTCTATGGTTACGGAAATCATGAGAAATACCTATCGGGGCTGTATGGAAGAGAATACAGCAGAATATCAAGAAAGAAAGTATCAAGGCACAAGTCCTTTTTGGAGTATCAACAGGTGTTAAAGGACAAGGGCGTACATTTTCTGCTGGATGAAAGCTTTAGCTTTCAAAAGGGCAATGGGACGATCCGTATCACCGGCCTGAATGTCGGTTGGGAGTGCTATCTTAAGACGAAGGAATTCACTGTGAGCAAGGCCTATCTGGAGCGGCACATCGGGAAGACCGATCCGAAGGAATATCAGCTTCTGATTGCTCATAATCCTCTTTTTTTCGAGGCCTATGCCCAGTGGGGAGCAGATCTGACCTTAGCAGGACACCTTCATGGAGGCTTGGTAAGACTTCCTCACCTGGGAGGTGTGGTTTCTCCCCAGTACCGCTTCTTCCCCACCTATGATGCAGGGATGTTCACTGCAGAGAATAAAAGAATGATTGTATCAAAGGGGCTGGGTTCCCATTCCTTCATGCTGCGCTTGTTTAACCCGCCGGAGCTGGTATTCATTCGTATCAAGAAGAAGGATTGATGACATAATCAAGGAGAGATAAAATGAGTATTCCGGTGAAGCTGGAAGCATTCGAAGGTCCCCTGGACCTTCTGTTGCATTTGATCGATAAGAATAAAATAAATATCTATGATATACCGATCGTCGTGATTACAGAGCAGTATCTGGAATATATCCGACAGATGGAGGCGAAGAATCTGGAGATCATGAGTGAGTTTCTCCTGATGGCTGCCACTCTGATCAATATTAAATCCAGAATGCTGCTGCCGGTCGAGGCCGGTGAGGATGAGGAAGCAGCAGACCCCAGACAGGAGCTGGTGGACAGGCTGCTGGAATATAAGATGTACAAGTACATATCGGAGGAGTTAAGGGATAAGGAGCTGGATGCCTCCCGCGTCCTGTTCAAGGCCCCGACCATTCCCCAGGAAATAGCCGATTATAAGGAAGAGATAAATGTGGAGGAGCTTTTAAGCGACCTGACCTTGGCCAGACTCCACGAAATCTTCAAATCTATCGTAAAGAAGCAGGCAGATAAAATAGACCCCATCCGAAGTAAGTTCGGCAAGATAGAAAAGGAAGAGATCAATCTTTCGCAGAAGTTCAATCAGATACAGGAATATGGCCTGAAGCATAAGAATTTCCTCTTTCGCAGCCTTTTGGAGGCCCAGCACAGCAGGATGGAGATTATTGTGACCTTCCTGGGAATCCTGGAGCTGATTAAGCTGGGAAGGATCCAGATCGAGCAGGAGAAAAGCTTCGACGATATCAGGATTACCTATCTGGCTACAGACATCATTCATATGGAGGAGGTTGGATTTTAATGGAGATAAAATTAGTGGAGGCCCAGATAGAAGCCATCCTCTTCACCATGGGAGAAGCAGTGGAGCTGGAACGGCTTGCGGCTGCCCTGGACCATGACGAGGATACGATCAAGAAGATCATACATAGCATGATGGACAGGTACGAGGGAGAGGAATACGGCATCCATATCATAGAACTGGACGGAGCCTTCCAGCTCTGTACCAAGCCTTCCCTCTATGAATCCATCATAAAGATTACCCATGTACCCAAGAAGCATGTCCTGACGGATGTTCTTCTGGAGACCCTATCCATCATCGCATATAAACAGCCGATCACAAAGCAGCAGATCGAAGCCATCCGTGGTGTGAAATCCGATCATGCCGTGAATAAGCTGATTGAATATAATCTGATTTCTGAAATGGGCAGAATGGATGCTCCGGGACGGCCGATCCTCTTCGGTACAACGGAGGAATTCCTACGAAGCTTCGGCCTCCAGTCCCTGGATGCCCTGCCGGTGCTGAATCCCGAGAAGATCGAGGACTTTAAGCTTGAGGCAGAGGAAGAAGTAGAGCAGCTTAAGCTGGACATCTGATCTTCGCAACATAAGCAGATTACGCACCGCAAGCTCAATGCCTACGGCATTTTACTCGAGCTACACTTATCAAAAAAGCCTTTGTTTTCTTGTGCAAGCATAGAAAACTAAGGCTGTTTTTATTAATAATCTGCTTATGTCGCAAAACTCACAGTAATACTAAACATGAGGTTTAGTATAAATAAAAATAACACTTGCATGTTTGCATACATTTTTGTATAATAGTCAATGCTGTAAATAATACATAAGCAGCTTTTACTATATCTGAAAGGTTGTGATGTTAGGGTTGGAGAAAAAGCTCACGCTATATGGCTTTAACAACCTCACAAAGACACTTAGCTTCAACATATATGATGTATGCTATGCGAAAAGTGAGAGAGAACAGAAGGATTATATCGCATATATTGACGAGCAGTATAATTCCGAGAGATTAACAAATATATTAGTGAATGTTACCGAGATGATCGGAGCACATATTCTCAATATATCCAAGCAGGACTATGAACCCCAGGGAGCTTCCGTAAATATTCTGATCGCGGAGGGGTCCTTATCCTCTGAACATATCGATGAATCCTGTAATCAGGGGATGAATATCTTAAAGCAGAGGGACTCCGTTCATGCCCACCTGGATAAGAGCCATGTAACCGTGCATACCTTCCCAGAGCATCATCCCGATAATGCGATATCAACCTTTCGTGTGGATATTGATGTATCCACCTGCGGTGAGATCTCACCGCTGAATGCCCTGGATTATCTGATTGGAAGCTTCGATTCCGATATAATCACCATAGATTACCGTGTCAGAGGCTTTACCAGAGACCTGCACGGAATGAAGTATTTTATCGATCATGACATCACCTCCATCCAGGACTATATTGATGATAAGACCCTGACCAGATATGATGCGATTGATGTTAATGTTTATCAGTCCAATATCTTTCATACCAAAATGCTGATCAAGGAGATCGAGCTTCAGCACTATCTCTTCAATACGGATGTCTATGAGCTTCCACCGAAGCAGAGACTGGAAATCACAAACCGTTTAAGAAAAGAGATGATCGAGATTTTCAGCGGTATGAACATCTATTAGTGCTTGAGTTTGGAGGGTGCGATGGAATATACACAGGAAAATTCACCTCTACATGAGGCTTTATTGAAGCATAAAAAGGACCGGGTCGTACATTTTGATGTGCCGGGACATAAGGGAGGGAGAGGTAACCCTGAGCTGACACAGTTTTTAGGCGCTGAATGCCTGAAGGTTGACGTCAACTCCATGAAGCCTCTGGATAATCTGATCCATCCGACCTCAGTCATAAAAGCTGCAGAGGGACTGGCTGCTGAGGCCTTTGGTGCAGAAGCAGCTTTTTTCATGGTTAATGGTACCACCGCTGCGGTACAGGCCATGATTATGTCCACCTGTAAGGCGGGGGAGAAGATCATTCTCCCGAGGAATGTTCACCGCAGCTCCATCAATGCTCTGGTGGTCAACGGTGCCATTCCGGTCTATGTGAATCCCGGTGTCAGCCATGAGCTGGGAATACCTTTGGGAATGAGTGTAGATGATATCAGAGAAGCCATCAGGCAAAATCCCGATGCCAAGGCGATCTTGGTCAATAATCCGACCTATTACGGGATCTGTTCAAATTTAAGAGAAATCGTCAGCCTGGCACACAGCAAGGGAATAAAGGTCCTGGTGGACGAAGCCCACGGAGCCCATTTTTACTTTGGTGAGGAGCTTCCGGTCAGTGCCATGGCTGCCGGAGCGGATATGGCTGCAGTAAGTATGCATAAAACCGGAGGTTCTCTGACACAAAGCTCCTTCTTAATATGCAGTAAGGGTATCGATGCCGGATATGTCAGACAGATCATCAACCTGACACAGACGACCAGTGGTTCCTATCTGCTCAT
This sequence comes from Bacillota bacterium, assembly GCA_023441965.1. Classification (GTDB taxonomy): domain Bacteria; phylum Bacillota; class Clostridia; order Lachnospirales; family Lachnospiraceae; genus Mobilitalea. The sequence continues at coordinate 16,072 of JAEZNB010000011.1, forward strand.
GTCCTCCCTGGACCTGGCCAGAAAGCATATGGTCCTTCATGGGAAGGAAATCGTAGCGAAGACCCTGGAGCTGTCTGAGTATGCAAGAAATGAAATCAATAAAATCGGCGGTTACTATGCCTTTTCCAAAGAGCTGATCAACGGAGATACCATCTATGATTTTGACCGGACCAAGCTATCTGTCAATACAATGGAGATCGGACTGGCAGGTATAGAAATTTTTGATCTGCTGCAGGAGCAGTATGATATACAGATTGAATTCGGTGATATCGGTAACTTCCTGGCTGTTATTTCGGCAGGGGATCGGGCCTTTGAGATTGAAAGACTGGTTGCCTCCCTGGCAGAGATCAAGAGAATTTATGGTAAGTCGAAGGTTGGAATGCTGAATCATGAATACATTGATCCCGATGTCGCCATGACGCCCCAGAAGGCCTTTTATAGTGAGAAGAAAGCTGTCCCCTTGAGGGAAGGGTTACATCATATTTCCGGAGAATTTGTGATGTGCTATCCCCCCGGTATACCGATCTTGGCTCCGGGTGAGCGGATCACCCAGGATATCATTGACTATATTCTATATGCCAAGGAAAAGGGCAGTGTTCTGACCGGTCCCAAGGATATGAAGGTAGAGTTTATCAATATCGTGGATTATGCAAATTATAGTTAAATCAAATATTGTAATTAGGAAGAACAGATACATGTTCTGCAGCAGAAGGCTTCAGCAGATAACCCGCATGCCCTGCAGAAATATGGATCAGATATGAGGAAAGGCTGGTACACTGAATGGAATTATGGTATACGGAACAGCATACAGACTATGTCAGATTCTCAATGAAGGTGAAGGAGCAGCTCTTCAACAGACAGAGCGACTATCAGCATATCACTATACTTGATACAGAGGAATTTGGCAGGGTCTTAACCCTGGATGGCTATCTGATGATTACGGAGAAGGATGAATTCATCTATCATGACATGATTGTTCATGTGCCCATGGCAACGAATCTGGAAATCAAGAAGGTTCTGGTGATCGGAGCCGGAGATGGTGGTTCCATCCGTGAGCTGACCAGGTATCCGGGGATCGAACTGATCGATATGGTAGAAATCGATCCCATGGTGGTGGAGGCCTGTAAGGAATTCATCCCTCTGACGGCTTGTAAGCTGGAGGACCCCAGAGTCCATATTTATTATGAGGATGGTCTGAAGTTTATCCGCCGTAAGGTGAATGAATATGATCTGATTATTGTGGATTCCACGGATCCCTTCGGACCGGGAGAGGGGCTGTTCACCAAGGAGTTCTACGGGAATTGCTATAAAGCCTTGACAGATAAGGGAATACTGGTGAATCAGCATGAAAGCACCTACTATGATGAGTATGTGGAGGCCATGAAACGGGCCCATGCCAGAATCAAAGAGGCCTTCCCCATCGCCAAGGTGTATCAGGCCCATATACCAACCTATCCTTCCGGACACTGGCTCTTCGGCTTTGCCTCCAAGCATTATGATCCCATTCAGGATCTGCAGGAGGAGGAATGGAAGCAACTTGGGCTTAGGACCAAGTACTATAACACAAAGCTTCACTGCGGAGCCTTCGCTCTTCCCAACTATGTAAAGGAGCAATTGAACGATTATGAATAGAAATGTTCATACCTTTATCGCCTGTGATAAAGAATATCAGGACAGTGATATCGTCCTTTTCGGCGCCCCCTTTGATGGGACAACCTCCTACCGGCCCGGTACAAGATTTGCCAGTGCTGCCATCAGGAACGAAAGCTACGGGATAGAGACCTATAGTCCCTATCTGGACAAGGATCTGACGGATCTGAAGGTTTTTGATGCCGGTGATCTGGAATTCGGCTTCGGTAACACGGAACGGGTCCTGAAGACCATAGAGCAGATGACAGAGCAGATCCTAACGGATGGGAAGAAGCCCCTGATGATCGGAGGAGAGCATCTGGTCACTCTGGGCAGTGTCAGGGCTGCGGTCAGGAAGTATCCGGACCTTCATATCCTCCATTTTGATGCTCATACGGATCTGCGGGAGGAGTATCTGGGAGAGACCCTGTCTCATGCCAGTGTCATCAGAAGATGCTGGGACTTAATCGGAGATGGCAGGATCTATCAATTCGGTATCCGAAGCGGCGACAGGGAAGAATTCTTGTGGGCCAAGGATCATGTATTTCTGCAGAAATTCAATCTGGACGGTCTGGAAGAAGCAGTAGCAGCCCTAAAGGGAAAACCGGTATACCTAACCATAGATCTGGATGTACTGGATCCTTCCGTATTTCCCGGTACAGGGACACCGGAGGCCGGCGGAATTACCTTTATGGAGCTGATCCGGGCTCTGAATCAGGTATTTACCCTGGATATCGTGGCGGCGGACATGAATGAGCTGTCACCGGTCTATGACCAGAGCGGAGCCTCAACGGCCCTGGCCTGCAAGCTGCTCCGTGAGCTGCTGCTGCAGATATAGAAGATGATTACCCCATTTTAAGCTTTCGAATATGATAGTATAGAAGAGATATCATATAACAGGTGATGAACAATTCACATGATTTCATCCATTATAGATAGGTATAATATTGCATCAGGATACTGACCTGATCCGGCATAAGTCAAGGAGGAATGTAAGATGGCAAAAGCATTAATCGTCGGTGCTGGCGGTGTGGCCAGCGTGGTAGCACATAAGTGCTGTGAGATACCGGAGGTATTTGAGGAGCTCTGTATCGCCAGCAGAACCTTATCCAAATGTGAAGCACTTAGGGATAAGCTGAATCAATATACTGCGAAGCTTAGCAGTGAAAAAGGAAAAGCAGTAACCAAGGTTACAGTGGCCAGAGTGGACGCTGACAGGACAGAGGAAGTAATCGAACTGATCGAGAGTGAGAAGCCGGACATTGTAATCAATGTGGCCTTACCCTATCAGGACCTGACCATCATGGAAGCCTGTCTTGCCACAAAGGTAGATTATCTGGATACGGCCAATTATGAGCCGATCGAAACGGCAAAATTCGAATACAAATGGCAGTGGGCCTATAAGGAGCTGTTTGAGAAGGCCGGTATTACCGCAGTATTGGGCTGTGGCTTCGATCCCGGTGTAACAGGGATTTTCTCAGCCCATGCGTTAAAGCATCATTTTGATGAGATTCATACAATTGATATATTAGATGCCAATGCAGGAGACCATGGCTATCCCTTTGCCACGAACTTTAATCCCGAGATCAATATCCGTGAGGTTACTGCTCCGGGAAGCTATTTTGAGAATGGTAAGTTCATCGAAACTGAGCCCATGTCCATTAAGAGAGTCTACAATTTCCCGGAGATCGGGCCCAAGGATATGTATCTGCTTCACCATGAGGAGCTGGAATCCTTGGCAATCAATATTCCCGGGGTGAAGAGAATCCGTTTCTTCATGACCTTCTCCGAGCGTTATCTGACGCACCTTAAGGTTCTTGAGAATGTGGGTATGACTTCAATTGAACCGATTGATTATGACGGACAGAAGATTGTTCCCTTGCAGTTTCTGAAGGCTGTCCTTCCGGATCCTGCTTCCTTAGGACCCAGGACCAAGGGAAAGACCAATATCGGCTGTATCTTTACCGGCACAAAGGACGGTAAGGAGAAGAAGTATTATGTATACAATGTATGTGACCATGAGGAATGCTACCGTGAGGTAGGTTCCCAGGCGATTTCCTATACAACGGGCGTTCCGGCGATGATCGGGGCGATGCTGGTACTGACCGGGAAGTGGAAGAAGGCCGGCGTTCATAATGTAGAGGAGTTCGATCCGGATCCTTTCATGGAGGTCCTGAACAGCTACGGTCTGCCCTGGCAGGAAAGCTTTCAGCCCGATATGGTGGAATAAGGCAAGGCTTTCATAGATCAGACCTCATAAATCAGGGGCTGTTTCACAATATCAACCATAACTACACGAGGCATCATGTGTACTTTTCAGGGGATTGTGAAACAGCCCATTTCATCAGAAGCGAAGAGAGAAGGAGATCAGGTTTCATAAGAAGCGAAGAGATAAGGAGATCAGCTTTCATGAGGATAGGAAAGAAGGGAAGAATCTTAATACTGCTTGTCTTCGTCCTGTTTTCTCTGGTCAGCTGCCGTCTGGAGGGAAAGACGAAGGATAGAAGCCCAGAGAATAAGGCCGGAAACCAGACCGATCAAAGTGGGGATATCAAGATAAGAAATGATAACGAAGGAACAGAAGAAGGCAGTGACACCGGATCAGATGATAAAGGTAATCAAGCCGATCAAGCTGAAACGAAAGAAGATGAAGAGCTGTCTAAGGAGAAAGCAGGCAAGACCATGGATGTACGCTCTCTTCCCCAGCCGGAAACGGATGTTGTGAGTGATACGATGTATCAAAAGGCAGTCCCTGTGCAAGGAAACCTGGCCAGGCTGGCTGCTGTCATGCGTAGAGCAGAAAAGGGAGAAGATATCACGGTAGGTGTGATCGGAGGCTCAATCACTCAGGGATCCTCTGCTACCAGTACCCAGAATACCTATGCTTACCGCTTCTATCAGTGGTGGGAGCAGGCATTTCCACAGGCGAAGATCAGACTGGTGAATGCAGGGATCGGTGCAACGACCTCCTATCTGGGTGTGCATCGGGTCGATCAGGAGCTCTTATCCGAAGAGCCCGATGTGGTCATCGTAGAATTCTCTGTCAATGACAGTGATACGAGATTCTTTAAGGAAAGCTATGAGGCCTTGGTCCGTAAGCTACTGAAGGCCGAGCAATCCCCGGCAGTGCTTTTGCTCTTTATGACCATGGAGGACGGAACCAGTGCCGAACCCTCCCATATGCACATCGGTTTTCTCTATGACCTGCCAAGAATCAGCTATCGACAGGCAGTGTTGAAGGAAATCGAGGAGGGCAGGCTTACCTGGAAGGAGATATCTCCGGACAATATCCATCCCAATGACAAGGGTCATGCACTTGTTGGGGAGCTTCTATGGAAGTATCTGAATGAAGTCTATGCCAAACTGGATACCATAGAGACGGACCTTCCGGCCCTACCGGAGCCCTTCTTTACCGAAGCATATGATGACGCTGTCATTCTTGATTCTACAGCCATAGAACCAATAGAGCTGGAAGCCTTTGAGAAGAGCAGGATCAGCTATCACTACAGTAACAGCTGGACGGCTACGGAAGGTGAGGCTTCGATTATCTTCGAGACTGAGGCACAGAATATTGGTATTATGTATTATAAGCAGACAGATGGCCGCGGAGGACTATTTGAGGTATATGTGGACGGCGAGAATATGCGTACCCTGGATGCGGATTTCAGCGGAGGCTGGGGCTCCTATGCCGATACCATCCAGGTTTACCGGTCCAAGGAGAAGAAGCTGCACCGCATAGAGATCAAAAAAGCTGCCACTTCCGGCGGTGACCGGTTCCATCTCTTAGGGCTTTTGATATCATAAACAGGACAAAGGAAAGGAGAAGCCTATGACTCTGGATTTTAATCGGATTTCAACCCCCTCCTATGTGGTTGATGAGCAATTATTGATAAAGAACTTATCCATCCTGCGGTCTGTCATGGACAGGACCGGCTGCGAGATACTCTTGGCACAGAAGGCCTTCTCCATGTATGCGGTCTATCCTTTGATAGGTCAGTACTTAAGCGGTACCACAGCCAGCTCCCTCTATGAAGCAAGGCTTGGCTATGAGGAGATGGGTAAGGAGGTTCATATCTTTGCTCCTGCCTATAAGGAGGAGGAATTCGATCAGGTTCTATCCCTCTGTGACCATATCGTATTTAATTCTCTACAGCAGTGGAATAAATATAAGAACAGGGTTGTTGCATATAATCAAATGCAGGAAGCAGAGGAAGATCGGGAGACAGGGAATGCTGGGAAGAAGCGCAGGGTCTCCTGCGGCCTTCGGATCAATCCCGAGTACTCAGAGATTGAGACGGATATGTATAATCCCTGCTTCGAAAACTCCCGTTTCGGTATTACCTTGGAGCAGCTTCGGGGAGCAGACCTGACCGGTATAGAGGGGCTGCATTTTCATACTATGTGCGAGCAGAACTCCGATGTACTGGAGAGAACTCTCAAGGTAGTGGAAGAGAAGTTCGGAGACTATCTGCAGGGTATGAAATGGCTGAACTTCGGCGGAGGCCATCATATCAGCAGGGAGGATTATGAAATCGATACCCTCGTTTCCTGTATCATGCATATGAAGGAAACCTATCAGCTACAGGTCTATCTGGAGCCGGGTGAAGCGGTTGCCTTAAATGCCGGCTGGCTGGTCAGCTCTGTACTGGAACTGATGGAGAACGGGATGAAGCTTGCCATTCTGGACACCTCAGCTGCCTGTCATATGCCGGATGTTCTGGAGATGCCCTATCGGCCCAAGATAATTGGTTCAGAAGAGAAGGGAGAGTATCCTTACAGCTACCGCCTGGGCGGACCCACCTGTTTGGCAGGGGATGTGATCGGTGACTATTCCTTCCCGGAGCCTCTGAAGGTGGGGGACAGACTGATCTTCTGTGATATGGCCATCTATTCCATGGTCAAGAATAATACCTTCAACGGAATCAATCTTCCTTCGATTTATCTTAGGAAGGAAGATGGAAGTCTGCAAAAAATAAAGGAGTTTTCCTACGAGGACTTTAAGGGTAGGTTGTCCTAAAAAACCATAGTCTAAGAGCTTGTAAAAACGATTTGAGCTTCTGTCTTAAATCATGAATATTCCGGAACTTTTACAATAGATTTTAGTAAAGAAACGGATGGGATGATTTATGTTGAAGAAGAAGCTAAGTACGATAATTCCCTGTTTTTTGCTGCTGGCCGTGATCACTGGCTATCAATATAACTCTCTTAAGACCTATTATCATGAGCTCCATCATGCTCCGGTTCTGGAGGCGGAGGAGCTTGGGGTTAAGATGAAAGATGAGAATCAGCGTTTCAGCGAAAGTGAACAGGAATATAGGAGAATGCTGGAGCCGTCAGAGGCGGAGAAAGAGACGGAATTGACCGTTGATGTTCCCAAGGATATCAAGCTAAGTGCCAAGGCAGCTCTTTTAATGGATGGGGAGAATAACAGGGTCTTGTATGAGGAGCACGGCTATGATAAATTGCCCATGGCCTCTACGACCAAAATCATGACCTGCGTGATTGCCCTAGAAAATGCGGACCTGGACGATATCGTTACGGTTTCCTCCTATGCCGCCAGGCAGCCGGATGTTCAGCTGGGGATCCGGACGGGGGAGCAGTATTATCTTAGGGATCTGCTTTATTCCCTTATGCTGGAGAGCCATAATGATTGTGCCGTTGCCATCGCCGAGCATGTGGGAGGCTCTGTGGAGGGCTTCGCAACGATGATGAATGATAAGGCCAGATCCCTTGACTGTATGAATACGAATTTTGTTACACCGAACGGACTGGATGCGGAGGGCCATTATACCACTGCCAGAGACCTGGCTGTGATCGCAGGCTATGCAATTAAAAATGACCGCTTCATCAAGATTACGAATACCGCATCCCATCAATTCAAAGAGCTGATCAATGGCAGAGGCCATTCTGTCAGCAATAAGAATAAGTTCCTCTATATGATGGACGGAGCCATCGGTGTGAAAACAGGCTTTACCGGTAAGGCAGGCTACTGCTTTGTCGGAGCCATCCGACGGCCGGACCGGACCTTAATCTCCGTTGTCCTGGGCTGTGGATGGCCTCCGAATAAAAGCATAAAATGGACGGACACCAAGAAGCTGATGACCTACGGGATAGATCATTATGAGAAGCGGCAAATCTTCCAAGAGGTTCAGCTGGAACCGCTTCCCGTACAGGAGGGTCAGAAGAAGCTGGAGGCCTTAAGTCTGAAAGGAAATCTGTCCCTGCTGATGAGGAAGGATGAGACGGTCCGCATCGAATATGAGCTGCCGGAGGAGCTGAAGGCTCCGGTTCAGGCAGGAGAGGTGGCAGGCTATGCCTCCTATTATATCAATGACACCCTGTATCAAAAGCTTCCGATCCATACGACAGAAGAGATTCCCAGGATCAATTATCGCTTCTGTCTGAATAAAATCCTAGGCCTTTGGAGCGGTCAGTATTAAACCTTTGAATCTTTTCGTAAGTGTGATTTGAATCAAAGCAAGCTGCTCATGCTATTGTTATACTATTCAATGTAAAGAAGAAATGAAGATAAAAATGCCGTAAGAAGTACGGTAAGATAAATGGAGGAATGAAGATGGGTAAGAAAATTACAGAGCATGTCACCTGGGTAGGTAAAGTTGATTGGGAATTAAAGAGCTTCCACGGAAATGAGTATTCCACCTGGAAGGGATCCTCCTATAATTCCTATCTGGTCAGAGATGAGAAGACAGTTTTGATTGACACGGTATGGCAGCCCTATGATAAGGAATTCGTCAGCAGGCTGAAGCAGGAGATTGATCTGAAGGAAATCGATTATATCATCCTAAATCACAGTGAGATCGACCATAGCGGAGCCCTGCCGGAGCTGATGAGAGAGATTCCCGGCACCCCGATCTACTGTACAGCCAACGGAGCCAAGATCCTTAAGGGACACTACCATCAGGACTGGAACTTTGTGACGGTTAAGACCGGAGACTCCTTAAAGCTGGGAGCTCATACCCTTACCTTTGTGGAGGCACCCATGCTTCATTGGCCGGATTCCATGTTCACCTATATGGACGGAGAGAACATCCTCTTCAGCAATGACGCTTTCGGTCAGCATTATGCCACGGAATCCTTATACAATGATTTGGTGGATAACTCTGAGCTCTTTGAAGAAGCAACCAAGTATTATGCTAATATCCTGACACCCTTCAGCAGGCTGGTCTCCAAGAAGATCGATGAGGTATTAAAGCTTAATCTGCCTGTCACCCTGATCTGCCCCAGTCATGGAGTGATCTGGAAGAACAATCCTCTCCAGATCGTGGAGCAGTATCAGAAATGGGCTGAGGATTATCAGGAGAATCAGATTACGATTATCTATGATACCATGTGGAATGCTACCAGAAGGATGGCGGAAGCAATCGCTGATGGACTTAGAAGAGAGGATCCTACCGTAACGGTCAAGTTATGTAACGCCTCCAAGGAGGATAAGAACGATATCATAACCGAGATTTTCAAGTCCAAGGCGATTCTGGTGGGGTCACCTACCGTCAATAACGGTTATATGCATTCCATCGCAGGCCTTTTAGAGATGGTCAGAGGCCTGAAGTTTAAGAATAAGAAGGCCGCTGCCTTCGGCAGCTATGGCTGGAGCGGAGAAGCCGTGAAGCTCTTAAAGGAAGAGCTGGTGAAAGCTGGCTTTGCCCTTATGGGAGATGGCTACCGTACCCTTTGGGTTCCGGATGAGGCTGAATTAGAGTCCTTGACTAAGTACGGCAGGGAGCTGATTCGCACTGTAAAAGAATAAAATAAAAAAATTTTCAAAAATATGAAACCTTTTCCCTTTTTCAATCGTTTAATAGAGGAAGGCATTAACTGCATCTGTTAAAGGACGGGGAGAGTATGAAGAAAATTGTAATAAGATACCGCTGCAGCAAATACAGACGCTTTACCGGAGGCTTGCTCTTTGCCTTGATTTCCGGTATGTCACTTTTACTTTGCTTCAGCGGTATTTATAAGTATCAGGATACTGGCTTTGAAGTTGTATTTCCCTTTTTTGTTGCGGTGTTCAGCATGATTCTCGGCTTTATCACCATGTTCCGCAGGAATTATATTTCCTATTCAAAATGAAAAAATCGCATGCTGTTATGGCAGGAGATATCCTGCACAATTCTGCCGAGCAGCTTCATGTTCTTCGGGAATTCACCGTTTTCTACCAAGGAACCCAGGTAGTCGCAGAGGATACGCCTGAAGTATTCATGTCTGGTATAGGACAGGAAGCTTCTGGAGTCCGTCAGCATACCGATAAAATTACTCAGCAGGCTTAGGCTGGATAAGGTGACCAGATGATCCTTCATACCGGGCTTGTGATCGTTGAACCACCAGGCTGAGCCATGCTGGATCTTACCGATGGCTGAGGAATCCTCGAAGCAGCCCATCACTGTATCAATCGCCGTATTATCGGTGGGATTTAAGGAATAGAGGATGGTCTTGGGCAGCTGATCGGTTACATCCAGGGCATTTAAGAAATCCGCCAGCTGAGCCGAGGAGGTATTGCTGTCATCGATACAGTCAAAGCCCGTATTGATGCCGATCTTGCGGAAGAAACGGCTATTGTTGTCCCTCTTGACACCGTAATGCAGCTGCATGACCCAGTTCAGCCTGTGATATTCCCTACCTGCATATAAGAGGAAGGCTGTCTTGAACTTAAGCTGCTCCGGTCTGTCGGGAAGCTCACCGGTCAGACGCTTAGCGAAGATGGCTTCTATCTCTGCCTCATCGGCAGGCTCATACATAACATACTCCATTCCGTGGTCAGAGATACAGCAGCCATGCTGTCTGAAGTACTCCATCCGGTCCGTAAGAGCCTCGCAGAGAGACTTAAAGTCTGTGATCCGGATGCCACTGGCCTCGGAAAGCTTGTCAAGATAGCTTAAAAAGCCGGGCTTTTCGATGTTCATCGCTTCGTCAGGACGAAAAGCGGGGAGTACCTTGGTCTGAAAAGAAGAATCCTTTGCCAGCTCCCTGTGATATTCCAGGGTGTCAATGGGATCATCCGTTGTACAGAGAACCTTTACATTGGACATACGGATCAGCCCCTTGGCACTCATCTGGGGCTCCTGAAGCTTGGCATTACAGAGCTCCCATACATCCTCCGCAGTTTCACCGCTTAAAGCGCCTTCATAACCGAAATACCGCTGCAGCTCCAGATGGCTCCAGTGATAAAGAGGATTACCGATGGCAGCTTCCAGGGTTTCCGCCCACTTCTGAAACTTCTCCCGATCCGGGGCATCTCCCGTGATATATTTCTCTTCAACCCCATTCGCCCGCATAAGGCGCCATTTATAATGGTCTGCACCTAGCCATAGCTTCGTGATATTCTCAAATCTGATATCCTCTGCGATTTCCCTGGGGACAATATGACAATGATAGTCCACGATGGGCATGTCCTTCGCATAGCTGTGATAAAGCTCTTTAGCAGTATCTGTGGACAATAAAAAATCCTGATCCATAAAATTCTTCATAGAAACCTCCAAGAAAAGACATAATGATTATAATATAGCGAAAGCTTGATATTTGCCCGATCGGCAGTCTCCTAAAGCCCGGGGAAGCAAATTCATGATACACATTATAGTACTTCGGCTGACTTAAAGTCAAGGGAAGGAAGAAGAACGGACTTGACGAACGGCTATGTCCGTCCTATACTGTGTAATGGAAATATTTATTGTAACCATTCAGGTTTGGTATGGGTTTATGCCATACCAAGCTGCAATAATTCAAATAAAGGAGAACATGAAATGGCAAAAGTGATTACGATGGGAGAAATTATGCTCCGGCTTTCCACCCCGGGAAACCAGAAAATCATCCAGTCTGACAGCTTTGATGTATGTTATGGCGGAGGAGAGGCGAATGTAGCTGTATCGCTGGCAAATTACGGCCATCAGGCTTATTTTGTAACGAAGGTTCCGAAGAACCCGATCGGGGACAGTGCCCTCGCAGCCTTAAGGAAATATAATGTGAATTGTGATTTTGTGGCTAGGGGCGGTGAGCGCCTTGGAATATATTTTCTTGAAACCGGTGCTTCCATGAGAGCCTCCAATGTTGTCTATGACAGAGCGCATGCGGCTATCGCCGAAGCAGATCCCTCTGATTTTGATTTTGATGCGATCTTTGAAGGTGCAGACTGGTTCCATTTTACCGGCATCACCCCTGCTGTCAGTGATAAGGCGGCGGTGCTGACCGAGGAAGCCTTAAAGGCTGCAAAGCGGAAGAATATAACCGTGTCCGTTGACCTGAACTTCCGTAAGAAGCTTTGGTCCTCTGAGAAGGCTCAGAGAATCATGACCAACCTGATGCAGTATGTGGATGTCTGCATCGGTAATGAAGAGGATGCCGAGAAGGTTCTGGGCTTTAAGCCCGGCAAGACCGATGTTACCAGTGGTGAGCTGGAGCTGGCAGGCTATCAGGATATCTTTGAACAGATGGTGAAGAAATTCAATTTCAAATATGTCGTAAGCTCCTTAAGAGAGAGCTATTCCGCATCGGATAACGGCTGGTCAGCCTGCATCTATGACGGTAAGGAATTCTATCATTCCAGAAAATATGATATCAGAATCGTAGACCGTGTCGGTGGCGGAGATGCTTTCGCAGGCGGCTTTATCTGCGGACTTCTGGATGGGAAGGATATGAAGGCCGCTCTGGAATTCGGTGTGGCTGCTTCTGCCTTAAAGCATACCATTCCCGGAGATTTCAACCTGGTCAGCAGAGCAGAGGTGGAAACCCTGGTGGGCGGAGATGCTTCCGGCAGAGTACAAAGATAGGATCAGCAAGAAAATAGCATGTCTATAACAAAAACATGTAGACATAGGAAACGTTGGAGGTTACAGGATGAAGAAAATCAGGAATAGGAATAAGGAAACCGAACAGAAGGAAGTGCTGGGCAATGAAAAGAAAATTATTCTTTTTGCGGTCATCGGTGTCCTGGCATTTATCCTTGCTGTACTGATGATAATTGAAAATCAGTCCGGTTATATCAGAGTTACCAATCGTACGGATATCGCTGTGGAAGAGCTGAAAGCATATTTTGTTTATGCGGAAGGCAGACTTGAGGAAGAGGTCTATGAATATTACGATATTCAACCGGGCAAGCAACAGACCAGGGAGTTAAGGGCCATCGATCTGCTTGGTTTGGAAGCAAATCTGGAGATCCGTTTTATCTTCGAGGGCTATGAGCATAAATATGTCGTAGACGCAGGCTTATTCAATGATTATTTTGACGGTAAGGTGGCAATCACCTTCGATCAGACGGAGGATGGCTTAATCTCCATGAAGATTAAAGCATCCAGCGGCTTCTTATCCTCCCAGCTGATTACCTGCGATGAAGAGCATATCATAGATTATCAGACAGGAGACATATCTGATTAATTCTAAACACACTGCACTTTACAATCCGACCGCGGTCCTTAGTTAAGGGCCGCCGGTCCCATTGCAAGGTGCATTTTATCATGATTACAGAGGTGTACCCTCATAAAGGAGAAAGCAAGATGATTAAATTATTTGACAAGGGAGTTTATCTCCTGAACGGAAGCCAAGTAATTCCGGACCATCCGGCTGCTGCCGAAGAGATCTATGGGAAAACCGGTCAGAAAGAGATACATAAGGAGGCCGCAAAGAAAGGCACCATGGCCTACGGGATTCTGGAGCAGCATAACAGCTCCGGCAATATGGAGAAATTAAAGCTTCGCTTCGATAAGCTGACCTCCCATGACATTACCTTCGTCGGTATCCTTCAGACTGCCAGAGCAAGCGGACTGACGGAATTCCCTGTTCCCTATGTGCTGACCAATTGTCACAACAGTCTTTGTGCCGTTGGAGGTACCATCAATGAGGATGACCATATGTATGGTCTTTCCTGTGCCAAGCGTTATGGCGGAATTTATGTACCTCCTCATCAGGCGGTCATCCATCAGTATGCCCGTGAGATGCTGGCGGCAGGCGGCGGTATGCTGCTGGGCTCGGACAGTCATACCCGTTATGGTGCTTTAGGAACCATGGCAGTAGGTGAAGGCGGCCCAGAGATCGTGAAACAGCTCTTACGCCGTACCTATGATATCAATATGCCCGAGGTCGTAGCGGTCTATCTGACCGGAAAGCTTCGGAAGGGAGTCGGTCCTCAGGACGTAGCCCTGGCCATTATCGGAGCCGTATTTGAGAACGGTTATGTGAACAATAAGGTGATGGAATTCGTCGGTGACGGAATTGAGCACCTCAGTGTTGATTACCGTATCGGTATAGATGTCATGACTACGGAGACCACCTGCCTGTCCTCTATTTGGGTGACAGACGATAAGGTGAAGGAATACTATGAGCTCCACCGCAGACCGGAAGATTATAAGGAGCTGAAGCCTCAGGCTGTGGCCTATTATGACGGCATGATCCATGTGGATCTGTCAGAAATCAAGCCGATGATCGCCATGCCCTTCCATCCCAGCAATGTCTACACAATCGACGAGCTGAATGCCAATCTCCATGACATTCTGGACCTGGTAGAGAAGAAGGCCCTGGTCAGTCTGGATAACAATAAAGTGAAGTACTCCTTAAAGGATAAGATCAGAAACGGCAGATTTTATGTAGAACAGGGCTCCATCGCAGGCTGCGCCGGCGGTGGTTTTGAGAACATCTGTGATGCAGCGGATATCTTAGCGGATAAATACATCGGTGCAGATGAATTCTCCCTAAGTGTATATCCTGCCAGCCAGCCGGTATTCATGGAGCTGGTGAAGAACGGAAGCGTAGCCAGACTGATGGCCTCCGGTGCCACCATCCGTACCGCCTTCTGCGGACCCTGCTTCGGTGCCGGTGATGTTCCTGCCAACAACGGCTTCTCCATCCGTCATACAACGAGAAACTTCCCTAATCGTGAAGGCTCTAAGGTGACTGCCGGACAGATTGCTTCCGTGGCTCTGATGGATGCCCGCTCCATTGCCGCTACTGCAGCCAACCAGGGTTATCTGACCTCTGCGGAGAACATTGATGTGAATTTTGGAAAACCGAAGTACTATTTTGACAGCAGAATCTATGAAAACAGAGTTTATAACGGTCTTGGTAAGCCGGATCCCTCCGTGGAAGTGAAATTCGGCCCCGGAATCGTGGATTGGCCTGCCATGACTGCCTTAAGCGAGGATCTGATTCTTAAGGTGGTATCAGAAATTCATGATCCCGTTACCACAACCGATGAACTGATTCCTTCCGGTGAGACCTCTTCTTATCGCTCCAATCCCTTAGGCCTGGCAGAGTTTACTCTGTCCAGAAAGGATCCGGCTTATGTCAGCCGTGCCAAGGAGGTGCAGAAGGCAGAGAAAGCAAGAATCGCAGGAGAGGATATTCTGGCTGCCAGTAGCGAGCTGGCTGAGATCTATGCATCCATAGAAGAGAGGTTTTCCATTGACAGAAAGACCACCCAGATCGGCAGCACCATCTATGCCGTGAAGCCCGGCGACGGCTCTGCCAGAGAGCAGGCTGCCAGCTGCCAGAAGGTACTGGGCGGTCTGGCCAACATCGCCAAGGAATATGCAACCAAGCGTTACCGGTCCAACCTGATCAATTGGGGCATGCTGCCCTTCCTCTATGAGGGAGAGCTACCCTTTGCCAACGGTGATTATGTCTTTGTCAAGGATATCAGACGGGTCATTGCCGAAAAGGAGTCCGAGGTTAAGGCTTACGTTGTGAACAAGGGAATGAAGGAATTCACCCTAAGACTGGGAGAGCTGACAGCAGATGAGAGAGAAATCATCTTAAAGGGCTGCCTGATCAATTATTATCGGGCAGAGTAATACAGGATTGGTGTGATTTTATCATCTGACATACATTCAGAATAAATAGCGGTTCGGGCTGCTGATATGCCCGGACCGCTATTTGGCTTATGGTTTGTCCTGCTTTCCGTAGATTTTCCCATGAGTAATCAAATCATTCTTCTTTGGGGCCAGTAAATATTTCTTGAGATATCGGTTGGAATATATTAGAATAGATATGGTGATTCACCTGACAGGTGGATAGAAAAGCAGAACGATGTGAATGGGAGAGAGATACGATGACAGTGATCATTGACGGCAGAAAAATATCTGCAGAGATTAAGGAAGAGGTTAAGGAAAGAGTAGCTTTGCTCAAGGAGGAGAAGGTGGAGGTCACCTTGGTTGTGATCCAGGTGGGTCATGACCCAGCTTCCACGGTATATGTGGGAAATAAGAAGAAGGCCTGTGATTATACCGGAATTAAGTCTATTGCCTATGAGCTGCCTTTTGAGACCACCCAGGAGGAGCTTTTAGAGCTGGTCAGAAGGCTGAATGCCGATGAGACTGTAAACGGGATTCTGGTACAGCTTCCCCTGCCCAAACATATCGATGAAGATATCGTGATTCAGAATATTGCAGTTGAAAAGGATGTGGATGGCTTTCACCCGCAGAGTGTGGGTAACTTAAGTATCGGAAAGAAGGGTTTTGTATCCTGTACCCCTGCAGGCGTCATAGAGATGCTGAAGCGTTATGAAATTGAAATAGAAGGAAAAGAATGTGTGATCATCGGCAGAAGTAATATCGTAGGCAAGCCCATGTCCATGCTGATGCTTAGGGAAAATGCAACGGTTACCGTATGCCATTCCCGCACCAAGAATCTGAAGGAAGTAGCAAGAAGAGCTGATATCCTGATTGCGGCAATCGGTAAGTCCCGTTATATCACAAGGGATTTTGTGAAGGAGGGGGCAGTGGTCATCGACGTCGGCATGAACAGAGATGAAAATAATAAGCTCTGCGGGGATGTGGACTACGAGGATGTGTTCCCTGTGGCAAGTGCGATCACACCGGTTCCCGGCGGAGTCGGACTGATGACAGTGGCGATGCTGATGCATAACTGTGTGGAAGCAGCCCTGATGCAGAAGAAGTAGATATTTTATAGACGAAATAGCAGCGAAAGATACATGGACCCATGCCAAGAGAAAGGAAAAGTCAGCCGATTCTTAGACAGAGAATCCTTGGATGACAAGCGACCATATGAACACAATGAAAAAAACTTCCATTTTCCTATTATTCCTGATGACCTTCCTCTTCCTGTTTACAGGAAGTGCATTCGCGGAGACCCGGGTTTCAGAGCCGGTTTTCTCCGTGCCGGCAGGTCTGTATACGGAGGAATTTGACCTGACGATCAGCTCCAGTACCGCGGGAGCCAAGATATATTACACCCTGGACGGAAGTATTCCGGTTCCCGGCAATACCACCACCTATGAATATACCTCTCCGATGAGGATCGGTTATCAGGCCGTCAGAGAACAGGACTCCAGATTCTTCTGCGGTACAGTGCTTCGTGCGGTGGCTCTTGATTCCAATGGCAACCAAAGCAAGGTGGTTACCACTTCCTACTTCGTAGACAGTAATATCTTCACCAGATATCAGATGCCTATCGTTTCCCTTGTGACGGATGCCAAAAACCTTTATGACGGCTTTATCGGCATTATGTCTCCCTTCAATACCCAGAACAGGGGGAGGGAGTGGGAAAGACCGGTGCATTTCGAGTATTTTGACCAAGACGGAGAGCTGCAGCTTACCATGGATGCGGGTATCAGACTGCATGGAGCAGCCTCCAGGGACTGGGCCTTCAAATCCTTCCGGCTTTATGCCAGATCAGAATATGACGAACAGACTCAGTTCGAATATGACTTTTTCGGAAGCAGTGTCATACCTGCTCAGGTAGACAGTGGTGATAAGCTGGGCAAAAAGATTACGAAGTTCAAGCGACTGCTGCTTCGAAACGGTGGAAATGAAGGAACAGCGGGAGACGGAACCCTCTTCCGTGATGCCCTGACCCAGGCGCTGATGACCAATACCTCCCTGGATCTGCAGGCCTTTCGTCCGGCAGTTACCTTCATCAACGGAGAATTTTACGGAATTCAGAATATCAGGGAGCGGCAGGATGAAAAATACATAGAAGATCATTATGATGTCGATGAAAATGAAGTCATCATTTATGAATTCGAGTATAATGAGACCGGAGCACAGGTACCCGTCATCTCAACCGGTGAGGACTCTGATCTGGTTTTCTATCAGAGATTTCTGGACTTTGTCCGGGAGAAGGATTTATCGGTTCAGAAGAATTACGAGCAGCTCAAGCAATGGATCGATATTGAGAACTATGTGGATTATCAGATCATCAACCTCTATGGAGCCAACCGGGATTGGCCGGGCAATAACTGTAAGGCCTGGAGGGTAAGAACAGAGTATGATCCCGAGGCCCCCTATGGGCTGGACGGAAGACTTCGCTTCCTTGTATATGATACGGATTTTTGCTTCGGCCTCTATAATGCCAGAGCATATTATATGGATTCCCTTTCCGATGCCCTAAAGGTAGGAGGAACCGAATGGCCAAACCAGGACGGTTCGACCCTGCTGTTCAGGAAGCTCTTGGAGAACGAAGAATTCAAGGTATATTTCTGCCAAAGATATCTGGATCTGTTGAATACCAGCTTTGACCCGGATTATGCCAAAGCCTTAGTGGATCAGATCGCAGTCAATTATGAAGGCGCGATTGAAGAGTTCCGTAACCGTTTCGGTCTGCTGCATGATTGGTATAAGAACGTGGATACAGTGAAGGAATTCATCAATAAAAGAGAGACGATCTGTAAAAACTTTTTAGCGAAGAAGTTTGACCTGGGCCAATTATTCTTCCTGTCGATTGGGACCGGCGAGGAAGGGAAGTCCCTTTCCGGCAAGGTCCTTGTGAATACGGTTATGATTGATGCTTCTGCGAATGGAGTAAAGGACGGCGTCTGGAAGAAATCCTACTATTCGGGAGTTCCTACCTTACTGACCGCGGTTCCTGACGAGGGCTACCGTTTTGTCCGCTGGAGCGGAGCCTCTGACAGTACGGAGGCCACCATAGATGCCTCCAGCCTCGGAGCCCAGTCCTCTCAGGTGGAGCTTACCCCTGTATTCGAAGTCCTCAAGGAGGGAGAAACGGCTCCGGCAGCCTCCACCCAGACAGATGGAAAGGAAGCAGGTCAGCCGGCCGCTACAGAAGCGAAGCCGGTAGAAAAGACAGTCGAAAAATCAGAGAGCACCACCCTCTACCTGGTCAGCATTGTGGTCCTGGTCCTGATTATACTTCTGATGGCCGCCTATCTGCTGGTCCGTAAAAGAAAGGAAGCAAAATCGGGGAAATAAGCATAGCTTCAAAGAGAAAGAAGAAAACCTATTTCCTTTTATGAAATTGCAGTTTCCTTTTCAGCCGAAAACTGCTACAATGATACAGATGCAGGAAGAGACCTGTAATTACCCATATAAGCCTGCAAGGACGGCTGGAATATGCAAAGGAGATAGGTTATAAATGAATATATTTTTTGTATCACTTGGCTGCGACAAGAATCTTGTAGACAGCGAGAACATGCTGGGGATACTCCACAAAAACGGATATCAGATTACACAGGAGGAGCAGAAGGCAGATATCATCATCATCAATACCTGCTGCTTTATCCATGATGCAAAGCAGGAAAGTATCAATACCATCCTGGAGATGGCCCAATATAAAAAGAATGGAAGCTGTAAGGCCCTGATCGTTACCGGTTGTCTTGCAGAGAGGTATAAGGAGGAGATTCTGACTGAAATCCCTGAGGTGGATGCGCTGATGGGGACCTCCAGCTTCACCGGCATCCTTCAGGTAGTGGAGGAGCTGACGGAGGGACAGCAGCACACCCACTTTGATTCCCTGGACCTTCCTCCGGTAGCGGCGACAGGGAGAATCCTGACCTCCGGTACTCATTCTGCTTACTTAAAGATCGCCGAGGGCTGTGATAAGCATTGTACCTATTGCGTGATTCCGCGGGTAAGGGGCAACTACCGCAGCATACCCATGGAGGACCTGCTGGAAGAGGCAGAATATCTGTCTGCCCAGGGGGTAAAGGAGCTGATTCTGGTAGCCCAGGAAACTACCCTCTACGGTTTTGATCTCTATGGAAGGAAGGCTCTGCCGGAGCTGCTTGGCAAGCTGGCAAAAATTCCGGGTATTGCCTGGATCCGACTCTTATATTGTTACCCGGAGGAGATTACGGAGGAGCTGATCGCTGTGATAAAGGCAGAACCGAAGCTTTGCCATTATCTTGATATCCCCATTCAGCATGCCTCTGACAGAATTCTGAAGCTGATGGGAAGAAGAACGGATCAGGCAGCTTTGGAGCAGATCATCCGTAAGCTTCGGACCGAGATACCTGATATTACCTTGCGGACGACCTTAATTACAGGCTTTCCCACAGAGACGGAAGAGGAACATAAGGAGCTGTTGGATTTTGTGAAGAGACAGCGTTTTGACAGATTAGGTGTATTCACTTATTCCAAAGAGGAAGATACTCCTGCTGCAAAACTGAAGCCTCAGATTACTGCCAAGGTGAAGAAGCAGAGGCAGAAGGAGCTGATGCAGCTGCAGCAGACCATCGTATTTGAAGAGACGCAAGCGAAAATCGGAAGAACCTTTGAGGTTCTGACCGAGGGCAGAATAACGGAAGAAGAAAATCTATATATCGGAAGAAGCTATATGGATGCTCCCCAGGTGGACGGTTATCTGTTTTTCCATGCCGAAGAGGAGCTCTTATCGGGAGACCTCGTTACGGTAAAAGTAAAGCAGGCAAAGGGTTATGATCTGGTGGGAGATATTGTGAAAGGAAGTGACATGAATGAATCTGCCGAATAAGATTACCATTGTCAGAGTATGCATGATACCGGTATTTCTGATTTTTATGCTGATACCGGAGATCCCTTACGGTAGGTATATTGCCGCAGCTATCTTTGTGTTGGCTGCCCTGACCGATCTCATGGACGGACATATTGCCAGAAAGCATAATCTGATAACGAATTTCGGTAAATTTATGGACCCGCTGGCAGATAAGCTTCTGGTATCCAGTGCTTTGATCTGTTTTGTGGAATTTAAGCTTATGCCTTCCTGGGTCGTCATTATCATCATCGCCAGGGAATTTATCATCAGCGGCTTTCGGCTGATCGCTTCAGACGGCGGAGTTGTGATTGCTGCCGGCTGGTGGGGCAAAGTCAAGACGAATGTGCAGATTGTCATGAGCGTAATGCTGATTGTTGATCTGGATCTGACCTTTTTCAATATCCTGGAGCAGATTGCCATCTATTTATCTCTGGTACTGACCATCATTTCACTGGTAGATTATATGTATAAGAACAAGCAGGTACTGAAGGAAAATAATATAAAATAAGGCTGTTCAGGTAAAACATAGATATGTTTAACAGGGCTGTTACTTGAGACAGCCCTTTCTATAACTGGAAAAATAGAATTCACTTGGAAGGAAGTAGACTTATATGACCGTAGAATTGATCAGTGTAGGTACGGAGATACTCTTGGGCTACATCGTGAATACGAATGCCAATTATCTGTCGGTGAAATGTGCCGAGCTAGGCTTCTCCTTATATTATCAGGTGACGGTCGGTGACAATCCGGGCCGTTTGTCCGAGGCTCTCCGGACAGCCCTGTCAAGGTCTGACCTGGTGCTTCTGACCGGCGGACTTGGACCGACCCAGGATGATTTGACCAAGGAAACCACTGCTAAGGTTCTTGGCCGGAAGCTGGTGATGGATGAGCATTCCAGGGAGAGAATCCTGGATTATTTTCAGAAGCTGCAGCTGCATGCGAATGGTGTCAGGGCAGCGGAGGGATTGGCCAGAATCACAGAAAATAACTGGAAACAGGCCCTGAAGATTGAAAACAGCATCGTCGTGGATAATGAGAACGGAACTGCTCCGGGCTACATCGTAGAGGAGGGGGAGAAGAGAATCCTGCTGCTTCCGGGCCCTCCTGTCGAGATGATTCCCATGTTTGAACAGGGAATGCTTCCCTATTTGAGAAGGCTGCAAAAACGGTGCTATGTATCAAAAATGGTAAAGGTATGCGGGATAGGAGAAAGTCGGGCCGAGACCATGCTGTTGGATCTGATCGAAGGCCAGAGCAATCCTACGATTGCACCCTATGCCAAGAGCGGAGAGGTACATTTCCGCATCACAGCCTCTGCCGAACAGAAGGAGGAGGCCCTGAATATGCTTCAGCCCTTGCTGGCAAAACTGTATGAAAGATTCGGAGATAATATCTATACAGATGAGGAAGAGATCAGTCTCGAGGAGGTAGTCGTCCGACAGCTGGCAGAATACGGTATGACGCTGGTCACTGCCGAATCCTGTACAGGCGGTCTCCTGACCGGAAGACTGGTGAATGTACCCGGAGCCTCAGAGGTACTGCAGGAGGGCTTAATCACCTATTCCAATGAAGCTAAATGCAAATACCTCGGTGTGAGTCAGGACACCCTTAAGCAGTGGGGAGCAGTCAGCGAGCAGACAGCCAGGGAGATGGCCGAGGGAGCTGCCCGTAACAGTGGCTGTGATGCGGCGATAGCGGTCACGGGGATTGCCGGTCCCGGCGGAGGTACAGAGGAAAAACCGGTTGGTTTGGTCTATCTTGCCTGCCATGTGAAGGGTAGGACCACAGTCAGAGAATGCAGATTTCGGGGTAACCGGCAGAAGATCAGGGAGCAGAGTGTCATCTATGCTCTGGACCAGCTCCGCAGATGTCTTCTGGATTATTCCGGAAACCGAATCTCATAAATAGGAAGGTTTTTATTAATTTTATATGGATAAGTTTAGAATAATACCATAGAAATGACACAGTTGCATGATATTGTTACATCATGGAAGGGTTCTTATACTTTCGCTTATGTTTTAATCTGCCTGGAGCAGAATGGAGGTTTTATTATGAAGCGAAGCTATATAACATTAATTATGATGTTGATCATTTCATTCAGCTTGCTGTTGTTTGGATGTAAGAATATCAGGTTGAGTACCTATAGTGACTCGGATTCCAAAACAAAGACGAAGAAGACAGACCAAACTCTGAAGACGGACGAGAATAACACGGCTGATCAGGCCGATACCAAAGAGAAGGATAAGGGGAGCACAGAACAGAATAGTGAGGATGCTGTATCCGCCACTTCCGATGGCCCGACTACCTTGGACATTAAGCCGGAAGAAAGTATGGAGATGGTAGTTTATACCGTAAATGCCAATTTTGAGGTAGAGGCTACCAGCGCAGCGGTTCCAAAGAGTTCTAAGATTACCCCGCAATTGATAGTAGATACGGTAAAGGAAGCGATGGCAGAGAGATCCCTGGTGATCGGCATTGAAAGCGTAACGACGGAAGGTACTGCCGTAATTGTCAGCTTTTATGCGGATCAGCCACCCTTATCCAATGTGGGTGCAGGCTATGAATCAGCGATACTGGATGCAATTGCCCAAAGCCTGGTGGAGAACCTGGAGGACTATAACAAAGTGATTTACCGCGTAGAAGGAGAGGCTTATATCAGCGGTCACATTGAACTTGGGATTGATGAGGTTTATCTGATAGACTGATCCGGAATTAGGATGCCCCAATGGATCGGTCCATTCAACCTTTACAGGAGAATTCTATGTCAGGTAATTGCGGTTGCTTCTATCCGTCAATTACCTGATTTTTATACTCCTTTGTCATTTTCTTCTCTGTTTCCTCTTGCTGTCTGATAAAGCATATGGAAACCGGAATAATAATGTAAGAAAGAGCTACACAAAATAGATAAATCAGAATGTTATGACAGACCTTTCTGATAGAAAAAAGGTGCAGAATGAGTAAGGTATTTGTGGTGGGCGGCGGAGCCTCGGGAATGATGGCTGCCATAGCCGCAGCCGGAAACGGCAATCAGGTTACCATATTTGAAAAGAATGAAAAGCTTGGCAAGAAATTATTCATCACCGGCAAGGGAAGATGTAATCTTACCAATGCCTGTGACAGGGATACCTTCTTTGATCATGTGGTCACCAACCCAAAATTTCTATACCCTTCTTACAGCCGTTTCAATAACTATGATGCAATCGATTTTTTTGAGAGACTGGGGATGCCGGTGAAGATTGAACGGGGCAACAGAGCCTTTCCGGCTTCGGATAAGTCCTCCGATGTCATCTCTGCCTTAAAGCGGGAGCTGCACCGGCTGGGAGTCTCTATCGAATACCACTGTGAAGTGAGCGAGCTGCTTGTAAAGGATGGTTCCTTCTATGGAATGAAACTAAAGAACCGGGAAGCTGTCCTGACGGCAGACAAGATCATCATCGCCACCGGGGGAGTATCCTATCCCCTGACCGGCTCTACCGGTGATGGTTTTCGCTTTGCCAAAGTACTGGGACATACCGTAACAGAGCTGTCGCCTTCTCTGGTGCCGCTTTATGTGGCCGAGCCCTATGTGAAGGAGCTGATGGGCTTATCCTTAAAGAATATCGAGGTCGGGATATTCTCAGGAGACAAACAGGTCTATCGGGATTTTGGCGAGCTCTTATTCACTCATTTCGGAGTGAGCGGCCCTGTGATCTTAAGTGCCAGCAGCTATATCATAGAGAATCTTAGAAGGAAGGAGCAGCTGACCTTAAGGATAGACTTAAAGCCCGCCCTATCCGAGGAGCAGCTGGATGCCAGATTGCTTCGGGATTTTGAACAATATAAGAATAAACAATTTAAGAATTCCCTGGACCAGCTCTTGCCAAATAAACTAATTGATGTTATTATTCGTCTATGCCTGATTGATCCTGAGAAACAGGTCAATTCCATAACCAGGGAGGAGAGGCTGCGGTTGGTCAGCCTGTTAAAGAAGCTTCCCTTCCGTATCACGAAGCTTGCCGATTACAATCAGGCGGTCATCACCCGAGGCGGAATTCAAGTCAGGGAAGTCAATCCCTCTACTATGGAGAGTAAGCTGGTCTCCAATGTATATTTTGTCGGAGAGGTTTTGGATCTGGATGCCCTGACGGGCGGCTTTAACCTGCAGATTGCCTGGTCCACGGCTTATCTGGCCGGGAGCAATATGAAGTAAGCATGCCATTTTTCAAAATAGCCTACCCGGGCTAAGGTAGGATGAATATACTGATATGAGGTGACTTATGAAGCATTATAGTATTGCGATAGATGGACCTGCCGGTGCAGGCAAGAGCACCATAGCCAAGAAGGTGGCAAAAACGCTGAATTTTATCTATGTGGATACGGGAGCAATGTATCGTGCCATGGCCCTGTATTTTCTAAGAAACAGCATCGCACCTACGGACAGCGGGGGAATTGAAGAGGCCTGCAGCAAGGTGGATGTTTCCATCGAGTATAAGGACGGAGAACAGCTGGTGATCTTAAACGGTGAAAATGTCAACGGACTGATCCGTACGGAGGAGGTCGGCAATATGGCCAGTGCCAGCTCCGTATATAAGCCGGTCCGCTTAAAGCTCGTTGAACTGCAGCGGAATTTGGCCAAGAAGGAAAATGTGGTTATGGACGGAAGAGAAATCGGCACCTTTGTTCTGCCGGAGGCCGATCTTAAAATTTATCTTACCGCCAGCACCAAGGAAAGAGCCAGAAGAAGGTATGAGGAGCTAAAGCTGAAGGGCATAGCTGCCGATATTGAAAAGATAGAGCAGGATATCATCGAAAGAGATCACCGGGATATGACCAGAGAATTCGCTCCTCTGAAGCAGGCGGAAGATGCGATCTATCTGGACAGCTCAGAGCTTACGATCGAGGAAGTGGTAGAGACCATTTTGACTTATTTCCATAAAGTACAGCATAACTAGCCCCGATTGCTTCCCTGTTGCCTGCCGAAATTTTCGCTTCAGGAATACCTGAATGCTTCCCTGTTTTACCTGCCGAAAGCATTTGACTTTGGATTTGCACGGGAAGGGAATAGAAGGAAATCGCTGTGAATATGAAATAAGGAGTTGAATTACTTGAATATAAGGATTGCAGACAGTGCCGGTTTCTGTTTTGGAGTACAGCGGGCAATTGATATGGTTTATGAGGAAGCAGCTAAGCAAGGTCCTGTCTATACCTACGGACCGATCATTCATAACGAAACTATGGTAGCCGATCTTGAAAAGCAAGGGGTCCGTGCGATTAAGGATGCGGAAGAATTAAAAGACCTGCCGAAGGGAACAATAATCATACGTTGCCATGGAATCTCGGAAGCCTTATATGAAAAAATGAGGTCCTACGGACATAAAATCATGGATGCTACCTGTCCATATGTCTTAAAAATCCATAAAATCGCCAGAGAACAGTCGGAGCAAGGAAGGCATATCCTTATCATAGGAAAGAGCACCCATCCGGAGATACAGGGTATCATAGGCTGGTGCAGGTCCTCACAAGCGGAAGGACAAAAGGAGAGTGAAGATCCCGGCCTGATGCAGGGCTACACCGTAATTGAAGAATATGCCGAAGCAGAGCAATTTCAGCTGCCTACGGACACGAAGCTGTGCATTGTAGCACAGACGACATTTAATTACAATAAATTTCAAGAATTAGTTGAAATTATATCAAAAAAGGGTTATGATATACTTGTTTTAAATACGATTTGTAACGCCACGAGAGACCGTCAGGCCGCCGCTTATGAGCTTGCGAAACAGTCAGATGCCATGATAGTGATCGGCGGGAAAGAGAGCTCAAATTCCAAGAAGCTCTATGAAATCTGTAAAAAAGAATGTGAAGATACTTACTATATACAGAAACTTGATGACCTGGATTTAAATCTATTTAAATCTTATCAGAACGTAGGTATTACAGCAGGGGCATCGACCCCAAACAATATAATCAAGGAGGTTCTTACCGCTATGTCAGAGAAGAGTTTTGAACAATTATTGGAGGAAGAGAAAGTAGTCGAAATAAACAACGGTGATGTTGTAGAAGGAATAGTTCTGGGTGTAAAAGAAGATGAAATCATCTTAAATATAGGCTACAAGTCAGAAGGTATCATTACCAGAAGCGAATACACGAATACACCAAACTTAGACCTTACCACTGTTGTAAAGGTCGGCGATAAGATGCAGGCAAAGATTCTGAAGGTGAATGACGGTGAAGGCCAGGTTGCCTTGACCTATAAGAGACTTGCTGCAGAGAAGGGTAATAAGAGATTAGAGGAAGCCTTCAATAACCATGAGGTTCTGAAAGCGAAGGTAGCCGCAGTATTAAACGGCGGTTTAAGCGTAATCATTGATGAGGCTAGGGTATTTATTCCTGCCAGCCTGATTTCCGACTCCTACGAGAAGGATCTGACCAAGTATGCCGGTGAGGAGATTGAATTTGTTATCACCGAGTTCAACCCGAAGAAGAGAAGAATCATCGGCGACAGAAAGCAGCTGATCGTTGCGAAGAGAGAGACCCTGAAGAAGGCACTCTTCGAGAAGCTTACCGTTGGTATGACCGTAGAAGGTACTGTTAAGAATATCACTGATTTCGGTGCATTTATCGATTTAGGCGGCGCTGACGGACTTCTGCATATTTCAGAGATGTCTTGGGGCAGAGTTGAGAATCCCAAGAAGGTTTTCAAGGTAGGCGATAACGTTAGAGCCTTTGTGAAGGATATTCAGGGTGAGAAGATTGCTCTCAGCTTAAAGTTTGAGAATGAGAATCCCTGGACCAATGCAGAAGTAAAATACAGTGTAGGCAATGTTGTAAAGGGTGTTGTTGCCAGAATGACAGATTTCGGTGCTTTCATCGAGCTGGAACCCGGTATTGATGCCTTACTCCATGTATCACAGATTTCCAGAGAGCATGTGGAGAAGCCTGCCAATGCTTTAAAGATCGGCCAGGAGATCACAGCTAAGGTTGTGGAATTCAATAAGGAAGACAAGAAGATTTCCTTAAGCATTAAGGCGCTGGAAGCTCCTGAGAAGGAAGCGGAAGAGGCTCCCGCTGAAGTGCAGGAATAATAGCATAATACTGCGGAAGATAAGGAGAATAGTAGGTGCTGGACAGTTACGAAAGCTTTAAGGAGTCAATTCTTGCTTTGACTAAGATCGATCTGAACTGCTACAAGGAGCGTCAGATGAAACGACGCATTGACGCCCTGATTACAAAGCACGGTATATCCACTTATTCCGAGTATGTAGGAAAGCTTCGGACAGATAAAAGCTTCTACGATGAATTCATCAATTATATCACGATCAACGTATCGGAATTCTATCGCAATCCGGAGCAGTGGGTCCTGCTGGAGAAGGAAGTCCTGCCATACCTGACAGATCGATTCGGTAAGAACTTAAAAATCTGGAGTGCAGCCTGTTCTACCGGAGATGAACCTTATTCTCTCGTTATGCTGCTATCCAAATTTGTTCCTTTGGACAGTATTAAGATTATAGCTACAGATATAGACAGGCTGGTCATGGAAAAGGCCCGAATCGGCCAATATCATGTGAAGAGCCTGAAGTCATTACCCGAGGAATTTCTTAAGAAATACTTCGTTCAGGTAAATGACAGAACATATCAGATATCAGATTCGATTAAGAGGTGTGTGGAATTCAGACAGCATGACCTTCTGAAGGACCCATATCCCAAGGACCAGGATCTGATTGTCTGCCGTAATGTACTTATCTATTTTACGGATGAGGCGAAGAATAAGATTTACAGTAACTTCCACGCCGCCTTAAAGAAGGACGGACTCCTGTTCGTAGGCAGCACGGAGCAGATGATCCAGGCAAACCAGCTGGGCTATCTGAACTTTAAATCCTTCTTCTATAAGAGATTATAAATTATAGCAGCTGCTTTCGGGCAGCTGTTTCTATTGGCAGAAATATGGGCTGTTTCATGAAAAGGTATAAATCAAGAGGAGCCCTATATTATGAAACACCCATAGAAAAAGTGTTATTTAATAGTTGATTTTTAATATAATATGAAGTATATTGATTTATAGATTAGCTGACAATATTCCGAATATCGGTTATCCTTAAGCCGGTTGGGAACGACGCTACTTACTAGAGATATAGGGGGTATTATGCAGAAAACAATTACAGTTGCAGTCGACGCCATGGGCGGAGATAATGCTCCGGGTGAAATCATTAAGGGAGCGGTGCTTGCAGTTCAGGAGAAGAAGGATATCAAGGTCCTCTTAGTCGGAAAGGAAGATGTCATCAGCAAGGCTTTAAGTGAGTATAATTATGATAAAAAGCAGATAGAGATCGTACAGGCTGATGAGATCATTACAAATAATGAAGCGCCGGTCATGGCAATCCGCCGTAAGAAGACCTCATCGATTGTAGTTGCTTTGCAGCTGGTGAAGAACGGAGAAGCCGATGCCTTTGTTTCTGCCGGAAGTACCGGTGCGGTGCTTGCCGGAGGACAGTTGATCGTAGGCAGGATCAAAGGGGTGGAAAGACCACCACTGACTCCGTTGATCCCCACCCTTGCGGGAGTATCCCTCCTGGTGGACTGTGGGGCGAATGTAGATGCCAGACCCTCTCATCTGGTACAGTTTGCACGGATGGGTTCCATCTATATGGAGAACATCGTGGGCATTAAAAATCCCAGAGTAGCAATCGTGAATATCGGTGCTGAGGAAGAAAAGGGCAACCAGTTAGTGAAGGAAACCTTCCCCCTGCTGAAGGAATGCAGCGACATCAATTTTATCGGCAGTATCGAGGCTAGGGAGATTCCCTATGGAGGAGCCGATGTCATAGTTTGTGAGGCTTTTGTAGGAAATGTAATTCTCAAGCTGTATGAGGGCTTAGGAACCGCCCTGTTGAAGAAGATCAAGGAAGGCTTAATGAGTACCACAAGGAGTAAGATCGGTGCACTCTTAAGCAAGCCCGCATTGAAGGAGACCTTAAAGGACTTTGATTTCGCCAGATACGGCGGAGCACCCCTGCTCGGTCTGAACGGTCTGGTGGTCAAGACCCATGGAAGCTCCAAGAGCAATGAGGTTAAGAACTCCATCCTGCAATGTGTTACCTTTAACGAGCAGAACATCAATGATAAGATTACTGTCAGGTTAAGCAGCAAGGAAGAATAAGAAATAACTAATTCCTGCATGTATGGGGAATAACTATAATATAAAAGAAGGGTGAATGAATATGGAATTTGAAAAGCTGCAAAAAATTATCAGTGAAGTATTAAATGTAGAAGCCGATGAGATAACGATGGAGACTACCTTTGTTGACGATCTTGGTGCCGATTCTCTGGATATATTCCAAATCATCATGGGAATAGAAGAAGAGTTCGATATTGAAATCGCAAATGAAGAAGCAGAGAACATCATTACGGTTGCAGATGCGGTTGAACAGATTAAGAATGCTCTGAACTAATATGCTTGAACAAAGAGGCTGCAAGTAGCTTTTGCTTGTTTACAGTTTTCAATCAGTGGTATGTAAAAGCCCTGTGAATAAGGTTCGCCTTATTTAATTGGGCTTTTAAATTATTAGCAGTATTAAGGCCGAAAGGAGGACATCTACTTAATGGATATGCGTAAGAAATCAGAAGCAATACAGGCGGCTCTGGAGAATAAATTTAATTATCATTTTTCAAACGGCAGCATACTCTTCCAGGCGCTGACCCACTCATCCTATGCCAATGAGATGAGGATGCCCAAGGAGAGCAATAATGAGCGGCTTGAATTTCTCGGAGATGCCGTACTGGAGTTGGTTACCAGTGAATATGTATATCAGGAGAACAAGGATCTGTCCGAAGGAGATCTAACCAAGCTTAGGGCCAGCATCGTCTGTGAGCAGACCCTATCAACCTGCGCCAGGGATCTGGAGCTGGGAGATTATCTGCTGCTTGGCAAGGGGGAGGATGCCTCCGGCGGAAGGATCAGGGATTCCATCCTGTCCGATGCTCTGGAAGCCATCATCGGAGCCATCTATCTGGACGGTGGTTTTACTAATGCAAAAGAGTTTGTTCAGAGGTTCCTGCTGTCAGGAATCAAGAACAAGGAGCTCTTTTTCGATAGCAAGACTATCTTACAGGAAATCATCCAAAATGGGAATAACAATCAGAAAATCCGCTATAAGCTGCTTTCAGAGGAAGGCCCTGACCACAATAAGACCTTTACGATTGCGGTCTTTATCGGAAATGATCAGATCGGAATCGGCAGCGGACGTACCAAGAAGGCAGCTGAGCAGGAGGCAGCCTCCCTTGCAATCAAAAAGCTGCAAAAAACAAATAGGGATAGGAGAACCACATGCATCTGAAAAGTATTGAAGTACATGGATTTAAGTCCTTTGCGAATAAAATTACATTGGAATTTCATGATGGAATCACAGGGATCGTAGGTCCGAACGGCAGCGGTAAGAGCAATGTGGCGGATGCGGTCCGCTGGGTGCTGGGAGAACAGAGCGCCAAGCAGCTCCGCGGTGCCAGAATGGAGGATGTCATTTTCTCCGGAACACAGACCAGAAAGCCCTTGGGTTATGCTTATGTGGCGATTACCCTGGATAACTCCGATCATAAGCTGGCCATCGAATACGATGAGGTCACCATCGCTCGCCGGGTTTATAGGTCCGGTGAGAGTGAATATCTGATTAACGGCTCTACCTGCCGTTTAAAGGATGTGCAGGAGCTCTTCCTGGATACCGGTATCGGTAAGGAGGGCTATTCCATCATCGGCCAGGGCCAGATCGACAAGATCCTAAGCGGTAAGCCGGAGGATCGAAGAGAGCTTTTTGACGAGGCAGCCGGTATCGTAAAATTTAAGCGCAGGAAATATGCCGCTGAGAAGAACCTGGAGGAAGAACGCTTAAATCTGTCCAGAGTTACCGATATCATGAAGGAGATCGAGAAGCAGCTTGCTCCCTTAGAGAGGCAGTCTGCTGTTGCCAAGGTATATCTGAAGCTGAAGGAAGAGTTAAAAAGCCTGGAGGTAGCCCAGTTCCTGAAGGAATATGAGAAGCTCCGTACTTCCAAGGAGCAGCTGGAAGAGAAGCTGGAGATTGCAGGCGCGGATTTTGAAGCTGCGAAGACGGAATACGAGAATACCAAGGAGGAATACCTCCGTCTGGAGCAGCAGATTGAGGACTATGACCGGAGTATAGAAACGGACCGGTCCGCTTATAATGAGCTGATGCTGAATAAGGAGAAGGCTGAGGGTGAAATCAAGGTCCTCAAGGAGCAGATCAGCTCCCTGCAGCAGAATGATAAGTATTATCAGGGCAGAATCGCTGCCAGTGAGCAGGATATTCAGCAGAAGAAGGCCGAGGAGCAGCGTTACATAAACGAGAAGGAAGGCATTGACCTGAAGCTTGCGGAACTGGATGATAAGCTTAGCGAAGCATTATCCGAGCTGGAGCAGATCAAGGAAAATATCAGACAATACTCCAGAGAGATTGAGGAGTGCAACAACGGAATCTTTGAATATCTGAATATCAACTCCGGTATCAAGAGCAATATGCAGCGTTATGAGACCATGCTGGAGCAGAATACCCTCCGCAAGGCAGAGCTGAATCAGAGAATATTAAAGAATAAGAGCGAGGAAAGTGCTTATACAGAGACAATAGATAAATGTCGGGAAGCACTGGAGCAGATATCAGAGAAGATCACCCTCCTTACCGAGGAAAGCGGCACCATAGAGAAGGCGATTACAGACAGTCAGGCAAGCATTGATCAGATCACTCTGGAGCATACAGAGGTCCAGGGCCGTTACTTAAGCGAGAAATCCCGGCTGGATTCCCTGATCAATCTGACAGAGCGCTATGAGGGCTACGGCGGAAGCATTAAGAAGGTTATGGAGCTTAAGGGTCAGACTCCCGGCATCATCGGCGTCGTGGCTGACATCATTAAGACCGGTAAAAAATATGAAACAGCCATTGAGACAGCCCTGGGGGGCAGCATCCAGAATATCGTCACCGAGGATGAGACTGCCGCGAAGGAATTGATTACCTATCTGAAGAAAAATAAGCTCGGCAGGGCAACCTTCCTGCCGCTGACGAATATGTCCGCCGGAGGTGGCCTGCAGAATGAAAAGGCTCTGAGGGAACCCGGAGTGTTAGGCAAGGCCTCAGAGCTGGTGGAGGCAGATGCGAAGTTCCATGCATTAATTGATTACCTGCTTGGCAGAATAATCGTTGTGGATCACATGGACCATGCTGCTGCTCTGGCTAAGAAGTATCAGTATTCCTTAAGAATCGTTACCCTGGAGGGAGAGCTTCTGACTCCGGGCGGTGCGATCTCCGGCGGTGCTTATAGAAATTCCAGCAATCTGCTCGGCAGGCGCCGTGAAATCGAAGAGCTGGAAAATCAGGTATCGGCTCTGGAGAAGAGGACCGGTAAGCTGGCCCTTCAGAAAGAGGAAGAGAAAAACCGCAGGACAGAGCTTCGGGGCAAGCTGGAGGAATTGAAGAGAGTTCTCCAGCAGGAATTCCTGAAACAGAATACTGCCAAGCTTAATCTGGACGGTGAATTGACGAAGAGAGCCGAGGCACAGGCAATCTATAAGGAATATACCAAGGAGCTTATGGAGATCGAGGCTCAGGCCAAGGAGCTGAATGCCAATCTGGAACGCCTGCAGCACAATCTTACCGAAAACCTGGATAAGAACAAGGAAAAGGAAGAAAGCATCGAGCTGATCACGAAGAAGCTGGAGGAGGAGAGAGGCAGGGAAGCCCTTGCCAATGAGAAGGTTAACGGCTTGAAGCTGGATCTGTCCTCCCAGGAGCAGAACAGCCAGTTCCTCCTAGAGAATGTGAAGCGTGTCAAGAGAGAAATCGAAAGACTTTATGAAGAGGAAGCAGCCCTAAAGGCTGATATTGATAAGGCAAACCGGATAGTGGAGTCCAAGAAGCTGGCCATCAGCGAAGCCGAAGCCCGTATTTTAGAGGATCAGAAGGCTTTGAGTGCTTTAGATGAGAAAATCAAGCTACAGCAGAAGGAAAGGGAACAGGTTTCCGCTGTTCATAAGAATTTCTTCGAGAAGCGTGATGAGCTTTCCCGCAGGATGAACGATCTGGATAAGGAGGTCTTCCGTCTGAACAGCCATAAGGAGAAGCTGATTGAGCAGGCCGACCTTCAGACCAACTATATGTGGGAGGAATACGAGCTTACCTATTCCGGTGCGCTGGAATATCCCGTTCAGGCAGACATCAGCCTGACTCAGGCCAAGAAATCGATTCAGGAGATCAAGGGAAAGATCAAGGAGCTGGGAGACGTCAATGTGAATGCCATCGAGGATTATAAGAATATGTCCGAGCGTTTCACCTTCCTTTCTGCCCAGAGCGAAGATCTGATCCGCTCAGAAGAAGCCCTGATGGAGATCATTCAAGAGCTGGATGCTGAGATGCGTAAGCAATTCCAGGAGAAATTCGCCGCGATCAATGAGCAATTTGATATCGTATTTAAGGAGCTTTTCGGCGGCGGAAAAGCCGATCTGGAATTAACAGAGGATGAGGATATTCTGGAAGCAGGCATTCGAATCAATGCCCAGCCCCCGGGCAAGAAGCTGCAGAACATGATGCAGCTTTCCGGTGGCGAGAAGGCCCTGACAGCCATTTCCCTGTTGTTTGCGATTCAGAATCTGAAGCCGTCTCCCTTCTGCCTCTTGGATGAGATTGAAGCGGCCCTGGATGATTCCAATGTAAAGCGTTTTGCGAAATATCTGAATAAGCTTTCCAGAGAAACGCAGTTTATCATTATTACCCACCGAAGAGGAACCATGGCGGCGGCAGATATCCTGTATGGTATCACGATGCAGGAGAAGGGGGTATCCACCTTAGTCTCCGTCAGCCTGATCGAGAATGAGCTGGAGGTATAAGCTCCTTCGAAAGTAACACTTGTATAATGGAGGTTATCATGGGAGAGAAGACAGGATTTTTTGGCAAACTGGTGCAGGGCTTAACCAAGACCAGAAATAGCATAGCAAACGGAATTGATGCTTTGTTCAGCGGCTTTTCCAGTATTGACGATGATTTCTATGAGGAGCTGGAGGAACTACTGATCATGGCCGATCTGGGGATTAATACGACAACTGTAGTATTAGAGGAGCTCCGCAGGCGGGTCAAGGAAGATAAAATCAAGGATCCCGGCCAATGCAGAGAGCTTTTGATCAATACCTTAAAGGATCAGATGAAGGTGGATTCCACGGCTTATGAATTTGAGAACCGTAAGTCCGTTGTCCTCCTGATCGGAGTAAACGGAGTCGGTAAGACCACCTCTGTCGGTAAGCTGGCCGGACAATTGAAGGATCAGGGTAAGAAGGTGATGGTCGCAGCGGCAGATACCTTCCGTGCGGCAGCCATCGAGCAGCTGACCGAATGGGCCCATAGGGCCAATGTGGAGATCATCGCTCAGAAGGAGGGCTCCGATCCGGCTGCTGTCATTTATGACGCAGTTACCGCTGCCAAAGCCCGGAATGTGGACACCCTGATCTGCGATACCGCCGGTCGTCTTCATAACAAGAAGAATCTGATGGAGGAGCTGAAGAAGATCAACCGAATCATTGAGCGGGAATACCCGGAAGCCTACCGGGAGACCTTAGTCGTTCTGGACGGAACCACCGGGCAGAATGCCTTGGCCCAGGCGAGAGAGTTCAATGAGGTGGCAGAGCTGACCGGTATCATTCTAACCAAGCTGGACGGTACAGCTAAGGGCGGTATCGCCATTGCCATCCAATCAGAGCTGTCTGTTCCCGTCAAATATATCGGAATCGGTGAGAAGCTGGACGATCTGCAGAAATTTAACGCTGAGGATTTTGTGAATGCCTTGTTTCAGAAAAATGAGTAGGAGAGAATAAAATGATTACTTTAGAGCATTATGAAGAAGCGACGGAGGCTGTGAAAAAGGTAATCCTTCGGACGAAGCTGGTCTACAGTGATTATTTTTCCGGAATATGCGGGAACAAGGTCTTCTTCAAACCAGAAAACATGCAGTTTACAGGGGCTTATAAGGTCCGTGGAGCTTATTATAAGATCAGCACTTTGACCAAGGAGGAAAGGGACAGGGGCCTGATCACAGCCTCTGCCGGCAACCATGCCCAGGGTGTTGCTTATGCTGCAAAGCTCTACAATTCTAAGGCAGTGATCATCATGCCTGAAACTACCCCCTTAATCAAGGTGAATCGGACCAAGAGCTATGGTGCAGAGGTGATTCTCTTTGGGAATGATTATGACGAAGCCTGCCGCCATGCCCTGGAGCTGGCGAAGGAACATGGCTATACCTTTATCCATCCCTTCAATGACGAGAAGGTAGCGACCGGTCAGGGAACCATAGCCATGGAGATTTTTAAGGATCTTCCCACCGTGGACATCATTCTGGCACCGGTCGGAGGCGGAGGCCTCCTGGCAGGGGTGGCGACCCTGGCCAAGATGCTGAATCCGAATATCAAAGTAATCGGAGTGGAGCCTGCCGGAGCAGCCTGCATGAAGGAATCCTTAAAGGAAGGTAAGGTGGTTACCCTTCCCCATATGGATACCATTGCGGACGGTACCGCAGTGAAGACCCCCGGAGACATTATTTTCCCTTATATACAGAAATACGTGGATGATATCATCACCGTTGAGGACCAGGAGCTGATCGTTAATTTCCTGGATATGATGGAAAATCATAAAATGGTGGTTGAGAACTCCGGCCTTCTTACGGTAGCGGCCCTAAAGCATCTGAACTGCAAGGATAAGAAGGTGGCGGCGATCCTAAGCGGTGGCAACATGGATATCATTACGGTATCCTCCATCGTACAGCATGGCTTGATCCAGAGAGGAAGAGTGTTTACGGTATCCGTCCTTCTGCCCGACAGACCCG
Organism: Bacillota bacterium; assembly: GCA_023441965.1. GTDB lineage: Bacteria > Bacillota > Clostridia > Lachnospirales > Lachnospiraceae > Mobilitalea. The sequence continues at coordinate 52,252 of JAEZNB010000011.1, forward strand.
GTGAGCTGGTGCGGGTAGCAGATGTCATCGCTAAGGCCCAGGGAAATGTCATCCGCCTGGACCATAACCAGTTTGTCAGCATCAACCGGAACAGTGCCGTGGAGCTGACAATCACGATGGAGACCTTCGGCCATGAGCATAAGGACCGGATCGTACAGGCCCTGATCGATGCCGGCTATTCGCCCAGGCTTTGTCCTCCGAGCAAGCTGTATTAAGGATAAGCTTCGTGTTTTTTACCAAGAAAGCATAAGATTTTCATCAGTTTTACCTGGCCTGCAATTATTTACAAGCTCTTCCATGCCTGCTATAATAGAGTTATCAAATTTCATTGACGATTCCATCGAGATGATCTGATAACCTATTTGCTTTTCTGTTTTCTGCTTATTTCAAAAATAATATCATAATTTTCAGAAAGATACCATTCCGTGTCCAAGGCCCGTGTTATACTACATAAAGCAAGCGATCGTAGGATACTGACCGGATAATGCTGACCAGATAATGCTGATCAGAGGATACCGATCAGAGGATACCGATCAGGGATACTGATCAGAGGATAGTGGAGGATACCGATAGCTATCCGGAATGGGCAGGAATCTGAAAGCTTTAGGAGGAAAATGGTTGACATCCCGTGAGAAATAAGTTACTATGGACATAAGAACATTAGTTCGGGTCAGGGAGAAAAGGAAGATATAACATATTACCTGCAGCCGCAGGAAGATGGAGGTTATTATGGCAAAGGATGATAAAATCAGGGCTCTGGAATCTGCTCTGGCACAGATTGAGAAGCAGTATGGCAAGGGCTCCATCATGAAGCTCGGTGATACGAATTCCAATATGAACATTGAGACGGTACCGACCGGCTCCATCAGTCTGGATATTGCCTTAGGACTGGGTGGCGTACCCAAGGGAAGAATCATGGAGGTCTACGGACCGGAATCCTCCGGTAAGACCACAGTGGCCTTACATATGGTTGCCGAGGTACAGAAGAGAGGCGGAATAGCCGGCTTTATCGATGCAGAGCATGCGTTGGACCCGGTCTATGCGAAGAATATCGGAGTGGATATTGACAATCTTTACATTTCACAGCCGGATAACGGTGAGCAGGCTTTAGAAATTACAGAGACTATGGTTCGTTCCGGAGCTGTGGATATCATTATCGTTGACTCCGTAGCCGCCTTAGTGCCAAAGGCAGAGATTGACGGTGAGATGGGAGATTCTCATGTGGGTCTGCAGGCCAGACTGATGTCCCAGGCCTTAAGAAAGCTTACGGCTGTCATCAGTAAGTCCAACTGTATCGTAATCTTCATCAACCAGCTTCGTGAGAAGGTCGGCGTGATGTTCGGGAATCCCGAGACCACGACAGGAGGTCGTGCTCTGAAGTTCTATTCCTCCATCCGTCTGGATGTAAGAAGGATTGAATCCCTAAAGCAGGGTGGTGATGTGGTAGGTAACAGAACCAGAATCAAGGTTGTAAAGAATAAGATCGCTCCCCCCTTCAAGGAAGCAGAATTTGATATTATGTTCGGTAAAGGAATCTCCAGAGAGGGCGATGTTCTGGATCTTGCCGCAGATAGTGGTATCATCAATAAGAGTGGAGCCTGGTATGCTTACAATGATGCTAAGATCGGCCAGGGCAGGGAGAATGCGAAGCAGTTCCTCACGGATAATCCTGAGCTCTTCACCGAGATTGAAGCCAAGGTTAGAGACAAATATGCCTTAAAGACTCCGAAGAACTATCATGATGTTCTGGAATAAGGAAGCTTAGGATAAAGAATACCTAGGAATCAAAGATACTCCGGAACCAAGGACAAACCGGAACCAAGGACAAACCGGAATCAAGGATACTCTGGATGAAGAAAGTAATGAATCACATACAAGTATGGCTGTCCCAACGGACTGCTTCTGATTCCTGCCATGAGATCCATGGTCGGAAAGGGCATGGTACGGGACAGCTTTCTTTATATCTTGAAGGGAGCAAGCAGTAACTATGTTGATAACAAAACTTCTGACAGCAAAGGAGTATAGGAAGAGATCCGGACAAGCCTCAGCTTCTTCTGCCTTACGAAAGGTATATATAGATGATGAATACGCCTTCTCCCTCTATGAGAGGGACCTTGAGTCGTTTGGCTTGGAAGAAGGCCGGGAGCTGTCGCCGGAGCTTTATCAGGAGCTCCTATGGGAGCTTGTTTATCCCCGTGCCAAACAGAAAGCCTTAGCCTTACTGAAGCATCATGACAGGACGGTGGCTGAACTGTCGAAGAGATTGGCTGAAGAAGGGTATCCTGAGCATATCATTCTTAAGACGCTTCAGTATCTGGCTGACTATCATTATCTGGATGACCAAAGATATGCTTCCTCTTACATAAGAAGTAAAATAGCATGTAAAAGCAGGCTGTTCCTTACCGCAGAGCTGACTGCCAAGGGGATCAGCAAGGATGTCATACAAAAAGTATTCTCCGAGGAGTATGAGGAACAGGAGGAGGACCCAGAGCTGACCGCCTTAAGAAAGGCCATACAGAAGAAGAATCCGAACCATACCGACCTGGACCGGAAGGAAAAACAGAAGCTGATGGCATCACTTTATCGAAAAGGCTTTTCTGAAGAGAATATTCGTAAGGTTTTGGAGGAATACCAAAGCAGGAGCTTTCATTCGGAAGATATTTTCCTCTGAATCGGATTTATGGCAGACATATGGAATAAGTGGCAGATTTCTCTTGCCTTTTCTCATGATATGATATACAATTATAATTGGCAGAAAATTGGATTTCTAGTACAATCGAAAAATTGGAGGGCTGAAAATGAGCAGTACTGTACAGCTGTCAGCAAGAGAACGTATTTTAGCTTTGCTTGATGACAATAGCTTTGTTGAAGTCGGCGCTTTCGTTACAAAGAGAAGTACGGACTTTAATCTGAATCAGAAGGAAGTACCTTCTGATGGTGTTATAACCGGCTATGGTATCGTAGATGGCAATCCTGTCTATGTCTACAGTCAGGATGCAGCTTCCCTGGGAGGCTCCATCGGTGAGATGCATGCCGGTAAAATCACACATATTTATGATCTTGCACTTAAGGTGGGAGCTCCCGTCATCGGCCTCATTGATTCAACAGGTATGAGACTCGAGGAAGCAACCGATGCACTGAACGGTTTTGGTGAGATATACCTGAAGCAAACCCTGGCTTCCGGTGTAATCCCTCAGATCACCGCTATTTTTGGTAACTCCGGCGGTGGACTGGCTGTGATGGCTTCCTTAAGTGATTTTTCCTTTATGGAGGGAAAAAATGCAAAATTATTTGTAAACTCCCCGAATACATTACAGGGAAATTATAAAGAGAAATGTGATAGCGCAGCAGCCAGCTTCCAGTCCAAAACCGGCATGGTAGATTATGTCGGCAACGGAGATGCGGAAGTGATTGCAAAGCTTCGTGAGCTGATTTCTTTATTACCGTCCAATAATGAGGACGACGCATCCTATGTGGAATGTACGGATGATTTAAACAGGCTTCTTCCCGCTTTTGCCTCCGAAGTCAAGGATACAGCAAAGGCTCTGGCGGATATCGCCGATAACCATTATTTCTTTGAGATGAAGAAGGATTATGCCAGAGAGATGGTCACCGGTTTCCTTCGTCTGAATGGTATGACGGTTGGTGCAGTAGCTAACCGCAGCGAGCTCACAGATGAGCAGGGTAAGGTCGTAGCTAGCTTTGACCAGACTCTGACTACGGATGGCTGCAATAAGGCTGCCAGCTTCGTATCCTTCTGTGATGCCTTCAGAATTCCTGTACTGACATTGACCAATGTGACCGGTTATAAGACAACCCTTGATGAGGAGAAGACCATAGCCAAGGCAGCTGCAAAGCTGACCCAGGCCTTTGCGGATGCGACAGTACCCAAGGTGAATGTGATCATCGGTAAAGCCTTCGGCAGTGCCTATATCACCATGAATTCGAAACATATCGGTGCAGATCTTGTCTTCGCCCTTCCCAGCGCCCAGATCGGTATGATGGATGCTGAACAGGCTGCAAGAATTATGTATGATGGCAGCTCCGCAGAAGTAATCAAGGAGCAGGCAGCCGCATACGCAGAGCTTCAGAGCAGCGCCCTTTCCGCAGCGAAGCGCGGTTACGTGGACAACATTATCGAAGCGGAAGCAGTAAGAAAGCAAGCAGTCTATGCTTTTGAAATGTTATTTACCAAGACGGAAGCCCGCCCGGTGAAAAAGCATAATTCCAAATAAGACGCAGGCTTAAGTATAGATAAAGACAAGCACAAGCAAGCATGGGATTTTCGCTTAGATTTTAGCTACTGAAGGTAGCATGGAGGAATGCTATGGGAACAATACTTAACAGTATCACCGGCAGACCGGTTTTATTAAGCACATTTCTGGACCGTCTGGCCGAGGATCCTTTGAATTTAACCATCAGTCTGGGCATTGTATTTGCTGTACTGATCTTAATTATTCAGCTGATCTATGTGATTTCTTCTGCCTCCGCCAAGAGTAAGAGCAATGAAGCGGGTCAGAGTAAGAAGGGCACATATGTGGATAATGTCATTACCCAGATTGTACAAAGGGAAGAGAAAGAGCTTATGGATGATTGTGAGCTGGTAGCCGTGATTACCGCTGCAATTATGGCTTCCCTGGGAAGTGAAGCACCGGCGGACGGTTTGGTAGTGCGTTCTATCCGGAAGCTGGACAGCAGGAGAAGATAACAAGCCTGATAAAGGGCAGGACATATCTGGTCCTGAGCCGTATATTTCGGACATATGAAGATGTCCATGAACAAGGAGGATGAATTACATGAAATATTATACAATTACTGTGAATGGCAATACCTATGAAGTATCTGTAGAAGAAGGTCATGCAGCACCTGCAAGAACGATGGCAGCTCCTGTAGCAGCTCCCGCAGCAGCTCCTGTAGCTGCACCTGCTCCTGCAGCAGCTCCCGCTCCTGCCCAGGAAGCACCGAAGCCTGCAAAGGCTGCTTCCGCTACCGGAAGTGTGAAGGTGGCTTCCCCCATGCCCGGTAAGATCGTTTCCGTGAAAGCAAGTGAAGGCAAGGCTGTAAAGCGTGGTGAAGTGATTCTGGTTCTGGAAGCCATGAAGATGGAGAATGAAATCGTAGCACCTCAGGACGGAACGATTGCCAGCATCAATGTGACTGCAGGTCAAACGGTGGAAGCCGGAGATTTACTTGCAACCTTAAATTAATAGAAGGACTACAGTTGTTTCATAGTTCCTATGGAATATATCAAAACAGTAGTTCTTAAGGAGGACAGGAGGTATTATTATGGCTGAACAAGTAAAAAGGCCGGTTAAAATAACAGAAACCATTTTGCGTGATGCCCATCAATCCCTGATTGCGACAAGAATGTCCACAGAGCAGATGCTCCCGGTCATTGAGAAGATGGATCGGGTAGGTTATCATGCCGTTGAATGCTGGGGTGGAGCAACATTTGATGCTTCCCTGCGTTTCCTCAAGGAAGATCCTTGGGAAAGATTAAGAAAGATCAGAGCAGGCTTTAAGAATACAAAGCTGCAGATGCTCTTCCGTGGTCAGAATATCTTAGGCTACCGCCATTATGCAGATGATGTGGTTGCTTACTTTGTACAGAAATCCATTGCAAACGGTATTGATATCATTCGTATCTTTGATGCGCTCAATGATATCCGTAACCTGGAATGTGCGGTAAAGGCAACAAATAAAGAAAATGGTCATGCCCAGATCGCCATCTCTTATACCCTCGGTGATGCTTATACCACCGAGTACTATGTAAATATGGCAAAGCAGATCGAGTCTCTCGGAGCATCCTCCATCTGTATCAAGGACATGGCAGGACTGCTGGTTCCTTATGAGGCAACCGTATTGGTCGGCGCCCTGAAGGCTGCGGTCAGTATCCCGATTGACCTTCACACCCATTACACAAGCGGTGTCGGTGGCATGACTTACTTAAAGGCTGTAGAAGCAGGCTGCGATATCATAGATACAGCTATGTCACCCTTCGCTATGGGTACCAGCCAGCCGGCTACAGAGGTTATGGTTGAGACCTTTAAGGGTACTCCTTATGACACCGGTTACGATCAGCTGCTTCTGGCTGAAATCGCTGATTATTTCAGACCTTTAAGAGACAATGCTTTGGAGTCCGGACTGTTGAATCCTAAGGTTATGGGCGTAGATATTAAGACTCTGCTTTATCAGGTACCGGGAGGCATGTTATCTAATCTGGTATCCCAGTTAAAGGAGCAGAAGGCAGAAGATAAGTATTATGAAGTGCTTCAGGAGATTCCGAGAGTTCGTAAGGACTTCGGTGAGCCTCCTTTGGTTACCCCCTCCAGCCAGATCGTCGGAACACAGGCTGTTCTGAATGTACTTGCAGGAGAGCGTTATAAGATGGTAACAAAGGAGACCAAGGCCCTCTTATCCGGTGAATATGGACAGACCGTTAAGCCCTTCAATGCAGAGGTCCAGAAGAAGGTAATCGGAGATAAGCAGCCCATTACCTGCAGACCCGCTGATCTGATCGAGCCCGAGCTGGCGAAGATTGAAAGCGAAATCGCAGAGTGGAAGGAACAGGATGAGGATGTATTATCCTATGCTTTGTTCCCTCAGGTTGCCATTGATTTCTTTAAGTACCGCAGAGCGCAAAAGACCGGAATCGATCTGACAGCCGCAGACAGCAAGAATCAGGCTTATCCGGTATAAGAACAATAGTTTATTAAGAGATTAACACATGCAGTGGAATACTCCCTGCATGTGTTTTTATGTAGTTTAGGAATTTTCGGAATCAACAGTTGACAAATTGTACCATATCATCTATAGTCAGAATATGTAGTTTTTACACATTTTTTGTAGGAAGGATTCTCCTTTCATTGGGGTGAAGTGATAATGCTTATCAGTATGAACTTTAATAGAAGCTTTCCTTTTACCGTCTACATTTCAGCAGGCTTGTTCTTTGTTTCTGCTCTGATCTTAGCCTTTTGCTTTTATAGTAATACGAAATTCGGTAAAATGTATCGGTCTCTCTATTATAGAGAGGAGCTGTTCAATTCCCTCTGTACGAATCTGGATGATATTCTGTTAATCTACCGCTTCGAGGGCTTTATCGTAGAATATATCTCCCCGAATCTGGAACGGCTCTATGGCTTCAAGGTAAAGGATTTCAAGAGAAATCCCTTCCGTGTCCTAAATCAGATGAGTCCCCCTGTCCGGGAGGAGATTACCGCCTACTTTACTACCAAGCCCCTCACCACCAATAAGGTAATCGAGTTTGAGATGTTTAATCCGGTCCGGAAGAAAACTGTCTCTCTGTTGTTACGGATTTATCCGGTATATGACCGGCAGCATCTGAAGCGCTATATATTAAGTATATCCGATATCACCATGGAGAAGGAGACACAGCAGGTCCTAAGGGATGCGCTGATAAATACCCAGAAGGCAAATGAAGCAAAAAAGGAATTCCTGTCTCATATGAGCCATGAGATCCGTACGCCCCTGAATACAATCAACGGTATGGCTCAGATTGCCCTCAGATCCCTGGAGGATGATCAGAAGGTGGAAAGCTGCCTGTTTAAAATATCTGATTCCTCACAGAAGCTGATCAGTCTGGTGAGCAACATCCTGGATATGAGCCGAATTGACAGTAATAAGCTGATCCTGAATCGGGATCTGTTCCAGCTGGACCAGCTGATCTATGAATTGTCAGAGCTGTTTCATACCCAGGCAGAGATGAAGCATCTGAAATTTAACCTGCTGCTGAAAAATATCCGCCATAAGCATCTGTTGGGGGATCCACTGCGCTTAAATCAGATCATCAGCAATTGTATCTCCAATTCCTTAAAGTTCACTCCCTCCGGTGGTAGTATCTCACTGGATATTGAGGAGCAGGGAGCTTATGGAAACAATGCTGTGTTCTGTTTTACCATCAGAGATACGGGCAAAGGGATGAGTAAGGATTTTATCGACAGGCTTTTCCTTCCCTTCGAGCAGGAGGACAGCTCTATTGCCAGAAACTACGGCGGAACCGGACTGGGCATGTCCATAACGAAAAATCTGGTCACTTTGATGTCCGGTGATATTGAGGTCAGCAGTAATCCGGGCCAGGGTACCAGCATTACCATTCATATACCTTTTGAAACCCTGGATGAGCTTTCTGCCAAGCAGAACCTGCAAGTACCGGAGCATAAGCAGATAGACTTTGATTTTCAGGGATGCAAGGCTTTGGTTGTGGAAGACAATGATATCAACAGGGAGGTCATCTGCGAGTTTTTAAAGTATGCCAATATCCGGGTGGAGACAGCCTGCGGCGGAAAAGAGGCCCTACGGATGTTCGAGAACTCTGCTCCCGGTGATTACAGGCTGATCTTCATGGACATTCAGATGCCGGATCAGACCGGCTATGAAACTGCAAGGCAGATCAGGTCCTCAAAACATCCTGATGCCGCAAGCATCAGCATCATAGCCATGTCTGCGGATTCCTATGCCGAGGATATTGCCTGCTCCTTAGAGGCCGGTATGAATGATCATATCAGTAAACCTATTGATATGAGACAGCTATATCAGCTGATCGGAAAGCTTATGGCTATTGAGGATATAAAAGAAGAAAGGTTGATCGGGGAATCGAAAGCATAGAATCATAATAAAAACGTCTTGACAAAGCAGAGGCATTCCTGTATACTTCCACCTGTAAAGAAATTTACTTTACAGGGTGGTGCTTTTATGAATCCTACAGGTCAGGGAATGGAAAAGCTGGATGAGATCGTCCATCTGTCCATTTTATATGATTTTTACGGAGAGCTGTTAAGTGACCATAAGAAACAGCTCTTTGAGGATTATATCCTGAATGATCTATCGCTTAGTGAGATTGCTGCGGAGCAGAATATCAGCAGACAAGGAGTCTATGATATCATCCGCCGCTGCAGCAGAGAACTGAAGGATTACGAAAGCAAGTTGGCTCTGGTCCGGAAGTTTCAGTCCGTGAAAGAAAAACTGACTACGATTCAGGATATATCCAAAACAATCAGACAAAGCGGTGATTTGACCGATATCAGCAGAATTGAGACATTGGCAGACGATATTTTAAAGGAGCTGTAAGCAATGGCATTTGACAACTTATCAGAAAAGCTTCAAAATATATTCAAAAGCTTACGGGGCAAGGGAAGACTGACCGAGGCTGATGTAAAAACCGCCTTGAAGGAGGTTAAGATGGCCTTATTAGAGGCTGATGTTAACTTCAAGGTGGTAAAGAATTTCGTAAACTCCGTACAGGAGAGGGCTGTGGGCCAGGATGTTATGTCCAGTCTGACACCCGGTCAGATGGTAATCAAGATCGTTAACGAAGAGATGGTGAAGCTTCTCGGAGAGAACACCGTGGAATTGCAGCTGAAGCCCTCCAACGAAGTCACCGTTATTATGATGTGCGGCTTACAGGGTGCCGGTAAGACCACGGCAACCGCAAAGCTGGCCGGAAAGCTGAAGTCCAAGGGCAGAAAGCCCTTGCTCATAGCCTGTGATATCTATCGTCCGGCGGCGATCGATCAGCTGCAGATCAACGGAGATAAGGTCGGTGTCAGCGTCTTCTCCATGGGAGATAAGCATAAGCCCTTGAACATCGCTAAGGCAGGACTTGAGCATGCGGTAAAGAATGGTTTCAATGTAGTTATCCTGGATACTGCAGGCCGTCTTCATATTGATGAGCAGATGATGGAGGAGCTGCAGGAGATTAAGGCCAACCTGACCATCCATCAGACCATCCTGGTTGTAGATGCCATGACCGGTCAGGATGCAGTGAATGTTGCAGAGCTTTTCCATGAGAAATTAACCATAGACGGTGTCATCATCACAAAGCTGGATGGAGACACCAGGGGCGGCGCGGCCCTTTCCATCCGTGCGGTTACCGGCCGGCCGATTTTATTTGCCGGTGTCGGTGAGAAGCTTTCCGATCTGGAGCAGTTCTATCCGGACCGTATGGCCTCCCGTATCTTGGGCATGGGAGATATCCTAACCCTGATTGATAAGGCCCAGGCCGAATTCGATGAGAATAAGGCCAGGGAAATGGAACGCAAGCTTAAGAAGGCAGAATTTGATTTCAATGATTTCCTGGAACAGATGCAGCAGGTAAGGAAAATGGGCGGTCTCGCCGACCTGATGAGCATGCTGCCCGGCGTCGGCAGTAAGATGAAGGATGTGGAGATCGATGAGGGTGCCTTATCAAAGCCGGAAGCCATCATCTATTCCATGACGAAGAAGGAGCGCTCCAATCCCGATATCCTAAATCCTTCCCGCAAGAAGAGAATTGCAGCGGGAGCCGGTGTGGACATCAGTGAAGTGAATGCCTTGGTCAAGCAGTTCGAGCAGAGCAAGAAGATGATGAAGCAGTTCTCCGGTATGATGGGAGGCAAAGGCGGAAAACGGGGCAAATTCAAGCTGCCCTTCGGTTTTTAACCAAGGAACTAGCGTAGGTTTAAAGTTGCTTCAGGCAATTTTAGATAAATTTTCAAAAAGCCGGTGTTACGGCAGTTTTGAAGCAAGTAAATTCAAGGAGGTGAATATAAATGGCAGTTAAGATCAGATTAAAGAGAATGGGACAGAAGAAGGCTCCTTTTTATAGAATCATTGTTTCTGATTCCAGATCACCCAGAGATGGCAGATTCATCGAGGAAATCGGTACCTATGATCCTACACAGAACCCTAGCGCTTTCAATGTAAACGCTGAGGCTGCAAAGAAGTGGTTAGCTAACGGTGCTCAGCCGACAGATACTGTAGGTAAGATTTTTAAGAATGCAGGTATCCTCTAAGCTTCGGAGATAATTGAAAAATGTTGACTCCCTTAAGGAAGCTTATGCGGAAAGAGGGAATATAACAATTTTCATTACTGCTTTGAATGCGTGAAAGGTGCGCTAAAGGGAGGTAGTGAAATGAAGGAATTAGTAGAGGTAATCGCTAAGTCACTTGTTGATCATCCCGAAGAGGTTGTGGTTACAGAGAAGGAAACCGAGAAGACCATAGTGGTTGAATTGAAGGTCGCTTCCGATGACATGGGTAAGGTAATCGGCAAACAGGGCCGTATCGCTAAATCCATTCGTACCGTTGTTAAGGCAGCCGCAACGAAGGATGACAAGAAAGTCGTAGTCGAGATTATGCAGTAATCCGGATTATATTACCATGTCCATGCCGTAATCCGGCCGATATCAACTACAGATGAAGGGGCTGGCTGCAATGTCTGTTAGGCATATGTAGCACAGCTTCTTTTATTTGCTGTAGGAAGGGAAGTATTGCTTTCCCCTTACTGATTATAGTATTATATAAGAAAGACGAGGAATTTTAATGGATGATTATCTCAGAGTCGGAGTCATAACCACGACCCATGGAATTAAGGGTGAGGTAAAGGTATTTCCCACTACCGATGACATAGAACGCTTTAAGGACCTGAAGCAGGTATATCTGGATACCGGTAAGGAATATCTTCCCCTGGAGCTGGAGGGCGTCAAGTTCTTCAAGCAATTGGCTATATTGAAATTCAAGGGGATGGATCATATCAACGATATTGAGAAATATCGAGGTAAGGACCTCTTGATCCGTCGGGATCAGGCCGTTAAGCTGAATGAGGACGAGTATTTTATTTATGATCTGATTTCATCGGAAGTGATGACCGACGAGGGTGCAAGGCTCGGTGTGCTATCCGAGATCCTGAAAACTAAGGCAAATGATGTGTATGTTGTCCGGACAGAAGAGGGCAAGGAAGTTCTCCTTCCGGCCATCAAGGAATGCATCCTTGACATAGATACGGATCAGAAGAAGATCATTGTCCATGTGATGAAGGGCTTATTATAGCCTAATCAGGGCAATCTTCCATTGTTACACCACAAGAAAGGCAGGATAGATTTATGAATTTTCATGTGCTTACCCTGTTTCCTGATATGATCCAGGCAGGTCTGAATACCAGTATAACCGGCAGGGCGATTGAGAATGGCCTGATCTCGCTGAATACGGTCAACATCAGGGATTTTGCCACAAATAAGCATAATCGGGTAGATGATTATCCCTATGGTGGCGGAGCCGGCATGGTAATGCAGGCAGAGCCTGTGTATCTGGCCTATGGCTATCTTGCCAACCATATCCGGATGGGCAAGGGAGAGCATACGCCTTATCAGAAGCCCAGGGTAGTCTATGTTACCCCGCAGGGAAGCATCTTTAACCAGAGCCTGGCCAGAGAGCTGGCGATGGAGGAGGATCTGATCATCCTTTGCGGTCATTATGAGGGGATTGATGAGAGAGTACTGGAGCTGATTGTTACGGACAACATCTCGATCGGAGATTATGTCCTGACCGGGGGAGAGCTTCCGGCCATGGTCATGATTGATGCAATCTCCAGGCTGATACCGGGTGTATTGAATAATGAGGTGTCTTCAGAATTCGAGTCTCTGCAGGATAATCTGCTGGAATATCCCCAATATACCCGTCCTGAGATCTTTATGGGCAGGAAAGTGCCCGAGGTCCTCTTATCCGGTCACCATGCCAATATCGAGGCCTGGAGAAGACGGGAATCCATCAATCGGACCTATGAACGGCGGCCGGACCTGCTGGAGAAGGCAGATCTGACCGAGGAGGAAAGAGAATATCTGACCCGCCTGATCTTCCAGAAGAATTATGATATATACTAAAAGCCTTATATACCGTTATAGGATGAAGGAAGTAATCCTGATAGAGGGCAAAATCGTAAGGATCCTATAAAAAAATGCATAAATCACTTGCATTCTATAAATTTCTATGTTAAAGTAAGTTGTTGTGAGATGAGATGGTCCTCTGGTACACGGCTGATCGCCATAACCGTATTAAGAACATCTAAATTTAATAGGAGGTCACAAAATGAACGATATTATTAAGGCAATCGAAGCCGAGCAGTTAAAGAAAGACATTACTGATTTTCATGTTGGTGATACGGTTCAGGTTTACGCAAAGGTAAAAGAAGGAAACCGTGAAAGATTACAGGTATTTGAAGGCACTGTAATCAAGAGACAGAATGGCGGATCGAGAGAGACCTTTACCGTAAGAAAGAATTCCAACGGTATCGGCGTTGAGAAGACCTGGCCGCTGCACAGCCCCAGCATTGACAGGATTGAAGTTGTCAGACACGGTAAGGTTAGACGTGCTAAGCTCTTCTATCTTCGTGACAGAGTTGGTAAGAAGGCTAAGGTAAAAGAGTTAGTGAGATAGTAAGGTTAAGGGACATCCGAACGGTATGTCCCTTTTTAATGCATTACTTAAGGAAGCTGCCGGTAAGCTTTCATGTATCAAGCTGCAGCAGGTCTTCGTTGAGTGAAAAGTTAAATTCCAGTGAAAAGTTAAATTCCACTGTGAAGAGTAAATGCCACTTTATAAGTGTTTGAAGTATGTATTTTTAAGAAAAAGTGTATTATAATGATCCTACAGACAATGTTCGGAATAAATAATTGCATGACAAATAGACGGCTGGAGGATTTAATGAAAAACTTAATTCCACCCGTCAGGGATAGGATATTGAGGGTTCTCCATCCGCAGATTGGCTAAAAGTTATGGGTTACTTTTTCAGCAATTCAGGGGTCAGAACGATATCATTGGGTGATATCTCCCTTAGTCCGAATGCATTGACTGCATCTGTATCAAGCAGCATTTGGGCCAGTTTAATGGGGGCTAGACCATTTAAGCTGGCTCTAGCTGTACTATTGATATGACTGGATAGCTTCGTAACATCCCACTGTGTTAAGCTGTCAAATGACGAACCTTTTGGCAGAACGTAACGTATATACTCGTGGTTCTTTTCTATTCCGGGCTTTTGCCAGGAAGCCATCGGATCACAGTAATAGATGGATGTTCGGACGATATTGTCCATGCCAGTTTCAAGCTCATCCGGTTTTGAAAATTCAAAGCCCCTGTCAGTTAAAATAACAGGAAATGTGTTGCAAAACCCGAGGATTGATATTTTTTCTTCGATACGGTCAAATACCTTTTTTACAGAAGCAGTTGTTTTATCAGGTAACAGGTAAATTAGCATCAACTTACAACTTCTGAAGAATAAAGTAAGAAGTACTTTTTGACTACCATCACAGCCGACTACGGTATCCATTTCCACAACATTTGTATCTGGGTAGGCTTGGATATAATTAAGAAAATCCTTATAAGTACGTCCTTCGAAAATACCCTTATCATTGATTTCTGATGGATGTGGCTTACGTAGTTTATATTTTACTTTTCTGGGAAGATCAATGTTTTTTACAGAGAGAGCACCGGAAGCTATGTAATTGTAAATGGTTTTCTCGGTGCATTTAATCTCCGGATGGTTCTCAAGGATATGATAAGGTGTTTGTCCTTGAAGAATTAATGGTGAAATAATGGCATCCATTTGCTTAAGACCTTCTTCCGAAATATTGATTCCATTCCTAGATTCAACCAGAATAGTCTTATATTCGCGGTTTGAAGCTACTGCGCGGTAGAAGTACTTATCAAGTCTGCATTGAGCCTTTTTATGGCATCCGTTACAGACATAAGGGGATCTAGATACTGTCAGGCAAATATCTTCTACAAAACTGTTACAATGAGTATTACATGCATTGCAGGAGCTGCATTGTTTCTTGCAGGGATCTGAACGTTTACAAACGTTTTTAAGGTTGCAATTGCGGCGGAGTGCACAATGGTTAAAGTTAATAAAATCATTTCTAGGGGTAAGGATACGATGCTTTCTAACCTCTTTGGAAATAGTAGTGGGATCCTTGCAGATATATTTTGCAATCTCCTTAAATGGCATGTTGTTATCCAATGACTTTTCGATATAAATCCTGTTATCCATGGTAAGATGCTTCTGGTTTCCTGGTATTAATTTACACATAAATAAACTCCTTTCACTGCGGATTGGGAAACCAATCTCATTGTAAAGGAGAAGTGGAATTTATGAAAGAGTAAACTCCACTCTAATTACTATAAAATGGAATTAAGTTTTTCATTCAACG
>JAEZNB010000013.1 GCA_023441965.1 Bacillota bacterium
ATAAATGGCAATATGAGGAGGGATATTGATGGAAGTTTTACTGTGGTATCTTTTGGCAGTCAACGTAATCGCTTTCATCATGTTCAATTTGGATAAATGGTACGCCAGCACAGGCGGATGGCGCATATCCGAGTCAAGCCTTTTGCTTACTTGTTTGCTTGGCGGTGCTCCGGGCGGCTATTTAGGCATGCGCTATGCCCGGCACAAAACCAAAAAACCCCTCTTTGCCGTGGGGTTGCCTGCCATGGGCATTATCCAGTTGTTTATCATTTTCCGGATCTCCTTTTAATCACCTTTTATACTCCCTGGTTGTCAGGGAGTTTTTTTTATGCCTTTCAATTATAAAATTACTTAATTTTCCGTTAATTTCTTTCTTAGCAGGATATGATAAAATTTTGTAGAAACAAACCGCTAATGGTATACCAGTATACCATTAGCATATAGATAGTATAAAGTTAAACCGTGGAGAAAGGACGTTGTGCCGATGAGTGAACAAAAACAAAAAGAGGTTGGCTATGAGACCAACCCTAAAGAACCCCTTCGTACAGCCGCCTTTGCCGCTGCCGTTTCGGTGCCCCTGACCCTGGCTCTCTGGCAGCTATTTGTAGCTTTTGGCAGGGCCAATATTTTTGGCTTTGGCGGCGGTCCCAGTGTTATTCCTTTAATTCAACAAGAAGTAGTGGATAATTATAGCTGGCTTAGCACCGAGGAATTTACCGATGCTCTGGCCATGGGCAATGCTCTGCCCGGTCCCATTGCCACCAAAATGGCTGCTTATGTAGGTTATAAAATAGCCGGCTTATGGGGAGCAACTTCCGCCCTGATCGGCACGGTGGTTCCCACCGCCGCCGCTATGCTGGGGCTGGCCGGCCTGTACTTTAAATATAAAGATGCGCCCCAAATGGTTGGGGCCATTAAGGCCGTTCGACCGGTGGTAGTGGTTTTACTTATTCAGACCGTCTGGGAGATGGGCGTTAAATCCTTTCCCATACCGCTAACCTGGATTATTGCTTTAGTGGCCATGGTAGCCTTGTTTCAGTTTAAGATGCATCCCATTATACTCATTGTTGCCTCCATGCTTTTTGGTTTATTTTTTCTTTCAAAATGACCTTATTCCGCGTTCATCTCATAAAATAATGGAGAACCTCAAGGATTTTTTAAGGGATTTATAGAAATTTACTTCCAGGTCATTTTACATGGAGGTTAATTCATTGGCACAACGACTGATAAATGTTATTCGGGGCAATCTGGTTGAATCCCAGCATTGGGGTCATCTGGCAGTGACCAACCGAGAAGGGAAAACCCTTTTCAGTCTGGGCAACCCGGATGCTGTGGCCTTCTGGAGGTCCGCTGCCAAGCCTTTTCAAGCCATTCCCCTGGTGGAACGGTCCGGTATTGAAAAATATGGCCTTACCGGTCCGGAAATAGCCTTGATCACCTCTTCCCATAATGGAGAACCGGAGCATCTAAAAATCCTGCGGAATATTTTAGACAAACTGGGGCTTGCGGCATCCTGTTTGCACTGCGGCCCGGCATTCCCCATGCATACTGCCAGTGCGCAAAACCTGATGACCTCCGGAGAAAAACATACTCCTGCCCATAATGCCTGCTCGGGAAAACACGCCGGAATGCTTGCCCTGGCCCTGCTCATGAATGCTTCCCTGGAGGATTATATCAAGAAAGACCATCCGGTTCAGCAGGAGATGCTGAAGGTTATTGGTGAAGTCTGTTCTCTGACGCCTGAACAAATCAGCCTGGGAGTAGACGGCTGTGGTGTACCGGTCTTTGCTCTTCCCCTCCGGAACATGGCCATGGCCTACGCTCGCTTTTCCCTTCCGGAAGGCTGTTTTTCCCCGGCCCGGGTGAAAACCTTGGATATCATTCGCCAGGCCATGACTTCCCATCCTTATTTTGTGGCAGGTACCGATCGTCTGGATACCCTTTTAATGGAGACCACCAAAGGCAGGCTGGTGGCCAAACTGGGTGCTGAAGGAGTCTATTGTATTGGCATGGTTGCTGAAGGAACGGGTCTGACACTAAAAATTGAGGATGGTGATTCCCGGGCCATTGGTCCGGTGGTAATTCATGTTTTAAAAGGCCTGGGTTATCTTACAGAGCAGGAGTTTCATCAATTGCAGCACTTATACCGTCCCATCCTGCGAAATCACCGGGGTGACGAAATTGGTCACCTGGAAGTGGCCTTTGCTATGTAAGTTCTCAGGAACAAAAAAGAGCAATAAAAAGTCCCCACAGGTATAATAACCTGCGGGGACTTTGGTTCTCCCAATTTCTACTTGGCAAAAACATGGCGACCAATTTGGTCGGTTACCGGTCTGGACCAAACCCATTTGCTTTTAGCGGTTACAGGGTTCCAGAAATACAAAGCCCCTTCGGTAGGATCATGCCCATTGATGGCATCTTGAGCGGCACGAATGGAGTCCTGGGTCAGGGGTCGTTTATACTGATCGTTCATGACCGATTCAAAGGCCAGCTTCTCATAAACTACACCGGATAAAGTTTTCGGAAACTGTTTGCTTTCCATCCGGTTTAGAATAACCGCTCCCACAGCCACTTTCCCTTTATAGGGCTCATCAGCGGCTTCACCCTCAATGACCATGGCCAGCAGACGAACCTCATTGCGGTTCAAACCGCCCCTGGAAACCTGTTTTTGTCCGGAAGTTCTCGACTTTTGGCTGCCTTCCGGTCCTTGCTCGATGCTTCTAGCTTCCTGTTGGCTAGGGGCTTCTGGTGCTTTTTTAACTTCCGGTTTGGCATTGGTTGTCATGGACGGTTCAAAAACCGGCATGACGGATATCGTCATAAAAGACACAATCAAGATGGATACAACCGTTTTCTTGATTACGGTTTCTAAGGAACCATTCTCCAGCTTTTGTTTTAACATTGTTATTTGCTTTTTATACAATGCAATTCACTCCTCTCTAGAAAAGCCGGTACTTCCATGCTTTTGCTTCGCGGGGAGATGCACGTTTATACTAGGATTTTATTGCCACAAAAGTCACGTGCAGGGCACGAATATTAGACTAACATACCTGAGTAGGCGCGTAAACCTACAATTTTTGTTAATCCGGCCAATAATAAGAAAAAGAACCGCCATCGGCAGTTCCAAAAATCTTTTATCCTTAATAATAGAATTTTATTTTTGACAAACCTGAAAAGATTCCTGTTGACTGAAATGAATGCAGTCCACGGTAACACCATGCAAGTTTTTTAATTCCTGCTCCATTTTTTCATATTCATTGGGAGCCGCCTCCATGGTCAGAGTGATAATTCCCCGCTCCCTGCTGGGGCTGGGGATGCCGTTTCGACACAGAATATTGCTGCCGTACCGGGTAATCACCTGCTGCACATCCGGCGCTTTGGTGCCCCTCTCATCGACCATCAGACCCACCACATAGATATCTTTTTGCACAGAAATCCCTCCTTTCTTCCTTTGTTTATCATGGCATTTTTAATCTTTTTTATACAAAAAACAAGGCCACCTATTGAAGGTGACCTTTAACTGAATAATTAAATGGTTAGTGTTTGCCTGTGTTTAATTCCGGCAATTCATGTTCTTGATAAGTAGTTAACGGCAGGGATTCCTCCAAGTCGCGCCCGGGCTCATATTCAAAACGTTCCTGAACCGGCAGGGCCAGCGCCTGGAACATCAAGCCAACAGGGATATCCATGGGGCAGGCGTTTTCACACTGGCCGCAGCCCACACAGGACAGCCCCATATGGTTGACCCGGGTCAGATGGAACAGGGCGGTATCCGTGGGCAGCTCGATGGCTCCTTTCCTGCCGGCATATTCCATGTACTTGGTCCCGTTATGATCAAAAATAGGTCCGGCAGATACACACTCCCTGCAGAAGCAGATGGGACAAGCCTGACGGCAATTCTGGCATTTGATGCAGGCGGCCAGTACTTCGGCCAGATCATCGATGCTGCTGACAGAATGCTTAAATTCATCCACCGCCTTTGTTTTAGCCTGCCCTCTTTCTACCGCCAGTTTTTCCAGAAGTTTCACCCTGGAGTCCGGCACGGAAGCAGGTTCCAAACCAGCCACAGGGGACAGGTCTTCATCGTCTCCGGCAGTCACCAGTACTTTGCCGTCCAGGCCCAGCCAGCCCAGGATGATGTCGGCATGACTGGCCTCGGGATAAGTACAAAGGGTGCAGGCCCGGCGGAAATCCACCCCGGTGGGATTTTCTCCCCCGGCGGCTCCCTTGACCCATTGGGCCACATCCAGCTTCTTTTGTTTAACCATCTGCCCGTAATCCTTGGGGGCAAAGGTTCCTAAACAATCCACTCCAATGACCAGCAGATTTTCCAGTTTGGCCTGCTGTAGTTTTACCAATTCCACTAAAGCACGAACCTCGCAGGAGCGAAGCACCACCGCCACCTTTTCCGGTAAACTCCGGGAAAGATTAGCCACTAACCGGGCGGCGTTCAGCCCATTAACCGGAGCAAAAGGATTTGCTTTGTCCAGCATCTCCGGATCCCGGATTAAGGCGGGCACCACATTGGTTTTGGCAGCAACCTCCTGGGGCACCAAAACGGCAGCTACTTTACCAGAGGTAAGCAAGGATTTTAAAAAACCCTGGATGGCACTGAGGGTGTCGCCATCCGATTTTAACGTGTATGTTTTCATGCTACAACGCCTCCCACCTAGATTTCCCAGTTCTTGCGCAGGGGGTTCGGTCCTAATTGTTTTAGTTTTTGCGTCATTTCAGTAATCACTTCACCAAAATAAGCACCCTGGGAAGCACTGATAAACCGCAGCCATAAACGTTCTTCCGGTATACCCAGCTGTTGCAGTACGTTTCTAGCAATGGCCACCTTACGCCTTGCTTTGTAATTGCCACTACCATAGTGGCAGTCGCCCTCGTGTCAGCCACCGACGAGAACGGCGTCTCCGCCGTCTAAGATCGGTTTAATCATATACAGCGGGTCAACCGCACCGCTGCACATGACCCGGATAATTCGTAC
>JAEZNB010000046.1 GCA_023441965.1 Bacillota bacterium
CGTGAAGGTCTGGACGTACTGGAATACTTCATTTCTGCCCATGGTGCCCGTAAGGGTCTGTCCGATACGGCTCTTAGAACAGCGGACTCCGGTTATCTGACCCGCCGTCTGGTTGACGTTGCACAGGATTTGATTATCCGTGAGGTCGACTGCTGTGAAGGCGAGGAAGAGATCCAGGGTATGGTGATTAAGGCCTTTACCGATGGTAAGGAAGTCATCGAGAGTCTGGAGGAGAGAATTACAGGCAGATATTCGTGTGAGACGATTTATGATGCAGAGGGCAATATGATCGTAAAGAGGAATCACATGATTACTCCCAAGCGTGCTGCGAAGATTATGGCAACCGGCGTGGATCGTGTGAAGATCCGTACCATCCTCACCTGTAAGTCTCATATCGGTGTCTGCGCGAAGTGCTACGGTGCTAACATGGCGACCGGTGAAGCTGTTCAGGTGGGTGAGGCAGTCGGTATCATCGCTGCTCAGTCGATCGGTGAGCCCGGTACCCAGCTTACGATGCGTACCTTCCATACCGGTGGTGTGGCAGGAGATGATATTACCCAGGGTCTTCCCCGTGTCGAGGAATTGTTTGAGGCAAGAAAGCCGAAGGGCCTTGCGATTATTGCAGAGTTCGGTGGCGTAGTCACGATCAAGGATACGAAGAAGAAACGCGAAGTTATCATAACAAATAACGAGACGATGGAATCCAAGACCTATCTGATTCCTTACGGCTCCAGAATAAAGGTGATGGATGGCGACATTCTTGAGGCCGGTGACGAGCTGACCGAAGGAAGCGTTAACCCTCATGATATCTTAAAGATCAAGGGTGTCCGCGCCGTTCAGGACTATATGATCCAGGAGGTACAGAGAGTTTACCGCCTGCAGGGCGTTGAGATCAACGATAAGCACATTGAGGTTATCGTTCGTCAGATGCTGAAGAAGATCCGTATCGAGAACAATGGCGATACGAACTTCCTGCCCGGTACTCTGGTTGATTATCTTGAATTCGAGGATGAGAATGCAAGAATGCTAGCAGAGGGCCTGGAGCCTGCGGATGGTAAGCAGGTAATGCTTGGTATCACTAAGGCATCCCTGGCAACCAACTCCTTCCTGTCAGCGGCCTCCTTCCAGGAGACAACCAAGGTTCTGACAGAGGCAGCCATCAAGGGTAAGATCGATCCCCTGATCGGTTTGAAGGAAAATGTAATCATCGGTAAGCTGATCCCTGCCGGTACCGGTATGAAGAGATATCGGTCAGTAAAGCTCGATTCCGATTTCCAGGAAGAGTATATGCTTTCTGAGGATATTGAGGGAGACGGCAACTACTCGGATGAGTTCGACACCTTTGATTATTCCGGTATGGAATATAATGAAGAAGACTTCCTGGAAGATGGTTTTGACGAAGAGGACGGCTTCTATGAGGTTGAAGACGGAATATCCGAAGTGGTATACGAGGAAGACAAATACGCCGTGGATGAAGATAACCTGCAGAGAGAGGACGCCATTCCGGGAATGGATGATGCCCATGTGTCTTATGGGGAGAACAGCCATAATGATGGCGACTGGACTGAGGATGAGTTCAATCTGAAGGGTATCTCAGAGGATGATTACAGCGACGGTCTGTAAGATTGTAAAAGTGAAATAAAGTGGCGTACAGCATCAAGTTAAATATGGTGCTGTGCGCCTTTTTTCTGTGAAAGCAGCTATTACAATAAAGCTCAATTGCCAGGAAGCTCAAATAGTACAGCAATGTGGACAAAGTCGAATTTTTCGCGATAAAATAGGTTGCGTTTCCCAGAAAAGCATTGTATCATGTTACTGTATGTTTTTCGGGGAGAAGTATGAATAGTCTTTTTTATCGTATGTAAGCCTATGAAATGCTTGAAAAACGGATAAAGTATGTATATAAATTACCCTCCCTTGGGAGGATTTCTTCTGAGGTGATCAGTTGATCACAGCGCAGGTCAGAGGAGAATTGATCAGAGTTGAAAGGATGAGGATTAGAGTATGGATTATAAGGTGAGATATCAGGAGTGGTTGACAAACCCATACTTTGACGAAGCAACCAGGACAGAGCTGGCTGCTCTTGCAGGTAATGATAAGGAAATCATGGAAAGATTCTTTCAGGATCTTGAATTTGGCACCGGAGGCCTAAGAGGTATTCTGGGTGCGGGAGTAAACCGCATGAATCTGTATACGGTGCGCAGAGCTACCCAGGGACTTGCGAATTATATCAAAAAGCTGGGCGGAGAGCATAAGGGTGTGGCCATTGCCTATGATTCCAGAAGGATGTCACCGGAATTTGCGCTGGATACAGCCCTGTGTCTGGCTGCTAACGGAATCATGGCTTATCTGTTCGAAGCCTTACGGCCGACGCCGGAGCTGTCCTTCGCTGTCAGGGACCTGGGCTGCATCGCTGGTATCGTAATTACAGCAAGCCATAATCCGGCGGAATATAACGGATATAAGGTATATTGGGAGGATGGAGCACAGATTACAGCGCCAAAGGATAAGGAGATCATTCAGGAAGTAAAGGCAATCACAGATTTTTCCGAGGCTAAAACCATGAGTAAGGAGGAAGCTCTGCGACAGGGTCTTCTGATCAGTATCGGAAAAGAAATAGATGATAAGTATATGCATGAGTTAAAGAAGCTGGTCCTTCACCCGATCAGTGAGGAAGGAAGGAAGCTGAAGATCGTCTATACCCCCTTACATGGAACAGGAAATCTGCCGGTCCGCAGAATCTTAAAGGAGCTGGGCTTTGAGCAGGTATATGTGGTTCCGGAGCAGGAATTGCCTGATTCTGAATTCTCCACTGTAGGTTATCCGAATCCTGAGGATCCTAAGGTGTTCGCTCTGGCGAAGAAGCTGGCAGAGGAAGTGGGAGCAGATCTGATATTGGCTACCGATCCGGACTCTGACCGGCTGGGCATTCAGGTCAGGAATCCGGAAGGAGAGTTCGTCCTATTTAACGGTAATATGACCGGCGCTCTGTTGGCGGAATATGAATTTTCCCAGATGGCTGAGAAGGGAATTCTGCCTTTAAATGCAGCCTTGGTGAAGACCATTGTTACAGGTAATATCTCGGATCGGATCGCAGAGCATTATCAGGCGAAGCTGATCGAGGTACTGACCGGCTTTAAATATATCGGGGAACAGATTAAGGGCTTCAAGGAAACAGGCTCTTATGAGTATGTATTTGGCTACGAGGAGAGCTACGGCTGCCTGATCGGTACCCATTCCAGGGATAAGGATGCGATCGTAGCCGTAATGGCCCTGTGCGAGGCTGCCGCTTACTATCAGGGTAAGGGCATCAGCCTTTATGAGCAGATGGAGCGCATCTATCAGAAATACGGATATTACAAGGAGGACCTGGTATCCGTCACCTTAAAGGGGATCGAGGGAATCGAGAAGATCAAAGAGATCATGAAGAGCTATCGGAGCAAGCCCCCGAAGAGGGCAGGAGATTATGAGATCTTAAGAATCAGAGACTATCTGGAGGATACGATCACAGATACCCGGACAGGAGCAGTGACTCCGACCGGACTTCCCAAGTCCGATGTTCTCTATTTTGAACTGGAGGAGGATGCCTGGTGTGCGATCCGTCCCTCCGGTACGGAGCCGAAGATCAAATTATACTTTGGTGTGAAGGGAAGCAACATGGAAGAGGCGGAGGCAAGACTTCAGAGGCTGATGCAGGATGAAGTGTTTCAGATAAGCTAAGAGAGAAAGGGCTACTGTACCTATGCTAGGGGTGAGATCCTTCACCGGGAGCATAGACACAGTAGCCTTCCTTTATTCAATATATTCTTCTATGCGAAAGGTGGTATTTTGAAGCCCATGATAGTAATTACCCCATTCGGAGGTGAATTTTAAGACACAATAGTCCTCTCACTTGGGTTACCACTTGTTTATATGTATCTTTTCCTTAATATTATATTCCTTCTGCAGGTTCCAGGCGGCATTCTCAGCCGGATGACCGATGGCCAGAAAGCAGGGCAGGACATAATTATCAGGATGCTTCAGATAATCACGAAGGTAGGCAATCTCCTTATCGAAGGGGATTCTGATCGCAGTATATAAGCCCTCGGCGGTGGCTGCCAGCAATATGTTCTCTATACAGCACCAGATAGAGGCGAAGGCATTCAGGGCACTTAGGCTGCCGGGCTTCAGCAGAGGCTGATCTTGCTTGAAGAAGGGCAATATCAGACAGCCGGCCTGATACAGCATGAAGAACTGCTTGGGAATTGCATCCATATACATTGCCCGTTGGCATTCGTCGGTCATGTTCCAGGTATCCAGTATCTTCTCGACCTTCTTGGCGGAGACTCTGGCAGGTACCTTCTCCAAGAGCTTCAGCCGCTCTTCCCTGTCCTGTATCACAACAAATTCCCAGTTGCGCATATGATCATTGCTGGGTGCCCTCATACCGGCATCCAATATCCTCTCTATGGTTTCCATAGAAAGCTCCTGCTCACTAAAATCACGGATGGTTCTTCTCTGATAAATCGCTGAATAGAGATCCATACTTCTCCTCCTTTGCAAAACACTACTGTTATGTTATATCATATCATAATCCATATGGAAGGAAAAGTAAAGAAGCAAGAGGTATAAGGATAGGCGGGATCATGGATTGACTGATGCTTACGGAGAGAATATAATCATTATATTCCTTGCTATACGGATAGCAGAAAGGCCTTAAAAAGCTGACTTAAGAGAAAGGAAAGCGATATGTTAAAGAATATTATGTGTTTTGGAGATTCGAATACCTATGGATTTATCCCGGGCAGCGGCGGAGCAAGGTACGATGAGCACAGCAGATGGACCAAGCTGCTTCAGAAGCGGCTGGGGGATGCTTACTATGTAATAGAAGAAGGATTGAATGGGCGAACGACTATTTTTGATGATCTGGACAAGAGATTTATGAATGGCAGTGAGTATCTGGAGATGTGTGTCGCAACACACAGACCCCTGGACCTGGTCATTCTCATGCTGGGTACGAACGATGCCAAGGAAAGATATCATGCCGGTCCGGCCGAAATCGCAAAAGGGTTGGAAAAGCTGGTCCGTATCTTACGGGATCCGGGAATTTATCATAATCATGTTTTGGTTATCTCCCCGATCCATATCAGGGAGAGCATCGTAAGCTCCGAATACGGTATTGCCTTTAATGGTTTAGAAGGAAAGGTGAAATCGGAGGGGTTGGCAGTTGAGTATGAGAAGGTGGCCAAGGAATACCATTGCTTCTTTTTGGATGCCGCCGCATATGCGAAGGCAGATGACAGGGATGCCATCCACCTGGATGCGAAGGACCATGCTGCCCTGGCAGAAGCGATTTATCATAAGATCAAGGTAATAGAGCAGGCGTAAGATATTCTGACCAACAGATATAAAGAGGACCTGTTTCACATAAGCCGGTAGGATTCATAGCTCCATAGGGTAGCCTATGTATCTCTTCCGCTTATAGTGAAACAGGCCTTTTATTTACATACTGCTAGCTGTATAAAGAAAGAACGATCTTCTATACCAGCTTCTGGCCGCAGTTGGGACAGAAGTTGGCTGTTCCGGTCTTCTGACCGCAGTTGGGGCAGAAATTCGGCTTGCTGCCGGGCTGACCGGCAGGAGTGCCCTGCTGGTTCATGGCCTGATTCATATTTTGCATCATCTGGTTTGCCATGTTCATACCCATCATCATGCCTGCCATATCCGATGCGGCACCGCCACCCTTCACATTCCCCTTTGAGATTCCCTCCGTCATAGCGATGGTCTGATAACGGCCCAGATCACCAACCATGCTGTGGGAGGCATTCTTGTTGATCATCGCCTGGATCTCCTCAGGATAGGTGAAGCTCATGATGTTGAAGCCGGTGATGGATAAGCCGCTGTCGTAAAGCTGCATATCCAGATCGGTCTTTATTCCCGTAGCGATATCGAAGGAATTGGCCTGGAGATTGAACATATCCTTGCCTTCCTTGGAAATCCACTTCATCAGCAGCTGATCCAGAACGGCGATGATTCTTATGCGGACATCCTCTACCAAATAGCTGTTTCTGACTCCGGCAATCTTGTCGATTAATTTCACATAATCCGCAACCTTGAAATTGAAGGCACCGTTGGCCCGGATCGGCATTCCTCCCGGAAGTGCAGGGGTGGGGATGTTGATTGCATTCTGAGTCCCCCACTTTGCGGTGAATTCCTTTGTATTGACGAACAGTACCTCTGCCCTCATACCGCTGTTGAAGCCAAACTTGAAGCCCTTTAAAGTGGAGAGGAAGGGGACGATCTGTGATTCAATGTCATAGTCTCCCTCATCCTTAAAGATACCCTCGATTTTTCCGTTGAACAGGAAGATGGCATCCTGGCCAGGACGGATAATCAGACGGCTTCCCTTCTTAATCTCATCATTGCTCCATTTGTAGAAAATCATGTCGTCTCTGAATTCCTGCCATTCTACGACATTTGCGAATTGCTTTGAAAATAAACCCATATTATTACCTCCCATGATATATTTGGTGGTTGATCCCGATGTATTGTGCTAACTATTATTATAATGGTTATTGTTTCCTGATTCCATTATAATTTTCTGCCGCCGGAGCTGTGTGAACGGCCTCCACCGGATACACCGCCGCGGAAGCCACCGGCATTGAAGCCACCACTTCTATTACCACCGCTGCCTGAGTTCTGTGTAGGCTTCCGGATCTTGGTGATCGTGGTTCTTAGATAAATATCTCTTCGGCCGATCAGACCGGAACGGCTCCGATCCAGGTAATCATTTCCTTGTACAGTCATCCTTCCGCCCGAATGATAGGCCATCACAGAGACAGCGATTGCTCCGATGATGAGGGAGGCTACCAGCTGAACCAAGGGGTTTGTCAGGAAAGCCTTGACCTGCCTGTTGCCCTCATCCTCATAATAGCTGGCATAATCATGTTGTTTGTCATCCTCATAATAGCTGTCATAATCGTAGGTATTGGAGTAATTCGGATCAGAGGAAGAGCTGTAGCTGTAATCATGGTCCCGATTGATTTCGGAGTCATCATTCATATAGGCTGTTACCATCTTGATGTAGGTTTCAAAAGCATCATAGTAGTTGCCTGCTCTTAAATCATCCTCCATCTGATCGAAGATCTTGTCGATCCGTTTGGAGTGGATATAGGTCTCTGCCGTGCCATAGCCTTCGATGAAGATCTCCCCGCGATATACATCATAAAGGAAATATATCCTGTCAGCAGCCGGCATGCGATCCTCGAAGTCCTCGATATAGCGTTCGGGATATACAGCCTTTGAATCATTATGGGTCAGGATGAAGATTTCAGCCTTAGCGGTCCTATCATACTCGATTATCATGGCTTCCAGAGCCTCATACTCATCAGAAGTAAGCAATCCGGCTTCATCATAGACCCTTTTATCGTCCTCAGCTGCGAGGGCATAGGTAACACCTGAGATACAGAGGGATAGGACCATCAGAAGACCCAGCAGCAGAGCGGTTCTGAATCTGTTCGCATTCATCATACGCCACCTCCTAATGCAAGAGTCAGAATCTGGAACAGAAAAAAGCTACCGGCGGATATACCGAAGAACCAGGCTGCTATTTTCCCCTTGCTCAAGGGTGGCTTACCGACGATTTTTCCGGTCTGTCCGTTCATGGCAAAGTTATGCTCTGCCTGTTTGTAGTCATAGCATACCATCCATACCGGAAGCAGGGTATAATCGGCCCTCTTCTTACGGATATTGATGTTCTTCCGATGGAAGGATACCGTGGTATAGCCGTGGATGGTATTATGAATATAGTGATCGACATAGCCGGTTGCCCGTTCTTTGATTCTGGGAAGGAGGGCTTCGTCATCATAATCATATTTCTCGGCAATATAGCCTGCCAGATAGGGCATGTGGAAAGCCTTCAGGTCATTGTAGTGGTATGGCTCCAGCTTATCCATCATGGAATCGTCCATTTTCGCCGAAGCATCACAGGGAATCCCAAGATAGTTCAGGTCTACCTTACGATAGACATGATAGTATTTGGTCTCCGTATAGATCCATTCTCCTCTGGTATAGGTATGAACCTTGGTGCAGGTAGCCTCTGCTTCCCCACGGCCGTTCAGATCATATAGCCAGAAGGGAACATAGAGGCCTGTGATATTCTTGATTCGGTCAGCCTTCATGAAATCCGACGGGGTAAGAAGTCCCTTACGGCACCATTTCATAAAAGCCTCTTGGGCTTGATGCTTACTGATCATAAAGGGAATAACCTTGACTGGAGCCAGACTCCCGGACAGCCGGTCACTTAATACAACACCTGCACCGCAGAAGCTGCAGGTTGTAGCTGTGGTCTGGGGGTCTGTAATCAGGACAGCGCCACAATTGTTACAATGGTACTCGTTTGCTTCATCCCCCCGGAAGGTGGCATGCTCTGAGGGCTCATCCGCATCAGAGGCATCCGCGTAATCTACCTCGAAGGCATCGTTCTCTGCGGCGACATCCTCACTATTTCTTTCATAGGTAACAGTTGCATCCTTCGGCAGATTTTTCACTCCTGCCATCTGCTCAATCTGATCCGTTCTGCCGCAGCTGCCGCAGCGCAGCATCCCGGACGCAGAATCGTATGCCATATCTGCCCCACAGTTCGGACATTTATAATGTACTACCATTTGCAGAAATCCCCCTATCGATATGAAGAGTATGGATTAATTGCTTATTCCTATTATTTTAATGAGGCGAATAGGATATCCGCTCCTAGTAAAATGCCCGTCAGCAAGAAAGCGGAAGCTTTCTCCTGCGGACATTTCATTTCTCGCTGACGTTTCGTACGCTTGATATGTCAAAGCTGTTTATCTGTACAAGCGGAAGCGTACGGGATTACTCTTCTTTATTCAGGCTTGCCTTCAGGGCAGCCAGTTCATCCTCTACAGAGGAGTTCACATCGTACTTCTTGGTCAGATCTGCTATGGTGTTATCGCTAGAGGAGCGATTCAGCTCCGCCATGGCATTGGCCTTATCCAGAGCCTTGTCAGCCATCTCCTCGTATTTTGCGAAGCTTGCCATAGAGTTATTGGCACTGACCACGGAGGAGCCCATTTTATTGATCCGCTCCTGGGTCTTGGCAACAGCCAGCTTACCCTTGATCATATCCTTACGGGACTCCAGCTCGTTGATATCCTCCACCAGCTTATCGTGCATCTCCCTCATATGGGTGGCATTGCTGTGGGCCAGGTCGTAGGCTTCCTGTAAACCGGGCTGCTTCGAGACTAAGGAAGCCTTCTGCTCTAAGAACTTGCGGGCATCATTTTCATTTCCTGCCTCAAGAGCCTTCACTGCATATGCCTGCATCTTGGCGATTTCTTCATTACAATCATCGAGCACTCTCTTGGCTCTCTGCTCTTCAGCCATGATGGCTGCTGTCTCTGACTTTACCTTTCCGAGATCGGAATTCAGGTTTCTTAAGCACTGATCGATCATCTTCTCAGGATCCTCTGCCTTATCCAGCAGGGCATTAATGTTACTGGACATAATGTCCTTAAATCTTGTTAAGATTCCCATAATTTACTCCCTCCATGTGTATTGTTAAGTGGCTGCGACCTTCTTCCTTCCGAGTAACCGGAAGCTATTTATGCGGCCCTCTTTGTTAACTTATTACAGTTCAAGTTTATTATGAAAAGCCTCTAACGTCAAGTTAAAATAAGGTTAGAATGATTAGAGGAAGTTTACAGAATGGAAGGGAGCTTATACAGAATCGAGGCAGAACCGACTCTGATTACCGGAAACATAATACGACAAAATGAAACATTTTATGCACATTTTCGATGCCTGTTCATACAATATAATAGGATAAGTGAAATGCTTTCCTGATTATGATTCGAAAGGAGTAGTTATATGGATTTCAGTAAGCAAAACTTTAATGCTTCCGGCGCAAGCGCTTATGGTCACGGCTGTGATCATGAGTGTAAAGCAACTGTAATTAACTCAGAAACCCTAACCAATGCCGAAAATTATCCTCAGATCGGAGGAGATTTCAAGATACCCAAGGTACTCGCTGAATTTATTGTACAGATTGACTCCGAATCCAAGATAAAGCTCAATGAGCCTTCCTATGAAATCAAGAGAATAGAAAAGCAGGTCTTCTTGACCCAGTGCAGATATATCCCGCCGACCGATAAGGTATTTATTGAAGGCTATATCAGAAAGAATATCGAGTACGCTGTCAAGAACTGCTCCGGCCATCGCGCAATCAGCGGTGTCATAAAGGATACCACGGTTCATATACCCTTTAAGGCATATACCAAGGTACAGTTCTGCGAAGGCCTGCCTCAGGTGATCCCGAATCCTCCCGCCATGGTTGCCAGATACTTCGATCAGAAGAGAATGGGCAAGGATTTCAGAGAAGCCGACAGGTCCAATGTTGAAATCTTCAATGAGCCCGTCTACTGTGAGCTGGAGTGGTCTGCTATCTTTGATGCGGATATTGATGATAAGGGAGTACCGATCGATGGCTTTATCAATGAAGAGGAGTTCAAGGAATTCACCGACAAATCCGTTATCTATCTGTGCATAAAGCTGCTGCAGAAGCAGCAGGTGAACTGGCCTGTTCCTAAGCCTCCCTGCCATAAGCCGGATGGAAAAAAGGAGCCTCTGAATACAACCTGGAATATACCGATCGGAGACCTGACGAAGAAAAGTGGTTTACCCCCCATCTAAGGATGGAATAAACTTAATATTGTAATCTGATATCCTCCCGGATGTCATGCCCCCCCTGTAGAACAGTGTTGATACGGAATGGCATTTCATCCGGGGCATTCTTTTAGCAGGGGATGTGATAGGGGATAGGGATAGGGGATAGGGCTGACATGCAGCCTTCCCTACGAATATCTGATGTGTGGTTGTAATTTGTATCATCGTGTTTTATAATAGGAAGAAATATTCGCTCAAGCAGGAGTGAATAATAGATGTAAGGAAAACTGATGATAGATAGGAAGAAAGAGAGAAATATATGTGGATTGCAGATGGCTGGAAGGATTATGAAGTAATAGATAGCTCTAAGGGAGAGAAGCTGGAGCGGTGGGGAGATTATATGCTGGTTCGCCCCGACCCTCAGGTCCTTTGGGATACCCCAAGGCTCCATAAGGGGTGGAAGACCAGGAATGCTCATTACCATAGGAGCTCCAAGGGTGGTGGGGAATGGGAATTCTTCGACCTGCCCAAGCAGTGGGATATCAAATATAAGGAGCTTACCTTTCATCTTCAGCCCTTCAGCTTTAAGCATACAGGGCTTTTTCCCGAGCAGGCGGTCAACTGGAACTGGTTCTCGGAGAAGATTAAGAATGTAAAGGACAGGCAGGTCAAGGTGCTGAACCTCTTCGCATATACCGGTGGGGCGACCCTGGCAGCAGCCAAGGCAGGCGCAGCCGTAACCCATGTGGATGCCTCCAAGGGCATGGTGACCTGGGCCAAGGAGAATGCTGAGGCCTCCGGTTTGGGACAGGCACCGATTCGATATATTGTAGATGACTGTGTAAAATTCGTGGAGCGGGAAATTCGCAGGGAGAATCGCTACGATGCGGTCATCATGGATCCCCCCTCTTATGGAAGAGGACCCAAGGGGGAGATATGGAAGATCGAAGACAGCATCTTTCCCTTCCTGCAGCTCTGCGCCCAGGTTCTGTCAGACCGGCCGGTCTTCTTCCTGATCAACTCTTATACAACCGGCCTTCAGCCCGGAGTCCTGGCTTATATGCTTTCTGAAGTCATTGGGAAGAAGTATCAGGGTAGGATCGTGGCAGAGGAGATTGGTCTTCCGGTCAGCTCCAATGGACTGGTATTGCCCTGCGGTGCATCCGGCAGATGGGAGAGTTAGGCCGCAAGACATGCTATTTGACTTGTCCAAGAAAAGAGTATAAACTTAAGCAGTTGAGTTTATGGATAGTTCGGATTCAACTGCTTTTATACATTTCATCGGAAAATCATGGTCCTATCAATAATTTTATCCGATGCGGGGAACAATAACCAGGAATATCACCAACCTGTCCCAGGAATCTTTTAAAAAGTGCTTGCATTTCATATTTTCTTAGTGTATAATATCAAATGTTGTGACGTTGATAGCGTAGAAGCGTGAGGTTGCTACCGATTTTCGGTAGGTTTTCCGTGGAGCGAAGGTCATGTTATGAAACTGGCGACAAGTCACTGTACCAATTAAACCTTCTGCCGATGGGCAGATAAGACGTGTGAAAATCGAAAAGCATACCAGCGAAACAAATCGAAGGATCTGTGAGCATAAGTCCGGGAGACCGGAGGGAGATCAATCCGGGAAACCGGATTATATGTATGAAACTTTAAGATACACACGGATGAGTGTACAGTCACCACTTGTCGTACTGAACTTAAGTGCGAAAAGGAGGCGGCTTTTTTTATGGCAAGTCAAGTAATGAGAATCACATTAAAGGCGTATGATCATCATTTAA
>JAEZNB010000073.1 GCA_023441965.1 Bacillota bacterium
AGACCGAACAGAAAGCGATACGGTTGCCCGCCGTGCTTTCGGGTAGGTCGCGCAGAGCCGTATGGTAACATACGGACAAGATAGATGACCATCCAAGACAGAACCCGGCTTATCGTGCTGCTCATACTATTTACTGCCGCTATTACTAGCGGTTTTTTTTGCAAGAGCTTCGTGCGCGGAGCTTATTTTTATACCTTAAAACAGCTTCCGCCCACAAACTCCTTCAGAATTGAATTCTTGGGAACCGCTTCCGAGGGCGCTCCGATGAAGTAATCCAGGAACTTCAGCAGTCTCTTCGCTTCCACATATTCCGGACAATCCCTATCGATACCGAACAAGATCGGCTCCGCATATTGCTTTAATATCGCCAGCTCATAAATCAGAGCAGAGTTGAACATAGAATCCGCATCCTCCTGGAAGGGAAAGATATTCTCCTCTTCTCCCTTTCTGACCGAGGGCCACATATTGATGGTGTTTCTGGCAGATGCTCCTCTGGTTCTGGCATCCCGGACCATTCGCCTTAAAAGTCTGCCGTCCGTGGTGGGAATCCGGTTATGCTCATCGATGTTCAGCTGAGTGAGCGCACTGATATAGATTTTATATTTGCTCTCTCTCGGCAGGGAATAGGACAGGGCATCATTCAGTCCATGGATTCCTTCAATCACCAGGATATCATCTGCTCCAAGCTGCAGCTCATTGCCCTTGTATTCTCTTTTCCCCGAGATAAAGTTAAAGCTGGGCAGGTCTACTCTCTTACCGTTCATCAGGTCTGTCATATCCTGATTAAACTGCTCCAGGTCTATGGCCTGCAGACTCTCGAAATTGTAGTTACCCTTCTCGTCCCTTGGGGTCCTCTCCCTATCCACAAAATAATTATCCACGGCAATCGGATGGGGCTTCAGGCCATGGGCCTGCAGTTGGATGGAGAGCCGGTAGGAAAAGGTGGTCTTACCGGAGGAGGAGGGTCCCGCAATCATTATGAACTTTTTCCCTCCGGCATTTTTGACTGCCTCGGCGATTTTGCTGATCTTCATCTCCTGCAGGGCCTCCTGCACCAAGATCAGATCATTTAGCTTCCCTTTGGCAATGGTATCATTTAAGGCCCCGACTGTCTCTATCTCCATCATCTTCGCCCATTCATTGGATTCCTTCATGGTATAGAAGAGCTTCCGATGGGGTACGAACTGTCCGATCTGCTCCGGTGCCTTTTCATTCGGAAGCAGGAGAAGAAAGCCGTCGTCGTAGGCAATCAGATCAAAATACTTTAGCATGCCCGTACTGGGAGGCATATAGCCGTAGTAATAATCCTCGAACCCATCCAGATTATAGATGTTCGCCTTGGATACCCTACGGTACTTGAACAGCTTTTCCTTATCAAACATGCGGTAGCAGCGGAAAAGCTCAATCGCATCCTCAGTCCCGATGCTTCTCTTTAAGAAGGGGATGTCCTTGGCAACGATGTCCTGCATTCTTTTCTTCACTGCAGCGATCCGCTCCTCAGTAATCGGCAGGGAACCGTCATAATCACAGTATAAGCCGTCACCGATGGAGTACTCCACGGACACCTTTCGCACATTTTCCGCCCCGAATTCTGCGTAGAATGCCTTCAGCATGACCAAAATCATACCCCTCATATAGGTTTTATGACCGGCATCCTCTCTGGTGGTCACAAAACGGACCCGGCTATCCTGGGTAACCGGCTTAAACAGCTCTCTTAATTTATTATTTACAAAGGCCAGGATGATATCTGACGGGTAATCCTTCCGGAAATCCTCCGCGATACTCCTTAAGCTGGTGTTCATCGGATATTCCCTGCTTATACCATTCACTTCAACCTTTACTGTCTGATTCATACTCTATTCCTCCTCACTCTTCATAATATTGGAGGCTGCGGTTAATCAACCCAAGCTCCTCCTCGATTTCCTTCTGCCGCAGCAGGGACTGTTCTGTGGAATACTCCGACAGGGCTCGATTGATATTCTCCAGCTGGCGCTTTTCCCGGATCAGAAACTCTCTCAGCACCGGATGCCTCTGTTCCGGCAGGAGCCTCCCATAAAAGGAATGCTCCGGCCTCATAAGCTCATAGGGCTTGGTGTCTCTTATCCGCCTGCCTGCCTCCGCTTTCATACAGATGTAATATTTACCGTCCTCTGTCAGCATATTCTCGGCCGTAATATAGAAGCCGTAAGCACCAAGCATATCTCTTACGAGATGTATTTCCGACTGGGGCTGCAGGATCAGCTCCTCCGTAGTCATCAGTACCTCCGGCCGGCTGCTAAGGATCTGCTTCATCAGCACTCCTCCCATACCGGCAATCAGGATCGTAGCTGCTTCATCGGGCTGCAGCAGTTGAATTCCGTCAGATCTGCGGGTCTCGATCCTAGCCTCACACCCATATTTTCTTATGTTCTCCTGCGCCTTCTCCAAGGGTCCCCGGTTAATGTCCATGGCAATGATATGGGGGGACAGCCCTTTCTTCGCCAGATAGATGGAAATATAGGCATGGTCACAGCCCACATCGGCAACTCTGTTCCCCGGTGTCACCAGATCTGCTACTGCCTGTAAACGCTTTGATAGCTGCATAATCTCTCTCCGTTGTTTGTCCTCCGGTCCAAAGGCCGGTGCAATGATAGCTTTCTTAATTAACTATGTTATCATAATTATGCAGGAAATGCCAACTTAAAAATCACCGCTTTCCCTTCCAGAGCCCTGTTTTGCTTGGTCCGGCAGCGTAAGCAGTTTAAGAGCTATAACCTGTAAATGTTAAATATAAGAGGCAGCCTTTAAGTTCCCCTTCCCACTGTCTGTAAAGCAACTGGTGATGAGGGTGCATTATCGGTGCCTCTTGCGGTATCAGGCAGTAGACTTATGGACTGCCTGTAAATCTTAAGTCTATCCTTCTATTCCAGATAATCCTTCAGCTTTCTGCTGCGGCTCGGATGTCTTAACTTACGCAGGGCCTTGGCTTCGATCTGACGGATTCTTTCTCTTGTTACATTGAATTCCTTTCCCACTTCCTCCAGGGTACGAGCCCGGCCATCATCCAGTCCGAAGCGCAGTCTAAGAACCTTCTGCTCTCTCTCGGTCAGGGTGCCGAGTACCTCTACCAGCTGCTCCTTCAGTAAAGTGAAGGCTGCGGCATCTGCCGGAACCGGGACATTGTCATCCTGAATGAAATCACCCAAGTGGCTGTCTTCCTCTTCACCGATGGGAGTCTCTAAGGATACAGGCTCCTGTGATATCTTCTGAATCTCCCGGACACGGTCCACAGGCATATTCATTACCTCAGAGATTTCCTCCGGAGAGGGCTCCCTGCCAAGCTCCTGTAAGAGCTGTCTCTGGACTCTGGTCAACTTATTGATTGTCTCCACCATATGAACAGGAATACGGATTGTCCTTGCCTGGTCGGCGATAGCCCTCGTAATTGCCTGCCTGATCCACCAGGTAGCATAAGTACTGAATTTATAGCCCTTACGGTAATCGAATTTCTCCACAGCCTTGATCAGACCAAGGTTCCCTTCCTGGATCAGATCAAGGAAAAGCATGCCTCTGCCGACATAACGCTTTGCTATGCTGACCACCAGACGGAGGTTGGCTTCTGCCAGCCTCTTCTTCGCATAGTCATCCCCGTCCTCCATCTTCCTGGCAAGCTCAATCTCCTCATCCGCATTTAGGAGTGGTACCTTACCGATCTCCTTCAGATACATACGGACAGGATCTTCAATATTAATGCCTTCCGGAATCGTTAAATCTATGGGCTCCAGGTCTTCATCCTCGTCCAGGATGATATCCTCCTCATCCTCCTCGGAGATCCTCAAAACATCTACATTATGCTTGTCCAGGTAATCATAAATTTTTTCGATCCGCTGCGGATCCAGCTCCATATCTGCGAAAAAATCATTGACCTCCTGAAATTCCAAGACATTCTTCTTCTTTTCGGCAAAGACAAGCAACTCCTTCAGTCTCTCTGTAAATTTCGCAATATTCTCGTCCATAGATAATCCTTCCTTCTTAAACTCTTTTTATATTCTAACCATCATTTGATGAAATATGCAAATCCTGCTATCCGGCAGAACCGCTCCATCTATGACAGCAGTTTTGACAGGTTCCTCTTTAGCTCCGCCTTCTGTAGAATAATTTTCTGTAACAGGGCAGTATCATTCTCTTCTATCGCTTTTATACTCTGCTTGTCCAGACTGTTTTCCTTCAGTCTAAGGATCGTATCATACAAGGCCTTCTGCATCCCGGCTTCATCCATCTCTCCCTGAATACCGGCAGAGAACAGGGCCGCCACCTCTGATTGCTCCTCCTTACTGCCAAAACAGCTGATGATCTTCGCCGGCTTCACCTCTCCCGCTGTCTCATGCTCACGAAAGACCAGTCTGGCGACCTCCGTATAGATGCCTTCGGTAAAGTCCTCCGGTCCAAGGATCCCCTTTACCTTATCAAAGAGAGAAGTGTCCTCGATCAGCCAGGTGAGCATCAGCTTCTGTGACTTGGATATTCCATCCTCCGGTCCCTTCCGTTGCTTCGCCGAATCCTGACGGGGCTCCTTCGTCTCACTCACTCCGACAACGATCTGGGAACCAAAGCGGTTGACCAGCCTCCTCAGCAGCTCCACATCAATCTGATAGGTCTTCGCTACAGCATCCATATAGAAATTGCGTTCCAGCTCCTCCGGAAAGCCCAGCAGCTTCTTAGCAAGCTCATGGAAAAATCTCGTCTTCTGCTCCGGGTCGCTTAAGTCAAAGCTCCTCTGCAATATCTCCATCTCAAAGAAGAAGCTGCTCTTTGCCTCAGCTATTCTCTTTTTATATTCCTCTGCGCCCAGGGCCTTGATGAATTCATCCGGATCCTTATAGGGGGCCATATTGATTACCTTAATCGTCAGGCCCGCTTCCTTTAGAATCGGGATTGCCCGAAGGGCTGCCTGTGTTCCGGCTTCATCGCTGTCGAAGGTCAGGTAAACCTCATTCGTATAGCGCTTCAGCAGATTGGCATGGAATATGGTGAAGGCCGTACCCAGGGAAGCCACCGCATTCGCAAAGCCAGCCTGATGCAGGGCAATGACATCCATATAGCCTTCACAAATCAGGATAAAGGAGGCTCTGGAGCTTCTGGCAAAATTCAGACCATACAGGTTCCTGCTCTTATCAAATATCCTGGTTTCAGGGGAGTTCAGGTATTTGGGTACTTCGGGTCCCGCCTTGCCCATAATACGGCCGCCAAACCCAATGACCCGGTGGTTGGCATCCATGATCGGAAACATGACGCGGTCCCAGAATTTATCGAAGCCACCCCTCTTCTCCATATAGGAAACCAAACCGGATTGCTTCAGAAAATCATCCTCGTAGCCGAGTCCCTTCAGGTAACGATAGAGGTCATCGCTAATGTTATTCGCATAGCCCAGTCCGAATTGCCGGATTGTCTCTTCCGTCAGCCCACGGTTTAACAGATATTCCCGGGCAGCTTGTCCCCGAGAGGATTTTAGCTGGTAATAAAAATACTTCGCCGCTTCCTTATTTACCTCCAGCAGCCTGCTCTTTAAATCAGCCAGCCTTCTGGCTTCCTCGGAATATTCCTGCTCGGGAAGCTTGATCCCCGCCCGTTCCGCCAGGAGCTTCAAGGCTTCCAGGAAGGTATAATTCTCATATTCCATAATAAAGGTAAATACATTTCCACCGACACCGCAGCCAAAGCAGTGATACATCTGTTTGGATGCACTCACCGAGAAGGAGGGCGTCTTTTCGTTATGGAAGGGGCAAAGTCCCATATGGTTGCTTCCCTTTTTTTGCAATCTTATGTAGGAGCCGATAATGCCCACAATATCACTTCTGCTCCTGACCTCTTCAACTAGCTCTTCCGGGTATAACAATCCGTGCACCTCCCAATGCTTTCATGGTCACTAATAGACACTCCATGCCGATGGAATCATCAAATCCTTGAACTTGGTCACCGCATAGCGGTCCGTCATACCTGCGATATAATCGCAGACAACCTGGTGGGGCGGCTCCTTCAGCTGTTCCATCCGGATATAGAACTCCTCCGGAAGCTGATCCAAGTGCTCGGTATAATATTGGAACAGCCGTTCCAGAAGGCGCTCCGCCTTCTCCTCCTGGCTCTTTGCCTTTTTATTCAGGTAGACACTCTCAAACATAAATTCCCGGAGCCGCTTCATAGCCGCTTCGATCTCCGGAGACATGATAATATCATTCCGGTTCTCACTATTACTGACAATGTTATGAATCATCGTATTCAACCGTTCTTCCAGGCTGTGGCCCAGCACATCGGTGTATTCCCTCGGAATCTCCTCCTCGGATATAATCTGACCTCGGATGGCATCGTCAATGTCATGATTGATGTATGCAATCTTATCACACAATCTGACGATCTTCCCCTCCAGCGTAGAGGGCTTACCGGCTGTCTGATGATTCCGAATCCCATCCCTGACCTCCCAGGTAAGGTTTAATCCTCTCCCACGCTTCTCCAGGCATTCCACCACCCGTATGCTCTGCAGATGGTGCTGAAAGCCATCGGGACAGATCCGGTTCAGGGCTCTCTCTCCCGCATGCCCGAAGGGAGTATGCCCCAGATCATGGCCTAAGGCAATGGCTTCTGTCAGGTCCTCATTCAGTCTTAGGGCTTTCGCTATCGTTCTGGCAATCTGGGATACCTCCAGGGTATGGGTCAGTCTGGTCCGATAATGGTCACCCTCCGGGGCCAGAAAAACCTGTGTCTTATCCTTCAGCCTGCGAAAGGCCTTAGAATGGATAATTCTGTCCCTGTCCCGCTGAAAGACCGGCCGAATGTCGCAGGCTTCCTCAAAGACATCCCTGCCCTTGGAACAATCGGAAAATGCAGCATAAGGACTTAGTATTTCATGTTCTCTTTGCTCCAGCTTCTGTCTGATATTCAAACTACGTTCCATAGACACCTCCTATTCCCCATCAGCGATGATAGCCTCCTGAAAAACAAGGCTGAGCCTCCTGTTACGAAGCTCAGCCGTTCCTCCTGATCAAAGCCTCATCCACTCGCTTTAGGATGACGCTTCTCACTCTAGCCATAGAAAGATCCGTCGGTAAGAACATTATCGAGCTTAATATTGCTGAATGATCAGCAAAATATTCATAAGGCAAATTCGCACCTATACTACTAATATTCTACAAGGTCTTCCTATTTCCTTTTTTACTTTTAAAGAAATATCAAATAATCTATTTTCCGCACTTCTCTCTCGCGCTGCATCCGGAACAGCCTCCGCAGCAGCTTTTTCCTGCCTTCAGATCCTTTCCCTTCCTATATATAACGAAGCCGGTATATCCCAGGATAATAACAGCTATGATAATCTCAACCATATACAGCCTCCAATCTAATGATATATCAATACTATATGAAGCTATCCTGAAATTGGTCAGTCATTACAGGAGTAGCAGGCATCTATGCAAACAGGCTGCCAATCTGGTATACCAGAGTCGAAATCAGCATGGCAACGCCCAGCTGGAACAGGATGGTAAATATCGTCCACTTCGCCGACCTCATCTCCCTCTGGATAACACCGATGGTGGCGGCGCAGGGAATATAGAGCAGACTGAAAACCATGAGAGAATAAGCATTCAGCGCTCCAAAACCGATACCGGACAGGATCTCGGTCAGACTTGCCATGCCATCCGGT
This sequence comes from Bacillota bacterium, assembly GCA_023441965.1. Lineage (GTDB taxonomy): Bacteria > Bacillota > Clostridia > Lachnospirales > Lachnospiraceae > Mobilitalea. The sequence goes on from JAEZNB010000073.1 coordinate 7,670, forward strand.
GATGTAATATTTGCCACACCAAATAATACACTGAAGCTGGAAACCACCACTTCCTTAGCCGCAATACCGGAGATCAGGGCAACTACGATCTGCCACATCCCAAGACCGGCAGGTACCAGTAAGGGTGACAGGGTCTTACCGAGCATGGCGCCGAAGCTTTCGCTCATATCTGTTACCATACCTCCGGGTCCGAAGTTTAAGACAAACCAGATTACCACGGAGGCAGCAAATATCGTTGTTCCGGCCTTGGTCAGATATTCCTTCACCTTCTCCCAGACATAGATCAGGATCGTCCGGGCATTGGGTGCCTTGTATTCCGGAAGCTCAATCAGCAGGGTATTGGTACTCTTCTGTTCCGTATTCTTATGCATAATGTAGGCTACAAGGATTGCCACTGCGATACCGATCAGATACATGGAATAAGCAGCAATCATCGCATACCTTCCGAAAAACATCTCAGAGAAGAGGACATAAATCGGCAATCTGGCACTGCAGGACATGAAAGGTGTCACCAGGATGGTTCTTCTCCGGTCCTGCATGTTCTCCAGGGATCTGGAGGCCATGATGGCAGGCACTGTACAGCCAAAGCCCAGCAGCATGGGAATAAAGGCCCTGCCGGAAAGTCCCAGCTTACCCATAAGTCCATCCATGACATAGGCAACCCTGGCCATGTACCCACTGTCCTCCAGAAATGCCAAGGCAAGAAAGAGCATAAATATATTGGGCAGGAAGGTCAGTATACCACCGACTCCGGCTACGATACCGTCAATAATCAGGGAGGTAAGGAAGTCTCCGGCACCCACCCGCTCCAACAGACCAAGCATGGCGGCAGAGAAGTTTTCCAATCCCACCTCAAAATAGCCCTTAATAAAATCTCCTACCTGGAAGGTGAGTATGAAGACCAGAGCCATAATCCCCAGGAAAATCGGAAGTCCGAAAAAGGGATGCGTAAGAATCCGGTCCACCTTATCTGTCGTAGCGGCCTTTTTGCTCTTATTAACAACTACCTCTTCCACTATTTCTTCAATAAAGTCGTATTTCTGATTGATGATATCCTCTTCATAGCTCCGGTCCAGGATCTGACCCAGCTCCAGCGGATATCTCCCCAGGATGGTCTTATCCATCTCCAGGATCTTGATGGCATGCCAACGCAGATTTTCAATATGTACATATTGCTTCTTCAGGAGTTCACTGATTTCATCAATCTTATCCTCTATCTTGGCATCATATACCACGGGATATTCGGCATGATGCTCATGTTTGTGCTTACCTCCGGTCTGTTTCAAGCTGCCGTGATGGTGCTCCAGCTTATGGTCAAGCGTTTTCTCCTTATGGTGGGCGACTGTATGCATCAGAATATCCAGACCGGTCTTTCTTCTGGCCGATACCGGAATAACCGGAATCCCCAGCATTTCGGGAAGGCGGTGGAGGTCAATCTCCATACCTCTCTGCTCAACGATATCCATCATATTCAGGGCAAGTATCACAGGCTTCCCCAACTCGATCAGCTGCAGGGTCAGATAGAGATTGCGCTCAAGGCTGGAAGCATCGACAATGTTTACAATCACATCCACATCGGAATGGAGGATGAATTCTCTGGTCAGTCTTTCTTCCATTGTATAGGAAGTAAGACTGTAGATACCGGGCAGATCTACCAGCTTATACTTGATGTCATGATATTTGAAGGCTCCCTCCTTCTTCTCAACAGTTACCCCCGGCCAATTGGCTACCTTTAAATTGGCACCGGTATATGCATTGAATAAGGTGGTCTTACCGCAGTTCGGATTACCGACGAAACCGACATGAATCTCTTTCTTCATATTAAAAACCTTGCCTTCCTTTTCCTTATTATCGTGCGAATGAATTAGTCTGCATTCCTGCTCTCTTCCATCTCGATACACTCTGCAAATCTCTTACCTATGGCGAGCCTGCTGCCTCTTACCATAATAACAACCGAACCACCGTGGTTCCGGTGCAGCAGCATAATGTCGGTTCCCCTGGTCAATCCCAATGCGCCCAATCTTCTCACTGTAACCTGATCAAGATCTATGGAATTGACTGTATACCTTCCACCGATTCTCGCATTCCTTAATGTCATAGTGTGAACTTCCTCCCTGTCTGATTGTAGAAGCTGTCGTACTTAGCCTATTATTTACAGATAACTTTCTATGAGCTTGTTATGGCGAAAAGCCCGTAAAAATCCGGGTTGACAGCTAAATTCTAAATGATAATAACTATCATTTACCAATACATTATATCATGTCGCAGACAGTTGTCAATAAAAATATCCGATATAATTTATGAAAGAAAGCATAAAAATAAGCCGTCAAGTTACTGCCATGCAGTTCTTACGGCCTATCATAATGTATTTTTTTACCGGTAAGCTACTTTCGTCTGAAAAGGGAAAGGAAGCGGGTGATGATGTGCAGCTGCAGAGACATAATCCCAAAGCCTCCCAGACATCCGGTCACCAATCTTCTGACATTGTTGGATTCCCTTATGCCCTTCTGCTGAAGCAGCCAGTCCAGGAATAAAACCAGGCACCCCGCCAGAGATAACAGGAGATGAAGCCCGGTCATCAGGAAAGCAGGGATGGCAGCCAGATATCCGAGGAGAACTCCGGTGCATCTGGCACAGACAGGGAACTGATAGCCCCCGATAAAAAAACTTCTTTCCGGCTTCTGATGACATCCGCTTCTGCCACCCAAGATCATCAGCCGCTGCCAACGGCGGTATGCTTTATTGGCTTCCATGCCTCTACGTCATCCTCCTATATACTGAACTTCTTGCCGCAGCGGTCACATACCCAATAGCTTTTCCGTTTTGTATAGCCTTCTCCCATGCCGCAAAGGCCGCAAAGCCAACCAATCGGTCCAAGGATCAGATATCCGCAGCACCCCTTAAATATACCATAACCCTTTGTACGGGTCTCAGACTCTTCGATCAGATGACAATAATCATTCCCACAGGATGGACATCTCATGTATAACCTCCTTGCTGCCCTATCAGGCACTTACATTTCAGCTTTATCTGAAGCAGCTTTCATTTCTTCCCGTTCTCTTCTGGAATATACACATCCGCAATAGTCCTGCCGATATAGATCATACTCCTTGGAAAGCTCTATGGATCGACGGTAGCCGTTCCTCTTCTTAAAGTCGGAGGGCAGGTAGCTCACACCATATTCCGTTGCCAGCTCCCTTCCGATTTCATTCAGTTTCTCAGCGTTTTTATGGGGGCTGACGGAAAGGGTGGTCGTAAAATAATCATAGCCGCCTTCCCTCGCTATTTGGGCTGCCTCCCTAAGCCTTAAGCGGTAGCAGCGAAAGCACCTCTGACTTCCTTCCCCCGCATCCTCAAGTCCCTTCACCGTGTCATAATACTCCTTGGGTTCATAGCTTCCCTGCAGGAAGGTAATCGGATATCCCTTCGGTATCTCTCTGATCAGCCGTTCCTGCTCCTCCGCTCTTCTGTGATATTCCTCTGCGGGGAAGATATTTGGATTGTAATAGAAGACCGTTATCTCAAAATACCTGGAAAGATACTCCAGCACATAAGAGCTGCAGGGCGCACAGCAGCTGTGAATCAAGAGCTTTTTCGGAGTCCCGGACGCTTGCAGCTTCTCTATAAGTTGATCCAATTCCTTCTGATAATTCATATCTTCTCCTGCTGCTGTAAGAATTCCTAATAGATTAATTCCAGCTTCCTCAATACATTCTCAAACTTATCCTGATCAATCGGCTTGCCCGCATATGCGGTACAACCAAGCTCAAATGCTTTCGTGACATTACGCTTCTCATTCAGGGCTGTAGTCATGATGATCTTCACTCTTTCCTTCTCAGGAACACCATGCTCTATTTCTATCTCACGGATCCGGGCCAAAGCCTGATAACCGTCCAAGACCGGCATCATGATATCAAGACATACCAGATCGTAACCCTCCTTCGCTTCCAGAGCCATACTGAAAGCCTCTACTGCCTCCTGCCCGTCAACCGTCACATCACACTCACCGTACTTTTCCAGGAACCTCATCATGAACTTCCTGCTCGCGAAATCATCCTCTGCTAATAATATCTTCAAAACAGTACCCTCCCCCGATGGGTTTATATCCATCATTACTACTATAATGGATTTTCCGAAGATTAAATAGAGGGAAATTTGTATCATAGATTAGTCAATTTAATGCAATATCCATTAATTGGCAGATGTTGTCAGATAATTTCTGATGCATAGAAACATCTTTTCCATCTCTTCCTTCGTACCTATGGATACTCTCAAATAATTATCTATTTTAGGCTGATTAAAATACCGTACATAGATATGCTTCTCCCGAAGCACCTGAAGTATTTCTCGGGCAGGTAGCTTCTCATGGGTTACAAAGAGGAAATTTGCTCCCGATTCCGGGAAAGTGAAGCCCAAGGCTTTAAACTCCTGCTCTGCCCAGGCCCTGGTTTCCTTTACTGTATTGATTCCTTCATAGAAATATTCCTTGTCCTTCACAGCCTCCACTCCCGCCAGGATTGCGGTAGTATTCATGGTATAGGAATTGAAGGAGTATTTTACATCATTCAGAGCCTTGATCAGCTCAGGATTACCCATCGCATAGCCAATCCGCAAGCCTGCCAGAGACCTGGCCTTGGAGAAGGTCTGTATGACGACCAGATTATCGTATTTACGAATCAGCTCCACCGCCGATCTTCCGGCAAAATCCACATAGGCTTCATCAACGATTACGATAGAGCTTTGGTTACGGCTTATGATATCCTCTATCTGTGTAAGGTCTTCATAAATACCCGTCGGTGCATTGGGGTTGGCCAGCACGATTCCTCCGTTGTCCCGGTAGTAATCCTCCTTGCGGATGCGGAAATACTCATCCAAAGCGGGTGTTTGATAAGGGATTCTGAATAAATCACACCATACCGGGTAGAAGGAATAGGTGATATCCGGAAAGAGTATGGGCTTGGCAGAATTGAAGAAGGCCATAAAGGCCATCGCCAGTACATCATCCGAACCGACTCCGACAAAAACCATATCCCGATCCAACTGATAGAAATCTGCCAATTCCTCCACCAACAGCTTAATAGTAGGGTCCGGATACAGCCTTAGCCGATCCGCATCCAGTCCCTGTAGGACCTTTTTTACTCCCGGTGCCGGCGGATATGGATTCTCATTGGTATTGAGTTTCACCATGTCCGGAAAGTTTGGCTGTTCACCGGGTACATAAGGAACAACCCTCCGGATATTATTCTCCCATGCTTTCATACATCCTCCTTTATCCCATCCCTTGTGGGTACCGATCCTAAATCAGAGCATCTGACCTCTTGAAAATTCTTAGGATAAACCATACTCCGAGGCTAACTGCTTAAATGCAGGCAATGATCTTTGCAGCATCTGATAATCAACACAGTAAACGATTCTGCAGTATCCGGGACAGCCAAAGGAAGTGCCCGGTACGATTAAAATATTATGGCCTTTTGCCGCTTGTGCAAAGGCCTTATCATCCCCGCCCGGCGCCTGTACGAAGAGATAAAAGGCTCCCTGGGGCTTGACGCACTGATATCCGTAGGAAATCAGACTGTTATAGAGCAGCTCCCTGTTACGGTTATAGATCTCCACATCGACCTTGGCATCCAGACACTTGGCCACTGCTCTCTGTATGAGGGAGGGGGCATTGACATAGCCTAGAATTCTGTTTGCCACATTGGCTGCGGCTACCACATCCTCAAAGTCATCCGCGGTATCAGGTATTACAAGATAGCCGATTCTTTCTCCCGGAAGGGATAAGGACTTACTGAAGGAATAGCCAATGATCGTATTGGCATAGTACTTCGTAATATAAGGAACCTCTACTCCGTCATAAACCAATTCCCGGTAGGGTTCATCCGAAATCAGATAAATGGAAGTATGGAATTCCTTCTGCTTCTTATTTAAAATGTCTGCCAAACGGATGATAGTTTCTTCAGAGTAGACCACACCGGTCGGATTATTGGGAGAATTGATGATAACTGCCTTTGTTTTATCCGTCAGCTTCTCTTCAAACTCCGCCAAATTCGGCTGAAAGTTTTCTGTATTCGGAGTTACCTCGATTAAGCTTCCATCAAAATTACTTACATAATTCCTATACTCTCCGAAATAGGGAGCAAATACAACTACCTCATCTCCGGGATTTAAGAGAGTCTTAAGAATAACATTCAAGCCCCCGGCTGCCCCTACCGTCATAAGGATATTGTCTACCCGGAAATTGGTCGCAAATCTCTGATTAAGGGATTCTGCTATCCTTCCCCTGACATCCTCATAGCCGGAATTATTCATATAGCCATGTACCAGATTAGGGTTTTCCTCCATAAGAGTCTGAAGCAGGGCTTCCTTAATCTCCTCCGGCGGCTCCACACTGGGATTTCCCAGGCTGAAATCAAATACATTCTCAGCCCCATAAATCGCCGCCAGGCGTTTACCCTCTTCAAACATTGCCCGAATCACGGAACTGTTCTTAACCAAGCCTACCATCTTATCTGATATCATAGTGCTCCCCTCTTTCTACCATCTTCCGGTAATTGATTTTTGGGATAAAGTATAGCATACTCCCCCACCCGAAGCAATAACATTTTGAATAAATATACAAAAAGGAGGACCTTAGGTATCGTCCTCCCGTTTCTATTCTGTCTATGATCGCCGGTAAAGCATGGCTTTATTTCATCCTTCCTGAAAGGAAGCCTCCGGTTTACCGAAAGCGGATATCCAGATAGGCCTTTACGATTTCCACGCACTTACCAAAGCCCAGCTGGCTGCTGTTCAGGCACAGATCATAATTCTTCGCATCTCCCCAGTTCCTGCCGGTATAATACTTATAATATTCGATTCGGTGCTTATCGATGGATGCGATCTCCTTCTCCAGCTCCTTCTCCGGCTTTCCCGTCATATCCACCAGAGTCTTGATACAATCCTCTAAGGGTGCATGGACAAAGACCTTAACAACATTCGGATAATCCTTGAGGATATAATCCCCGCAGCGCCCAATAATAATACAGGATTCTGTCTCCGCCAGTTCCTTGATAATCTTTGCCTGATAGTTGAACAGATTATCATTTGATACAAAGTCGTCACTGTCGGGAGGGATCAGTTCTCCCTTATAGGCCTTGCTTGCAATCCGAAACAGCAGGCTCTTCTTTAGCTTCTCGTCAGCCTTTGCAAACAGCTGCTCATTAATTCCGCTGTCATCGGATGCCAGTCTGAGAAGGTCTCTGTCATAATAGGGAATGCCCAGCTCCTCCGACAGCATCTTTCCTATGGTTCTTCCTCCACTGCCATAGCCTCTGGCAATCGTAATCACATATTTCTTCTCCATATAAGCCTCCATACTGCCGCCAGGCAGCTTATAACATGTTTGAAGACGCTTCATTGCAACCCGCTTTATGGCATTTCCTATGCTGTAAGCAGGCTTTGATCTCTTCCTACTTATTATAAAACGAAAATCCCCGGCAAACAAGCAGAAGTTATTCGCCCAGATATGCTTTTTTCACCGATTCTTCATCCATCAGCCGCTTTGCATCGCCTTCCAATACAATTCTGCCCGTCTCAAGCACATAGGCCCGGTTGGCGATGGATAAGGCCTTCTTCGCATTCTGCTCCACGAGCAAGACCGTAGTACCGCTTTGGCTGATCTCTTTAATAATATCAAAGATCTCCTCCACCAGAATCGGAGACAGACCCATGGAGGGTTCATCCATCAGTATGATCCTGGGATGGGACATCAAGGCCCTTCCCATGGCTAACATCTGCTGCTCACCACCACTAAGGGTACCGGCCAGCTGATTTTTTCTTTCCTTCAGTCTGGGAAATCTCTTATACACATTCTCCAGGGAGGCTTCGATCTCCTCCTGATTCCTACGGGTGAAGGCACCCATCAGCAGATTCTCATATACGGTCAGCTGGGAAAATACCCGTCTACCTTCAGGTACATGGGCAATTCCCAAGGATACGATCTTATGCGCGGGAATCTTCTGAAGATTAGTTCCCTCAAACAGCACTTCACCGGCTTTTGCAGCGATCAGACCGGTAACCGTGTGAAGTATGGTCGTCTTCCCTGCCCCGTTGGCACCGATTAAGGCGATTACCTCCCCTTCCTTTACCTCAAAGGAGACCTCCTTGATTGCCTGGATGACTCCGTAATAAACCTGTAAATTTTTCACTTCCAGCATGGCCATAGTAATTACTCCTTACTATTCTATCATTATTCTCCCAGGTATGCCCGGATGACCTCCGGATGATTCAGCACCTCGCTGGGGAGTCCGTTTGCCAGCTCCATACCGAAGTTCAGTACGAAGATCTTCTCGCAGATACCGGCGACCAGCTTCATGTCATGCTCAATCAAAAGAATCGTTACATCATATTTCTTACGGATCAGCGAAATCGTCTCCATCAGCTCTTCCGTCTCGGAAGGATTCATTCCCGCTGCCGGTTCATCCAGGAGCAGCAGCTTCGGATCGGTTGCCAGAGCTCTTGCAATCTCCAGCTTTCTCTGCTTACCATAGGGCAGGTTGGAGGAGAGTAAATTTGCTTCCTGATCCAATCCCAGAACCTTTAGGATCTCCATCGCCCTTTCATTCATCCTCTTCTCCGTACGGAAGTAGGACGGCAGCCGCAGGATTCCTCCAAATGTGGAATATTTAAATTCATTATGGAGACCAATCTTTACGTTATCCAGTACGGTCATATTCTTAAAAAGACGGATATTCTGGAAGGTTCTCGCTATACCCGCTTTATTGATTTCAATGGTACTTAGACCTGTGATATTCACGCCATCCAGAAAGATTTGGCCCATATCCGGCTTATAGACCCCGGTAAGAAGATTAAAAACCGTCGTTTTTCCGGCGCCATTCGGACCGATTAAGCCATACAGCTCCCCCTTCTGAATCTTAATATTGAAAGAGTCTACCGCACGAAGTCCTCCGAAGGAGATCCCTAAGTTCTTAACAGTCAGCATTTCCATCTCCTTAAGCCTCCTTCCTGCGCTTATTGAATAGGTTCTGCAAGAAGCCCCTCATGGAATACTTCTTACGCCATGCGATGCAGCGGGGATTCCAGTTGAAGATCATCATGACGATTAGTACAATCGCATAGATCAGCATCCGATAATCCTGCAGGAAGCGCAGATATTCGGGCAGCATTGTCAGGACAATCGCCGCAATGATGGAGCCCCTGAGGTTACCGATCCCACCGAGAACCACAAATACCAGTATCATGATGGACATATTATAGCCGAAATTCTTCGGTGTCGCCGAAAGGCTGGAGATATTATGGGAGTAGAGAACTCCTGCAATACCTGCCATAGCGGCCGACATGGTAAAGGCCAGTATTCTGAACTTGGTGATATCTATTCCGACGGATTCTGCTGCGATACGGTTGTCCCTGATTGACATAATTGCCCGACCCGAACGGGAATTGACAAGATTTGCAATAATCAGATAGATGATAATCAGGAGGATCAGGGCTATGGTGAAATTGGTATCATTGGGTGTCCCGGTAATTCCCTTGGCACCACCGATAATTACCTCTCCGCCCTTCTCCAGCTTTAAGCTTACCGTATCCTTCATGGAGAAGCGGAGGCCCCTGCTGTCCCTTCCGATATAGATTACATTGATCACATTCTTGATAATCTCACCAAAGGCCAGGGTAACAATCGCCAGATAGTCTCCCCGCAGACGAAGCACCACGACACCGATAAGGATACCGAAAAGGGCAGCTGATACAGCTCCGATCAGGATAGCAATCGTAAAACGTATGAGGCTGTTCTCAATCATACGGACCGTCACCTTGGAGAAGAAGGCTCCGGTAAAGGCACCGATACACATAAAGCCGGCATGCCCCAGACTAAGTTCTCCCAGGATACCTACCGTCAGATTCAAGGACACTGCCAGAATGGAATAATAGCAGAGCGGAACCAAAAGCCCCTGCATCAGATTTGACATCGATCCGTTTGCGATCATCATCTGTACGATGAAATACATCACAAGCAGCAGGCCTACCGTTACGATATTGCTCCTGGTGGATTTATTTAATTGTTTCAGCGTATTTATCAATTTCATACATTCCTCCATGTCGCTTTATGCCCATATACCCATCATAAAAGCTTTGTTCAGTTTAGAAATAACCATCTCTTCCGGTCTTATACCTTCTCATGAATCTTTCTGCCTAAAATACCGGTGGGCTTAATCAAAAGAACCAGAACCAGAATCAGAAACACGATGGCATCAGCCAACTGAGAGGAGATATAAGCTCGTCCCAGGATCTCGATGATACCCAGCAGAATTCCACCGATCATGGCCCCGGGTATAGAACCGATTCCACCGAATACCGCAGCCACAAATGCCTTAATACCCGGCATGGCTCCGGAGGTCGAGGTAAGACTCGGATAGGCGGAGAACATCAGTATACTGGCTATGGCTGCCAGAGCAGAGCCGATGGCAAAGGTAATTGCAATGGTTTTATTCACGTTGACACCCATAAGTACAGCCGCATCCTTATCCTCGGATACAGCAACCATGGCACGGCCGGTCTTGGACCTCTTAACAAATCCGGTCAGCGAAATCATGATGATGATGCAGATCGGAATGGTTACCAGGGTCTCACCGGTAATGGCAAGTCGATCTCCTGCCAGCTTTAAGATGGGTAACTTAATGACGGATGTAAAGGACTTCGTATTTGCACCGAAGATCAACAGGGCAACATTCTGAAGAAAATAGCTTACACCGATCGCTGTAATCAAAACAGCTAAGGAGGAGGCCTTACGAAGGGGCTTGTATGCGATACGCTCTATGGTAATTCCCAAGAACGTGCAGAATAAGATCGAAGCGAATACGGCGATTACCGGACTCTGTCCCATCGTGCTCATGACCGTGAAGGTAACATACCCGCCGACCATGATGACATCACCATGAGCGAAGTTCAGCATCTTCGCAATCCCATATACCATGGTATATCCCAGTGCAATAATCGAATATACGCTTCCCAGGCTGATTCCATTAATCAAATAAGAAATAAAGCTCATAATAACCCCCGTCCGTATTCTGTTACATTAGTACAATTCGAGCTGTTGTTGTTATAGCACGGGCACTTGTACGCTGCCCGGCTACGCATCCATTGTATCATATCGTATATGAGGATACAACTAAAAATCAGCGTATTACATTAATTTCTAGGCTTTTAAAGGAAGGAACCGGAGAATCGATTCAGATGCCAAGAACAAAAAACATACAGAGGGACAACATACCTGTCCCCTCTGTATGTTTCTGAATTACTATTTATTCAATGGCATTGAATATATGTGTCGGGTCGATCGGAGAGTTCCCATCCCTCCATACTTACGCCTTATTCAGCTGCTACATATACACCGTTCTTGATTACAACTGCCTTAGGTGCCTTATTTACCTCACCGGTTGCCTGCCAGGTCATACCTGCGCCGGTCATACCGTCAACGGAGATCTGGGTCATGGCTGTCCTAAGGGCAGCATTGATATCTGCAATGCTCATGTCAGGAGTAACTCCGGCCTTTTCGATGGCTGCCTTGATGATAAAAATTGCATCATATGCATCTGCTGCGAACTGATTCGGAATCTCGCCATAAGCTGCCTGATAATCTGCAACAAACTTCTGAGTAGCTGCATCCGGAGCATCTGCTGCGAAAGGAGTCAGCAACATAACGCCTTCTGCTAAAGAAGTATCAAAATTCTCAACTCCCAGGATACCGTCGAGACCATCGCTGCCGAAGAAGATCGGCTTGTAGTCAAGAGCTGCTGCCTGTGTCAGGATTAAGGTTGCCTCTGAGTAATACATGGGAAGGAATACCAGCTCTGCACCTGCATCCTTCGCCTTCTGGAGCTGTACGGAGAAGTCTGTGTTGCTGTCTGCGGTAAATGCTTCCGCTGCTACGATTTCAAATTTCTGATTTGCTGCTTCCTCGGCAAACTTCTCATAAATACCGGAGGAATAGATATCTGAACTATCGTAAATGACAGCCACCTTAGATGCAATCCCTGTGCTGCCGATATACTGTGCTGATGCAATACCCTGGTTAGGATCGGTAAAGCATACCTGGAATGCATTGTTATACTGCAGAATATCAGTGGAAGAACCGGAAGGAGTCAACTGGAACATCTTATCCTTGGCTGTTTCTGCTGCTACTGCAGTTGAAGGCTTGGAGGTAACAGCACCCATCAGTATCTGCATCCCCCAGTCCTTTAAGGTGTTATATGCATTCACTACCTTCTCGGCATCGTGCTCATCATCCTCAAATCTAAATTCGATCTGGTATCCGTTAATGCCGCCTGCTGCGTTTACTTCTTTAACAGCCTGCTCGGAACCGTTCTTTACACCCACACCGTATACGGCTGCAGGTCCGGAGATCGGTCCGATTCCGCCGATATAAAATTTACCTGAACCGGTAGAGCTTCCGCCATCCTTCTTATCCTCGCTTGAAGCCTTACCGGTATCCTTCTTATCTTCCTTGGTACCACAGGCTGCCAGACTGGCAACTACCATCGTAAGTACTAAAACTAGCCCTAAAATTCTCTTTTTCATAAAATCTCCTCCTTGCTTTTGGGCGGTTATATCCCCCTATAAAAATTTAGGCCATCAAAGCTGAAACGCTTTAACGTATTAATCCGGTGGCCTATTAATGGTATAAATAAGACGTTCCTTATGGACTAACAGCAGGAATTCTGTTATTCATTCCGAACGTCTGTATTCTGCATCTATAATAACCTCGGATACTTGGTTTGTCAATAAAATCTTTCTGTAATAATGAATAATTGATACTACAATTCTCCACCACATTTATCGCAAAAGTCGAGTCCTTCCAGCGTAATTCCTCCACAATCGGGGCATATGATCTTCGCAGGCAGGATCTCCCTCTCGACCAACGCATACTCCTGATCCTCTGCCGGTTCAGCCTTTACAGCCCCTTCTTTCTTGTACTCCTCCTGTGGTAGCTCCTTCTGCTTGTTCCTACGATGAAACAGCAACACTTACCCTTCCCCCTCTTCCTCGGTCTTCTTGTATCCATGCTTTGATCAGAGATTTGCTGTCCTTTGAGGAAATGCTTTCTGCATTTCCGCTCCTCTCATCTCAATGATCGGCACACCCTTCCCCTCGATATAATCTCTGGTTATGATGACCCTGCCGATATTATCATCCTTCGGTATCTCATACATGATGTCAAGCATGATGTCTTCAAGAATCGCCCTCAGAGCTCTCGCTCCTGTTTTCTTTTCCAGCGCCTTCTCAGCTATCACCTCCAGAGCATCCGGAGCAAACTCCAGGTCCACCTCGTCCATGGCAAGCAGGCTTTGGTACTGCTTCAGAATCGCATTCTTCGGCTCCTTCAGTACCTTGATCAGCATATCCTTGGTCAGTCCTTCCAACGAGAAGAGGATCGGCAATCTTCCCAGAAATTCCGGAATCATTCCATACTCTCTTAAGTCCTCCACAGTGGCCTTCTCCAGAATATTCATGTCATCGTCATATTTGTCCTTCAGATCTGCCTTGAAGCCGATCGAGGATTGCTTATTTAATCTTGCCTTGATGACTTTGTCCAGGTCCGGAAAGGCACCGCCACAGATAAAGAGAATATTTTCCGTATTCACTGTCGTAAGAGGCACCATGGCATTCTTAGAGGAGGCTCCTACGGGGACCTCCACATCACTGCCCTCCAGCAGCTTTAATAATCCCTGCTGCACAGATTCTCCGCTGACATCCCTGCTGTTTGTATTCCTCTTCTTGGCTATCTTATCTATCTCATCTATAAAGACGATGCCACGTTCTGCCTTGACAGTGTCGTTCCCAGCTGCCGCCAGGAGCTTGGAGATTACGCTTTCCACATCATCACCGATATAACCGGCCTCCGTCAGGGAGGTGGCATCGGTGATTGCCAACGGTACATTCAGCAGCCTCGCCAGGGTCTTTACCAGATAGGTCTTACCGCTGCCGGTGGGTCCGATCATCAGCATGTTGGATTTCTCGATCTCAACATCATTGCCATATGGGGACCCTATTCTCTTATAGTGGTTATATACTGCGACGGCGATTACCTTCTTTGCCCGCTCCTGCCCGATGATGAACTCATCCAGCTTTGCTTTAATGACATGGGGGGAAGGAACATTTCTGCGGTCAAAGCCCTCTTCCTTGTACTTCTCCTCCTCCGGCCTCTTCTTTTTCAGCTTCTGGGCTTCCGGAACATCATTCCTTATGCTGGCCATCCGAAGCAGGTCAGGAGATATCCCAATCATATTCATGTAGGGGTTATCCCCCTTATTGATGGTATCAAAGGTCTTCTGCATACAATCGGAGCAAATGTTAATGTTGTTGGGGATATGTACCATCTTCCCCGCAATACTCTCCGGCCTTCTGCAGAGATAGCAGATCTCCTCATAATCATCATGGTCCTCATGACCGGCCTTGTATTTATCTCTATCGATTCTATCGTTATCATCATTATGATTCATAAAGTCCTCCGATTTCTATATCCAACTATAGCAGCGATTCTTCTTCTATATATTCTCTTATTATAACGTATCCGCACCAATCCTACAATACCGGAAATCCCCCTGCACTCCTACAACCGGTTTTTATTGTAGGAGATTACAGGGGGACAAAGTTTATAGCTTTACCTGTTCATCAGGTCTCATTCTATTGATTACTCTGTTGTTGGCATTTCCGATCTGGAGCCGAGGGTAACCTTGATGGTATGCTCCTTATAGCTGCCATTCTCCGCACGCATAAAGGTCACTGTGACCTCAGTGCCGGCTTTGATGCTGGAGACCAGTTCCCTAAGCTGAGTACTGGAGGAGATCTCCTTATCGTTCACCTTCGTTATGATATCTCCCTGAAGAAGGCCTGCCTTATCAGCCGCTCCGCCCTCCATCACTTCAGACATAAAGACACCAACCGGAATATTATACATCTTTGAGATTTCCTCTGTTACATCGGTAGGCGTTACTCCCAGGAAGCCCTGATCCTTTGTTTCCAGGATCTCGCGGTTCATCAGATCATTGATGATGGGTGTGGCTCTGGAAATCGGGATCGCATAGCCCATTCCCTCAACGGCATTTGACGTATATTTCACGGTGTTGATGCCGATTACCTCTCCATCGATATTCAGCAGAGCTCCTCCGCTGTTACCCGGATTGATGGCGGCATCTGTCTGCAGCAGAACCATGGTCTTATAAGAGTAATTGTCCGAAACCTCAACCTTTCTGTCCTTTGCACTGATATAGCCTACCGTTACAGACTGTCCATACCCAAGGGCATTTCCGATTGCAATTGCCATTTCACCTACCTTGACCTCATCGGAATTACCCTGTTTGGCGATCTTAATCGCCTTTAGGGTGCCGCTGTCCATCTTGGAGAGGTCTACGGTAACCACAGCCAGGTCTGCTGCTGCATCCGTACCCTTAATGACTGCATTCACTTCCTTGCCGTCGATAAAGGTGACTGTAATTTGATCTGTTCCCGCTACGACATGATTATTGGTTGCAATCAGCAGCTCCTTCTCGTTCTTGCCCACGATGATACCGGAACCGCTGCCTTCACTGCTATACTCCCTGCCAAACCAATAATCTGTCTGAGTCGATATGCTTCTGATCGAAACGATGGAAGGCATCGTGGCATCCACCATTTTGCTGACCGCTTCACCGGTGGTCCTTTGTACTGTACCCTGCTCCGTACTGCTTACAGTCAGACGGACCTCACCGGCATCCTCCTCATTTCCGCTGCCGAGAATAAAGGTATTCTCCATCTCACTTTCGGGGTTCAATCTGTGATAGAGGGTAAGGCTACCGATAAAGCCAGCTCCTGCCAGAATGCCAAAGCAGGCTGCTTTTACGATAAAACGAAATACCCTGCCCTTTTTCTTCGGTGCGGGAGTTTCGCTTCCTGCTGCTGTATCCTTCGCTGCTTCCGGATGACTATAATCCCAGAAGCCTTGTCTCTGAGCATTCTCCTGATATGTGCCTCTTCCTGACATCTGCTCTGCCCAGAAGCTGTACTCGGGCACCCTGTAGCTCTGGGCTCCTCTGTCATCCCGAATCGGTACGCCGTAGCTCTGGGCTCCTCTGTCATCCTTAATCGGTACACCGTATCCCTGGGTCCCTCTGTTATCCTGATTCGGTACACCGTAGCCCTGGGTCCCTCTGTCATCCTGATTCGGTACACCGTAGCCCTGTACTGCTCTGTTATCCTGAATCGGTACACCGTAGCCTTGGGTCCCTCTGTTATCCTGTTCCGATACCCTGCCATTCTGTTCAGGTATCTGATTTCCCTGCCGTGATTCTATATGATCATTCCGGGAATCTGACTGATTCCACTCTTTGTTATCAAATCCTTCCATACATACTCTCCTTCCATCAAAGCTGTTTGTAGTCAGTGGTTTTTCTTTTCGAAACCATATTGCTTTCTGTTTCGTCTATAGGATGAGTGTATCAGTATTTTGTGTAAAGATTGTGAAAAAAAATCAAAAAAAATATGGAGGATCAGCCTCTTTCTTAGGTAGTATATTCCTCTGTGTTTTGGGCAAAATCATGAATTCTTAATAAAAATTTTATTGTTGAAAATGCTATTATCATGTATTATGATAGATAGCTGACAAAATCAAGAAATTGAGAGGTGACATCAAATGATAAAGGATAACCAGAGAATGCTGAACAGAATACAGGTAGTGATGGATGCCTGTATCATTGTCGTTGCATATATCATCACATATTACTTAAGGTTCTTCAGCCCTCTGACCAAGATTCCCTTTTTCTCGGCCGAGAAGGGTACCTTCTATCCCCTATCAAAATACGCCAGCTTTCTGGTGATCATCGTACCCCTGTACCTGATCATCTATTCCTATATGAAGCTCTATACACCGAAGAGGAATAAGAAGAAGTGGTCAGAATTCTTCAGTATCACCTTCTCGAATATCATCGGTGCCGTAATATATCTGGCTCTCTTATATATGCTGGGTGAGCGGGATATCTCCAGAACCTTCATGGTACTCTACCCCATGGTAAATGTTCTGATCGATGCCTCAGCCCGGATGCTCCTTGCATATATCCTAAGGCTTGCGCGCAGAAAGGGCTATAACTTAAAGCATGTGGTCCTGGTTGGCTACAGCCGCGCGGCAGAAAGCTATATTGACCGTATATTTGCGAACCCTCAATGGGGATACTATATCCATGGTATTCTGGATGATACCATGGAAGCAGGAACCATATATAAGAAGGTTCCTGTTATCGGAAGTCTGATGCAGCTGGAGGAATTCCTCTCAAGGATGACCCTGGATGAAATCGCCATTACCTTAAGCATTAATGAATATGAAAAGCTGGAGCAGGTGGTCGCCGTCTGTGAAAAATCCGGTGTCCATACGAAATTTATACCCGACTACCATAACTTCATCCCCACAAGACCTTATACCGAGGACCTGTATGGTTTACCGGTAATCAACATCAGAAATGTGCCCTTAAGCAATACCTTTAACCAGCTGATCAAACGGCTGGTGGATGTGTTTGGTGCCTTAGTAGCCCTGACCATCTTCTCCATTCCCATGCTGATCGTAGCCATATTGATCAAGCTGACCTCCAGAGGACCTGTGATCTTCACCCAGGTTCGGGTGGGAAAGCATAATAAGACCTTTAAGATGTACAAGTTCCGCTCCATGGTACTTCAGAAGGAAGGGGAGGAGAAGAAGGCCTGGACTACCAGCTCCGATCCGAGAGTGACCGGGATCGGTAAATTCATCCGTAGGACAAGCATTGATGAATTCCCGCAGTTTTTCAATGTGCTGAAGGGTGATATGAGTCTGGTCGGCCCACGCCCGGAACGCCCTTACTTTGTAGAAAAGTTCAAAGAGGAAATCCCCAGATATATGATCAAGCATCAGGTGTCACCCGGCTTAACGGGCTGGGCCCAAATTCATGGCTATCGCGGAGATACCTCCATTCGTAAACGCATTGACCATGATCTGTACTATATTGAGAACTGGACCCTCGGCCTGGATTTTAGAATCATGTTCCTGACCATATTTAAGGGTTTCATCAACAAAAATGCCTATTAAGACACTATAGAACCATGACTAATCAGAAAGGCTGAAATGTTCGTGCAAAAGAACAAGAATAAGAAAGGTTATACCCGCTATATTGTAGCAGGGGTGATTTTTGTCATTCTCCTTCTGGCAGCAGCTGTGCTGCTCCGCTCCTTCAACCGGTCTCTGGATAAAATCCAGATCGTGAATGAGGATGACGAAAAAATAGAACAGAATGAGGGAGTTGTTGAAGTTGAGGGCTTTCGAAATATCGTAATCTTCGGTCTCGACACCAGGGACAATTCCCTGAAGAGGGGCAATTCGGATACCATTATGATTGCCAGCATCAATAAGAAGACGAAGGATGTAAAGCTGGTGTCCATTTATCGTGATACGTATGTGAGCATTCCTGAGCTTGGTTATACTAAAATCAATGCGGCCTATGCCAATGGCGGTTACTCCCTGGCCCTTACCACGATCAACAAGAACCTTGACCTGGATATTACGGAATATGTAACCGTAAACTTCCGCGTAGTGATTGACCTCATCGACCGGCTCGGCGGTATTACGCTGGATATCGAAAAGAATGAATTGAAAACCCTGAACGGATATGTCAGGGAGCTGAATCGGATCAACGGTACCGATTCCCGTGGACTTAGCTCTGCCGGAAAACAGACGGTGAACGGTACACAGGCAACCGCCTACGCCCGCATCCGCTATACGGAGGGTGGGGATTTCAAACGGACCGAACGCCAGCGAATCGTACTGGGCAAGGTCTTTGAAAAGGTAAAGTCCTCTAAGCTGACGACCATCTTAGACCTGATTGATGATATCTTCCCCCAGGTTGCAACCAATCTGACGAAGAGTGAGCTCATCGACCTGGCAAAGGATGTTTTCTCCTATGATATCGTTGAGCAAAGCGGCTTCCCCTTTGAAAAGGTCGCCAAGAACTACAAAAAGGTCTCCTATGTATTCCCCGTTCATCTGGAGGAGAATGTCGTCCGGCTTCATCAGCTGCTATTTGATGACAAGGAATACACCCCTTCAGACATGGTACAGGAGTATTCCGATTATATTGAAGAAATCAGACAATAAAAGTAAACCCCTTTTCCGCAAAAGCAGGATAATAATCATTCCTCTTATGCGGCAGAAGGGGTTTTATGATTCATAGATCTATCACCAATTATTCCGTCTCCTTGGTCATGATCAGTTCTATCAGTCTCTCTCTTGCTTTTCCGTCCAGGTGGGAGTAATTTCTGTCCCTGAAGGACCTGATCCGTGCCGGATCAAATACATGCTCACGAAGTACCTCTACTGTCTCCTCTGCCGTAGCTGTAACAGGGCCGGGTACATAGGTTTCATAATCCCAATAAAAGCCCCTTCCCCGGTCGGAGAATTCCTGCAGATCATAGGCAAAGAATATCATGGGTCTGCCGGTCAGGCAGTATTCAAATATGATGGAGGAATAGTCCGTAATCAATACATCGGATGCCATTAGGAGGGAATTCAAATCCGACTCAAAGGACATCTGACAGACTCTCGGTAAAAGCTTGACCTCCTTACTTGCCTCTGCAATATAGGGATGGAGTCTTAAGCCCAGGTAGTAATGCTCCGGAAGTCCCTCCTGCAGACCCTTCAGCTGATCCAAGATCGTGGTCGCCTGCAGGTCCCGGTCCCGTAAGGTCGGTGCATAAAGCAGCAGCTTCGCCTGCTTGGGGATGGAGTACTTCTGATAAATGGCTTCCTTGTCCCGGTAAACCCCAAGTCGCTCTGCCTCCTTCAGACGTTGAATCAGCTCATCCGTCTTAGGAAGTCCGATGGGATAGACCCTGTCCTCACCGATGCCAAAGACCTCTGCATACAGTTTCCTGGTCTCCTCTGAATTTACAATCAGATGGGTGATATTACTGTTTGCCTTCTTCTCTAGCTCCTTTAGGCGTCCGGTATTCACATGCTGACCGAATTTTTTAATAGTACCGGTACCATGCCAGAGCTGAATCACCTTAACACCCTTTCTTCTCTTCAGATAAGCCATGGGAAGGAAGATATTATCCAGCAGTATGATCTCTGCGCGGGACAGCTGATAGGGCTTCCCTAAATAAAAGGACAGGAAGCCTGTGATACTGCCAAGTCCCTTCCCAGCCGCCTTATCCTTCTTCCTAAGATAGGAGAAGGTATAGCCTGCTCCCTGCTCCTGCAGAGCCTTCACAGCCAGACTGACATTACTGCCCTCTCCGTCATCATGGGTCATGATGCAGAATACCCGCTTCTTCTTTACGGGCAGCAGCCTGCATAGCTGATAAAGCAGGGCAAATAATCTGTATCCGATTGACTTTCCCATCATCCCATTCTCCCTGAAAAAGGTGTTAAAGCTGCCGTGCCAGCTCTTCAATCAAGGCAAGCACCTTCTGTGAAGCCCTTCCGTCATCGGCATGGTTATATTTTGTCAGGAAGGCATCGTACCTTTCCTGATATTCCTGACTGTCATAATTCTTGATGGCCTGAAGCAGCTCCTCGGTTGTCCTGACCACAGGTCCCGGAGCCTCCTCCAGCAGATTAAAATAAAAGCCCCGGAGCTGATTCCGATATTCCTCCAGGTCATAGCAATAAAAGAACATAGGTCTTTTTAACAGACTATAGTCAAACATAACAGAGGAATAATCCGTAATCAGAAGGTCAGAAACCAGATATAAGCTTGATATATCATAGCTCATATCAAAGGAACGGATAAAATCCCCGTAGATTGACCAGTCGATCTGATCCATTACCAGGTAATGGTACTTCACGATCATGACCGTATCCTGGCCGAGCTCCTCCTTTAGCATGGAGAAATCCAGCTTAGGGTTAAATTTATATTTTCCGCTCCCATAGAATTCGTTATCTCTCCAGGTAGGGGCATAGAGAAGAATCCTCTTGTCCTGGGGCAGACCCAGCTCCTTCTTCAGCCTGACGATATCACTCTGCCGGTTTAAGCGGAACAGCACATCATTTCTCGGATAACCGATCTCCAAAATCTCCTTCTTATAATCAAAGGCTCTCCGAAAGATCGCAGTCGAGAAGCTGTTCTGGGAAAGCAGATAATCCCAGGTCCTGGTGTTCTCACAGAAATTCTTTTTATAATCTTCAATCCCTATTTCTCCTGCCATGAACACGGTATCCATATCAAGGGCCAGCTTCTTTAAGGGGGTACCATGCCAGGTCTGGATATAGCTGCAGCCCGGGCGCTTAATAATATACTTGGGAAGCCTGGAATCGCAGACCCAGATCCCTGCCTTGGCAAATAAAAGAAAATACCGGAGGCGGTTCCTGCGTATCTTCCGGGTTGTCCCCGGCAGCTTCGTTGTCACATCCTCCAGTATGAAGTAGCAACGATATTTTCTATCTAAGCCCTGTCGAACCATCTCTTCATAGATGGCTCTGGGATTCCCCGTATAATTTCTGCCAAGGTTACTTTCAAACAGGATGATCCTCCTGTTTACCTTGAAAATCTTCGTGCAGAGCTTATAACAGAATAAAACGATCTTCTTTAACATAAGCCCCCTATCCTCCGCTGATCCGCTTTCCTTTCAGACTGCTTATTACTGCTGTTTTTTGCTTTCCAGCTTAAGGTCCTGCTTGATTTTGGTGGTGGAGATTCCTTCTGTCCGGGGAAGATATACTACCTCACAGTAATCCTTTAAGAAATCAAACTGCCCCTTCCAATCATCCCCCATGACAAATACATCGATCTGATTGTCAATAACATCCTGGATTTTCTGCTCCCAGGTATATTCCGGAATCACCTTATCCACATACTTGATGGACTCCAGGATGATTTTCCTGTCCTCATAGCAATGGTAAGCCGTCTTATGCTTAATTGCATTGAACTCGTCGGAGGAAAGTACAACTACCAGATAGTCACCCAGCTCCTTGGCTCTCCTTAACAGATTGATATGACCTACATGCAGCAGATCGTAGGTCCCATAGGTAATTACTCTTTTCATCGTAAACCTCCTCATTCATTTGTGATATCATAATTCAGTATGGTTCATCAGACTGTTCTATATATTGGCTCCGGCTTCTATGTCAGCTTCTGCTTCGATATTTTCTGCTTCCTCTGTCTTGGCTCCGGCTTCTGTCCCTGCTTCCTCACCAGCCTTTGCTTCCATGGGTGATGCTGCTTCTGAATCAGTGACTACAGACTTTGCCTCTTCCGTAACTGGCTCCTTAGGCTCGGTAGCTTCTGCGGTCTGGTTATCAGCCGTCTCAGGAGCCGGCTTCTTCTTTTTCTTTTTCTTCTTCTTCTTTTTCTTCTTCGCAGCAACCGGGTCTGTATCTCCGACTATGGCTTCATAGATCTTGCAGACCTCCTCTACAGGACCATCCGCGATCAGCTTACCCTGCTCCAACAGGATCGCCTTGTTGCAGATTCGCTTAACCTGATCAATATTATGGGAAACAAATAATACGGTTACTCCCTGATCAAACATTGCCTGAATTCTCTTCTCACACTTCTTACGGAACTTGGCATCTCCGACAGACAGAACCTCATCCAGAATCAGAATCTCCGGATCCATGACCGTAGCAATCGAAAAGCCCAGTCTGGCCTTCATACCGGAGGAATAATTCTTCACCGGAACATTGATAAAGTCTCCCAGATCCGAAAACTCTACGATTTCATTGTATTTCTCTTTCATAAAATCCTTGGGGTAGCCCAGAACAGCACCGTACAGATAGATATTCTCAGCCCCGGTATATTGAGGGTCAAAGCCTGCTCCCAGCTCCAAGAGAGGAACTACCTTTCCCTTTACACTCACACTTCCTTCAGTCGCCTTCAGTACTCCGGCTATAATTTTCAGCAGGGTACTCTTACCGGCTCCATTCAGCCCAAGAATCCCCAGCCGGTCTCCTCTGTTTATGGAGAAGGTTATATTTTTAAGCGCCCAAAACTCCTGGTAACGAAGCTCCTTCTTCACCAGTTTTATGATATATTCCTTTAGATTGTCGACCTTCTTTTCCATCAAGTTGAATTTCATACTGACATTATCAACTTTTAAGACCACATTTTTCACACTAACCTCCTACGCTGCCATAGGCAGCTAAGCACACCGGAAGAACAAGGAGCGAGTATCCTCTTGCGAAGCTCAGTGGTTCTTCCCCTGTGAAGACGCTTTCTCTTCACATTACCTCCAATTATATTCTTATATGTTTAGAATGAACTTATCCTGTTTTCTGTAGAACATCACGGTTCCGATCAGTAAGGCTCCGATACTGTACAGCGTGGAATAGATCATAGCTTCCTTGTCCATCGGTACGCCGAAGATACTGTTCCTGAAATTAACGATAATCTGATACAAGGGATTTAGCTTATACAGCCATAGGTTCTCCTTATTGACAATCTCAATCCGATAAAAGATGGCGGAGGTATACATGATCAGCATCAATATGACACCCCACAGGTATTCCAAGTCTCTGAAGAATACAGCAAGCGTAGCCAGAATCAGCCCCGTCCCAAGACAAAGAACCAGTAGCTGGATCAGGGGGATGATGGCAGTTATCAGGTGAATCGTCGGCTTCACACGGAAAATCATGGCTGCTCCGAACAAGACCACCAAGGAAATCAGAAAGGTCAGGTAGTTTGCCAATATTGTGGAGAAGGGATAGATATACTTGGGTACATATACCTTCTTGATCATGGCGCTGTTGCCCCGGATTGCCTTCATGGCCGCTTTTGTGGAATTAGCAAAATAGGAATATAACAAGCGCCCTGTCAGGATATAGACAGGAAATATATGATCCTTCTTCTGATAAATCGTAGAAAATACCATGGTCAAAACGGCAGTCGTTAATATGGGCTCGATTAAAGTCCATAGAATACCCAGATAGGAGCGGCGGTATTTGAGCTTAATATCCTTTTTCACCAGCTCTATCAAGAGGAAACGGTATTTTTTAAAGTTCTTTACTACTTTTCCCACATTGATCTCCATTCTTTCAAATATCATTTCTTGAACACTGATTCTACCACCTTTTGAGATGCATGTCCATCTTCCCACTCACAAAAGCTCTGATAGAAGGACTCATATCTGTCTGCATATTCCTTCTGCACTGAGCTGATATTCTTCACAGCCTCCACCAGCTCCTCAGTCGTAAATAAGAGGGGCCCCGGGACCTCCTTCTCGATATCGATATAAAAGCCTCTTAAAACATCCCTGTACTTCTCCAGATCATAGGTGAAGAAGAGCATGGGTCTCTTCAAATTGGCATAATCAAAGAAGACAGAGGAATAGTCCGTGATCAGTATATCTGAAATCAAATACAGCTCCGAGATATCATCATACTTGCTAAGGTTCATGGCAAAGCCCTCCAGGGCACTGACATCGATCGCATCTGCTATAAAATAGTGTGTCCTTAACAGGAGGATGTACTCATCCCCCAATTCTCTCTTCATTAAATCTAAGTTCATACGGAGCTCAAACTTATACTGTCCCTTTCCGTAATACTCATCATCCCTCCAGGTGGGAGCATAAAGAATGGTCTTCTTATCCGAAGGAATTCCCAGCTTACATCTGATGTCAAGGGCCAGCTTATCACGATCCGAAGCGTGCAGGATATCATTTCTTGGATAGCCTGTCTCCAGCATGGCATTTTCGTACATAAAGCATCTGCGGAAGGTCTGGGAGCTGAACGCATTGGGTGCGATCAGATAGTCCCAGGCTCTGGACTGTTTATACACCTGCTGTTTATACTTCGGGGATGCCGAAGTAATATCATCAATATCAAATACCAGCTTCTTTAAGGGTGTACCATGCCAGGTCTCCAGGAATATACTTTCCGGTCTCTTTATAGCCCACTCCGGCTGCCTGCTGTTGAATACAAAATAGCCGCATCTGGCCAGATAATAGTAGTAACGGATGCTGAAGCGTTTGATCCTCCTGTGCTTATAAGGAATCTTCGACTTCTTGTTGTCGATCACCCAGATACAACGATACTTACCGGAGTAATTCTTCGACAGGTACTCATAAATATATTTCGGGCTATCGGAATAATTCTTGCCAAAAAAGCTCTCAAACAGAATCCAGTTCTCCATGACCGGCTTCTTTAAGAAGACATGGATATATAGGGTCATAGCCAAAGCCTTCCTATGTCGAATGATTCTCTTCAGCTTTTTATAAGCCAGATGTAGCTTAACGATACGAAGGGACTTCTGCAGATCCCTCCGGATCAGAGCCTTTATCACACGCTTCCGGTAACCCCTTAAGGAGCGGATCAGGTTTCTATCCATCCCTGATACCAGCTCACTCATCATAATAAAGTACTCATTCCGCCATTTCTCATTCTTACTGCGCTTCAGCTTGGGCGCAAAGGTCTTGGTATAATAATTGATATATTTCTTATCCAGCACTCTTCTAAGTACCGAGTCCTCCGGTAGTCTTCGGATTGTCTCATAATAGGCCCGGATAAACTCATTAAAACGATTCGGGTCCTTGATCTGGGACAGTGCCGGCAAATTGATGGCATCATTATGCTTACGCTTCACATATTTTGCGGAAAGTCTCTTCTTGAACCTCTCCGTCTTTGATAAGGCTTCCAACAAAAAGGGCATATCAGAGAAATATTTCAGCTCCTCGGGAAATCTCAGTCCCATCTCCTCGACAAAGCTGCGCTTAAACAGGATATTCAGAACCGAAATACTCCGGATCCCCTTTCTCTTGGTGACCAGAATACGGTAAGCCCTTCTGATTCTGGCCTGTATCCTGCGCTGGATCTCCTCTTCCGTAAGTATTTCTTCAGATTCCTCTGCATCATCCTCGGAGCTCTCTCCGCCTTCGGTATCAGCTTTCTCACTCTGATTGTCCTCCTCAGCCCCGTCCTCTCTGCCATCCTTATCCGACGGATTCTCCTCCGTGGAATCATCTCCACCACCGTCATTATTGTCCTCACCGTCGTTTTCCATGTTCAGCTCTGAATTTTCTCCCTCACTGCTTTCGTCTTCCTCTTCCACATCGTCGGAATCCTTCTGCTGCTTCCGGGCAAAGAAGATGCTTCTTTGAAACCAGGTAGGCTTCTTTTTGCCATATACGATATCATCGTCCCGATCCGTAGCTGCATTCACCATGTTCTCCAGGGTACCTGTATAGAGATAATCATCACTGTCAAGGAAATATACATAGTCCCCCGAAGCCATATCAAGTCCTAAATTCCTGGCTGCCGCAACGCCGGTCTTGTCCTGCAGATGATAAATCCTAATAGGAAAATCCGTCTCATAATCCGTGAGAAAGCGAAGCTCCTCCTCCTTCACATGATCACATATAAGCAATACCTCTATATCACGGTAGGTCTGATCCTTCAGACTATTCAAACAATCCTTCAAATAAGCTTCCCCTTTATGAAAAGGGACTATGACACTGATCATATAGCAACCTCCAATGGTTTGGAACTATTTGCTACCTATATATCGCAGCATAGGAATTATAGCACTTTGGCAATGTCAAAGTCAAGAACTCCCCTGCCCAATCCTTCCAAAACTGGCTTTTTCTTTATCATCCCCAGGATGAAAAGGACTATACATCATCCACCCAAAACCCCCTCAACATCCTCCTCCCCTTCCTCCCTCCCTAACATAACCCTACAATAGAAGCTGTAAGGTTGAACCTTAAATACCTCATCATAAACACATAGCGGAACCTTGAACCTATGATTAAGGCATAGAACTCCGCACTATAAATCGGCGGAAGCGAGCCATAGCCCCATTATGAAAGGCATGGGGCCCCTCACTCAATATAAACAGAAAGAGGCGCCTTGAATCCTGCATGATATGCATAGGGCGCCCGTACCCTATAGCATGACAAAAGAGTCCTTGAACTCACTGCTGTTCGCATAGGGCTCTTAACCGCTAACATGACGAAGGAGACCTTGAACTCACTGCTGTTCGCATAGGGCTCACAGCGTAGAGAAAGACGGTAGGAAGTCTTAGACCTCCCTAAATGCACTATTGAGAAGACATGATGCCGGAATTGTGTGATGATAGCGGACGGCAGTCCGATAGCAGCATACAAATCCGGTTTTATGTCTTCTCACTAGTGTGTGGGGGAGGTTTAAGGCTCACCTACCGTCTTCATTCCACTGGAAGCCCTATGCATATACCAACATTATCAAGGCTACTTCGTCATAACAATAAACCAGGAGCCCTAAACCCATGACAGGTTCAAGGCTCCTTTGTCATTTCTATTCATTCGAATACCCAAGCCTTAACCTACAGGTTCAAGGCTCCGATCCGGTTTACTTAAGGTTCAACCGATTCAGCGCACTGAAAATTGCCCTGATCGATGCCCTGGTAATGTTGGAGCTGATTCCTACCCCAAAGGTTGCCTTGCCGGAGTTCATATCCAGCATCTGGATATATGCGGCTGCCTGTGCATTTGCACCGCCAGCCAGCGCATGCTCGGAGTAATCGAGAATCTTCACGCTGATACCAAGCTCACTATGAAGTCCTCTTAAGACTGCATCAATCGGTCCGTTACCGGTAGCCTCGAAGCTCTTTTCCACTCCGTTATTGGTATATACCACATTTGCCTTGGTATGACTGGATTCATCCTGGTCGGACAGATCCTCAAACCTGCACTTTCTGAAGTGCAGAGGCTCCTTCATATCCAGGTAGCATACCTTGAACTCATTCATGATCTGCTCAGGACTTACTTCACCCTGCTTCTCGGAAAGTGCCTGAATCACATCTGCGAATTCCTTATGCATCGCCTTCGGAAGCTTGAAGCCGAAGTAGGTTTCCATAATAAAGGCTACGCCGCCCTTACCGGACTGGCTGTTGATTCTGACGATGGGCTCATACTGCCTTCCGATATCCGCAGGATCGATCGGCAGATAGGGAACTGCCCAGATGGTACTGTTTCTCTCCCTCAATGCCTTGATACCCTTGTTGATCGCATCCTGATGGGACCCGGAGAAGGCGGTAAATACCAGCTTACCGGCATAAGGATGACGTTCATGAACCCTCATTTTACAGAGTCTTTCGTAGGTCTCTATGATTTCATTTATATTATCAATATTCAGTTCCGGATTAATCCCCTGGGAAAACATGTTATAGGCCAAGGTAAGAATGTCAACATTACCGGTCCTCTCCCCGTTTCCGAAGAGGGTACCTTCAACCCTATCCGCTCCCGCCAGCAGGGCCAGCTCAGTAATCGCAACCCCTGTGCCACGGTCATTATGGGGATGTACGCTTAAGATAATGCTGTCCCGGTTCTTAAAATTGCGGTTCATCCATTCAATCTGGTCGGCATACACATTGGGCGTGTTCATCTCCACGGTTGCAGGAAGGTTGAAAATAATCTTCTTCTCCGGGGTAGGCTCCCATATCTCCTGAACCGCAGTACATACCTCCAGGGCATAATCCACTTCTGTTCCGGTAAAGCTCTCCGGCGAATACTCCAGGATGATTTCACCCGGGAAATCCTTCGCATATTCCTTGACCAGCTTGGTTCCTTCCACTGCAATCTGCTTGATTTCTTCCTTACTCATATGGAAGACGACGTCCCGCTGCAGAGTGGAGGTGGAATTGTAGATGTGAACAATCGCCTTTTTCACACCCTCCAAGGCCTCGAAGGTACGCTTCAGCAGATGCTCTCTGCACTGAACCAATACCTGAACCGTCACATCCTCTGGGATTATCCTGCGGTCAACCAGTTGTCTTAAGAAATCGAATTCAATCTGGGAGGCGGAGGGAAAGCCCACCTCAATCTCCTTAAAGCCCAGCTTCAGCAGCAGCTGGAAATACTCGATCTTCTCCTCAACAATCATAGGCTCAATCAGCGCCTGGTTACCGTCCCTTAAGTCAACGCTGCACCAGATGGGTGCTTTCTCAATCTCCTTGTTTGGCCATTGCCGATCCGGAAGGCTGATTACCGGATTTCTCTGATATCTCTTATAATTTAACATCACATTGTCCTCCTTAATTAGTTTTCAACTGACTATTGGCATCCAACTAACTACGGAGTCGGTAAATCACACTGTACAATTTTACGATGAATAAAATTGCATTGTCTACGCGAGTCCCAATGACATCAGTCCCTTCTTTTTATATTTTAAAAGCGTATTCCTGCGGACAGACCTTAGGAGTACCCTTTTAATTGCTGCAAGTAGAAGGCTTGCCGTTTCTCATATTATATTCTATCTCTCCTGCTATGTATGCTTTCCGGGTCCTGTGAAAGCCGTTCTATAGATCAGGCCGTTAAGCCTGTAAGTAAGCGGATGCGGACATGTGTTCAATAAAATACATGGTATCTGTATAAAAATAAGGTCACATAAAATTATGTGACCTCAATTATAGCACCCAGATTCTATTATATCAACTACTTTTTTACAAACTCATCTCCAAGACCGTCCTCTATCATTTGACAAAGTATTTTTAAGGCTTCGTTCTCATCCGATCCCTCACAGATCAATTCTATCTCATCTCCGTATCTCACACAGGCAGACAACACACCCAATACACTTTTTGCATTTACGGTCTTTTCCCCGATCCTGATGGATACCATGGATTTGAAATCTATCGCTTTGTTACAAAGTGTACCGGCCGGTCTTAGATGAATTCCTAAGGGTATATCGATTCGAAGCTTCCTACTTACCAATATGATACCTCCTGTCAATCCGTTATGATTATGATGTAATATAGATGCTTACCATAGGTGTATCAAAAATCGTTGTATGTTCAGGCAAATCAGACTCCAGCGTTAATGCATAATTACCGACATTGCAATCAGCAACATCTATGTAGGGCTTGAGCGTAAGTCTCTCCAGCCCGTTGATCTCATCCGCAGGCCCTTTCACCTTAACCTTGATCGGGCCTGTCGTATAGAAGCCAATTTCTTGATAATCTTTTCTGTTCCTTATTCCGATATCATTTGGCCAGATCGTAATTTCCTTCGTCTCCAGCTTTTCAATAATAATATTCATGCCTACAGTCAGATTATCCCCTACCAGGATGACACCCTTCGGCAGCTCCAATCTATCCCGAAGATCGATATCCCTCTCTAGGGTTAAGCTTTCACCCTCGATGT
The DNA here is from genome assembly GCA_023441965.1 of Bacillota bacterium. Lineage (GTDB taxonomy): Bacteria > Bacillota > Clostridia > Lachnospirales > Lachnospiraceae > Mobilitalea. Next base: position 37,772 of record JAEZNB010000073.1, read on the forward strand.
TTTCAACAATCTGCAGAGAGTTGATCTTTTCCAAAACTGTATCATCTTCACTGGCGATCATCACGGTCTTCGGCTCATACTCTATTCCGGTCACAACATAACCATCCTCCGGACTACCCTCTGTCTTTGCTTTAAGTTCAACTGTTTTCGTCTTATAAAGCTTCAGATTCACCTGGATATAATCTTCACTAAAGTTCAGCTTGGATGCATCAATCACGTTACCCTCCTCATCCAAGGCCTTCGGAATCGCCAGTCTGTTCATGGACTGGGAGGCACCGGTTACATCCACCTCCACCACAACCTCCTTGATCTTCTCTATTCTACCCTTCGGTCCATCCACACGGACGATCAGGGGACTGACGGTTTTCTCTCCCACATAGTAGCCTTCCGTCACTTCACCCTTAAGAACCACATTCACCTTGAAATCTTCATCGGAAATCTCTTCCTGGCGAAGAGTGATTGCTTTCGGACTCAGGTCAGTGATGGTTACATCCTCCTTCTTGCAGCTTACATCAATCAATACCGAATTTCCACCGCTTAAAAGCTTTGAAAAGTCAGCGGTTACATAAAAATCATAGGGGGAAAGCTTATCTACCACCGAGCGCTTGGCAAGAACACGGAAGCTGACTGTTTCTCCCTCAATAATCTCATAAACCTTATCCGGTACATTGATTACCTCTTCATTCTGAATATCCACCGCAATATTTGAGAAAGGTCTGGATTTTACAGGATCATCCACGTTTGTAATTACCAACCATAGAAGAGCCGCAAGAAGGATGGATAGAATTTTCAAACCGATGTTACTAGTCAGCTTCTTTTTCATTCTTCAATCTTCCCTTCCATAATTTGATCTTCTTCACCTCTGCGGTCTTCTTCTGGGCATCGGCAAGCTTACTCCTTAGGTAATCTCCATCTACATTGCGGATCAATTTACCATCCTTGGCGATGGATACCTTACCGGTCTCTTCGGATACGATTATGGTCAGACTGTCGGAAACCTCACTGATGCCGATTCCTGCACGGTGCCTTGTCCCCAGATCCTTGCTTAGCTGCATATTATCGGATAAGGGAAGATAACAGGTAGCCGCGACGATTCTGTTCCCTCTTAGAAGTACAGCTCCATCGTGAAGCGGCGTATTATGTTCAAATATATTGATCAGCAATTCACTGCTGATGATACTGTCCAGATAAATTCCGGTCCTCTCGTATTCCTTCAGAGTGGTTTCCTCCTCCAGTACGATCAAGGCTCCGGTCTTACTCCTTGCCAGCTCAAAGGTGGCTCTGATTATCTCGTTCAGAGAATGATCGGAGAACCTCTCGTTCCGGTCTCTGGAGTCATCAAAGGTGATAATGGATCTTACGATGTTCTTCTGTCCCAGCTGCTCCAAGGCTTTTCTGAATTCCGGCTGGAATACGATGATGATTGCTATAATACCGACATTGATGGTATTTGAAATGATCCACATGATCACATTCAGATCAAATATAACAGCGACAAGCCAAAAGGCCATGACAACGATAAGCCCCTTCACCAAAGCCCAGGCCCTTGTGTTCTTAACCCATTTCACAACATGGTAGATAATATACGCCAGAATTATAATTTCAATGATATCCGTGATATTAATCTTCGGAAATGACAACCATACCGAATACTCATTGATAAATTTTCTGATTGTCTCCATATGTTCTACTCCCCTGCCATAGATTCAAGTATGTCCCGGCATATCTTTCGCTTGCTTATCGTGTAAGGAAGGATATGCTTCCCCGTCAAAGCATCCGTGGTGTTATCCCCTTAAATATCAGACTTGTCGTCCATCCTGTCTTGCTGCTGATAAGGATACTTATCCTGATTCTCCGGATAACTGTCCTCCTCATCCTCATAATCCTCTACCGCATCCGCATCCCGGCGGCCTATGCTGCCGGTTGCTCCCTGATCGGCAGTTTTTACATTTATATGCTTTACATTGACCTGTGGTGTCGTTACGGTTACCTTGGGTACTGCCTTTACATAATAATAATATACATCATCCTCAAACTGTGCTCTTTCCACGCCGGAGTAATCCAGCGTAAGCTTAAAGAAATGAATGAGAAGGACAATTGCACCGGAAGCAAGCGTACCTAAAATCATACTTAAAATCTGCTTCGTGTTATTGAGGAAGATATCACTCACCAGGAAGCCCAGGATACAGGTCAAAACTCCCGCAGCGATACTGATCTCGAAGGCATAGTCAAAGGACATCCTGCGGACAAAATAGGTTACCAGCAGGATCAGGGCGAAAATCACCACAGTAATAATCATAAGCTTATTAGAGATCAGACTGTCTATCACATATTTGTATACTGCAAGAATATCCTCTACGGTCATATTCACCTGCATGTTCACTGCCGACTTAATGATCTGGAAGAGGAAGTACACCACCACTCCACAGCCGGTCGGAATCACTGCCACCGGTGTAGAAACCAGACCCAAAAGAATCGGAATGACATAGGGTATCTTCAGCACAAATAGTATCGGTACTGCCAGCAGAACATATCCATGCCTCGGCGTATATCTGGCAAACAAGAAGTAGATGATCATCATGATCAGTACTATGATAACAGATAATACGGGAGAGATCGCATAGATGTGTAAGGCACTGACCAGGAGTGCCAGAAGAACCAGGACTGCCGATGGTGTAAAGGCGCTCACCATGGAAAGGGCAGCTACCACCGGGAAGGCTTCAAATCTGGCATCATAGCCTATCTCCTTATTGATCACAAAAAAGGTGACAAAGGCGAACAGGAATTTAATGACCGGTGCTAAATATGCATCATATCTCTGATAAAAGTTCTTTACTCTTTCTCTGAAAACTAAAATTGGCATCATAATTAACCTCCACGTGCCTCCTTTCAGGCACTATATCCTGCGGATCAAGGAATGTTACCCTTTCCTCCGCTTTATCTTTCAGGCCGAACCGGGATAGTCGGTTCTCCTGCAATATATTATGCTTCAGGTGTCTCATCCGAATATACTTTATTCAGCCGTCTTAGCAGCTTATAGTATCTGGACAGCTTCTTACGGGACTTATCGTATTTTAAGGAGAAAAGCAGTACGGAACCCAGTCCGTATAACGTAATCACCATAATGTAGATGCCAAGGATATAAGCCCCGATGGTTTTATAATCCAGAACGACAGCTTTCTTAATGATAAACTCCATCTTATATAAGCCAACCAGCAGCAGTATCAGGATATATCCCACAGTTGCACTTATGATGGACTTTAGGGTCTGATATCTGACATAGTCGGTCTTATAGTATTTGCTCAGATAGATATCTTCCTTGCCGTCTTTATTCTCATAAACTGCCAGCTTCATCATTAATCTGATTTTCTTACTATTTAACATAATTCCTCCAAAATCCAGGACATTAAGTCTCTAATTCAAGCTTTGACATGATTTTCCATTCTATTCATAGGCCGGCCTCAGCTGTGCCTCACCGGTCGTATTTGGTCCTGCTGCCTACCTTTGTCAGGTTACCCTCCTTAGTATATCATACTATGAAGTGTTTTTCGAGTTATTTTTTATGAACTGGGTATATTCGTTAATCCTAAAGCAGTTTGCCTAGGAGCCTTTCGAATCCTCCCGATAAATTTCAAAAAGCAACAGCCCGGAGAGATCCCGGGCTGAAAAAGTATCTGTTCCTATTAGTATAGCCATTCCTTCGCCTTCTCGAAATCATCCATACAATTGACAACAAAGGAAAGCTCATATCTGCGTCTTCTTACCAACTGCTTCAGTTCCTTATTCAGACCGACCATCACTACTTTGCGAATAGGTTTATCCATATTGCATAAGGAAGCTAAGATATCATTCAGCAGTTCCGCATCCACACTGGACTGATCGAGATTAATGGCGATAAAGGAGCTTGTGGAAGGTCTCTTGATCTGAAGCAGATCCTGTGCAAATTTTTCTTTTAATAATGCAGGGTCCTGGATGGAATCCAGATGTTCTATCCAGATCTCGCCACCCTTATAGTTTATCGTAAATGATTTCTTCTTCAGTCCGATATTATTCTCCTTCATCCCTTCTCCCTACCTGCTTTTAATCCTAATCATGATCGCTTACCAGCCAAGTCTTGCCCTCTTCCATATCGGAACTGAAATAGACACAGACCCCTTCCAGCTTTTCTCTTTTATGAATCGCTCTTTTCAGCACCTTTAAGCTTTTCCGGTCTGTAGCTATCGCCAGCTTGAATATTCTGGGACCGAGATGCTCCAAATGCGTCAGGAAATGCTCCATCACCTCAGAGGTCAGGTTGGTTTCATAGAGATCGATCAGAATTCTACGGCGTTCCGGTGATTTCAGGATAAAATCCTCTTCCTGCTTCATCATATCAAACAAAGCTGCAGAGTCACTAAAGTAACTTCCGTAATGGATACCGTGAAAGTATCCTCCTTTGTAATAATAGGGGCTAAGGGCTCCACTTGGCGATTTGCTTAGCATACCGTAACTCCTTTCAAAAGACATGGGATGACTTCCATATTGTCTGTATTATAGTCCAGTCATTCCTTTTATGCAATCCATATCTTTCCGAATATATGAATTTTCTTCCTGCCTGACATAATACGTAACGGAATATGACCCATCCTTCCTCATAGATACGGTACGATACCTCCTATGCTAAGCCCGAATAAATACTATAAAACTTTGTATCCGTGACTTTATTGACCTTAATCCTAATATTGCCTGACAGCATGGCAGGCAGATCGAAGGCTTTCCCCTCCATACCATCTACGATTACTCTTGCAACCCACTTGTCCTGAAGCTTATTGTCAGGAATGCATTCGGTAATCTCAGCGATATATTCACAGCCTTGTTCAAGTGTCACTGCAGGGGAAGCCTCTCCTGTGGATATCCTGTCGGCCTCTGTTTCTTGCCAGGAGCCATAGAGTGTGATGTCTGGCGCTGTAGGTTCGGGCAGAGTTACCAGTCTGTAAGCACTGGTTCGGTTGTTCGTAAACCACTGATATACATTATCATCCTTTACTCCGGCCTTGTTTACCTTGAGGTACCTGGGGTACATGACCGTCATACCAGATGTCCTGGTTGCATCGCACAGCGCAAGCAATGACTGCAGTGTATCCGATGTCTCGTCAAAGGGACAAGACGAAGCATCCACCGGGTATTGCTCCTGTAAGTATTTCATCTGCCCATCGATTAACCTGATCCTGCGGACGATACAATTCTTCACAACCAGCTTAACACTTCCATAACCAAGCGGCTTTGCGTAACCCAGCTTATGCTGATAGTTACTGTTCTCGGAATTTTCGCCTAAGGTTACCGTCCAGATCAGCTCCTTCAATTGCCTTTCTGTGATCCGGTCAAAAAAGAGCCTAAACTGAAAGGTTCCGCCCATGACTGCTTCCTTTGTGGTATTTAAGGGGGACATGGCATCCTCCTTCGCCACAGAGGAATGCCAATACATCTTTCTCCCCCTGGGAGTTGCTTTGTCGAGGTGATGATATTCCATCGGAGCCTTCGAATCCTCCTCCGGCTTTGTTCCATAGAAATCAAAGTTCCAGTATCTTGCATTGTCCGGTCTCCTAAGATAGAACTCAAAGGCAGACGTTCTGGGCTCTGCAAGGATCTGCAGTGTATGGTACTCAGTCTTTATCGCTTCCGGCCGGTTTGGTAGGGCATCTGAGAATCTTACGTGTCCCTTCAGTCCCTTTCCTCTTACCGTACCAAACAAAAGACATGCCGGGCAAAGCTCTGAGGTATCGGAGCATGGCTTGTAATCACCCATGATTTCATCCCATTTTCTTCTCTGTGCAATCCGGCCGATGGATGAGCCCGACATATAGATGATCTCTTTCTTCTTGCTGTGATCCGCATACGATACCTTAAAATACCATACGGGTACCAGATTGCCCTTACCCATCCTGGCATTTTCCAGTGCACTCATGAGTTTCGCTACAGCATCCTTGTTGGGATTAGTGGAGGTTTTCGGTGCTCCATCCCTCATCAGAGCGGACTTTAGCTTGTCATAGGGCATGGTCTCCCCTGCCCTCCAGGTATATTCCACCGAATTGTCCTCTGCCTTCCTTAGGTAGGCAATATGATAGGGCTTGTTCTTCACTACAGGTATGTTGTACTGAACAACTCCCTTGCCTGCAATCTCAGCTCCGGGATAAATGTGTGCCGTATCAAGTGGACTGTCTGTATCCTGATAGAAGATTCCGTTCTGCGTAAAATAGACCAGCTCCTTGATAACACTGGTCCGATACAGGGTCCAGCATCCGTTATCCGTATCATAACCGAGCAGGCCTCTTTTTTGCAGCGAACCAAAGATAGGAACCCGCTGGCTGATTGGCTTATCGTTCAGCAAAAAGGGAACGCAGCTATCCGAAGCAGCCTCATAAACACTTCTTATCATTCCCCGAAGCTCACTTCCGGGAATGGCAGGTACCAGTTCTCCTTCTCTTGGCAAACGGAAGAAGCTATGTTTTTTATGGACTTTCTTCTTTTGGTCGTCCGTCGGATTATCCAACTCCTTCTGGGTGGAGGGATCTATATAGATCGGCTTCGCGCCGTCAGGAATAATCAGAGGCGTCTTTAAATCTATACTGATATCAAGCCATCCGCTCATCAGCTGCTCTCTTCCCCGATATACCTCCTCACGGCTCTTCTTATGGCCGGCCCTTGTAATCGTTTCGCCAAAGGGAATAAAGTTATATGGATTTACGAAAGGTCTTCGCTTACTGTTGTTCTGCATTTCTGACCTCCTCCTTTACAAATCCACAAAGTCTGTTGTCAGTGATCTTTGCCATTCCGTTCTCATCATAGGTAAGGTATGTCATTAGCTTCACCATATTGATTCCCTTTGTGATCGGTAAGCGGTAGCTTCCTCCCACAGTTGTCATAAGCGGGCGGCTTCCCTGCTCATCTGCTTCTTCTTGGGACATAAGCTCATTGATATCGATATACTGATACCGAATCAGATAGTTGGCTTCCGGTGTTTCAGGCAGAGGAACAACCCCTAGGTCCTCCTTTAACCTCTCATTATAATTCTTCTGAAGTGCTTCGTCCGAGGCAATTCTATAGGCAAACTCCTGTCCCAGCATGCTCCGCGTTGCAAAGAGCTCTCTTTCCTCAGAAAAAACCCGAATATCAAGCAGCTTCCACAGCTCCAGCCTTTCGAATTCTTCGATTTTCGCATATCCGCTTACATATTGATCCGTCAGCCCGGCAAGATAGAATGAATTCGGAGCTGCTTCCGCTGATAAAAGGCCTACTATTTCATCCTCTGAACATAGACCACTTTTTTCTATCCATAATTCTTTCATATTAACCCTCCAGCATCGTCAGATCGTAAGCATACAGTTTATCGCTACAGTCATTCCCGTTCACCTTGATTCCCGACACCTTCATGCATCCTCGTCCCACAGCTGCCTCTCCGCCGACAGTCATTAAACCGGCATGAAGATCAAAGATGGTCACCGTCAGCAGCTTTGTCATGTCTGACGTCATTTCCTTCTTGGAAACAGTAAGAACCAGCCTTCCTCTTCCGCCCTCGTGTACCGTCGACGTAAATAAAGCTGTGTTGCGGGGGGCCCCTGAAAAACGATCCACCGAATTTCTGGTGATGGTATAGTCCTTACCGCCTAATATCTCTGTTTCTGAAAAGGTAATCTTAGAGCGCATCAGCTTATCCCCTGTCTCTTTAAGACCAAAAAGACGATTGACCTGCTCCCTCGACAAGGAAGCAAAGGGTGCTTCTCTTAACAGATCGATCATGTGGTGCCTGAAGGCTCCCGCCCAGGTGGTTCCCGGTATCACAGGGTTACTTCTGCTATTGGACAGCGGTTTTACATCAGAGGCTGCTCTATCCTCATCTTCTTCTGTTGTGTAAACCTGAACAGAAAAACCGCCGGCAGCTTCCAGCTCCATATGAATTTCCAGCTTCTCTGCCGTAACATCAGCAGCTTCCTCTGACAATGCCTCCTGAAACAAGGTTGTATCAAAGGGATCAAAGGCTAACCACTCCTCTAAATCCTCCGGGAAGCGAAACATAAGCTTCCTTACCTCGACGTCCATCTTTCCATATCCCCTGGTGGTTCTCGCTCCTAAGGAGATTCCCTGTGCCGCAAGCTTCATCAAGGGCTCAAGCACCAAGGAATTCTCTTCTGCCTTTGCTTCATCTCCTGTCCATTCAAGAATCGCAGTGTAAGGCATTTCAGTCTCTACAACTTCAAAATCATACTTCGCTCCATCGATTGTAATACCCCATTCATCGACTCCAATGCCATCCCGTACACCAAGAAAGATCTTTGATGCACTTGTATCTGAAGGCAAGGTGGCATCGCTTATAATGACATGGCTTTCAGAAAAGCCTTTTTCGTAATCGGATCTCTTCTCACTGCCAAATAAGGAAAGCAGGAGTTGCTTATACCTATCGTCAGCAAAGGTCTTCTCTGCCAGCTCTCGAAGTACCCCCGTAAGAGAAGTACCCGGAATAAAGGGAAAGCCTCTGGAATCCTTCATTAAGTCAAGGTCTGTCTTTTCAGACCCGCTATTACTGATTCTTAACGGTGATTGCTGATGCATTGTCAATTGATAATAAACCTTCATCATCACGAAATCCCCCTCTTTCCGTAATGGGCTATATGCAGATATTGCAGCAAGGGTGTCTTCCATTCCTTGAGAAGCTGCTCCCTCGCCCCTTCATCCTTCCAAATCAGCTCTGCCAGGCTCCCGTCCTCAGAAGGCCATATCCTTTTCCGGCTCTCCGCGTCCTCCCCATACATTTCCTTCAGGAAGCTCAAAACCGCCTCCTTATTCCCGATCTCCTTCTCGCTGCTTACATCACTGGTCTTGATTCTGTCGACACGGTCAAGCAGATCCTCATAATCCGTAGCGTCACTTACCATTTTTCTGATACGTTTTAGAGGAAGCACTCTCTTACTTGCTGCAAGCTTCCTGGAATAATTCCCGTATGCTTCCCGTCCTGCTGCCACAAGAAGGGCTGTGACGATTTTAGAATATACCTCTTCCGATGGCTCAATGTGTTTTCGGTCAACAGAGACCTTTCTTACATGACCTTCCTCCAGCAGGCTGCTCTGTGTGACAACTCTGCAGCATCCAAAGCCCTCCTGCTGCTGTTCCCCAATCCTGATGTATGCCTGCACCTGCTTGGATCCGGCTTTAAAGCAGAATACACTTCCTGCCTTCACCACGGGGATCTGCAGCTTTTGCAGCTGCCATCGGGCCTGGAAGCCACCGATTGTCCCATAGGAGCAGAGATCCATGGCACCCTCCGGAAGCTCATTCAGAAGCCCTAACTTCCTTGCAATCAATTCTCTGACCGCATCTATAGAAACCGTATAGATTCCATGCTTCAGCAGCATGAGGTCCGACTCCAGGACCACATATACCTTCTCGTTGCTGTCCGTTTCAAGCAGCTCCTCCTCAAGAGGACAGACCGTCGGAGTCCCATATAAGCTGCATGCCGCATATTGAGCGCTCTTGCTTCTCCCAAAGCGGAGCTTGGCTGTCGTCAGGAGCTGAAGGACCCGCCAGGCATCCTCGGCCGATGTCTCGACATAACCTCCATAGATCATACCTGCCTCAAGGGCATCCTGCATATACAGCTCCTGTCCGGCCATGCTGCTATGATACTGGGTATGAAATTGCGGATAAGCAAAGAGATAATTCTTATCCTTTAAGGCCACATACCCATCCTCTATGGTCTTGGGCTTCCTCTTCTTCCATTCCGGATCCGTCTGGGTATAGCGGTTCACAATACTTCCATCCGCATTTTTAAGACTGACCAGATACATTGGTGCCGGCTTTGATATGATACCATTAATGACCGGTGTCAATGCCGACCACCGAACCCTGCCATCCAGGAATAATTTTTTAAATGCCTCATCCTCAGCCCTTCCCTGCTTCAGATAATTTGCGGCCATGCATCCGATCACGCTTCTCGCCGGAATAGCTGTATTGACATCATGCCCGGGAAGGGTGATATCCGCATCCAAAGACACCTTATACTCTATACGGACCCTACCCTCCGTCTGTATAGGTTCGAAGGCGTAGGTTCTCGCAGCCTCTTCTCTCTCATGATAGGAAATCAGGACATTTCCAAGACCGTGATTTCTGTTATAGCCTATATGGCGGGTAGCTTTCGCACAAGCTTCCAGAAGCTTTGCGAGCCTCTCATCCTTTGAATTGATATAGATGGGTGCGATAAAGGACAATTCCTTCGCTTCTCCCGGATCGGCAAAGGGATCAAAGCGGTTAATCACACGGGTAAACCGAAGGGTATTATCCACCGCTACGCCTTCCTCCAACCTCGTCTGTCCTCTGACCTGGGTATACATTTGAACGACATATGCAGGGTGTGCCTTCTCCTTTAGTTCCAGAGGGTATTCCTTGCCTTCGCGGATCTCTGAGAGAATTCGCCGGAGCGCATCAGCAGCTTGAATGTTGGCATCATCAATGACCAGGGCCCCTTCCTTCCCGTAGGCATCACCGAATAGCTGCTCTATCAGCTCCTCTGTTGCTTCAGGATACTTCATTTCCTTCAGCATTCCGGCAGTCTGGCGAAGACAGCCCTTTAATCTTCTGGCGGGAATGGAGGGCAAACCATATGCATCCGTAACAGTATCCGTATCTATGGCATTTCCGAAGCTTTCTCCGTTGCCGGCACATAAATCGGATTTCAGTACTATTTTTAAGTATGCCATCTTACTTGACCTCCTCAAACCACAATTCATATACCTCTGACAAATCATAGAAGGACTGCATCAGTCTTTCCTCCGAAAGCTTCAAAGCAGCCAGATCCTCCTTCAAGCCGGGAGCATGTCCATAGACTCTGGATAATTCTCTGTAACCATCCTCTTTGCTGTCTTCCCATGCAGCTCCAAGGGTCTTAATATTATTACGGTATACTGACCTTGCCTTGCATATCTCATAGAGCTTGACGAGCTTCTCATAGGAGAATTCATCCTCCGCCTCTGTCATCCCAGCCAGTCTCCAGGGACGGGCCATCTTATTATAGGTGTTCTGGCGGAGACGCAGCTCCTCAAGATCACCTCCTAAGCCACTGTGAATGCAATGGAAATCAACCCATCCCTCTTCCACAACTGCTATGTCATCCGCTCCGGTACTATGTACCTTCTTCTTCGCTCCATCATCACAGGCCTTTTCAGCCATGCTGCAGGCCCTGGCAAAGGGATAGTGGCTGTGAAAGATACAGATTCCCGCACAGCAGCTATATTGCCACTTGGACTTCCTCCGATCCCGGTAGGTCTGAACAGCTTTCACATATTCCCTGACATACTCCATCACGAATCTTGCGTTACATACGAAGGTCATATCATCCCCATCCGCAACGATAACACGATAGGCGTAATATTTCGGTGCCAGGTTCTTATCCTTATACCTTTCCTTCAAGCTCTCACTACACTTCTCCAGTGCCTCAAGGCCATCCACATTAAAGGCCTGAGCCGTATCGAAGGTAAACTCCCGCATAAGGGGAATACATACGCTATAATCCGTCTCATCCTGTAGCAAATCAACGATTTTTCTTCCCATGTTATTTCCATCGGCATGAACGATGGCAAGCAGGCTTTCTTCTCCCTTTCTTGTAATCATGGTATCCAGATACTTGATACTGTCATCCCGCTTGCTCCGTCCGGCCTTTGCCTTTCCATAGCTCTCATAGGACAGCTGCACTCCCTGTTGATTGGTAACAGAGAGGGGCCTGTAGGTGTTACGGTCCATCTTGGAAAAGGGCAGGATAAAATTATCATCACAGGGTACCATCCTGTTCTTTTCCACTTCAGCCGCATCCATGAGCTTCTTATAATCCTCCCTGTAATTGCCGGTATACTCTACAGCAACCGCCATAGGAAGCATCCCCGGACAGCTTTGCAGCAGCCGATAGGAAAAGACTTTATTTACCCGTACAAAGGTCTCTCTGCAATCATATAAAACCGTTAGGTTTCCACCCCCATAGAACAGTTCCACCAGCTGAAGCTTCGCTTCCTCGAACTCTTTCAGCACAGAGGATATAAGAAAGCTTTCCTTCTCCTCTACTGCTCTTCTGCACTTGATCTCAAGTTTCTTTGCAACATCAAACAGCTCTATCCATGCATTACTGATATTTGCGGATGCTCCGACAACCTCCAGCATCTTATTGGTCTGAAAAATATAGCTTTGCTTGGATCTGATGGTGTATTGTGCCAAAACCGGTTTTCTCATAGGTCGACCTCCACTTATGTATTTTACCGTATGAAGCCTTCAAGACCTCGACTCCACCGCTTACTCTTTCGCTATAAAAGAGGAGGACATGTATTCCTCCTCTATCTGATACCTATAACTGCATCCAGCCGTCACCTGACGAAGCGTATCGGCTTAATCCGACTTGCCGTTTATTGTCATAACCTCAAAGGTCTTCTGATTGACATTCGCCCCAAAGGTATTGTGGGCAACCCTTCCATAGGGCTGATACATGTTGTTATTCCAGTGATACAGATTAATATTCAGATTGTTCGAGGCCATAGCACCAACCATAGTTCCAAGGATAATCGGCCCCTTAATGAATAAGTGCACATTAGACGGATTGTAAGCCTTTGATGTATTGATTACTTTGGCGATTGCACCCTTTAAGTCTTCCATCTGATCCGGATCGATCTGATTCTTTATATCAATATGGTGTATGGGAATGTTCAGCTTCATGTCTTCTAAGTATTTCTTTACCGCCTTCACATTTCCTTCATCCATAATCGCAATGGCAACATCGCTGTCACTCGTCTTCGGCTTCATCTCAAACCATACGTTATATTTCTGTATCACTGCCAGTACCAGTGTGACAATAACAAAGGGTTGTGCTGCACTTTCTATAATAGAAATCAAGGTCTTAACGGTGGTTTCCAGATCGGCAAAATCTTTCTTCCCTTCTATATTCGTGACTGCAATAAAAAGAAATAGCCCGATCGCAAACAAGGCCTTATAGCTGGTATTCATCTTAATGAATTCAAATACGGAGGATATTCTTTTGTCCGTACGTTTCCAGATCAATCGATACAGATTCTTACCAAGCAGTATGAGAACTGATGTAACCATCATTCCCACTGATATGCTGATAAAGATACTTTTATTGCCGCTTATGTAATTGGAAAATACGTGTTTCTCCAACAGTATGATAGCAGCAGCCAGAACCAGCAGATAGATGGTTACCCCCCAGATCCATGCCGGGATATGTCTCTTCTTCTTGTTTTCCGTCGTTTTTGTTTCTTTCCTCTTATTCTTCCTCATCGGTTTCTCCTCTTACACTTTATCTTCAGCTTTGAACACTGCCCTTAAACGTATTCTCTAAAACGGACAAATTCATAATAGGACTCTCTTTTGGAACCCCCATCCGGCAAAAGTAGTTCTTCTGTTTTACGCTCACTGCAGGCAGCTACGACCTTAACACCCAGCAGCTTCAATCTGTTAACGATTGCATAGGTTAAGGTGAATTCTCCCTGGCACATTACGATATCAGGCTGCTTCAGCAGTATGTCCTGAACGATATGTTCCGCAAGGGCTTCGATCTCTTCCTCCTTGAGCAGAGGGCTTACCATCGGAAAGGGATAATCTATGATTTCTCCCCATTGACCGGCTGCTTGTCTTTGACCTTCTCCCCAATTCTCTACCCTATGATTTGTACAGTTGATAAACATGATGCAATCCCTTCCAAGCTTTCTTAAGTTGCTTCGATGATTTATGTCCTTTTATCCGACTTAATCTTTCTCTGATGAATGAAAGCACAAGAGCATCATCATCACGAATTATGTTCATTCCTATTAGGTACGGTATCCCTATAAAATAAATTTTAGGAGGAAAAACAATGTGCTTCAATTCCTGTTAGGTACGGTATCACTTATACATATGAAAATGAAGGAACACTTATGGGTTTCAATTCCTGTTAGGTATGGTATCACTTACATAATAAAAAATGGAGGAAAAACAATGAGTTTCAATTCCTGTTAGGTATGGTATAAAGTTAAATAAAATTTTTGGGGGTAATAAATAGTTTCAATTCCTGATAGGTACAGTACAGTAACCCAATTAAGTGCTTTGCTCTTACAATTATAACCCAAACACGGTACTAAAGTAAACCTATTTTACCACATAGAAGAGCCCGAAGCCCTGTGCATTCTTAGCACCAATTCCTGTCTGATACAGAAAATCCAGATATCTTCTCTCCCCTGTTAATCGATACCACCCCTTCCATCCACTCAGATAAAACCCCTTATAATTAGTTACATACTTATCTTTAGGGGAAATCTTGACCGGTTCAAGCATCACATCGGTTTCAGGAAGCATGCCGGTGTAGGCACTATATTTGCGCTTAAAATTATCATTTACCAGCATCGCAAAGCGGCTTTCCTCCGGCGAATAAAAATGTGTCTGCTTTGTATTCTCATCTGTTGTATAAACCGTCAGCGGTGATCCCATTCGTATTAAGATGTTATCGTCATCCACCTGATCGTCTGAAAGAGCTAGAATGATATCTGTTACTGTGACATTCGGATACCGGATACCTCTCTCTTCAATATTGTCTTTGATCAGCTGAATTAACCTATGATCCGGGCTCCTCACCTCGAAGGAAACCTCATCCCTGAATATGATTTTTCCTTCGTGAATGCTATATTTTCCTTCCAGCAGACTAAAGGTAAACATCCGAAATTGCCTGTCATGATAGGCATACCCTTCATTATGGATAAAGTCACTATAGCCCCTCTGGTCTTTCATATTGCTATATAGAATGGACTGGAGGATATGGTGATAGCCGATGGGCAAGATCAGCTCCGATGAAAGCTTTTGTTTCACTCTTAGTTGCATGGGGCACCTCTGTTCCGGTTAATGTGTTTATCTTATTTCTTTGCTTTTGAACCTGTCTCTGCCAGCCGAACCGTAAACATGCTCGGTGGTCCTTCTCTATGTACAACTAAGGTTGGTACGCCATTCAGCACCATGATTCTTGCCAAAGGGTCTGTTCGTTTTGCCTGTCTCTTCAGCTTCTTTAACATACCTAGACAGGAACGAAAGCTTCGTACTTCTCTGCTGCTCTCATGTCCGCTTCGTTCTATTTGGATAATCATTTTGTGTCTTCGTAGCATACTTATCTCCTTTGTGATTTGATTGGGCTCTTATTAAGGGGTTTAGGACTTAGGGTATAAAGAATACTGATTCTGAAAGAAATGATATACTATATGATACCATATAGTTAGGTATTGTTGGAAGAGTTTTTATTGGTTGGGCTCTACCCCCAAACTTTTTCTTTTATTGTGATATTCATCTTATCATATGACTCCCAATCAACATTGTAATCTTTTAGGATAGTAGCATCCGCAACATTTCTTAACGCTTTTATTATTTCATCTGATCTACAACCGACACGATCATAAATCCAATCGTCTGAGACAGCAACAAGAGTGTGAGCCGCATAATTTCTTGCTTTCTTTTCTACTCTCTTCAACATGCTTATGGTATCTAAACCGATACTTGGCTCAATATTCTTACATAAGATGCTGTTATTCTTTTTTTGCGGTAGTAATAAATGAAAAAGATATTCCGAGGATAGAGGTTTATCTTTAAATTCACCTTTATAAGATGAATTCAGTATATCAAGTATAGAATTACCTGTTGCATTGGACTTTAGTTTTCTGCTTCTTAAAATGCAAAATTCTCCTTCACAATAGTCTCTGCGAAAATCTATATTCAGGCAGCTATTAACAATAGCAACTAATACCTCCAATACAACCGGGGTTATACCACGTAAGAAACTGTCATATTCTTTACGAGCTACTTTTACTTGAAGCCATAAAATAAATTCGAATATATCACGATGCCTGGATGGTAATGAGCAAATATTATATTGGTATCCATCCAGAAAGCCTTTAATATGTAGCTCATCTATCTCTTTACTGTTTCGGTCCAGTCGCAGTACAGCATAGTTTAATAGATATAATGCGTTCGGCGAAAGATAATTATTGATTTCGTTAGCTATTATATAAGCAGCATGATAATCATAGGCATCGATTTGCTTACAAATAATGTCCTTTTTGATCTGCGCTATAAGGTTTACTCTTCCTTGTATATCAATTCTATTGACATGATCTCCATGTCTGTTATCTTCGTTTACTTCCCAAATTCTATCAAAATTTTCTTTCCAAGATGTAGTTTCTTTATTTCTCTTTTCAGGTAAGGCTGATACTTGAACTGCAATGATATCGTCATCATTTAAAAGAGCATCAATAATGAGAAAAGCTGCTTTCATCGCGGGTGAGCCCGAAGAAATATTAAGTATTATTTTACTATCCGGGTGTCTCTCTCTGACCATTCTTATGATTCTCAAGAATTCGTCATAAAAGTATTCAAACTTATGTACTTCGACGAGATCAGGATTTGCTATCTCTTCATATTCAATTTTACTCTCAAGTTTTAGTTGCTCCGATAAATAGTCAATAGCCTTGAAATAACGATTATCATTCCTGTGATTTTTCAGGATGTCTTTTGACATATAAAGATACACTTTGCATGGTTTATAATGTCTGCAAATATGAAGCATAGAACCATCCTTGTTTCCGGATATAGGATCTGTATTTCCAACTGCTGTTATGAGAATATACTTTTCCAAAAAACATCACCTCATAGCTAAATATTCTTCAATATGTACATCAAGTACGATCATTATCAAAGCAAAGTCTCCTCAATCACGCTCACATTCTGAATCAATTGTATTGCAACACGGGTCAGGTAATCGAAATATTCTTCATTGAAGTCATAATACCCTCATATTGGGTAAACTTCTAAAAGTTATCCTCAATACTCACATGTCATCCTAGAAAAGATGATTCTAGAATAACTCTACTGCGTTATGCAGATTTTATTACCCTCATACCAGGTGAATTGTAACGGACAAGCGGGGTGATTTGACTAGGTGCCATATTTTACAACACCTTCGGTCCGGGCGGTTTGTAACGCTCCTATAGAGATTAAGAGGCTTGTGATGCATGGTCTCAATACCCTCGTTCCGGGTGGATTGTAACCAGGCAAGTGTTCAGATGTATGCTTCGGACCTTGTCTCAATACCCTCGTTCCGGGTGGATTGTAACCTTATCAAACATTTAGCTCTATAGGTGCTTATGTCTCAATACCCTCGTTCCGGGTGGAATGTAACCTGTTTGAGCGAACCAAGGATGCGAAGGATCAGTGTGTCTCAATACCCTCGTTCCGGGTGGAATGTAACT
>JAEZNB010000081.1 GCA_023441965.1 Bacillota bacterium
CTTTGGTCGTGCGTCACATAAATCGCGGTAATGCCCAGCGTTTGCTGAATACGGCGTATTTCTGTGCGCATGTTTACACGCAGTTTTGCATCCAGGTTGGATAGTGGCTCGTCAAAGAGAAGCACACCCGGCTCGACAACCAGTGCGCGAGCCAGCGCGATACGTTGCTGTTGCCCGCCGGAGAGCTGGTTGGTCATGCGGGTCTCCATGCCGCACATCTCCACCAGCTCCAGGATGCGGTGCACCTTCTCTATGATTTCCTCCTTAGGCAGTTTGCGCAGGCGCAGGCCATAGGCTACATTGTCAAACACATTGTAATGCGGAAATAGCGCGTAGCTCTGAAACACCATTGCTGTATCGCGCTTATTGGGCGTCAGCGCATTGATTGGCTCTTCACCCAGGTATACCTCGCCCTCATCCGGGCTTTCAAACCCGGCAATCATCCGAAGCGTGGTGGTTTTGCCGCAGCCGCTGGGTCCAAGCAAAGTAACAAACGTGCCGGGCGCAATATCGACACTCACATTTTTGACCGCATAAAAATCCTGGCCTGTTTTGGGGTCGCTGTAGATCTTGGAAATATTCTCAAGACGAACGCCCTTGCTGATCTTAGCCATGCTTTTCGGCCTCCCTGATCTTTTTGCTTGTGCCAAAATACTTGATAAACAGATTCATCAGCAGGATGGACGTGTAGACAATCAGGATAAGTATAGTGGCATACGCACATGCCTCACCAAACTTACCCTTCTCCGCAAACTCGTTGATCTGGATTGTGATGAGCAGATACTTGGGCGTTACCAGCAGAATAATGGCGCTGATGGCCGTGATGGAACGCACGAATGTCGTCACCAGTCCGCTGAAAAAACTGTCCTTGATCAAAGGAAGCGTAACGGTCATGAAAACCTTACCACTGTTGGCGCCCATGTCATAGGCGCTTTCCTCAATGGAGCGGTCGATCTGCCGCAGGGCGGATATACCGCTGCGTGTGCCCACCGGCAAGCTGCGCACCACAAACACGATCACCAATATCGCCCCTGTGCCGTACAGGCCTTGCAGGATACCGCTGCCCAAGAGCCCGTTTGCATACCCGCGGATATACCCCACCCCTAGAACCGTGCCGGGTACTGCCATTGCCAGCATGCTGACAAATTCGATAAATGCCTTGGAGCGGAATTTCCTTTTAACGACCAAATAGCTGATGATCATCGATAGCAGCGCAGTAATAGGCGCCGCTATGATCGACAGTATGAAAGAATCGCGAAACACACGCGCGCCGCCGTACTTCATGATGTACTCAAAATGCACCAGCGATAAGGAATAGTTGCGCCCCCAGAGCTTGAATAGCGCTCCGAAGGGAACGCTGATGTACATCAATACCACAAATGCGCTTACCAGCGAGCAGAGAATGGTCAGCGGGCGGGTTACGCTCTTGTCCGCGATGAGCATGCGCTCACGGCTGGCCTTCCCTGTCAGAGTAGCGACTGTCCGCTTTTCCAGGTAGTATTTTTGAATCAGGAACAGCACCAGCGTCAAACTAAGCAGCACTATGGCCATGCTCGCCGCGCCAACCTTATCGTAGGCACCAGTAACCTGCAGGTAGATCGTGGTCGCCAGCGTATCGTAGCTGCCGCCGATAATCATAGGGTTGGCAAAATCGGCTACGGATTCGATGAATGTTACCAGAAATGCATTGCCCAGGCCGGGCAGCATAAGCGGCAGCGTGATGGAGGTAAACACCTTCCACCGGCTGGCGCCCATATCGCGGGCAGCTTCTTCCAGCGAGGGGTCGATGTTCTTCAACAGCCCCTTGAGCATCAGGTAGCACACGGGGAAAAAAGTCAGTGTCTGTACGATGGCAATGCCATAGAGCCCGTAAATATCACTGTCATAAATTCCAAGTATGGTGCGGGTAATCAAGCCGCTGCGGCCAAACAGGAGGATCATGCTCAACGATAACACAAACGGCGGCGAAACGACCGGCAGCATACTAACAACGTCGAACAGCTTCTTCACCGTGCGGCTGCGTACCTTCATGTAGATGTCCACATAGGCAAACAGCAGGCCAATCAACGTGCTGGCAATGCCCGTTATCAACCCCAGCTTGACAGTATTAACAAATGCCGTCTTAAACCGCTGCATGTTCAGCACTCGATTGAACACATCCAGCGTAAACCCTTTTGCGGGGTCAAAAATGCTGTCTACCAGCAATGCCGCAAGCGGATAGAGGATAAATAAGGCCAAAAAAACCAATAGAACAGCAATGGTTGATATCATGATCGGATCCGCAAAAAATTTTTTGCGGTCCAGCTGTTTGCTTTGCATTTTTGCTGAAACCATAGCGCCAGCCCCCTTCGGCATGAATGCTATTCCTTGCGCTCCACCCTTTACGGTTCATAGATGACATAGGCCATGGGAGCCAAATACTCAAGGCGCATAAAGATGAGGGAGGATGACGGCTAAACCGCCATCCTCCTCATGGAGTGACCCAGATACCGTTACTCGGTCTTGAAGCGGGCGTCTGCCGCGGGGCCGATAGCGGCAAAGAAATCTTCCACATACTTGGAAGTGTTGGCCTTAGCATCCTCAAAATCGTAATTGATGGTTTTGCTGGCATCAAGCCCGAACTGCGTGGCCTCTGCGGGCTGTTCCGCGTTATCGATTACCAGGAACTGATAGCTTTCGGCCGACTTGGCCAGATTTACACACTCAGGGCTGAGAGCATACTCAATCCAAAGCTTGGCTGCGTTTGAATGCTTTGCGCCTTTGAATATCGCGGTAGCGCCCACTTCATAGCTAGTACCGCTTGCGGGCAATACCAGTTGGATGTTGTCATAGCCGGCCAATATCTGCGTGATGCCGTCATGCAGGAAGCCGATGCCGATCACGCACTCGCCGGGGCCTACCATTTTACTGGGGCCGGAGCCGCTCTTGGTATACTGCGCAACATTCGAATCCAACGCCTTGAAATATTCCATGGCCGCATCATGGCCCTTCATCTGCACCATTGTGTTGATGACGAGCTTGGCGGTGCCAGCTGTGTTCGGGTTGCTCATCCAGATCAGGCCCTTGTATTCGGGCTTGAGCAAATCATCCCAGTCCATGGGCACTTCCAGCCCCAAGCGAGTGACTTCCTCTGTGTTTACCATGAACCCAAGGATGCCCTTATAGATGCCGTACCAATAGCCGTCCTTATCTCGATACAGGTCGCTGGTCAGGTGACTGGCATTTTTGGCGTCATAGGCTTCAAGTAGCCCCTTGGCAGCCGTTTCGTTGTACGGATCGGTGGTACCGCCGAACCATACGTCCGCGCTGGGGTTGCCGTTCTCTTCTCCTATCTTGGCGGCCACCTCGCCGGTGGAGAGACGCTGGCGGTTCACTGTTATGCCAAACAGTTGCTGAAAACCGTCAGCGGCGGCATTCATGTAAGCTTCCTCGCAGGATGCATATACAGTCAGTTCACCCTCGGCCTTGGCAGCTTCGACCAAAGCAGGGTCAAACACAGTCGCCGTTTCGGCAACGGCTACGGGAACCATGCCGCATACCAGCAGAGATACCACTAGAAGAGCCAGAAACTTTTTCATGAGCATACGTCCTTTCGTTTGGTTGTTTTTGGTTGTACGTTTCAATGATTTCCAATTATAGACTTTTACTTGAGAATTGTCAAATCGCGTACTGGGGGAGGAGGTGACGAAGTACTGGTAAAAAAAGAAGAAGAATCGTGGCGGGTCGGATCGCCAATACGCCCACAAGCATCACTGGGCTTGAAGGAATGCAAACATCCTGTTCGCAAACCGCGGTATCTTTTCGTGCCCGAAATCCGGGTACCGGTAAAGATGCTTTTGATGTTCACTGTTGTTACTTCATGTAAAAGGGTAGGACGTGAACAGCTTTTTGTTTTAAACTGGGGTCCACCCATGTCTCAGGAAGCCCTTGCTTTTATAGACTTTCATTGAAGTGTCATACTTGTATCATTCTCATGAAATCGGATAGATAAACGCTAAATGTATATGG
>JAEZNB010000106.1 GCA_023441965.1 Bacillota bacterium
ATGTGACACTATCTCCGTCCCCTTGTCACACGTCCCCTTGTCACATGCGTCCCCTTGTCACACCAAAGGAATAAGTGATATGATAGCAGCATATACAAGGAGGTAGACATCATGTTTCAATTACTGCTGGTTATTATATATCTTTCCTTTATCAGTCTCGGGCTACCGGACTCCTTGCTGGGTTCTGCCTGGCCGACCATGTATCAGGAGTTTGGAGTTCCTGTTTCCTATGCGGGTATCATATCGATGGTGATTGCGGGCGGGACCATCATTTCCAGTCTGCAGAGTGACCGGCTCACGAAGAAGCTTGGAGCCGGCAAGGTGACCTTCTTCAGTGTTGCTATGACTGCGGCAGCCTTACTGGGATACTCCATCAGTCACTCCTACTGGATGCTGATTCTTTGGTCTATCCCTTATGGTTTGGGGGCCGGAAGTGTGGATGCAGCATTAAATAACTATGTGGCCCTTCATTATAAGAGCCGGCATATGAGCTGGCTTCATTGTATGTGGGGAGTGGGCGCATCCCTTAGTCCTTACATCATGGGATATGCTCTGGCGAGGGGACAAGCCTGGAATATGGGATATCGGACGATTGGTGTCTTACAGGTGGTTCTGACCTTCGTTCTTCTCATCAGCCTTCCCCTATGGAAGAACAGAAGCACTGATGGACAGGGCGAGCAGAAGGAAGCCTCTAAAAAGGCTCTTTCTCTGAAAGAAATTCTTACGATTCCCGGTGCCAAGGATATTATGGTGGCCTTCTTCTGTTATTGTGCCCTGGAACAGACCAGCGGTCTCTGGGCCAGCAGCTATCTGGTGCTTTACAAGGGAGTTACTGCGGATAAGGCAGCTGCCTATGCCAGTATGTTCTATATGGGTATTACAGTCGGGAGAGCCATCAGCGGATTTGTCACGATGAAATTAGATGATACGAAGATGGTAAGGTTAGGCCAGGGGATCATTATTTTAGGTATTCTCATTCTCTTCTTGCCCTTTGGAGAGCTGCTTTCCTTGATAGGCCTGATTCTGATCGGTCTCGGCTGTGCTCCGATTTATCCCTGCATCATTCATTCTACACCCAGATATTTTGGCGCGGATAAGTCACAGGCAGTGATCGGAGTACAGATGGCCAGCGCTTACGTGGGAACCTGTATTATGCCGCCCATCTTCGGTTTGATTGCAAATCATATTTCAGTGGCTCTGTTACCGGTGTATTTACTGATTTTCCTCTTTCTCATGATTCTTCTGCATGAGAGACTGGTCAGAAAGAGTTTGGGACGGGATTAGACTTGGTGCAGCAGCAATTTGGAGAGGCTATCATTTGTAAATTTCCATATTGTGTATTTGGGAAAAGAGTGATATAGTAGCTTAATATATCCGGAAGGGGAGGTTAAGCGATGAAGTATTATGTAGTAGATGCATTTACAAAGGAGCATTATCACGGTAATCCTGCGGGAATCTGCCTGCTTGATCAGTGGTTGGACGAAAGCCTGATGCAGAGCATAGCCTTTGAGAATAATCTGGCAGAGACGGCATTCCTGGTGAAAAGGGAGGGCTTTTATGAGCTGAGATGGTTTACCCCGGAGAGTGAGATCGATCTGTGCGGACATGCGACCCTGGCCAGTGCCCATATCATCATGAGTGAAGTGGATCCTACAGCCGGCAAGCTGGAATTCCATACCATGAGCGGAATATTGTATGTAAGCAGGAGGGGATAGGTACACTCTGGACTTTCCGACAAGAATGCCTGAACCCTATGCAAAGCCCGTGCTGTTGGAGGAAGCCTTGGGAGTAAAGGTACTTGAAACCTATATGTCCAGAGATCTGCTTGCTGTCCTGGAGACTGAAAATGCAGTCAGGGAGCTGAAGCCTGATTTTGAGCTGCTGGAGAGGATACCTGAAGCATTGGGTCTGATCGTGACCGCTCGGGGAACGGACTGCGACTTTGTGTCCAGATATTTCGCCCCCGGAATCGGTATCAATGAGGATCCTGTGACAGGCTCCTCCCATACAAATCTGATACCCTTCTGGAGCAGGAGGCTTAATAAGAAGGAGCTGGTAGCGAAGCAGCTATCCCGTAGGGGAGGCACGCTATACTGTCACGATGGTGGAGAACGGGTATATATTTCAGGATATGCAGTCACTCATCTGATCGGAGAGATCGTGCTATAGGCGGGAGAATAAAGATACATACATCTTAATAGAAATATAAATGATAAAAGTCTGCTTCAAGGAGCTTATAAGCCGGAAAAGCAGGCTTTTTTCATACCTTCGCTTGGGGATGCACTCTACTTAAGGGAAAGGCTTTCGACCATCTTTTTCTTTACAAAAACTAAAATTAACCTATAATGATAATTATGAAATATATCATGGGAGCGAGAATGCTTCAGTCTGATTTTAACGGCAGGCATCCTAATACAGCAATCATTCATAGGATGATGAGCGAAAAATATACTATATTATATATTTCATCAAAGAGGAGGGATTGGTATGAAGCTGGAATATTTACTGGAACGTTTACAATATAGCTGCCAACAGGGAGACATTCACATTTCTGTCACAGATTTAGTGTATGATTCCAGAAAGGCATCCAAGGGTTGTGTGTTTGTGTGCATTACAGGTGCGGTATCTGACGGCCATGATTACATCGGAGAGGTTGCTGCGAAGGGAGCAGCTGCCATCATAACTGAGAAGGAGGTCATCAGACCTGAGAATGTGACGGTCATCAGAGTTGCTGATACCAGGGTTGCCTTGGCAAATATGGCAGCCGCTTATTTTGGTTATCCTGCAGAGAAGCTGACTACCATCGGCATCACAGGAACCAAGGGAAAGACCACAACCACCTATATGATACGGTCCATACTGGAGCATACAGGGTTGAAAACAGGGCTGATCGGCACGATTGAGACCATCATCGGTGACGAAGTGATTCCGGCGAATAATACAACTCCCGAATCCTACATCATCCAGCAGACCTTTGCTAAAATGGCAGAGGCAGGCTGCAGCTGTGTGGTTATGGAGGCTTCCTCCCAGGGGCTCATGCTGCATAGGATGGATGGCTTTACCTTTGATTACGGTATCTTTACCAATATTGAACCTGACCATATCGGGGGAAACGAGCATAAGGACTTTGAGGATTATCTAAGCTGCAAGAGCAAGCTGTTCCGTCAGTGCAAGATCGGTCTGATCAATATAGATGACTCCCATGCGGATGAAATTATTCAGGGACATAGCTGTAGGATTGAAACCTTCGGCTTCTCGGAAAAGGCGGATATCAGGGCGACAAAGGTAGAACTGCTGCAGAAGGCAGGTGCTTTGGGCGTTTCTTATCATGTGGACGGTCTGCTTCAGATGGATGTGGAGATGGATGTCCCCGGTAAGTTCAGTGTCTACAACTCCCTGTGTGCCATAGCTCTTTGCAGACATTTCCAAGTGGCTCCCGAGCGAATTCTGGAGGCCTTACAGAAGGTAAGAGTGAAGGGAAGGGTGGAGCTGGTGCCTGTATCTGACCGCTTTACGGTTATGATTGATTATGCCCATAATGCCATGAGCCTAAAGAGCCTTCTGTCTACCCTAAAGGAATACAAGCCGAAGCGTCTGGTCTGTATGTTCGGCTGCGGAGGCAACCGTTCCAGGGACCGTCGCTTTGAGATGGGCGAGATCTCCTCCAAGATGGCGGATCTGACTGTGATCACCTCGGATAATCCCCGTTATGAAGAACCCCAGGATATTATCAATGATATCTTGGTAGGGGTGAAGAGAGGACCGGGGAACTATGTGGAGATTATTGACCGGAAGGAAGCCATCCGTTACTGTATCGAGCATGCACAGGAGGGAGATGTCATCATCATTGCCGGTAAAGGCCATGAGGACTATCAGGAAATCAAGGGTGTCAAGTACCATATGGATGACAGGGAGCTGATAAGTGACGTCCTGGCCGAAATGAACAAATAACAACTGAGAATCTATCCCGGAGAAAGAACTTAGGAAGGAGGCCATGATGTCTTATCCAATTTTCGCTGACATTATCATCGATATATCCCATGAAGACCTTGATAAGACATATCAGTACGCTATTCCTGAGGAATTTGCAGAAGCTGCCGTCATCGGTGCCCCGGTAACGGTACCCTTCGGTAAGGGAAACCGGCAGATCAGCGGCTATATCGTGGACATATCTGCGGAACCGAAGCTGCCGGAGGCTCAGATCAAACCGATTACCAGGGTGCAAAATGAGGCTCCGGTCATAGAGAGCCATCTGATCTATCTGGCTTACTGGATGAAGGAAACCTTTGGTGGAACCATGAATGATGCTTTGAAGACCGTGATTCCCGTGAAGAAGGCGGTCAAAATCAAGGAGCAGAGGACCATCACCCTGAATGTGGATTATGAAGTCGCAAACCAGCTCTTTTGCGAATACCAAAAAAAGAAAAACTATGCTGCCCGAGTCAGACTGTTGCAGGCTTTGCTTGAAAAAAATCAGTTGGACTATGAGGAAGTCATATATAAACTAAATATTCCCAGAAGTACGCTTACCGGTTTGGAGAAAGAAGGCATTACCCGGACCCTGTCCGAACAGATCTTTCGTAATCCGATCAAAGAACAGGAGCCGGATTACAAACCGGTGCTTCTGAATGAAGAGCAGCAGTTTATTGTTGATGATTTTAACAGAGACTATGACAATGGACTAAGAACGACCTATCTGCTGCATGGGATTACGGGAAGTGGCAAGACGGAAGTCTATATGGAGATCATAACCTCGGTCATAGAGAAGGGAAAACAGGTGATCCTGCTGATACCGGAGATTGCTCTGACCTATCAGACAGTGAAGCGCTTTTACAACCGCTTTGGGAACCGGATTTCCATCATCAACTCCAGGATGTCACAGGGAGAGCGCTACGATCAGAGCAAGAGGGCGAAGGAAGGTCTCATCGACATCATCATCGGGCCCAGATCTGCCTTATTTACCCCCTTCAAGAACCTGGGATTGATTATTATCGATGAGGAGCATGAGAACAGCTATAAAAGCGAGAATACGCCCAAATACCATGCCACTCCGGTCGCCCTGAAGCGGGCAGAGCTGACCGGTGCTTCGGTCCTCTTAGGCTCTGCCACTCCGTTACTGGAATCCTATGCGAAGGCTCAGCAGGGAGAGTATAAGCTCTATACCCTGACAAGGAGGGCGAAGGAAGCAAGACCGCCCAGAGTCTGGATCGTAGATCTGAAGGAGGAACTGAAGAATAAGAACAAATCCATCTTCAGCAGTAAGCTGAAGGAACTCATTGAGGACCGATTAAGAAAGCAGGAGCAGATCATGCTCTTCATTAACCGAAGAGGCTATGCAGGTTTCGTATCCTGCAGAAGCTGCGGACATGTCATGAAATGTCCCCATTGTGATATATCCCTGACCTCCCACAACAATGGCAGAATCCTGTGCCATTATTGCGGTCATGAGGAAACATCCCCAGCTTTATGCCCGGAATGCGGTTCCAGATACATCGCTGCCTTCGGCACCGGAACACAGAAGGTGGAAGAGCTGGTACGGAGAGAGTTTCCCCAGGCAAGGGTTCTCCGGATGGATATGGATACGACCAAGAATAAGGATGGGCATGAGAAGATCCTGGCCTCCTTTGCCAACCATAAGGCCGATATACTGGTAGGTACACAGATGATTGTTAAGGGCCATGACTTTCCCAGGGTGACCCTGGTAGGGATCATCGCGGCGGACCTGTCCCTCTTTGCCGGAGACTTCCGGTCCAGTGAGAGAACCTTCGAGCTCTTATGTCAGGCAGCCGGCAGAGCCGGGCGGGATGTCCTGACAGGAGAGGTGGTAATTCAGACCTATCATCCTGAGCATTACAGCATCGTAACAGCCGCAGAGGGAAATTATGAGGCCTTCTTCGAGCAGGAGATGCTGTACCGGAGACTGATGCAGTATCCGCCGGCCGCCCATATCCTGCTGGTTCTGATCTCCTCAAGAGAAGAAGAAAAGGCAGTTAGGGCAGCAGCCTTGACAGGGGAAGCCCTGAAGGAATATCTGAAGCAGGAAAATTTGAAGGAGGAAGGCTCCCGGGAGCAGACAGGTGCCGTACAGGTCATCGGCCCGGCTCCTGCGGGAATAGCGAAAATCAATGATATATACCGGCAGGTCATCTATCTGAAGCATGGAGAGTATGAGCGGCTGGTTGATATAAAGAATTACCTGGAGGGCTTTTACCGTTTTTCGGAACGATTTACAGGCTGCAGCCTTCAATTCGATTTTAATCCGATGAGCGGCTATTAAAAGCAGTATGGGAATATGGGAATATGAGTATATGGGTAAGAAGATATCATAAGATAACAAAAGGAAAGGAATGAGAAAGATGGCAATCAGAAATATCAGAGAAATCGGAGACAGTGTTTTAACCAAGGTAAGCAAGGAAGTAACGGAGGTTGATAAGAAGCTTCTGACTTTAATAGAGGATATGTTGGATACCCTATATGCTGCGAATGGTGCCGGACTGGCCGCACCGCAGATTGGGGTGTTAAAGAGAGTGGTTGTGATAGATGTTTCAGAGGAGGGAAATGATCCGATCGTCCTGATCAATCCCGTTATTCTGGAGACAGAGGGGCAACAGCTGGGAGATGAGGGCTGTTTAAGTGTACCGGGCAAGGTCGGAACGGTCCTGCGGCCCAATTATGTGAAGGTTAAGGCCTATGATACCAATATGAAGGAATTCATCATAGAGGGTACAGAATTACTGGCCCGGGCCTTTTGCCATGAGATCGATCATCTGAACGGCGAGCTGTATGTGGATAAGACAATGGGTGATTTAAGGACAGTCTCTTACGAGGAAGAGTAAATGCTTTACGAAAAGCTTAAAGCTTTATTAAGGTTTTCTGAAGCTGTGGATTTTCATGAGGCTTTTCTATATAATCATATCATAAAGCATACAATAGAGTAGGAGCATATCAGCGATTAAGGCAATCCCTGTGTGGAGTGTCAGGTTACTGAATATGGATAGGAATCATATCCTGTAGCTATGCTGGGAAAGGATGTAGGCAATGAGGATCATGTTTATGGGTACACCGGATTTTGCGGCTTGTATCCTGAAGAAATTAATACAAGCCGGACATGAGATAATCGCAGTGGTTACCCAACCGGACAAGGAAAAGGGCAGAGGGAAGGAAATGAGCTTCCCGCCTGTGAAGGAGCTGGCTCTGGAGTACGGACTGACCCTTTATCAGCCGGTGAAGGTAAGGAATCCGGAATTTGTTCAGCTGGTCAGAGAGCTGGCACCGGAGGCGATTATCGTAGCCGCTTTCGGACAGATTCTGCCCAAGGATTTGCTGGAGATTCCGCCCTATGGCTGTATCAACGTGCATGCCTCTCTGCTGCCCAAGTATAGGGGAGCCGCTCCGATCCAATATGCGATCATCAATGGGGAAGAAGAAACCGGTGTTACCATTATGTATATGGATCTGAAGATTGATACGGGAGATATGATCTTAAAGAGAAGTATTCCCATAGCGAAGGAGGAAACCGGGGGCAGTCTCCATGATAAGCTGGCAGAGCTTGGAGCAGACCTTATGGCAGAAGCCTTGGAGCAGATTGCAGCGGGGACAGCCCAGCGAATTCCACAGGAGCATTCAGAGGCTACCCATGTCACTATGCTGGATAAGGAAATGGGTAATATTGATTTTGCAGCGTCAGCCCTTGAGATAGAGCGACTGATCAGGGGCTTAAATCCCTGGCCCAGTGCCTATACCCATTTGGATGGGAAGACCTTAAAGCTCTGGAGGGCAGAGGTTGAAGAGTTGCCTCAAAAAGCCGAGCCCGGAGAAGTAGTGGAGACCAGAAAGGATGCCATCGTTGTAGCAACGGGGGAGAAGGCTTTGGTTATCCGGGAGCTGCAGCTGGAGGGAAAGAAGCGGATGTCGGCAGATGCCTTCCTCCGGGGATACCCGATTGCGGTAGGTACGAAGCTGGGTCTGTAACAGCTTTCATGAAGGCCGCAGGTCTTATCGATACAGGGAGAGGCAGATTCGGAGCAGGATACCGGAAAGTGAGAATTGTAACTCCATGTAGTTTACCATAGAAAGAAGGTAGAGAAGATGATAGTACCATATTTTGATCCTACTTATATATTAGTAATCATCGGTTTTGTGATAACTCTGGCGGCTTCCGCTAAGGTGAAGTCCTCCTTTGCGAAATACTCCAGGGTAAGGAGCATGTCAGGAATGACAGGAGCCGAGGCTGCCCAGAGGCTGTTAAATGCTTCGGGTATCTATGATGTTAAAATTGAGCATGTATCCGGTCATATGAATGACCATTATGACCCCAGAACAAAGGTCCTTCGCTTATCCGATCCCGTATACGGTCAGAATTCTCTGGCTGCCATCGGTGTCGCCGCCCATGAATGCGGACACGCAATCCAGCATGAGCAGGGCTATGCACCGCTGAAGCTGCGGAGTACTTTGGTTCCGATTGCAAGTTTCGGGTCCATGGCTGCCTGGCCGATCATCCTGATCGGCGTCTTTATGGGCTTTTCGCAGCCCCTGATCAATCTGGGTATCATTCTCTTCTCCCTGGCGGTTTTATTTCAGCTGATCACCCTGCCGGTGGAATTCAATGCTTCGAGGAGAGCCATTGCCAGACTTGGTGAGACCGGCATCCTCTACGGAGAAGAGCTGCAGCACAGCAAAAAGGTACTGGATGCGGCAGCCCTGACCTATGTGGCGGCAGCCGCTGCAACCATTCTACAGCTCTTAAGGCTGGTGATATTATTTGGAGGAAGAGATCGTGACTAAGCAGGACAAGGAACGGGAGATCGTTCTGGATATGCTCCTGGAGGTAATCGAGAATCAGAAATTCAGTCATAAGGTACTAGGCCAGGTACTGGCAAGACATCAGGAGCTGGAGAAGCAGCAGAGAGCCTTTATCTCCAGATTGTTTACCGGCACGGTGGAGCGCTACCTGACCCTGGATTATTATATCAATTCCTTTGCCTCTCTGAAGGTGGGGAATATGAAGCCCTTGATACGGAATCTCCTTCGGCTGAGTGTATACCAGCTGCTCTATATGGATCAGATTCCGGATTCTGCCGTCTGCAATGAAGCGGTGAAGCTGGCGAAGAAACGGGGATTTGCAAAGCTGTCCGGCTTTGTCAATGCCATCCTAAGAAATCTCATCCGGAACAGGGAAACCCTTACTTTACCTGACAGGGAAGCGGATCCTGCCTTATATCTGGAGGTGGTCTATTCCTTTCCCCGTTGGCTCTGTGAGCATCTGCTGGGGCAGTACTCCTATCCGGAGGTAGAGGCGATGCTGGCCTCCTCCTTACAGGAGAAGGAGACCACGATCCGCTGCAACCTTCTGAAAATCAAGCCGGCAAAGCTGAAGGAGCTTTTAGAGGCAGAGGGAGTTACTACATGGTCCGATGAGTATCTGGAGTATGCCTTTAAGATCAGCGGCTATGATTATCTGGAGAAGCTCCCTTCCTTTCAAAAAGGTCTGTTTACCATACAGGATGTCAGCTCCATGCTGGTATGCGAGGCAGCAGGGATCCGGAAGACGGACCTGGTCGTGGATGTCTGCGCAGCACCGGGCGGGAAAGCCCTCCATGCCGCACAAACCGCTGGTAAGGTGTCTGCCCGTGATCTGACGGAATATAAAGCAGGTCTCATCCGGGAGAACATAACAAGGCTTGGTGTGGACAATGTAGAAGTGAAGGTCTGGGATGCCGGTATCACAGATGCCGCTATGATCGGGAAGGCAGATGTGGTCTTGGCTGATCTGCCCTGCAGCGGTCTTGGGGTAATCGGCAAGAAGGCCGACATCAAATACAGACTGACTCCGGCCGGTCTGAAGGAGCTGGAGGAATTACAGAAGAGGATCCTGTCCGTGGTGAAGGATTATGTCAAACCGGGCGGGATTTTGATTTATAGCACCTGTACAATTAACAGGGATGAGAATCAGAAGAACCGGGACTGGTTCCTGGAGCAATTTGATTATGAGGCAGAGAGTCTGGACCCTTACCTACCGGAAGCCCTGCGGAGTCAGGATACGAAGGAAGGGTATCTGCAGCTGCTTCAGGGAATCCATCCGACCGATGGCTTCTTCCTGGCCAGGTTCCGCAGAAGATAGCAGTCGATGATACTTACCCATCAAACGATAACAAGGTACTACCGATGAGGATGCGTACGGTAATGTCATTAAGATAAAAAAATGGATATTCGGACATGTTTTGACATATTAGCATGTTAGAATAGAAGAGGATATTGAGAAATGGAAGAACGGCTAGACATAAAATCATTATATAAGGAAGAGCTGAAGCTTCTTTTAAAAGAGCTGGGGCAGCCTGCCTTCCGTGCAAAGCAGGTATTTGAATGGCTTCATGGGAAGCTTGCATACAGCTATGAGGCTATGACCAATCTGCCCAGGGAGCTTCGGGAGACGCTGAAGGAGACCTATCCCCTTACCTGTCTTGAGGAAGTTGATTCCCTGCATTCTGCTGAGGACGGAACCGTTAAGTATCTGTATCGTCTCATGGATAACAGGGTAATCGAAAGTGTACTGATGAGATATCATCATGGAAACAGTGTCTGCATCTCCTCCCAGGTGGGCTGCAGAATGGGCTGTACCTTCTGCGCCTCTACGATCGGAGGTAAGGAGAGGGACCTGCTTCCCTCCGAGATGCTGGATCAGATATACCGGATTCAGGCTTCCACGGGGGAGAGGGTCAGCAATGTGGTTGTGATGGGGACGGGAGAACCCCTGGACAATTATGATCATCTTATCAGATTTATTAAGCTTCTTACAGCTCCCGAGGGGCTGAACATAAGTGCCAGGAACATAACGGTATCCACCTGCGGAATACCGGAGAGGATCAGGGCCTTTGCAGAGGAGGGACTGCCTGTGACCCTGGCCCTGTCCCTTCATGCACCAAATAACGAGATCAGGAAGAAGCTGATGCCGGTGGCCAGACAATATGAGCTGAGTGAGGTCCTGGAGGCCTTCCGTTATTACTATGAGAAGACCGGAAGAAGGCTGACCTTTGAGTACAGCTTGGTGGATCAGATCAATGATGAGGAGGAGCATGCGAGGGAGCTCTCAGCCCTTGTAAAAGGCCTGAATTGCCATGTGAATCTCATTCCGGTGAACCCCATAAAGGAGCGAAATTATCGGAAATCTGAGAGCAAAAAAATACAAAAATTTAAAAATATACTTGAAAAAAATAGAATTAATGTTACTATTAGAAGAGAAATGGGCTCGGATATTGATGCTGCCTGTGGTCAGTTGCGTAAGAGTTATATAGAAAGGCTATAAGAAACATTTCCGCTGGGGGTTGGGAGGTGCAGGCTTGAAAGCATTTTCAATAACGGATATTGGAGAAAGACGGAGAGTAAATCAGGATTATGTCTTTTGTGAAGAAAATGCCATCGGTAATCTGCCGAATTTGTTCATTGTGGCAGACGGGATGGGAGGACATAATGCGGGTGATTATGCTTCAAGGTTCTGTGTTGAATTTTTTACGCAAAGGATTAGGGAAAGCGATCAGACCTCACCGGTTGCCATGATTGAGACGGCAATTACGGATACGAATGAAGCGCTGCGGAGCAAGTCTCTGGAGCAGAAAGAGTTTGAGGGGATGGGCACTACCTTTGTGGTTGCTACTATATTTGGAAATGAGATGTTTGTTGCCAATATCGGTGACAGCAGATTATACGTGATAGGAGAAGAGATTAAGCAAATAACGGAAGATCACAGCTTGGTTGAGGCGATGGTGAAGACCGGAGAGCTTGACCGAGAGGAAGCAAGACAGCATCCGAACAAGAATATTATTACCAGGGCACTGGGAGCGAATGTGACTGCACAGCCGGACTTTTTTGAAGTGAACTTAGAAGAAGGGGATATTGTACTTATGTGCTCGGACGGTCTGACGAATATGTTGGAGGACGAGACAATTGAACGGATAGTGAAGGAACATTCCGACGATCCGGCAGCAGCGGCTGAAATTCTGGTGAAAAGCGCCAACATGAATGGTGGAAAGGATAACATCGCTGTGGTCATAATAAAAGTGTAAAGAAGAGGTGAGAAATCATGTTGAAACCCGGTATGTTTATCAGCGATCGGTACGAAATTATAGACAATGTCGGTTCCGGCGGTATGGCTGATGTCTACAAGGCAAAGGACCAGAGGCTGAATCGTTTTGTTGCGATTAAGGTATTAAAGCCGGAATATTCCAGTGATAAAAGCTTTGTAAACAAGTTCAGGGGAGAGGCACAGTCCGCAGCTGGTTTGTCCCACCCGAATATTGTTAATGTATATGATGTCGGTGATGACAGCGGCCTTCATTATATTGTTATGGAGCTGGTGGAAGGCATTACATTAAAGCGTTTTATTGAGAGAAAAGGTAAGCTGGAGGTTAAGGAAGCGGTAGGAATCGCGATACAGATCGCTCAGGGCATGGAAGCAGCCCATGATAACCATATCATTCATAGGGATATCAAACCGCAGAATATAATCATATCGAGAGATGGCAAGGTAAAGGTCACGGATTTCGGTATCGCTAAGGCGACCAACTCCAATACCATTACCTCCAATGCCATGGGTTCGGTACATTATTTGTCTCCGGAACAGGCCAGAGGCGGTTACAGTGACGAAAAGAGCGACATCTATTCACTGGGTGTTACTCTCTATGAGATGCTGTCCGGCAAGGTTCCCTTCGCTGGGGACAATACCGTATCGGTAGCCTTACTTCATATTCAGGGAGAGGCGATGCCCCTTCGTGATTTAGATCAGAGTATACCGGTCAGTGTGGATAAGATCGTCCAGAAATGTATGCAGAAGAGACCTGAGAGAAGGTATCACTCGGCTTCAGAGCTGATATTGGATCTGAAAAGGGCAATTGCTAACCCGGATGGGGACTTCGTACAGATTCCCGCATTCGTAACCAGTGATTCCCCGACCATAAATATATCGGATGATTTGGGAAAAATTAAGAACGGTGCTTATCTGGAGGAGGACCTACCGGAGAAGAAGAACAACAACGGACATTATGTTACCGCTGAGGAAGAGGATGATGATCTGGACAGCATGGATTCCAAGCTGACCAAATTCTCGGCAGTAGGAACCATAGTACTGATTATTATCTTTGCAATCGCAATCATAAGTCTTGTTGTCTGGCTGATCTTCCCTAAGGAAGACAAGAAGGAGCCGGTGAAAAAACCGCCGGTAACTGAAGCACCTACGAATGCCCCGACCCTGTCTCCTACACCGGAGCTTGGTTCTTCCGTTGGCACTTATAAGTTCCCCCTTGTAATCGGCTACACCAAGGAAGATGCCGAGGAGATCATCAAGGCGAAGGATCCTAAGGCATTTATTACCTGGAAGGAGGATTCCTCCAACGAGTATGCCAAGGGCTATGTTATATTCCAGTATCCTGCTGCAGACAGAGATGCCGCTTATGGCTCGGATGATATTATCATAACGATCAGTACCGGACCACAGCCCTTTGTCATTCCCAATGTCTATAATCTGACCGAAGCGCAGGCGGAGAAGAAGCTGAAGGAGTGTGACCTGAAGACCATAACGGATTATGTCTATAGTGATTATGAAGCCGGTAAGGTAATTGAGACCAATCCTCCGAAGGATACCCTGGTGGTAGCAGGTGACACGGTTACGATCATGGTAAGCTTGGGTCAGGAACAGACCATCATTCCAAAGCTGATCGGAATGACGGCAGAACAGGCTAAGAAAGCACTTACCGATGCAGGACTGGCGATGGGAACAATCAGCTATGAGGCCTCTGCACAGTATCCCGAAGGACAGATTACCTTCCAGTCAGAAACTGCGAACAGTAAGACCACAAGGGGAACCCTTGTTGATGTTATCGTAAGTACGGGACCTGCCAGCACCGGACCCGGCAACAATGGATCCAACAATGATTCCAACAACAATGATCCCGACGATGATAACGATGTAGTAGACGGCGGCAATGACATCGACGATGACGATGACGATGTTGATGCAGACCAAGATAATGATCATGATGGGGTAATCTATACAGGCAGAGTAATCATCAATGAAAGCCCCTTCCAATATGGCTATGGTGACGGAGAAGCAGACATTTATTTAGAGATGGTTCAGGAAGGCTATGATCCGGAGCCGATCTACGATGGATATTTATCTGTCAATGATTTCCCTCTGCTCGTTACTGATATTATCGGAAATGACAAATCTCCGGGAAAGATCACCATGTATGTAGATAATCAACCCTTTATTATGCCTGGGGAGACCTCACCCCATACTTGGACAGTATATTTTGTGGAGGATTAGCTTGAGAGGCAAAATCATCAAAGGTATAGCAGGATTTTATTATGTTCATGTTCCGGAAAAGAACTTCATCTATGAGTGTAAGGCAAAAGGCATTTTCCGCAACCAGAAGCTGAAGCCCCTGGTTGGTGATGATGTGGACATTGATACCAATGATCAGCCGGAAGGATCGGGCACCATTACCGATATCCATCCGAGAAGAAATGAACTCATACGGCCTGCTGTTGCAAATGTTGATCAGGCTCTGGTCATCTTTGCGGCAGCTGAGCCTGCCCCAAACTTAAATCTGCTGGATCGTTTTCTGATCATGATGCGCAGACAGGGGATTCATACAGTCGTATGCTTTAACAAAAAGGACATCGTAACAGAGAAGGAGATATCTTTACTCATAGATACCTATCTTCGTTGTGGGTATGAAGTAATCAGTACCAGTACATTGAAGAAGGACGGGCTTCCTACCGTGGCCAGTCTTCTGACAGGTAAAACAACAGTACTGGCCGGACCCTCCGGTGTCGGTAAATCCTCCCTGGTGAATATTCTTTCTCCGAGAGCGAATATGGAAACGGGAGAGTTAAGCGAGAAAATCAAAAGAGGGAAGCACACAACCAGGCACTCCGAACTGATTTATGTGGAAGAAAACACTTATATCATGGATACCCCCGGTTTTAGCTCCCTCCATATTAATGAAATCGGGAAGGAAGAGCTGAAGGACTATTTCATAGAGTTTAAGGAATATGAGGAAGGCTGCAGGTTTATCGGGTGTATGCACCTCAATGAGCCCGGCTGTGCAGTGAAGGAAGCCCTGCAGGAGGGGAGAATCAGCCATATCCGCTATGATAATTATAAGAGCCTTTATGCTGAGTTGAAGGAAATCAGAAGGTATTAGCCTCTGAATGAAGACAGCAATAAATAGTAAGAATAATCGATAAAGAGTGAGAACAGGAAATTCTGTTCTCACAGCAGTTACACATCAAGGAAGGCGTGGTTGAGTAAGATGATAAAGCTGGCACCATCCATATTGGCGGCGGATTTTAATAGATTGGGTGAGCAGATCAAGGAGATAGAGAATGCAGGTGTACCCTATCTTCATATTGACGTAATGGACGGTAATTTTGTGCCCAGTATCAGCTTTGGTATTCCCCTTATCGCTTCCATCAGAAGGAATACAAAGCTGATTTTTGATGTACATCTGATGGTTGAGGAGCCAATCCGTTATATAGATGATTTCGCAGCTGCGGGAGCTGATATCATCACTGTTCATGTGGAAGCCTGCAAGGACCTAAAGAGTACAATCGCAAGGATCCGGGAGCAGGGGAGGAAGGTCGGAGTTACCTTGAGGCCGACCACCGGTTTGGAAGCCATTCAGGATATCCTGCGGGAGGTCGACATGGTTCTGATCATGAGTGTGAATCCCGGCTTCGGAGGTCAGGCCTTTCTGCCTGAGTCTCTGGAGAAAATCAGGGACCTGAAGGCGATGGCTGACCAATGCGGAGCTAACATTGATATAGAGGTGGACGGAGGAATCACTACCGATAATGTCACCGAGATACTGGATGCCGGAGCGAATGTCATCGTGACCGGTACCTCCATATTTTCAGGGAACATGCAGGAGAATATCAAGAGGTTTCAGGAAGTCTTCAAAGAGCGGGAAGCCTAGGCGATCTGTTGCATTCGGATAGTATCAGAGGAGAATGCAAGGGAGCTTCCGACGAAGAGACTACAGAGGTAGAATATAAGTATCAGAGAGATATGTTACGAAGAGGCTGTAGGGAAAGTGTAAGCGTATCAGGGTGATTTTCGTAAGGTGAGATCGTAGGCAAGACATAAGGGTATCAGGTGATTGGATGGAG
The DNA here is from genome assembly GCA_023441965.1 of Bacillota bacterium. Lineage (GTDB taxonomy): Bacteria > Bacillota > Clostridia > Lachnospirales > Lachnospiraceae > Mobilitalea. The sequence continues at coordinate 16,162 of JAEZNB010000106.1, forward strand.
GTTAAGGAGCGGAAGGACAGAATACTGATCATTACCGGGGGCTTTATCGAGGAGGGCTTTCTGAAGGAGCTCATCTATCGGGAAGCCTACTCTATGATCATTGCTGCCGACCATGGACTAATGATGGCAGACAAGCTTCATATCCCCTTGGATTATATCCTTGGTGATTTTGATTCTGTACCGGAGGAGCTACTGAATAAATACAAGGAGACCTCTGTCCCAATCGAAAGCTATCCCCCGGAGAAGGATAAGACAGATACCCAGCTTGCCATAGAGCTGGCCCTGATGCATACGCCTGCCGCAATCGATCTGGTAGGCGCAACCGGTAGCAGACTGGACCATACCCTGGCAAATCTGCATCTGCTGCTGCTTCCCATGCAGCTGAAGGTGGAGGCATATCTGCTGGATCGGCATAATAAGATCAGCTTAAGGCAAAATAGCTTTACCCTTACAAAAGCCGGACAATTCGGTGCTTATGTCTCCCTGCTCCCCTTTACGGGAGAGGTGAAGGGCTTAAGTCTGACGGGCTTTAAGTATCCGCTCGATCATGTGACCCTGTCCTCGGGAAGCAGCCTAGGGATCAGCAACGAGATTGTTGCAGAGGAAGCCCGGGTGGAGCTGACAGAGGGGATCTTAGTTGTAATTGAAAGCAGGGATTGATCCCCTTCAGCATAGATACAGAAAGAATAAAATGGACCATAGGAAGGAATACAGAAATGAAATTAGGTATCGTAGGTTTACCCAATGTCGGTAAAAGTACATTGTTTAACTCTTTAACAAAGGCAGGTGCGGAATCTGCCAATTATCCCTTCTGTACCATCGATCCCAATATCGGAATCGTAGCGGTACCGGATGAGAGGCTTCAGGTTCTGGGTGATTTGTACCACTCAGAGAAGGTGGTTCCGGCCATCATCGAATTTGTTGATATCGCCGGGCTGGTGAAGGGAGCATCCAAGGGAGAAGGACTCGGCAACCAGTTCCTCTCCAATATTCGAGAGGTGGATGCGATTATCCATGTGGTACGCTGCTTTGATGATTCCAATGTGATCCATGTGGACGGTTCCGTGAATCCCTTAAGGGACATAGAGACAATTAATCTGGAGCTTATTTTCTCTGATCTGGAGATTCTGGAACGCAGGAAGTCCAAGACGATCAAGAGTGCGAAGAATGATAAAGCGATGGCCAAGGAAACAGAGCTCTTGGAGCGTCTGATGGCTCATCTGGAGGAGGGAAAGCTGGCGAAGAACTTCCAGGTAGCGGATGATGAGGAGCAGCAGATCTTAGACTCCTATCATCTTCTGACGGCAAAGCCGGTGATCTACGCGGCCAATGTCAAGGAAGAGGACTTGGCCGACGACGGGGCCGGGAATGAATATGTGAAGGTAGTCCGTGAGTATGCTGTGGGTGAACACTCCGAAGCCTTTGTGATCTGTGCTCAGATCGAGCAGGAGATTGCCGAGCTGGAGGAGGATGAGAAGAGAATGTTCCTGGAGGAGCTGGGACTGGAGGACTCCGGCCTTGAGAAGCTCATCAAGGCAAGCTACCGGCTACTGGGACTGATCAGTTATCTGACCGCAGGACCCAAGGAGACAAAGGCTTGGACAATAAAAATCGGTACGAAGGCACCCCAGGCGGCAGGTAAGATTCATTCCGATTTTGAGAGAGGCTTTATCCGTGCGGAAATCGTTAATTATCATAACCTGGTGGAATGCGGCAGCTATAATGCAGCCAGGGATAAGGGACTGGTTAGGTCTGAAGGAAAGGAATATGTGGTTCAGGATGGGGATGTGATTCTGTTCCGCTTTAATGTATAAAGAATACGTAGGATGATGCGAAAGCAAGCAGGAATTGCAGAAAGTGGGGAAGGTGATGGAGATGCTCTTATTGACAAGTAATACAGATATAAATTTCCCGAAGCTTAATCTATGGCTGAAGAATGTACCTGATGGTTTTGAAGTGTTCGGCTTTCATATCGCCCTCTACGGAGTATGTATCGGTATCGGTATGCTCTGCGGATGGCTGATTGCGGAATGGATGGCGAAGAGGACAGGACAGAAGCCGGAGTTCTATCTGGACTTTGCTTTGGTGGCAATCGTCGTCTCGGTGATCTTTACCAGGGTGTTCTATGTCATCTTTTCCTGGGATGAATTCAAGGATAATCTCTTGGAAATCTTTAATCTCCGAAATGGCGGCCTGATGATCTATGGCGGAATCTTCGGTGCGGTGCTGACAGCCTTTCTCTATACCAGGATCAAGAAATACTCCTTCGGGCTCTTAGCGGATACGGGCTGCATCGGTCTGATTACCGGTCAGATCATAGGACGTTGGGGTAACTTCTTTAACAGAGAGGTCTTCGGTAAGTATAGCAATAATATCTTCGCCATGCAGCTGGACCGGTCTGTGGTATCCGAGGACTATCGGATGGCTGAGTATCTGCTTAGGGAAAAGTATGCCGGTAAGGAGACCCTGATTAATCGAATCTTAGAAATCAGGAATAATATCCAGACCATCGATGGGGTGGAATATATCCAGGTTCATCCCACCTTCCTCTATGAAGCCTTATGGAACCTGGGCTTATTAATCTGCCTTATTCTCTACACGAAGCATAAGAAATTTGACGGTGAAGTGATGCTGCTCTATATGGCAGGTTATGGGCTCGGCCGCTTCTGGATCGAAGGAATGCGTACGGATCAGCTCTTCCTTTGGGGAACCGCTATCCCGATTTCACAGCTGATTGCAGCCACTATTTTCATCGTTTGCGTCACCATGATCCTGATCAAGCGCAGAAAATTGAGGAAGGTCAGAGTTTAATAGGTCCAATTTCCTATATTCGAGTATTTTGACTATATCTTGACATAATTTGTTCGATTATTTGCTTTTCTACAACATATTGTAAACTCATCACTGATAAACACAGAAATCCCAGTAACTTAGGGCTTTCTGTGTTTTATTTTTATGTATTTCTGCTTGATTAATTCCCTAAATTATAATAAAATGAACTCATAAGTGGAGCGAAGTGGTGGAAAGTGGTGTAACAGACCACAAAAGTGGGACAAGAAGACATTAGAGAAGCGGGGTAACAGCCTATGTTCATGGGCGAGTTCGATCACTCAATTGATGCAAAGGGCAGAATAATCATACCAGCCAAGTTCAGAGAAGATCTGGGAGACAGCTTTGTTGTTACCGTCGGTCTTGATGGCTGTCTTTTCGCATACCCCAATCAAGAATGGGAAGCCTTTGTGGCTAAGCTTTTGACCCTGCCCGGAACCAAGGAAGCCAGACAGCTGCAACGCTACTTTATGTCCATGGCCTCTGCATGTGAGGCTGATAAACAGGGAAGAATACTGATACCGGCAAAGCTTCGGGAGCTTGCGGTCCTGGAGAAGGATATCGTCTTTGTCGGAGTACTTAATAAGATTGAAATCTGGAGTAAGGAACGCTGGGACAGCAACAATGATTACGGTGACATGGATTCTATCGCAGAGCATATGTCCCAGTACGGAATCAGCTTTTAGGAACAGTCCCTAAGTTTAGCAAGGACAAGCAGTATAGGAGCCCGATTATGGCATTTGAACATAAATCCGTTTTACTGAATGAAGTAATAGAAAATCTGAAGATCAAGCCCTCAGGTATCTATGTGGATGGTACCCTGGGAGGGGGAGGTCACTCCTATGAAATTGCTGCCAGACTGACCGGCGGAAAACTGATCGGCATCGATCAGGATGAGGCAGCAATCAATGCTGCAAAAGAAAGACTTGCTCCTTACGCAAGCAGGGTAACAATCGTAAGAAGCAATTACCGTGAGATAGAACATGTACTGAAGACCAATGATATACTCCGGGTGGACGGAATCCTTCTGGACCTCGGAGTCTCCTCCTACCAATTGGATACTCCTGAAAGGGGATTTTCCTATAGAGAGAATGCACCCCTAGACATGAGAATGGACACCAGGAATCACAAGACCGCCAAGGATATTGTGAATGGCTACAGCGAAATGGAGCTATATCGGATCATCAGGGATTACGGAGAAGATAGCTTTGCGAAGAACATTGCCAAGCATATCGTCCGTATGAGAAATGAGAAGCCTCTGGAAACCACCTTTGAGCTGAATGAGGCGATTAAGGCTGCGATACCCGCTAAGCTGCGGGAAGGTACGGGCCATCCCTCCAAGCGAACCTTTCAGGCGATTCGGATTGAGCTGAACCGGGAGCTGGAGGTACTGAAGGAGACCCTGCAGGCTATGGTAGAGCTGCTACAGCCGGGAGGAAGGCTATGCATCATTACCTTTCACTCTCTGGAGGACCGGGTCGTGAAGTCCTGCTTTAAGTTGAATGAGAATCCCTGCACTTGCCCTCCCAGCTTTCCCATATGTGTTTGCGGAAAGAAACCAAAGGGAATCGTTATTTCCAGAAAGCCCATTCTTCCTTCCGAGGAAGAATTGGAATATAATAAGAGATCAAAAAGTGCAAAGCTACGGGTTTTTGAGCGGCTTTGATGACACGAAGGAAGACAGCTACCGAAGGAAGAGGAGCCCGGAAGTATCCCGGGAAATAACCAGTATTCGATGACATCTGTATACGCAGGATAATTAGACTTAAGTGGTGTGGAGAGAGGGGTTATTACATGGAGGTCAGTAACAGGAGAAATCAGACGAATTATCAGCGGACAAGCTATGTGGATGGAAATACCGTACGGAAGCTAAGCGCAGTACCTGACAGGAGGGAGCCGGTATATGCTCCGATTCCCGGAAACCAGCCCTTACCTGAGAGAAGAAGAGCGCCGGAGAAGCAGGAACGAAGAGCACCAAGGATGGTATCCGGAATCAATATGGCTTCTATGCTTGTGCTTACACTGGCAATTGCTGCCACCCTTTATTTCTGTGTGGAGTATCTGATGCTTCGATACGACGTAACCGCCATGGAGAAGGAGCTTGTTTCACTGGAGCGTAATCTCACCACAATGAAAAGCGAAAATGATGCTGCTTACGAGCAGATTAATTCAGCCTATGATTTGGACTATGTATACCGGGTCGCTGTGGGCGAACTGGGCATGGTTTATCCGAATAATAATACGGTAATCACCTATCAGGGAAATGATGAGGGATATGTAAGACAGTACCGGGATATACCGAGTAAATAGCGGATGAGATGAGGTTGAACTACGATGGAAAATACAAGGGATAAGAAAATAAAAGCCTTTACCTCACGAATGCAAGCAAGGTTATTGCTTGTATTTTGTGTTATAACTGTACTTTTAACTGCCCTGATCGGCAGACTGATCTATATCATGCAGACGGACGGAGAACGCTATGCCAAGCAGGTATTGTCCAGACAATCCTATGTCAGTGCCGTACTGCCTTACAAGCGAGGGGAGATCACAGACAGGAACGGAACCGTGCTGGCAAGAAGCGAGCTTCATTTCCGCTTGATTCTGGATCCGAAAAATCTGCTCCTCAATCCTGAATACATAGAGGCTACTGCCGATGCACTGAAGGTTCAATTTGACATCGACCCTTCTGAGATCAATCAGCTGCTGGAGAACAGACCTGAGAGCCAGTATGTCATCCTGAAGAAGAATCTGAAGCTGGATGTGGTGAATCAGTTCAAGGAGCTGATGAAGAATAACAGCAGCATAAAAAGCTTATGGTTTGAGGAGGAATACGTCAGAAGCTATCCCTTTGATACCCTGGCCTGTGATATCATAGGCTTTACCTCAGCCGATAATATCGGCTACTGGGGACTGGAAGAATATTATAATGAGCTGCTGAACGGAACCAATGGCAGAGAATACGGTTATTATGATTCTTCCCTGAACATCGAGAGAATCGTGAAGAAGCCCGAGAACGGTCATTCCATCGTCACTACGATTGATGCCAATGTACAGAGAATACTACAGAAGCATATCATGGAGTTTAATGCCCAGATCGGCAGCAGAAACATCGGTATCCTGGTGATGAACCCGAATAACGGTGAGATACTGGCCATGGCCTCCAATCAGGAATATAATCTGAATGAACCCCGCAGACTGGACGGAATCTATTCAGAGGAAGCGCTTGCTGCCATGACCTCGGAGCAGAAGATCGAGGCCTTGAACAAGCTGTGGAAGAATGATGTAATCAGCTACGGCTACGAGCCCGGTTCCACCTTTAAGCCCTTTACAGTATCCTCCGCTCTGGAGGAGGCCTTCGTGAGTGAGAGCACAGGCTTCTACTGCGATGGCGTTGAGCATGTGGGAGGCTATGATATCAAGTGTAATAACAGGTCAGGACATGGACATATCAGCCTCGGAGAGGCCCTGATGAAATCCTGTAACGATGCGCTGATGCAGATCGCCGCCCTGGAAGGAAAGAATGTCTTCTATCCTTACCAGAGTAAATTCGGCTTCGGGCAAAAGACCGGTGTGGATCTTCCCGGTGAAGAGACGGGTATCCTGGCAACAGATAAGAATGCGACCGATCTGGCGACCAACAGCTTCGGACAGAACTTTAATGTAACGATGCTGCAGATGGCAGCCGGCTATAGCTCTCTGGTGAACGGAGGCTATTATTATCAGCCCCATATCGTGAAAAAGATTGTCAATGATGCCGGTGCTACCGTTAAGCAGATGGATAAGACCTTAATCAGACAGACAGTGTCAGAGGAAACCTCTGAATTCATACAGAAATACATGTACCAGACCGTAGAGCTGGGAACAGCAAAGCCGGCCAAGGTTCCCGGCTATTCTGTCGGCGGCAAGACCGGTACCGCAGAAAAATATCCCCGTGATGGCGAAACCTATCTGGTGTCCTTCCTGGGAGCTGTTCCGGCAATCAATCCTGAGGTTGTGATCTATATTATCGTGGATGAGCCACAGAATGTGGAGAGACAGGATGACAGCTCTATAGCAACCAAATTAGCCAGCAGGGTGTTGACTGAGATCCTTCCCGCCCTGGGGATCTATCCCGAGGGAGAAATCAATTATCTGCTGCCCGGGGAAGAGGAAACAGGCAGTGGCACAGCCACTCCCGGCCAGGAGGGAAACCCTGCCTCCGGTAATCAGACTCCGACCTCCGGCAATCAGAATCCAACCTCCGGTAATCAGACTCCGACCTCCGGTCAGACAGGGAACAACAGACAGGAGGAGGGCACCACAGGAGCCGGTCAGCAAGAGGACTCCGGCGAGAGGGAGGAACAGGGAGCCGGTCAGGAAGGCCGGGCAGAACAGGAGAATAGCAATCCTTTGAACGGACAGGAAGAAACAGGAGATGAGACCGACACGGGAGAGGAGCCTCCTTCCGGAGATGATGGGGAGGATAACACAGGGGAAAGCCCTGAGGAAGAGTTTAATGGAGCTGCAATCGGACCAATCGATGAATAAAGACACAACATTTGTAATAAAATGAAACAACAAGAGATTCAAGGTTTGATCCGATGGCCAGAAACAGGACTTATAATAGAAAAAATGTATTGATTATCGTTATGGTAGTGCTTATCTCCTCCCTGGGTCTGATTGGCAGACTGGGCTATTATATGATTTTTAAGTCAGGAGATTATGCAGCCAGAGCAAAGGCCCTCCATGAGAGGGAGCGGGCTATTAAGGCAGAACGGGGCAGCATCTATGATATCAACGGAGTAGAGCTGGCTACCAATAAGCCGGTCTGCACCATCTCGGTCATCCACAGCCAGATTACAGAGCCGGAGCGGGTCATCGAGGTCCTCTCGAAGGAGCTGGGACTTAGTGAGGCGGCTGTCAGAAAGCGGGTAGAGAAGAGATCCTCCATTGAACGGGTCAAGTCTAATGTGAATAAGGAGATTGCCGATAAGATCCGGGAATATGACCTGGATGGTGTCATGGTGGATGAGGACTACAAGCGATATTATCCTTATGAAAGCCTGGCTTCAAAGGTCATCGGCTTCACAGGGAGCGACAACCAGGGCGTTATCGGTCTGGAGGTAAAATACGAGGAATACTTAAAGGGCATCGACGGAACCATCCTTACTCTGACAACAGCCTATGGGGTTGAAATCGAGAATGCGGCAGAGGACAGGATTGAACCCCAACCCGGAAATGATTTATATACAAGTCTTGATGTGAATATACAAAAATATGCGGAGCAGGCAGCCCAGAAGGTCATGAAGGCCAAGGGTGCAAATCATGTGAAGCTCATCGTGATGAATCCACAGAATGGTGAGATTTATGCAATGGTCAATGTTCCGGAATTCAATCTGAATGATCCCTATACCTTAAGTGAGGAGCTGGCGGCTGCCTATGACGGTCAGACCCTGACGGAGGCACAGATGACGGAAGTCCTGAACGGTATGTGGAGAAATGCCTGTATCAGCGATACCTATGAACCGGGCTCAGCCTTCAAGATTGTTACAGCGACGGCTGCCTTGGAGGAAAAGGTGGTGGAGCTGACGGACCGTTTCTTCTGCCCGGGCTATAAGAAGGTGGAGGACCGGCTGATCCGTTGCCATAAGGCCGGTGGTCATGGCAGTCAGGATTTCATAGAAGGAATGAAGAATTCCTGCAATCCGGTCTTCATGGAGATCGGAGCCAGAGTCGGTGTCGATCAGATGTACAACTACTATAGAAAGCTGGGTCTCTTTCAAAAGACCGGAGTAGATCTGCCAGGGGAAGCCAACTCCATCATGCATAAGAAGGAGATCATCAAAGCAGTAGAGCTGGCTACCATGTCCTTCGGGCAATCCTTCCAGATCACACCGCTGCAGCTCTTAACTGCAGGCAGTGCAATTGTTAACGGCGGAAAGCTGGTGACTCCCCATATCGGCCTGGCGATTAAAAGCCCGGAGGGGAGAACCATTAAAACCTTAGAATTTAACACTACCGAGGGAGCTGTATCCAAGGAGACCTCTGAGACCATGAAGATGCTTCTGGAGGCAGTCGTATCCGATGGGACCGGACGGAGAGCCTATCTTCCCGGCTTTCGGGTCGGGGGTAAGACCGCTACCTCTGAGAAGCTTCCCAGAAGAAGCGGAAGATACATCTCCTCCTTCCTGGGCTTTGCACCGGCCGATGACCCTCAGGTGATGGCCCTGGTATTGATTGATGAGCCCAAGGGCATCTATTACGGAGGAACCATTGCGGCTCCGGTAATTTCCGAACTGTTTGATAATATTCTTCCTTATATGGGAATTGAGCCCAGATACAGTGAGGAGGAAAGAAATAAATTCAATATCGGTTCCTTCACCATGCCTGATTTTATCGGGAAGACGGAGAAGGAAGCAAAGCAGCTGATTAAGATCTATGACTTCGGAGAGCTGTATAAGCTTGGTGAAGGGGAGAAGGTAATCGAACAATTTCCTCTGCCCGGTGAAACTGTGGAGAAGAACAGTGACCTGATTCTTTACTTCAATTAAGGATTGTATTTTCATAAGCCTTAAAGTATAATAGCTAGGGTTTAAATACAAAGGATGAAATTCTCGGATACGCCGTCAGGAACAGAGGATTGAGGACGATGATTACATATATGGGCAGATTGGAGTTTTTACAATGCGTTTTTCGGACTTTAAGGTGATCTTACCCGTTATTATATCCTTTGGCGTTTGTGTGGTGCTATGTCCCCTCCTGATCCCCTTCCTGAAGAGATTGAAATTTGGACAATATATCAGGCAGGAAGGGCCTGAGTCCCATCAGAAGAAATCCGGGACACCTACCATGGGTGGGATCGTCATCGTCTTAAGTATCTCGATTACTTCCCTGTTCTATATCAGGGAGCATATAGAAATCATACCGGTATTATTTGCAACCATCGGCTTTGGCATCATCGGCTTTATCGATGATTATATCAAGATTGTAATGAAGCGTTCCATGGGCCTGAAGGCTTGGCAGAAGATGCTGGGGCAGATCCTGATAACAGCCATACTGGGCTTTTATCTGGTGAGCTCCATGGAGGATGTGACCCTCATGCTGATTCCCTTCTCGGGGGGGAAATATGCGGATGTCTCCTATCTCTTTCTGCCGATGTTCTTCATGGTGGTACTGGGCACCGTAAATGGCTCTAACTTTACGGACGGTCTGGATGGACTGGAGTCCAGTGTAACGGTTCTGATCGCCACCTTCTTCACTGTAGTTGCCATCGGCCGTCAGAATGGGATTTCCCCAATCACCGGAGCCGTCGCCGGAAGCCTGCTGGCCTTCCTTTTATATAATGTATATCCGGCCAAGGTATTTATGGGGGACACGGGTTCCCTGGCCCTGGGAGGCTTTGTGGCAGCCTCCGCCTATGTCCTGAAGATGCCCCTCTTCATTCTGTTGATTGGGCTGATCTATCTGCTGGAGGTAATCTCAGTGATGCTGCAGGTCGGCTACTTTAAGCTGACAGGAGGGAAAAGACTCTTTAAGATGGCTCCGCTCCATCATCATTTTGAGCTCCAGGGATGGTCTGAGACCAGGGTGGTTGCGGTCTTCGCTATCGTAACGACGATCCTCTGCCTGATCGCCCTGATGGGTATGGGATAGGAAAGAAAAAAGAGCCGGTAATGAGTCATGCCATGAAAATGACGGATCTGAGTGTTATATCTGTACTTAGATAGTATGTATACATGAAATGAAACTTCCGTATAGGAAGGAAGGGAGACCCATATGCAGTTAAAGGATAAGAAGGTCCTGGTGTTCGGGGCGGCGAAAAGCGGAATCTCTGCAACAGGCTTATTGCAGAAGCAGGGAGCCGATGTGATTTTGTATGATGGCAACAGTAAGCTGAAGGCAGAGGATTTTCAGGATAAGCTTGATATAGAGCATCATTTTCAGGCTGTCTTCGGAATATTGCCCGAGGAGCTGCTAAGTACCATCAGTCTGCTGGTCATCAGCCCGGGAATCGCAATCGATCATCCCATCGTCACAAGGATCCGTTCTTTGGGAGTTCCGGTGTGGGGTGAGATAGAACTGGCCTACCGCTTCTCTAAGGGGAAGATCATCGGTATCACCGGTACGAATGGCAAGACCACTACCACAAGCCTGGTCGGAGAGATCATGAAGACCTACTTTTCGGAGGTATATGTAGTCGGCAATATCGGTAATCCTTACACCGATATCGCCATGGTGGCTTCGGAGGAGGCCGTATCGGTCATTGAGTTAAGCAGCTTTCAGCTGGAAACCATAGAGGAATTCAAGCCTGATGTCAGTGCAATCCTAAACATTACGCCGGATCATCTGGACCGGCATCATACGATGGATAACTATATCCGGATGAAGGAAAACATTGCGAAGAATCAGACGGCAGCTGAGGTCTGTATCCTAAACCATGAGGATCTTCACCTCCGTGCAATGGCAGACAGACTGAACACCAAGGTGCTCTTTTACTCCAGTGCAGAGGTCCTTAAAGAGGGTCTGTATCTGGAGGGGGATGAGATCTATTACGCTGCGGAAGGGAAGAAGCAGCTGGTCTGCCATACCGATGAGCTTCAGGTTCTGGGCAGGCACAGCTATGAGAATGTCATGGCAGCTGTCGGCATAGCAATTTCCATGGGTGTGCCGATGGAGCTGATACAGCAGGCTGTCACTTCCTTTAAAGCGGTGGAGCACCGGATCGAATATGTGGAAACCATCAAAGGAGTGACCTATTACAATGATTCCAAGGGAACCAATCCCGATGCCTCCATTAAGGCAGTCCAGGCCATGAAGAGTCCGACCCTGCTCATCGGAGGCGGTTATGATAAGCACAATGAGTTCGACGAATGGATCCTGGCCTTCGAGGGCAAGGTAAAATACCTGGTACTCTTGGGTCAGACCAGGGAGAAGATTGCGGAAACAGCCCGGAAGCACGGCTTTACCAATATCCTTATGGTGGAGGACTTAAGGGAAGCTGTCAGAGTATGTGCAGAGAAAGCAGAAGAGGGAGACGCTGTTCTCTTATCCCCTGCCTGTGCCAGCTGGGGTATGTTCGAGAACTATGAGCAGCGGGGCAGGCTATTCAAGGAATATGTCAGAGAGCTGCTATAAAGGATAATTACAGGAGTTTCGTTTACTTTACTTTAAATTGACCTGATGCTTAAATCAGAGTATGTTGGAGGAGAACATGGCCAGAACAGCCGGTGAAATCAAGCAAAGGAAATTGCATAGCTATTATGACTACAGCTTATTGTTTCTGATACTTTTTCTTTTTTGCTTCGGCTTAGTCATGATCTACAGTACCTCTTCCTATAATTCGCAGAGAGTATATGGCAATGCGACCCACTATCTGGAGAGGCAGGCCCTCTTTGGAGGTATCGGGATACTGATCATGCTGCTGGTATCAAAGATTGATTATCATATTTATACTACCAAGCTTCCTGTGATCAGGATCAAACCGGTCACCATACTCTTTTGGCTATGTATGTTTTTGCAGACCTATGTTCTGATTTTCGGAGACGTCATTAACGGAGCGAAGCGCTGGATCAGCCTGGGGCCCCTGGGACGCTTTCAGCCCTCTGAGCTGACGAAGATTGCAGTCATTTTATTTACTGCATACATAGTAAATATTGCACCTAGGAAGCTGGATAAATTTTTGGGCTTTCTAAGGGTTGTATTATTCATCTCTCCCTTACTTGCCTTGATTGTAATCGAGAATTTCTCGACAGCCCTGGTTGTATGTGTGATCATGGTAGCAATCTGCTTTGTTGCCAGCAAGAAGAAGGCATATTTTGTTATTTCAGGCACCCTGCTGTCAGCGGTGGGAGCCCTCCTGATCTTCTTCGTCTCCTACCGGTCGGAGCGTATCAAAATCTGGCTGAATGTTGAGACGGAGCCCAAGGGGTATCAGATTTTACAGGGCTTATATGCCATAGCCTCCGGAGGCATCTTCGGTAAGGGGCTGGGAGAGAGCATGCAGAAGCTTGGCTTTATCCCGGAATCCCATAATGATATGATTTTCTCGGTCATTTGTGAGGAGTTAGGCCTCTTTGGAGCCATCGCTCTGATTCTGCTCTTCCTCCTGATGATCTGGCGTATCTTTATCATCGCCATCAATGCACCGGATCTCTTGGGCGGACTGATTGCCACAGGAGTCCTTGCCCATATAGCGGTTCAGGTATTGATCAACATCGCTGTTGTAACCAATACCATTCCCTCCACCGGTATTCCGCTTCCCTTCATCAGCTATGGAGGCAGCTCGGTCATGGTAATCCTCTTTGAGATGGGTATCGTGCTTAGCGTATCCAATCAGATCCGGTCGGAACGAAGCTAGGGATACCACATGAATCAGTGGGGCAGAACAGGGAATCAATGGTTATCCTGCACTGACCATGGCAGCCAAATTGCTTTAATCACGCGGACAAAGGAGATTTCATATAGTAGTATTATATTTCCTTCATTGTCTGAGGTGTGCTATGTCGAGTATCGCTGTCATCGGCGGTGAGCAGTTAAAGGGTGAAGTACAGATACAAGGTTCAAAGAATGCAGCATTACCGATTATTGCTGCAACAGTTTTGAATAAAGGTACTACGATACTAAAGAACTGTCCAAAGATTCTGGATGTCTTCCATATGATAAAGGTTCTCGAAGAAATCGGCTGTAAGGCTGTATGGGAGGGGAACACTCTGATTGTGGACACGACTACGGTTCAGGTGTGTGCTGTTTCGGAGGGCGCAGTCAGAAAGATGAGAAGCTCAGTCCTCTTTTTGGGAGCCTTGCTGGGTCGGTGCCATCAGGCAACGATTGCCTACCCCGGGGGCTGTTCCATCGGAAAAAGACCGATTGACTATCATCTGAATGCACTGAAGAGGATGAATATCACCCAGGAGTTTATGGGTGAGGATGAAAGCATCATCCATTGTCATACGGATAAAATCATCGGGGATGACATATTTCTGGAGTTTCCCAGTGTAGGTGCCACACAAAACGCGATATTGACCGCTGTTCTATCGGAGGGAGTAACCCGGGTCTATAATGCGGCAAGGGAACCTGAAGTGTTTGAATTATGTAATTACCTGGTTGAAGCAGGTGCGAGGATATGTGGTAAGGGCACTGCTTTTATCGAGGTGGAGGGCGTGAAGCGGCTTCATGATGTGGAATACACCCTTCCGCCGGACCGTATCGTTGCAGGAACATATATGGCAGCTGTTGCGGCTGCCTGGGGAGAAGCAATATTAAGAGATGCCCCGGTCAGACAGGTAGAGTCCGTAATCCGTCTATTAAGGAGAATCGGCTGTAGTATAATAGTCGATGGCACCAGCCTGAAGATCAGCTGCAAGGGAAGGCCGCAGCCGATCGAATTACTGAAGACACAGCCCTATCCCGGATTTCCGACCGATATGCAGTCACAACTCATGACGGTACTTAGTCTGGCAGATGGGAAAAGCACGATACAGGAGGAGATCTTCGAATCCCGTTATCAGAATGTCCCGGAGCTTAGGAAGATGGGAGCAAACATCACTCTGGAGGCGCAGAGAAACCGTGCGGTCATAAGCGGAGTCAAGCAGCTTCAGGGGGCAATTGTGGAAGCCCATGACTTAAGAGGAGGTGCAGCCATGGTGATTGCCGGGTTGGCAGCGGGAGGAAGCACTGTCGTCAGGGAAGCTACCTGTATCGAGCGGGGATATGAGGATATCTGCAGGGATCTATCCCTCTTGGGAGCCGACATCCGATATTGCAGTGAAAATGTCGTATAAGTACATGGGAGTAAGGAATGGCAAAAAAAAGGTACAGAAATTCGAATACGGTACTGAAGAGGTTCCTGATCAGGGGGTTGAAGGTCTTACTCTTTCTGATCCTACCCCTCCTGCTCTTCGGTTATACCTTTCGGCTGGAGGAGCTGACCGTGACCGGTGCAACCCGATATACAGAAGAGGAGATCAAGGAAAGGCTGGTCACAGCGAAAACGGATTCCAACGCCTTGCTGCTGTATCTGAAGTACAATTATGTTACCGATTTTAAGCTGCCCTATATTGAAAAAGCAGATATCAAGCTGAGTGGCAGCCATAAGGTATCGGTTAGAATTTACGAGAAGATCATGACCGGCTGTGTGGAACTCATGGGGGAGTACCTGTATTTTGATAAGGATGGTATCGTAGTCGAAAGCTCCTCGGAGCGGCTGCCGGATATACCCCTGATAAAGGGCTTGAAATTCAAAAAGATTATTTTGCATGAAAAGCTGGAGGTACAAAAGGATGAGCTTTTTGATACCATCCTGAATCTGACGCAGCTGGTGGATAAGTATGAGCTGGAGGTCAAAACCATCACCTTCAACAGCGATTATGAGGTTTCGGTGGATTGTGGTGATCTCATTGCTTTGCTGGGGAAGAGGACAGCCTATGATGAGGTTCTGGCCGAGCTGAAGAGCATTCTGCAGAGCTCGGGAGCAGAGCTTGAGCAGGTGATGGACAAGTCGAAAGGAACGATATGGGAGCTGGATATGACGAAATACAGCGAGGATAAAAAGACGCTTTATGCAGCGCCGAAGAAATCGTCAGATTAGATAAAAATTCACTAAATAATTCTTATTTTTTTAAAATTGTGCTTGATTATTTGGGAATTTAAAGATATTATATATATTAGGATCAGGAACACCATAAATTGTATGAGATCAAAAATTAATCCCATTATAATGTGGTTTTCAGAAGAATAATATAGCAAAAAATTGGACAAGAAATGCAGTGCAAAATCTATAGAAGAATACGATGAAGGAGGAATTGACCTTGCTTGAGATAAGAACAAATGAGGCGGATACTACAGCAAAAATACTTGTAATTGGGGTAGGAGGAGCAGGTAATAACGCCGTTAATCGAATGATAGAGGAAAATATCGTTGGTGTTGAATTTGTTTGTGTAAATACGGACAAGCAGCATCTGAAAAATTGCAAGGCTCCGCAATGTATCCAAATCGGTGAGAAGCTAACCAAAGGTCTCGGTGCCGGTGCCCAGCCCGAAATCGGAATGAAGGCTGCGGAAGAGAGCAGAGAGCAGCTGGCAGAGCTGATCAAAGGCGCTGATATGGTATTCGTTACCTGTGGTATGGGTGGCGGAACAGGAACCGGTGCGGCTCCGATCGTAGCGCAGATCGCAAAGGAGATGGGTATCCTAACCGTTGGTATCGTAACCAAGCCCTTCAAGTTCGAGGCGAAGCAGCGGATGGCCAACGCGATCAGCGGCATCGAACGTCTGAAAGAGCATGTGGACACCTTAATCGTTATTCCCAATGATAAATTATTAGAGATCGTAGATCGCAGAACCACAATGCCGGATGCCTTAAGAAAGGCGGATGAGGTCCTCCAGCAGGGTGTACAGGGTATCACAGACCTGATCAATGTCCCCGGACTGATTAATCTGGATTTCGCAGATGTTCAGACCGTAATGAAGGACAAGGGTGTTGCTCATATCGGTATCGGAATGGGCAGTGGCGATGACAAATGTGTGGAGGCAGTGAAGCAGGCGATTACCAGTCCCCTTTTAGAGACCACGATCCAGGGCGCTTCCCATGTAATTATTAATATATCCGGTGACATCAGCCTGGTAGAGGCCAATGAAGCAGCAACTCTGGTACAGGAGTTGGCAGGTGATGCAGCGAACATTATCTTCGGTGCCATGTATGACGAGAACACACCGGATACAGCTACGATTACCGTAATTGCTACCGGTCTTGACGGAAGAAGTAAGGAGCTGGTAAAGACTCCGGATTTCTTAAGACGTCCCGGTTCTACACCCGTACATACTCCCTCCAAGCCTGAGGTCAGCATCAATCGCAGCTTTACAGCAGGTAGCTCCTATAGTCAGCCGGCTCCTGCTTATCAGCCGTCCTACCAGACCGATCCGAACAGAAGACCGGTGGTAAGTCAGCCTGCAAAGGCCCCGGCCAATACCAATACAGACCCGGGCGGCATCAAGATTCCGGAATTCCTTCAGAAAAATCGTCACAATAAGTAGATAAAGATGAGCGGAGGCTCTGTCGAATTTCTTATCAGAGAGCATTCGCAACCATAGAAAAAACATAATACTTAAGAGATTAAGGCTGTCAGATTATTAGTAATCGAATAATCTGACGGCTTTTTTTGTGCTATTTTTTAGGATAAGCGTAAATACTGTAAGAAAATGTAAATGAAAACAAAGACAGGAGCAACAAGAAATGACATATTTTGGAAACCAAACAAGTTATAATCGGTATGTACATCATCACCGGAAATAAGCATAGGATGATCAACTGACGACATGGAGGTGAAAATTGGTTCTTGAGGTTTATCCGGATATTATTTTTATACTGAATTTTACTTTTGACCTTATCCTGATTCTCCTGCTAAAAAAGGTAAGCCGAAAAAGAAGCAGAGGCTTAAGAATCATTGGAGCTGCTGCGTTCGGAGCCCTCATGACGGTTATCGTCAGCTTGGATCCATGGATGCATATCGTCCTTAGGATCGTTCTTCTCTATGGAGCCGGTGCGCTACTGATGATAATAACAGCCTTCGGCCGCTTGAAGTGGGCCGATCTGCTGAAGCAGTTCTTAATACTGAATCTGATTACATATTTTGTGGGTGGACTTATGAATTCAATCTATTATCAGACCAAGCTTAGAATGTATCTCATCTCCTTGGGGAGGGGGATATGGTTCAGTAATGTATCCTGGCTTACGGTCGCTGCTTCTCTCCTGGTGATTGCCTTGCTCTCCCTCCTGGTACTCCGGCTCTTTACCTGGTACCGGAGCCTTACCCCAGAGACCTATGAGGTGGAGCTGGTGCTTGAGGGCAGAAGCGTACATACCAAAGGACTGGTGGATACCGGCAATTGCCTCTATGATCCCATCTATAAAAGACCGGTCATGGTGATTGAAAACACTTTGATTAAGGGTCTGCTGACACCGGAATTTGCCAGGGATCTGGAGAAGGCGAAGCAGTATCTGGAGGGAAATGAGTTGGATACCGGCAGCTGGAATTTGGGAACAGAAAGCATTCTGCGCCTTCGTTTTATCCCCTACCGGTCAGTCGGAAAAAGCGGTATGCTGCTGGGCATACAGCTGGATAAGGTCCTGATCGGAAGGGGCAAGGAAACAATCTGTAATGAGAAGGTTACCGCAGCCTTCTGCGACAACCCTCTGTCCTCTAAAGAGGAATATCATGTGATATTACATAAGGAGCTTTTGTAGATGGATTTGTGATTTCAAAAGTAATTCACATTCCGATGCACGTAATGAAAGGAAATATGGGAGGTTAACCATGCTTTTAAAGTTATCAATACAAAACAAGTTTCAGTTTCGGATGATCCCTGATATCAGGACCATACTCTTCGGACAAAAGGGGGAGATTCATTATATCGGGGGAGCAGAGGTACTGCCGCCTCCGTTGGATCCGATCAGAGAAGCTGAGGTTATCGCCGAATTAGGTACGGAACGTGACGGTGAAATGAAGGCAATCTTAGTAGAGCACAACCTAAGACTTGTTGTATACATAGCTAAAAAATTTGATAATACGGGGGTTGGAGTGGAGGATCTGATCTCAATCGGAACCATTGGATTAATCAAGGCAATCAATACCTTTAATCCGGATAAGAACATCAAGCTTGCCACCTATGCCTCCCGCTGCATCGAGAATGAAATTCTGATGTACTTAAGGAGAAACAATAAGACCAAGCTGGAGGTTTCCATTGACGAGCCCCTGAATGTGGACTGGGACGGGAATGAGCTGCTGCTCTCCGATATTCTGGGCACTGAGGAGGATGTTATCTACCGGAATATCGAGGAGGAGGTAGACCGGAAGCTCTTAAGGAAGGCCCTGTCCAAGCTGTCGGAGAGAGAGCGGATCATCGTAGACCTAAGATTCGGCTTAAATACCGAGGACGGAAATGAGAGAACCCAAAAGGAGGTTGCGGACCTCTTGGGCATATCCCAATCCTATATCTCCCGGCTGGAAAAGAAGATCATCAAAAGACTGAAAAAAGAGATGGTACGCTTTGAATAAGCAATTTTGTAAATAAAATTGTTGGAAAGAACCACGGAACTCGCACAGTGCTGCTCCTTCCGGATTCTTTCAAGGTATCGGTATTTGGAAATTATTTCTTTCTGCTCAATCGTATAAAGAAGTAGCAAAAAGTGAATCATTTTACTAACACGAATCACAAGAACTGCGCTTTTCTTCCTGTGGCGTATGAAGGCATACGGACGTGTTAATGATAATGATTCGGAGGTTTCGTCATGGCTCTTTATAAGGTTGAGATTTGCGGTGTAAATACATCGAAGCTGCCATTGTTGAAAAACAGTGAAAAGGAAGAATTATTTCAAAGAATATTAAATGGGGATAAGGAAGCGAGAGAACTCTATATCAAGGGAAACCTAAGGCTGGTGCTATCCATCATCCAGAGGTTTTCCAACAGCAATGAAAATGTAGATGATTTATTCCAGATTGGCTGCATCGGTCTGATGAAGGCAATCGATAATTTTGATATAACACAGAACGTAAAATTCTCCACCTATGCGGTTCCCATGATCATTGGTGAAATCCGCCGCTACCTTAGGGATAACAATGCGATTCGGGTCAGCAGGTCTCTTAGGGATACGGCCTACAAAGCGATTTATGCCAAGGAAGCTCTGGTGAAGAAGAATGAGAAGGAGCCGACCATCAGTGAGATTGCCGAGGAGATTGGTATCAGCAAGGAGGACATCGTGTATGCCCTGGATGCGATCCAAAGTCCGGTATCCCTCTATGACCCTGTCTATGTGGAGGGAGGGGATGCTCTGTATATCATGGATCAGGTCAGCGATAAGAAAAACCGGGAGGAGAACTGGATCGAGGAGATCTCCCTGAAGGAAGCCATGGAGAAGCTGTCTCCGAGAGAACACAACATCATCAGACTGCGCTTCTTCGAGGGTAAGACCCAGATGGAGGTGGCCAAGGAAATCAATATCTCCCAAGCCCAGGTCAGCCGTCTGGAGAAGTCGGCACTGAAGAACATGAAGAATTACCTGCTATGATGAGATCGGAAGAAGAAATCATTTCATCCCCGGATGAATTGATTTTTCATAGAAAGAACGATAGGGCAAATATCTCCGAGTGTATACTTAGAGTATTTGCCCTTCGTTCTGTATCTTTCTATGGAACATCTTACGATTGTATCATATAATTAGGATAAGCGATAGAGCGGAAGGGAACATGACACAGGAAGGATACAGGTACATTTTGAATCAAATACACCTATGGAGGAGGAACCCATGAATGAGGTAATAAAACAGATCAAAGGAAGAAAGTCAGTCAGAGTGTTTGAGGACAAGCCGATTGCGACGGAACTTAGGGAAGAAATACTCGGTGCAGCCATGGAGGCCCCTACGGCCGGTGCCATGATGCTCTATAGCATACTGAACATTACAGAGCAGGAGCGGAAGGAGCAGCTGGCCGTGCTTTGCGACAATCAGCCCTTTATCGCTAAGGCACCCATGGTGCTGATCTTCCTGGCAGATTACCAGAGGTGGTACGATGCCTTCTACTATGCGGATTGCAATCCCAGAAAACCGGGAGAGGGGGATATCCTGCTGGCATGTGCCGATGCCATCATCGCAGCACAGAATACCGTTGTGGCAGCGCAGTCCTTCGGAATCGGCTCCTGCTATATCGGTGACATCATAGAGCATTGCGAAATGGTCCGGGAGCTGTTTGGTCTGCCGGATTATGTACTTCCCGCTGCAATGGTGGTCTATGGATATCCCGTAGAGAGTCAGAAGGAGAGGAAGAAGCCGGTCCGCTTCGAGCAGGGGTATATCGTATTTGATAACAGCTACAGGAGACTGACCAGGGAGGAGCATGAACGGATGCAACAGATCCGCCATGAGAAAGCAGGCTTGCCGGATAAGGACATGACGGAGTATCTGAGAGCCTTCTGTAACCGGAAGTACATGACAGCCTTCTGCCGGGAGATGAACCGGTCAGCCACAGAATATTTGAATAAATTCAGGAGCTGATGGGGATTGATCGCCGGTATACGAAAGGGTTATTATGCTATCATGAAGGAAACAGTAGGCAGGATTTTGTTTCGGCAGATTGGAGGAATATGATGACGAAACCTAAGGGCTATCATGACCTGGCCAGAAAGCAGCTGCATTTTGGAGGTCAATTATATGAATATTATGATCTATCATCACTGGAAGGAGAGGGCTTCGATATCCGGCAGCTTCCCTATTCCATCAAGGTGCTCTTGGAATCCGTGCTTCGTCAATGGGACGGGCATGTGATTACGGAAGCGCATATCGAAAGTCTGGCTGACTGGTCCAAATCCAGGGGCAGTGAGGAAGAGGTCCCCTTTAAGCCGGCCAGAGTCATTCTTCAGGATTTTACGGGGGTTCCTGCTGTCCTTGACCTGGCATCCATGCGGGCAGCCCTGGCAGAGGCAGGCTTCGATCAGCTGGACCGGATCAATCCCGAGGTTCCTGTGGATCTGGTGATTGACCATTCTGTCCAGGTAGACCTGTACGGAAGCCGGGATGCTTTAGCAGAGAACAGCAGGCTGGAATTTGAACGGAACAGTGAGAGATATCGATTTCTTAAATGGGCTCAGAAGGCCTTTGATCATCTGACGGTGGTTCCTCCGGCGACGGGAATCGTTCACCAGGTCAACCTGGAATATCTGGCTAAGGTGGTGCTGCTGCAGGAGGAAGAAACAGTCAGAACAGTATATCCTGACAGCTTAGTGGGAACCGATTCCCATACCACCATGATCAATGGCCTGGGTATCCTGGGTTGGGGTGTCGGCGGGATCGAGGCGGAAGCCGGAATGCTGGGTCAGCCCTCTTATTTTCCTCTGCCTGAGGTCATCGGAGTCCGGCTGACCAAGGAATTACCCCTTGGAGCGACCGCAACGGATCTGGCCCTTCGGGTCACACAGCTGCTCCGTAAGAAGGGGGTAGTCGGAAAATTCGTCGAATATTTCGGGGAAGGAATTGACTCTCTTACTCTTGCCGATCGGGCAACCATCGCTAATATGGCACCGGAATACGGTGCAACCTGCGGCTTCTTCCCGGTGGATGAGGAGGCCTTGAAGTACCTTAGACTGACCGGCAGATCAGAGGAGCAGGTGGCCCTGATCAGAACGTATCTTCAAGCCAACGGCTTATTCTATTCGGATAAAAAGCAGGAGCCGGTCTATACGGAAGTGATAGAACTGGACTTATCAACGGTGGAGACAGCTTTGTCAGGACCCAAACGGCCCCAGGATCTGATTCCCTTAAGCCGTATGAAGGAGGAATTCCTTCGCTCCTTAACGGCACCCTTGGGAAATCAGGGACATGGAAGAAATGAGGAGGAAGTGAATAAGGAGGTGAAAATCACCCTTCCAGATGGCAGGGAAAGCATCCTGACAACAGGTTCGGTAGCCATCGCTTCCATCACCTCCTGTACCAATACCTCCAATCCGGCAGTCATGCTCGGTGCAGGGCTCTTAGCCAGGAATGCGGTGAAAAAGGGCTTGTCGGTACCAGCCCATGTGAAGACCTCCCTGGCCCCGGGCTCCAGAGTGGTCACAGCCTATCTGGAGGCTGCAGGCTTACAGCCTTATCTGGATCAGCTGGGCTTTCAGACCATCGGTTACGGCTGTGCAACCTGTATCGGAAATTCCGGGCCTCTGCCGGAAGCAGTCAGTGCGGCCGTGCAGGAGCAGGACCTGCTGGTTACCTCCGTATTATCGGGCAACCGCAATTTTGAAGGCCGGATCCACTCGCTGGTAAGGGCAAATTATCTGGCATCCCCTCCCCTTGTGGTAGCCTATGCCCTAGCAGGAACCATGAACATTGATCTGCTGCAGGAGCCGATTGGGTATGATACGGAGGGTGCGGCAGTCTATCTGCAGGATATCTGGCCCAAGAGAGAAGAAATACGAGAGCTGGAGGAGAGCTTTGTTCAGCCTGAGCTGTTCGTCAAGGAATATCAAGGGATCTATGGGAATAACGAGCTTTGGAATTCCATCGAAATCAGGGGAGGTAAGGGCTACGAGTTTGACAAGGACTCAACCTACATCCAGAACCCGCCCTTTTTTAAAGATATGACAGAAGAAATCAAGGAGCTGGAATCCTTACGGGATTTGCGCGTCTTGGCTTTATTCGGGGATTCGGTGACGACGGATCATATCTCCCCTGCCGGAGCGATCGGCAAGAATACGCCGGCTGGCAAATACCTGCTGGAGAAGGGAATTGAAAGCAAGAGCTTCAATACCTACGGCTCCCGAAGGGGAAACCATGAGGTGATGATGAGAGGGACCTTCGCCAATATCCGGATCCGCAACCGTCTGGCACCCGGAACGGAAGGGGGATATACGACTTACTGGCCCACCGGAGAGCTGATGACAATCTATGATGCCTGTATGAAATACCGGGAGGAGGGCAGAGGCTTAGTGGTTCTGGCCGGTAAGGATTACGGTATGGGGTCTTCGAGGGATTGGGCTGCCAAGGGTCCCAGTCTTCTGGGGGTTAAGGCAGTCATAGCTGAGAGCTTCGAGCGGATCCACCGCTCCAATTTGGTGATGATGGGGATCCTGCCCCTACAGTTCCTTGAGGGACAATCGGCGGAAAGCCTCGGTCTGACGGGAGAGGAGCGCATCACCATAGAGCTGTCCGATGCTGTTAAGCCCAGACAGAGGGTGACTGTAATCGCCCAAGCCGGAGATGGCAAGCGTACAGAGTTTCAGGCTCTCTTGCGCTTTGATTCCGCTGTTGATGTGGATTATTACCGGCATGGGGGCATACTTCCCATGGTCCTGCGCCGGCGATTAGGAGAGTAAGGGTCTCTTAGGTCCCTGCTGTAAGCTCCAGGGCAGCAAGTCTTAGACAGCCCATGATACCCTGGTTTCCTCCCAGAGCAGAGGGTACGATATACCGGTCCAGATCCTCCAACAAGGGAGTACGGACATAACCGTTCAGGAGGGTACGGACATAAGCTCTGATCAAGGGGAAGAGCTGTTGCTGCTTCATAACCCCGCCACCCAAAACGATTCTATGGGGGGAGAGGGTCAGGATATAGTTTACGATACCCTGAGCCAGATAATAGGCTTCGATTTCCCAAGCCGGGGAGGCTTCCTCAAGCTCCCCGGCATATTTATGATAGCGCTTCTCCAGGGAGGGACCGGAGGCTAAGCCTTCCATACAGTTGGGATGATAGGGGCAGACTCCTTCGAAGGAATCCTCCGGGTGTCTGCTTAGGAGAATATGGCCGGCCTCTGGGTGCAGCATCCCGTGGAGCAGCTGTCCGTTCAGATAGATTCCGGTTCCGATCCCGGTTCCTACCGTTATATAGACTCCGGAGGACAGACCCTGTAAGCTTCCCCAGGTCGCTTCCGCCAAAACAGCAGCGTTGACATCGGTATCAAAGCCGACCGGCACCTGTAGGGCTTCCTGCAGCGTGCCTGCGAAGTTGTAACCTGCCCATGCAAGCTTGGGTGTGGAGGTGATGAAGCCATAGGTGGCTGAGCTGCGGTCCAGATCAATGGGCCCGAAGGAGCCTACTCCCAGAGCCTTGATCTCCTTGTCTTTAAAATAGCGGATAAGCTCCGGCATCGAACGTGCCGGATCCCCGGTCGGAATAGAGGTCTGTTCCAATATCGTCCCCTCTTCGTTACCGATTGCAAGTACCATCTTCGTTCCGCCTGCCTCCAATGCCCCTAATCGCATGCTCATATCCTCCTATAACAATAGATGCAAAGCATCTGTTCTTTCTGTATTAATCAATCTCACGACAAGCTCTAATTCCATTTTTTTAGATATTCATATCGCCTTATACACTTTTACCTGTGATACTAATCTCATCATCCTGCAAACTCTTAAGATATACCAGTATGTCTTTCTACTCTTATATTATTATAGCCCCAAAGATCGGTCATATCAATCGAATTCTGCCGGGGAGCTGACCTGGGCGGGAGGCTACCGTCTATTTGAGAGCATATTCGATTTCCATTCTTATTTTGCCGGGGTATGGCATAGAATGTATCATAAGATTCAGGAGCCTGGGAGCTATCGCTATGAAGAGAGGGAGATATATCTGCCTGATGATCATTCTGATGCTGCTGATCGCATCATTCCGGAATGTATATGAGGAGAAGGAAGTATTCAGGCCACAGGCCTATTTCAGCTATAGAGAAGGAGAGTACAGAGCGGAACAGATTGCCGCAAGGAAGGAACTGGACACGATTAATCTAAGGGAGCTCTATGGCTTGGGAACCATACGGGGAGGCAGGCTGATTCCGGATTGGGCAACCCTGTATCCGATCAGCAGTGAGGCAAAGGATGTGTCTTATACCGTCTATTTATTTGATGAAATCCATTATCAAAGGGATGGAATCGATGCCCTTTATCCCCTCTTTGCCGCAGGAGCCTCCGAGGAGGAGATTAAGGCCTGGAATCAGATTATAGACAGGGATATTCGGAAGATTATCGATATCTATTCCTTCAATCCCTTTCCGAATGAGCGTCTTCAGCCTTCCCCCATGGAAGCCTCGATTCTGAAAATCAGCTATGAGGTGAAGTCAGCAGATGCATCCAAGTTCAGTGTTCTCTATAAGGCAGCCTATAGCAGTAAATATGTAGCCCATCCTACCGAGTTGGTTTATAGTACCAACATCCGCCTGACCGACTCAAACCGTATGAAGCTTAGTGATATCGTAACCTTGGACGAAGCCTTCGTGAGGAATTTCCGCAGGTGGAAGCTGATCGTCCCCTCCTGGATGAACAGGGAGGTGGAACAGGCTGTGCGGGAATATGTGAATAGTTTCAAGGACAAGGAGCTCCTGGAAGGACTTCGGACAGCGGACATCATCGGTTCGGAGAATTATTTGGGCATCTTCAGCTATTTGACACCGGGTCAGCTGGGAATTAGTATCTCTGTACCGAACTTCCTGGGAGACCATGTGGAATTTGTACAGGATTATGATAGGCTGGAGGAATTTCTTCTTCCGGATACGAAGCTGTTTGACAAGTAAGTATATTTGTCCGAATTTATTACTCGATTAGTCTGGAATAACAACATAATCTGTCTTCCTGGGTTATAATAAGCTTAGTATTATAGGTAGAGGATGAGAGTAGTCGTGGGGACAAGCTCTTCGCCCTGAAGGATAGGAAAGGGAAGCCTATCGGCCTTAAGTAGAAATTTTCGTATATAGGAGCAACACCCTCCTAGTTGAACAAGTGGACAAAAGGGCTGTTTCGACAGCCCTTTTGTCATGCAAAAATATGCATGCAGCTTGCTTTACTCCTGACGGAGCAGCTCCTGTCTGTGACTGACAGAGACGGGATCACGACCTGCCGAGATACCGCCGTAGATACTGCTGCCTTTACCTAACACGGAGATTTTGCCTCCGGCTTCGACTCCGTAATTGCCCATAGAGGCGGAGGCCTCGGAGCTTAGGTAGATATCCGAGATTTTTTTCTTCTTCAGATCAATCACAACATTTGCCATCATCTTTGCCTCAAACTTGATGAACTTCGCCCCGGTCTCGATTTTCGCACCGACGCCGCCACCAAGCTCCAGCTCCCCTTTCTTCCAGTCATACTGAGCTCTGGCAGCCACATTCCCAACCAAGGCCTCCAGCTCTGCATTGTTGGGGGTGATATTGATCTTCACATAAACCAGATCTATGCTGAGCCTGAATTCGCTGCCGGAATTGGCGGCAGCCATGGCCAGCTCCTTCATGTACGCTCTGTGTTCGGCAAGGGCTTCCTGGGCAGCGATGAGATCGGCTTCGGATATGTATCGTTTATAAGGGGTACTACGGAGACAATCCACCTCTCCCAGAACATTCAGGCTGTAGGTGAATATGATTGCCTGATAGTGGGATATGTAAGCCTCCGGCATCCTTGTGCCCCGGATATAGGGAAGGATATCCTCCCACAGGTCATTGGCCATTTGGGAGATTTTCTTGTAGTCCCTGGTTGCAAGTGGCAGCAATTCACTTACATAGTCCTCGCAGGCCCCATTCATCGCAAGCTCCCATTTCAGGGCGATGATGGGCTTTTCCTCCTCAGGGGCATTCCTCATCTCAGCCTGCTTGTTCTTCTCCATCACAAGGATCCTGTCCATCATGCCCTGGGTGGCTTTGATCGCTTTCTCGATGAACTCCCTTCTTAGCTCGGAGGAATATAGGGCAAAGGACCACACAGCGGCATTCACTACGCTGTTATTGTAATCCATCATGATCTCTACATTGGTTTCATCAGAATAGGAGCCTTCTTCCAAACTTAGCTGGCTTTTGGAAGAATCGGCTTCCTCCGGAAGCATATCATTGACGTTCTGATTGATCCAGGCCACAAAGTCATCGGCAGACATGTGCTCAAACATCTCCGGATCAGACAGAAGCTGATCTGTTATGGTTTTTTCGATATCTGCTACATCTGCCGGCTTCTGAACAGAGGCTTCCTGATAGGCCTGCTTGAATTCGGCATTGGCCTTACTGTTCATCTCCGTAACCGACCGGTTGAGCCAATCGATATATTCCTGCACTTCATTGTAACAGTCTTCTTCTATGAGCTTCGCGCTCATGAATAACTTGGCAGGAAATTTGGGCAGCTTTATCCGATCACTTTCCGTGACCGTCATGATCTGACTTTTGAGTTTGGCCGCTTCCTGGGGAAATGCATGCTCCAGCATATCCGCTATGGTAATCGGTTCAAGAGCAAGCGCCTCATTGAATTTCTTCTCCAGCTCCTCCTTGCTGTCATCTCCTCCGGGCTGCGTTTTGCCCTCTGTAGCCTCCTCCTGCTTTTTCAGCCGTTTACCCAGATCACCGTCCTTATCCCCGGCTTCCTCCTCCAGAGCCTTGACCGCTGCTCCGAAACCGCCGATTTTCCTTAACAGAACAACCTTGAAATCAATACAGACAAAATTATCGGGGTCCAGCTCAAGGGCATGGTCAATTGCCTTCAGGGCTTCCTCATAGCTTCCCAGCTCCCCGTAAATTTGAGCCAGGGTATAATAATACTGCCATGCTTCCTCCAGGGAGGCAGCATAGGAGACACAGACCAAAGCATCCTGCAGTCTCTCTGCTTCCCCTAAAAACATAGCCTCCAGGAGTACTGTACTCAGGGCATGGG
>JAEZNB010000111.1 GCA_023441965.1 Bacillota bacterium
GTGTGACACCAACTCCGTCCCCCTGTCACCCCACAATCGTCTCTCTCACATCTGCCGATTGGAATACCCACATATCCTGCATTCATAAATGCTGGGCGAACCGACAGCCACTCGATAAAAGGCTAACTGATTGCATAGGGGACACTTCCCAAATACCTCCCAGTTATTCCCTCTTTCGCTATAATGTAGTAAGCATTTGCTGCAGTAAAATACTCCCTGATCCTTATGCATCATTGCTTTTCCGCAGGTCGGACACTGTTCTGTGCCACAGGAACTGCCTCCGCTTACAAGGGCAAGGGTTTCATCGGTAAGCGGATGCTTACCGTTCAAATAATCACTCGCTTCCTGTTCAGATATATCCTTCCCCAGCTTCTCTTTCGCCAGGGTAATGATTTCCTCTGTTGTCATAGCTGCTTCCTCCCATAGGAATGTATTTTATCAGCTCCATTTCAGACGAAGCCGATTGACAGTGTCGTATTCATAGCTGATTTCCTTGGCTATTCCTCTGACGATATGAGCCGACATATTCTCCTCCAGAGTCACATCTATGCTTTCGCCTCCATAGGTAAATACAAGCTCAAACTCTGACTGGTTGTCCGGGAAGCTGAAATCTACAGTGAGCAGCTTATGCTTGGGAATAAGGTTGACCGTGGTTTCTTCAGACAATAGTCCCACCTTATTCGTATTTACTCTTGAGAGTGCATTGGCAGAGCAGAAATTAAGGAGGCTGTTGGTAAGCTCGATAAAGTCGAAGTCTTCCGTTTCTACTTTATACCGGAAGGATTTCATCCGTTTGATAAAGGCTCTTGTCTTCTCCTTCTTCGGATGCTCAAATATCACCTCCGGAGGTCCCTCCTCATAGATGCCACCCTCATCCATATAAAAAATCCGGGTAGATACATTTCTGGCAAAGGCCATCTCATGGGTCACAATCACCATCGTCATACCGCTCTGTGCCAGACGCTTGATTACCGCTGTGACTTCTCCTACCATCGTAGGATCAAGAGCAGAGGTAGGTTCATCAAACAGAATAATATCCGGCTTCATGGACAGGCATCTGGCTATGGCTACACGCTGCTTCTGCCCACCTGACAGCTCATCAGGATAGGCATTCTCCTTCGCGGCAAGTCCAACTGTGGCCAAGAGCTCCCTGGCTGTTTTCTCAGCTTCGGCGCGGGGAATGCCTAAAAGCTTCGTCTGCCCGATGCATAGGTTGTCCAGTATGCTCATATGGGCAAACAGATTGAAGCTCTGGAAGACCATCCCCATCTTTTTACGGACCTCATTGAGATTGGTCTTCTTATTCATGAGATTTATCCCCTCAAACTCAATCGTCCCGCTTGTAGGCGGATCCAGCAGATTCAGGGCGCGCAGAAAGGTGCTTTTGCCTGTTCCGGATGGACCGATGATGGAGATAACGTCTCCTTTTTCTATGCTGGTACTAATTCCCTTGATAACCTCAAAGTTACCATAGCTCTTTTTTAGGTTTGTTACCCTAATCATCCCTTCACCCTCCTCAAACGCTTATTTGTCCTGCGATATATCAAGTTGAAGATCCAAATGATAACAGATGCCGCCAGCATATAGACAAGGGCTACCATCAGTAAAGGAAAGAGGGCATCATAGGTACGGCTGCGGATGATGTCACCCGCTTTCGTCAGATCCACAATCGCTATGTAACCTACAACGGCAGTCTCCTTGAAGGTCGATACAAACTCAGACATATAGGTGGGAAATGCCACCTGAACAGCTTGCGGTAAGGTCACGGAGAAGAAGGCTCCAATCTTGGAAAAGCCCATACTCCGGGCTGCCTCCACCTGTCCCTTGTCTATAGTCATGATCGCACTGCGGAGTATTTCTCCGATGAAGGCTGCGCTGTTTGCTCCGAAAGCAAAGATGGCGACCACTGTTCCACTGATGCTGCTCTTAGCAAATATGACATAGAAGGTAATCATCAGTAAAACGACGATTGGTGTACCCCTCATCACGGTGACATAGATGCTGCCGATTGTCCTTAGTAAGGGGTTCTTGCTCATACATAACCCACAGATACCAAATCCAAGCAGTGTTGCCAGGACGAAGGCAAATATCGTAATGGTCAGACTGACCTGTAAGCCCTCTGCGACCAGCTTCCAACGGTCTTCCTTCAATAGGTTGTTCTCCACGCTGCTCTTCAGTCTTTTCCAAAAGCCTGAGGATGACACAGAGCTGGGATCTGCTCCTTCCGACGAGGCTTTCTTCGTGACCAGAACAGCACCGCCCGTATAATAGGGATCAGAGAACGAGACAAATTGCTCCCTCTCCTCATTAATGATGAAGAGGCAGGCTCCGAAATCAGCCTTCCCGGCATTGACATAAGGAATTAGGGCTTCCCATGCCATAAGAGAAATGTCCAGCTCCATCTCCATATATGCAGCGAAACGTCGGGCCAGCTCTATGTCAAAACCCTCAGGCCGGCCATTTACGATATAGCCAAAGGGTTCCAGCTCTCCGTTACTGGCAAAGCTTAAAACACCGTTTGTTCCATTGGAAGGGATGTCAGGCATAGGTGGCGAATCAACGGTATCAATCCAGCGTGTTATCATATCATCATAGATACCGTTGCCTTTGATTTCCTTTAGAAACTCATTGAATTTTATACGCAGTTCATCCTTTTCCTTGTTAAAAATAGCACCAAAACCATACTCCGCAAATGGCGGTTGAATGATGGTAAGCTCCGGGTTCATTGAAACCCATTTTCTGGCCATAGGCTCATCCAGCATCATAGCATCGGCTCTTCTATTCTTCATAAGCTCCATAGCTTCATGCTCATAATTGCAGTGAACCGGTTCAAATTCTCCGACATTCTCGGAAAACAACATATCAAAGGCTTCACCTGTCGCAAAGGCCAAACGCTTGCCGATGAAATCCTCATTCTTAAGCACCTCACCGGAGCCGGGATTTTCCTTCGGAGCATCACTTCCGCTGCATACTGCAAGCAAAAGCCCAAGGACTAACATTAACGGGAGCAGTTTTCTATACATATGATACGTTCCCCACTTTCAGCGTTTATTATTTCAAGAATTGGCTTTACTCCCACAGATTTCCTGTAGCTTACTCATAAAACCGCTTTGATAGATTCCACACATCATCCTCCCGCGCTTATATAATGCTTCGCTTCCATGGTTGGTCGCAAGGGCATCTGCACGGCAGCCGCCGCCACAGGTCAGTTTATACTCACATGCACGGCATTCTTCGTTACGTTCGGTTATATCTGAGACCTTAATTCCTACGAGCTTACGGAAATGAGAAGCCGGATCTGCGTAAATCGCCGATAAGCGCAGCTCTGTCAGCTTCGGTAAGGTCCCTTCAAGGGGAGTGGACACCCAGCCTATGCAG
Organism: Bacillota bacterium; assembly: GCA_023441965.1. Classification (GTDB taxonomy): domain Bacteria; phylum Bacillota; class Clostridia; order Lachnospirales; family Lachnospiraceae; genus Mobilitalea. The sequence continues at coordinate 3,379 of JAEZNB010000111.1, forward strand.
GGTACAAGGGTACTGTCAGGCAGAACATAGGGACGATTGCGGCATAGGCCACAGGATACCCGATGTTGATTGAAGGGATCCTCCTTATCATTCTCCCAAAAGGCAAAGCTGCCATCCTGACGCCCCTTAACGACCCCCTCGATCAGATTCAATTGAAAGGGATTGCCATCCGCTTTATAACGTCTTAACAGTTCAAGATACTCATCACAGAAGATTGCAGGCGTGGATGGAAGATTGGATACCGCTTCTCCAATCGGGAAAACAAAGCTAATCTTCCAAGCTGTCACCCCGATCTCCTTCATTCGCTCATAGGTATTAATGGCTGCATGAATGCTGTCTGTGTGAAACTTGGAATTGACCAGTAAGGAATAGCCCTGTTCACGGATCCTCCGAAAGGCTGTGATTGCCGCTTCTTCGGAGCCGGGAGTACCCCGTAAAGCATCATGGGTTCCCACTCCGTCAAGGCTGGAAGCAAACATCCAGTTTAGCTTGCGCTTCTTCATTTGGTCAAAAAATTCGTCCTCCAGCAGCATCGCATTTGTATGAAAATGCGATATATGGATATTGTGGCGAATAAGCTCATCCACCAGCTCCCACAGATATGGCGACAGCTGCGGTTCACCGCCGGAAAGCTCTACCTCCGAAACACCTGCTTCCTCAAACTGGTCTATCATGTCAAACAGCTGTGCCTTCGTCAGGTCCGTGTATTTATTCCTTCCCCCGGACATATAACAGTGCTTGCAGCGCAAATTACAATCTCCTGTAATGCTCCAAATCACTCCATGGATATGACCGTTAGGGTACTTGCAGAATTTTTGCACCTCCTTGATCTGTGACTTCGTCTCACAAGCCAAGATAAGACCATCCTGCAGCAGCCTATCAAGCATCTCCTTGATTGAATCCTCCATAGGCTCATCAAACTCTGTCTCGCCATCGCAGCATAGGAGTACTGCAAATTCCTCCCTGGACAGGAAGCGTGGTGTCAGCCCATGGGGAGATACCAGACAATATGGCAGGCCATCCCAGCCTCGCAGACGATATGGTTCGCACAGCTTATAATACATATAGGTCTCCTCCTTATGCTGTATCCTTCGTGAAGGGAGAGTATCTCCCCCCTCACGAAGCTCCCTTTTACGAGAATTCCCGATAATAATCATAGAATTCGCCGCATCCGCCGCCGCTGACCAGTTCAAGGGCTTCATCGGGGAGGGCAAGCCTGCCGTCTAAAAAGTCCCGGGCTTCCTGCTCGCTGATCTCCTTACTTAACCTTTCCTTTGCCAGAGCCATGATTTTTTCTGTTGTCATTGTAACTTCCTCCTTATTCTTCTATGGCTATTGTTTCATCTAAACTTCATCGGAGTAACTGTGATCTCACCCCATTGCTTCTATATCCTCATGGTATCCGCAGGTAGTACAAGCTAAGCGGATATCGTTCTTGAAGTGACCTAGGGTATCCCCACACACCGGACATCTGGGAAGGTCAGAGCAAAATGAACCGCCTCCGACCAGTTCTAATGCTTCATCAGGTAAGGCAATCTGTCCATCCAGATAGTCTAAAGCTTCTTGTTCACCGATGTCCTTGCCCAGCTTCTCCTTCGCCAGGGCTACGATTTGTTCTATCGTCATGTTGTATATCCTCCTATCCTAATCTTTGTTGCAGGTCACAAATTCCTGGTTCTTCTTACCCGCCTTAATCAAATCTTCTTACCGCAGGACCTGTGTAGTAGCAAACCTCGCAACGCACGGTATCATCCAAGGCCTTATACCAGAGAGGATTTCCACATTTGGGGCATGTCTGTGAGCAATCCCCGCCGCCGCTGACGATTTCAAGAGCTTCATCGGGAAGCTCCACTTTGCCCTCCAGGTAAAAATCCGATGACCGCTATTGCCATTCTTTGTGAGATTGGTCCCGACATGTCGGTGTTTCCGTCATCAAAAAACCTGGTTTCCTGGGCTGGATGCTGTCCTCGCAACGACCAGAGTGCCCATAAAGTAAAATCTACACGAATTTCTCG
>JAEZNB010000014.1 GCA_023441965.1 Bacillota bacterium
GACGCACAGTGTGAGTTATTTGATCCATGGTAAATGACCTCCTTTAAAAAACTAATAGTTTTTTGCATTTTTTAAAGTATGCCACAAAAAATATATTTAGCCTAGGCGAGTGATTTGACGTATACGATCTATCAGTATATATTCCCTCTTAATATATGCGAAGGACATGCTTGTCGAATCAACAGTAATAATAGCAGAAAACATTAGCATACAATAGTAGTAAGTAGACAAGGAGGTTCAATATGAAGGTTGTTAATAAACGCCCAAATTACATAAAAAGCTCTGATAGAGTGAGAAGCATTAATCAGGCATATACGGTTGTATTCCGCGCTATTAACAAAATTGAAGTAGATATTAATACCGCAGGAAATATAATCAAAAAGACAAACAAGTGAAAATAATATTCTATATTTGATGGAAGGAGGTGGTCACAGTGATCGCAATTTACGCGCGGCAATCCGTAGATAAGAAAGATAGCATATCCATTGAAAGCCAGATAGATATGTGCAAAAAAGAATGTGGTACTGAGGCCACCAAAATCTATTCTGACAAAGGCTTTAGTGGAAAAAACACAAATCGTCCGAAGTTTGAACAATTAATGAAAGATGTAAAGGACGGATTAATAACTAAGGTTATAGTATACCGGCTAGACCGTTTCAGCCGTTCGATCGCAGACTTCGGTCAAGCGTGGGCAAAATTCCAAGAAAGAAATGTAGAATTTATTTCTATCAACGAAAAGTTTGATACATCCAGTCCAATGGGGCGAGCGATGTTGCATATAATAATGGTATTTGCCCAGCTTGAAAGAGAAACAATAGCTGAACGTGTTAAGGATAACTATTATTCGCGAATTAAGCATGGAAACTGGCCAGGCGGACCGGCGCCACTTGGATTTGAAAATTCTAAAATGACTAACGAAGATGGCAAAAAGGTTCCCTCCCTTATACCTAATAAAGATATGGAAATAGTAAAAAGAATATTTTTCGAATATTCCGGAGAAGATGTGTCCCTTGGTATGATTGCAAAGGAATTATCAGAAGAAGGGATCTCTTGTATGAAACGCAAGACTTGGGATAATGTTGCTATATCAAGAATCCTACATAATCCAGTCTATGTGGAAGCTACAGCAGATGTGTATAAATATTACAGAGGAAAAGGTGTTACCTTTTCCAACCCAGTTGATTTTTATACCGGAGAGACTTCCGCACATATAGTTGGAAGAAGATCCGCTTCTGACAGAAAGTATACTAAGCTCGAAAATCATGTGGTTTCACTCACTAACTTTCCCGGTATCATCCCAGCAGATATCTGGTTAAAATGCCAGTATAAGTTGGATAATAATAAGCAAATTAAGAACACCGGGAAAGGAAAATTATCTTGGTTATCCGGTTACATAAAATGCGGAAAATGCGGCTATTCGCTTGCCATCCGTAAATATAATGACCAGCTCTATCTACATTGCAGCGGGCGTACCAACCTGCACTTATGTGATGTTAAAAGTTATAATATTACCATCGGAGAGATTGAAACTGCTGTTCAGGCGGAATTAGAAAATGTAATCAATGAGTGTACCCTAGATAAAAATCAGTGTATTCCCACACCGTCCGAAAACAAGCAAAAAATTGAGCTTGAGAAAATTGACCAAAAAATTGAAAAGCTCATAGCTTCTCTTACCGAAGCTTCCGATATCTCCATGAAATATATTAATGGGGAAATCGAAAAACTGGATAAAAAACGTAATGAGATTTTGAAAAATCTCGGTTCCCCTAAAACTGAAGCTCCTAACAAATTCAAGGATGTCATCTTCGGCCAGCTAAGCTTTGATGAGAAGAAGCTTGTGGTAAACCAATTTATCGAGAAAATCATGGTTTTTGAAGATGAAATTGAGATAGTGTGGAAAGTGTAATTCCCTGTGAGTTAATAAGTAATCACAGGGTTTTCCACTGTAATTCTTTCTTTACAACAATTTCTGGTATTATCCGATTTTGACTTCTACTTTAATATGTAATGTTTTTAGAATAACTCTAAGTCCTAATATAATCGACCATATAAAAAAGATCCATATCCATCCTACAACAAATAAAAATATAGTTAAAATAAAATCAAAATTCCAAAAGCTCAATTGTGAATTCTTTATGATATGAATTGTTAGTGGTAAAAACAGATAATTAGTAATTCCAAGTAGTATGGTTTGAGGTAAGCAATTTATTAAGAAGCTATGCATTAGTCTTCTTTTTTCATGTTCACATTCCTTGGTTTTCTCTTTCCTAGGAACTTCTTTATTTATATCTTGTATTATTTGGGGATATCTTATACTGAATAGCATAATAATAAAGACTAACAATACACTTGTAGCAGAAAATGAATCTATTATACTACTTTTAAAGTCCATAACTATCACTCCCTTGCAGTAGCAGCTTCCAAATCGCTAATGTTTACTCCATATGCATTACATAACACTTCAAAAGTATCCTCTGGAATACTATAAACCCCAGCAGAATTTTTAACTTTTGCGATTTGATCTAGATATGGCGCTTTCACAGAAACCATCTGCTTTAACTCTTCTAACAAATTATCAGATTGAATTACTATTCTGTAAGATGAGCCATTTTTCTGAGCAGTTGCCAATAATGTTTTTATTGAATTTAGAAGCGCATCTTCAAGTTCATATTTATATTTTGTCCTAACATCCCTTAATAATGTACGACTACTTGATTCTGTTAACTGAAACAATGCAGATATTTCGGACTCATTTGGAATTCTTCCAATAAAATAATATTTCATTAAATGAAAGATTTTTCTTTCTCTTATCTCATTAGCTCTCGTTGGAAGTTGCTTACCAAGCATCATCTCTAAATACTCTGATATTGATGCCATAGCTATTCGAGAAATAGCCTCTGTAAGTTCATCAGCATCCTGACATCCAAGAACACCTCTTAATAACCTGTCCTCATCTTCACCAATTAACTGCTCCAAGTTTAAACTAATCTCCATCTTCATTCCTCCTTTGATAAATACAAAACAAATCTCTGTTAACGTCTCGTGCCCCGATGAGTAAAGCCTTAGGGTGACCGCTTATGGCGACGATCTAATAAGCACCTAATGCGGTTACACTTAAGTTCTGGGCTTTTTCGGGAACATATTGTTAGGCTAAGTGGTATTTAAAACAACCTACACTTATAACTCAATCATATCAGAAATTTGATATCCCATATTGGATAACTCAAATACTTCACCTTTGAGTCCTCGAGCTAATAGTAGATTATTTTTTATTAGTTCAGTAATTGCTGCCTCCCACTTTGCTGTTTCACGCCGGTCTGTAAACATAAAACTTTTACCATTTACTTGTATATGAGTTCCTCCTAAAGTTCGAATAAGAAGGATTGTACCATTAGGATCTTTGCTTGCTTCCTTTAATAATGTTTTTGCCTCTAATGAAAGTGTCGGAAAATGTATTTTTGATTCCGCAATCTCATTGTTTATATGAGTATTATAATCAACAAACATTGGATGTTCATTAATTTTAATTTGTAAATGATGATAAAATTTTTCTTTAAAATCCGAATGGCTATCATATTCTTGGTATAAGCCTCGAGTACGACAAGATTCTTTTAAATCTTTTAATTGTTGAATTTGAGATAGATCAACACTATCCAAAATCACTGGCTGACTTGAGAAATATAGCATTACTGGTTTTCCACTATCAATATGCTTTTCAATTTCTTCTATCGTTCCACTGGCATATTCATTGGTAGGTGTACCAATTCTTGTCCAAAACACTCCAACTAAAAGATCACATTTATCCAAGACTTGTTTGTTTATTAATTCCTGCGGTCTTACTCCCATTTCAGGGGAAGAATGTGATTCCCACCCAATAGGTAGCAATACAATTTTCCTTGAAAACGAATGAACTGCATTCCATTCATATATAACTTCACGTACAATTGAACGTTCTGCTGCCACATCTCCAGGAGACGCTATCATTATATTAAAAACCTTAGTATCGTAACTCATACTAACCTCCATCACCTTAATTGAGATTTAATCATTTCGCCATTTGCAAAACTAGACTCACTATTCACATCAAATTAAATATGTTTGCGGGATCAACTTTTTAATTTTCATTATATTCCATTAATTTAGCATCACTTGAGTTTTCTAATCATTTTATTTATATTACCATATTTTACATATTTCCACAAGAAGATTTACAATTATAACTAATTACTTTAGCTTATAATATACGTATAATATACATTCTGAATTAATCTTGCCAATCTATCAATACCCCGATATTATATCGATATAAGGAGGTGAACCCTATGCCATCAATCAGATCTAGCTCTGACCTGCGTAATTTCTATAATCAGATCTCCGAATACTGTCATACCCGTTCCGAACCCGTTTACATTACCAAGAACGGAAAAGGCGATCTTGTAGTATTAGATAAAGAAACCTACGAAGAGCTCGTAGGCCGCTTTGAATTAAGCACTCTTCTAGATCAAGGATTAGAAGATATGTTAAGCAAAAGAACTATAAAAATGCAGATGAATTTTTTGATGAATTGGAAGGAAGGTACAAAGATGCCAAGATATAATCTCGTTATAACAGAAACTCCACAGCACGACTTGCTTGACATCTTTGACTATATTGCATTCGAACTGCAAGAGCTAGATTCTACAAGTCGTCTATCACCAAGATTTGATTAAAGGTTAAATCCCTAAATGTATTTCAAGAACGAAACACCCTTATTTCCGAGCCAATATATGAAGGTTAAAGGGTAATATGGTGTCCAGTAGAGAATTATTGTATTTTCCACCAAGTAACTAAAGTACAATCACAAGTTAACATGCTCCGTGTCTTATACAAAAAAAGAAACTGGGAGCATATTTTAACCCCCAGTCAAAATCAATAATTATTATTTAAAATCCGTGAAAGTTCTTTATAAAACGCCTAACCCCTCGCTGTTCAAAATATCCTACGATATCTTTTGCAGCTTCTCACTATGCTCCATAACTACCTTCTTCAATAGTTCAATATCAACTTTCATACTCTCAGTTTCCAGTAAAGCCTTATCGTAACGTTTAGCAGCAGGAAGGTAATTTTCAGCAAGTAACTTAATATCTGGTCTGATTTCATTCTCTAAAATAACACTTACTTTATTAAAACCATGATTCATATCAGCTTCTATCTTACTTATTTTTTCATTTATTGGTTTTAATTTATTATCCATCATTTCAGATAAAGCTAATAGTAATTCATTATCACTCAAAAAACCACGCCCCCTTCGCTTTCAATAGAATTATTGTAGCATAAATATGAGTTAAAAGTCTAGGAAATTTTAAAACCTTTTCACTCGTTTTTCACTCATAGCTAACAATAAATACAGCTATCTGAAATGAGATTAATCAATATGAAAAACCCCCTCAACCCCTTGTATTTCTTAGTTTTAAAGTTGTTGCGTATACATCCACATCCCACTGAATCGTGTAATAGCCACTCTCCCTGGCGGTAGCTACTACCGCATTATTGTAATCGCCGTAGGGCGGACGAAATAGATTCATCTCTACCCCTGTCAGCTTTTTAACTCTTTCATGCACAGTTAAGATCTCCTGCTGGCTCTGCTCCTGTGTCAACAGGGTCATGTGCTTATGGTTCTCACTATGGTTTCCGAGGTCATGACCGGCTCCGGAGATCCGCTTCACATCCTCGGGATATTTTTTCACCCATTCCCCGGTCACAAAGAAGGTAGCCTTCACCTTATGGTTCTTCAAGATGTCAAGTATCGCCGGGATGTCTTCATTTCCCCAGGCCGTATCAAAGGTCAGAGCAACCTTGCTTTCCTCTGTATCAACACAATAGATTGGAAGATCCCTCTTCCTTCCGATATTTGATACTGTGATGGCATCCGACAGAAATTTTATTCCCAATCCGATGAGTACCATTAAACTAAGAACCAGGATTCCGACCTTTACGAATAATGCAGCATCCGATTGCGTATTCCCCTGCTGTTCCATAATAGCTCCATAGAATGTGTCTTACTATAATATATTGGTGCAGCTAGGCCAATATTCGAGGGGAGTCGTCAGACAGGGCGACCATCATTTCAATTTGATAAGTATCCTGAGTACATAAAAAAGCCTTTGCTCCATAGCTTAGTCCGCTCCTCTGCAAAAGCCTCTTTTATCAGTTATATGGAAATATCCTATCGTTTCAGCTGTGTACTGCGCCTCTCATTCAATATGATGCGATCCAGTACAGCTTTATAGACCAGAACAATCTGAGCATCAATGTAACAGAATTTATTCGCTACAAATTCATAGGTTTTATATAGGAACGCGATACTCATCAGTATCATCGCCAGTATGGTCAATTCCGGCCTGATAGATCTGGCAATCAGAAATATCATGGCAACCAGATAGAACATAAAGGCAAAGAAGAAGTTCCTGCTGATCCGGAAGGCAAGCAGCATGGTTTCATTCAGACGGTTATGCATCTTGGTAATAGACTTCAGGTCCCTATATTTTAATTTTTCATACATATCGTTAAAAATCAATTGGCTGTCCGTTGTCCTATTTTCAATGTTTCTTTTGACAAAGGAAAAATAGCGATGATAATTGACTTCACCAAGCTCTTTGCTGATTAACTTTTTAAATACATTTGCCATCCATTCACCTACTCCCCTAAAAGCTTAATCAGTTGGTTTCATTAGCTTTTTATATCACATCATGCATTAAAAGTCCAGATATTAATGTTTCTTTAATACTATTATTCGCATAGGACACAAAATAAAACTCTGCAAATGCTGTATTAATTTCCTTATAAATCTATTCATTTAGCGGTGGGAAACAGCTTGAACGATCAAATCAGCTTGCTTCCACTGAGGGAAATTGCGAAAATATTAACAAATTGTTCATAATATATCCACATAATAAACATATATGTCATTTATACTAGAATTAAGTTAATAGCATAACAAATTGAATACGCTTATAAGATAATTTTTTTCATAAAACAAGCCCGGCAGCTACCCTCCCCCCTCTACCGGGCTTCTCCTCTGCCCAAAAATAGCTTTTTCCCGGTAGTAAGCGCTTATTTATCCTTTCTGCAGTCTAACTGACTGATCCATTTCAGTGCATTTTCATACTTAAAATTCCTGACCTCTTCCGCAGCCCTGATAAAAATGTGTCTGTGTTCGTTATTGAATGAGATCAGCTTATTCAACTCTTGCAGAATCAAATCATACTCGAACCTCTTAATATAATATATGGCTCTTTGAACGCATTGCTCATAGGCTTCCTCCGGATTATACTGCAGTGAGGTATCTACTACGCTGTCCCGTAGCTCTGCTATTTGATGATATTCCTCCAAGGCCTTCTTCAGACTACCCAGGAATCTTCTCAGCTGCTCGCTATAGGGAGCCAGCAGAGACTTCACCTCTTCGTGCAATCCTGACTTCTCCTTGATTTCAAGCTTTTTTGTGGCTTCCAACAAATGAACAGCTCCGATATAGGAGAGAACGCTTTTCAAATTATGTAGTTTAAGCTTAAGCTCCGAACTATCCTCCAACCCTGTATAACCTTTCAGCATGGTAAGTAGGGCTTCCATCTCATGATAGGTTGAATTCATAATCTGAATAAAGAGCTTATGATTTCCCAGAGAGCTCCTTATGCCCACCTCGATATTGATATCCTCCGCTTCCGCAAAGGCTATCCTGATCCTATTCCAGTGAAAGGTATCGATGCCCTTTCTATGGTCCGTATCCGTAATATATAAGGATAAGTCAGGGAAATATAACTTAAGATCCTTTAGGAACTGATCAAGCTTCAGGGGCTTTTCAAATACCCGATTGGCGCCTGCCTCCCGATAACAGCGGAATATCTCCGGAGAAACCGACGGTGCCAACACATAGATGATCGGTTTCCTGTCTGTCTGAAGCCCTCTGATCGCCTTCGTTATCTCCTGTCCGCCCATATCAGGCATCCAATGGTTGACAAAAATGATATCATACGCATTTTTCTGCAGCATAGGAAGTACATTTTGCCCGGAATCGGTCTGATCCGCATGAAAATGAAGCAAATGAAGCATATTGGCCAAGGACCTTGCATTTACCTCATTCCAGTCAACGATCAAGATATTCGGATACCTTTCCTGCTCTGATTTCATATCATTCTCCATTTGACCGATAGCTGCAGCTTCAGATTCCGGCACCTACACGAAACCTCATGCAGCTCTATCCCGTGATATTGGCAAAACATAAGTTATTTTGCGAAATTAATAAAATAAATCTTTAATCCCGCCTGTGTTTTTGTTATAATGAAATTTAGGAATTTACTTATAAAAATCAGGAGGTACAATTATGGCAACCGTAACTATCATGGATCACCCGTTAATTCAACATAAGCTGGGAATCATGAGGCGTAAAACAACATCAACCAAGGAGTTCAGGGATTTAGTGTCTGAGGTTGCTATGCTGATCTGTTACGAGGCAACAAGGAGGCTTCCGCTCACAGAAATCGAAATCGAAACCCCTCTCACGAAAACCATTGCCAAGGAAATCGAAGGTAAGAAGCTCTGTATCGTTCCAATCCTAAGAGCAGGACTCCATATGGCAGATGGAATGTTAAATCTGATCCCCAATGCTAAGGTAGGACATGTTGGATTATACCGAAACGAGAAGACGCTGGAACCGGTTGAATACTTCTGTAAGCTTCCCTCCGATGCGCCTGAGCGTGAAATGTTTGTCGTTGATCCTATGCTGGCAACAGGCGGCTCAGCAGTCGCAGCTATTTCCCTTCTTAAGAAACGGGGAATAACAAAGATTCACTTCTTATGCTTAATCGCTGCTCCGGAAGGTGTCGATAGACTTACGAAGGCACATCCTGATGTTGATATTTATATCGGCAATCTTGACGAAAGATTAAATGAAAATGGTTATATTTTACCTGGTTTAGGTGATGCCGGGGACAGAATCTACGGAACAAAGTAAGAATTGAAACCAAACAAAAGAAGCCATCAAATTTCCTCATGCTTGCATGGTAAATCTGATGGCTTCTTTTGTCTCATCTGCTTATCGTGAAAACCTGTATATCGTTACTGAATCGAATTCTTTACCGGCCTTAAGTACGCAGGACGTGAAGGTACTGATATTGCAGGAGTTGGGGTAGTATTGGGTCTCGAAGCAGACACCGGTCCTCCTGGCGTAGGTAGCTCCTTCCTTTCCGTTCTTCACAGGCGTCAGCATATTTGCGGTATATAGCTGCATACCCGGTAAATCTGTGAATACTTCCATTCTTCTGCCGCTCGTCTCTTCATACAGCTCTGCAACCTTCTCTACCTCGGTACCGCTGATATCCAGTATAAAGTTATGGTCATAGCCACCGGCCATCTTGAGAGGTTCATAATCCGCATCGATCTCCTGTCCGATCTTCTTCAGCTTGCGGAAGTCCATCGGAGTCCCTGTTACATCCCAAAGCTCTCCGGTCGGTATTAAGTCCGCGGATGTCGGTGTGAACTGATTCGCTTTGATCCATACCTGATGATCAAGTATGGAGCCTGCGTTGTGTCCTGCCAGGTTAAAATAAGAATGGTTGGTCAGGTTCACGATGGTATCCTTATCGGAAATTGCGTAATATTCAATCACCAGCTCATTGGCCTCAGTGAGACTATAGGTGACGGTGATGTCCAGATTTCCGGGGAAGCCTTGCTCCATATGGGGGCTTAATCTGGAGAATTCGATGCTGGCGATATCGTCTTCTTCATAAATTTCGGTATCATACATGAATTTGTTATAGCCGACAAAGCCACCATGAAGATTATTCTCTCCGTCATTCTTCTCCAGCTCGTACACCTTATTGTTCAGTTCGAATTTTGCCCCTCCGATCCGATTGGCATGCCGGCCGATAAAGGAACCGAAGCCAGGTCCATTCTCCTCGTAGCCTGCGATATTATCAAAGCCCAGCGCTATATCGTCGATATTTCCCTTGGAATCCGGAACATAGATACTGACAATATTAGCTCCGTAGTCTGTAAAGGTTACCTTCATACCATTACTGTTTGCTATGGTATATAGGGTTGTCTCTTCTCCTTTGCTGGTTTTACCAAAAGCTTTCTGTGTTATTTTCATTTTCATACTCCCTTAACATAATATAAGCGGCATTTTTAGCCTCTCGCCAAACTGATTATAGCACAATGATTCAAAATAGCCAATATTTTCTTTTTCGAAATGATTGTCTGAAAGGATTGACACATATCTGCCGGAATGCTATACTGATGTCGTTATATTATCCGGAAAAATAACTGCCGGATACATACGTTTTAAGTGGTTGGATATCAGAAGAAGAAAGTCTTCCGGATATCTGACATAATAGGGAAACAGGTGAAAAACCTGTACGGTCTCGCCGCTGTGAATGGGGAGTCCCTTCCGCAGGAATATTCCTGCCAAACCACTGGATAAGGAAATTGTTACTTAAGCTTAGGTCAGCTGAAGTTGTTTCCATCTGGGAAGGTCCGGAAGGTGATGAAGATCCATGAGTCAGAATACCTGCTTAAAACCGGTACCATAAGCTCCACGAGGATTGGACATGGGTACAATAGAGAGGTTGTATTCTTTATTGTCCTTTTTCCTATGTGGAAAAAGGCTTTTTTATTTGGCGAGCCCTAGGGTTCGGCTACAGAAAGGAGTTTCATATGAAAGCAAATAACCTGAAGAGATTTATCCTTCCCACTCTTATTTTCCTGGCAGTGATCGCAGCGCTGGTGATCGTATATATTACTGCCAGACCCAAACCGTCAGAGGAAACAGCCGGCAACAAGCAAATAACTGTGCTGGTCGAAATACCGGATCAGGATACAAAGGAATATACCATTAAGACAGATGCTGATTATCTTCGGCAGGCACTGGATCAGGAGAAGCTGATTGGTGGTAAGGAAAGTGAGTACGGCTTCTATATCACCGAAGTGGCTCAGACTACGGCAGATGAGAGTAAGCAGGAATGGTGGTGCATCACGAAAAAGGGAGAAGAAGTCTTCTATGGAGTAAATGAGATCCTGATTCAGGATGGAGAACAGTACGAGCTTATCTTAAAAGTTGGTTATTAGAGATAGTGGTGATGCCGATGAGAATTAAGGATATTGTTATCATTGGTATGCTCAGTGCCTTATTCCTGACAATGCAGGTCGGACTGTCCTTTCTTCCGAACATTGAGCTGATCTCGCTCTTTATCATTCTATGCACCTTGATCTTAGGTTATAAGACACTGTTCATCATTTATATTTTTGTGGTGGTAGAACTGTTCATCTACGGCTATTCCACCTGGTGGCTGAACTATCTGTATATATGGACCATCCTCTTTCTGGTGGCCTACTGCTTCCGAAGGGAACGCTCCCCTTACTTTTGGGCTCTTGTGTCAGGGGCATACGGATTATGCTTTGGTGCTCTCTGCTCCCTGCCATACTTTTTTATGGGCGGTTTTCCCTCCATGCTTGCCTATTGGGTGAGTGGGATTGTCTTTGATCTGGTACATGGAGCCGCTAATTTTATTCTGGCTCTGGTACTCTTCCGCCCTCTGTATAACTATTTGGATAAAATATACCAAAAGTGGGAAATTGCTTAATGGCCAAAAAAAGGTTATCCTTAAGGCGTTGCCTTAAGGATAACCTTTAATCAAATTCGTTTAAAACAATATAGCCAATTCTTTATAAACCTTATATATAGTTTAGAAAAAGGTACACTGTTAACCAATCTTGATTATAATTTTGTTACGTTAGTAGCCTGAGGACCCTTAGCTCCCTGAACAACCTCGAACTGAACTTCCTGGCCCTCTTCAAGAGACTTGAAGCCTTCCATGTTAAGGCCTGAATAGTGAACGAATACATCGTTACCCTGCTCGTCAGAGATAAATCCAAAGCCCTTCTGATTGTTAAACCACTTTACTGTACCTTTGTTCATGATGATTCCTCCAAAAAAATAATAATATGTCACTAATTCTATTAGCAACAAATTCATGATAACATTCTTTCAGAATCATGTCAAATGTTATTTATCGACATGATTGTTTATTTCGTACGCTTCCTGGTCTGTACATACTTCATAGCCATTGGCAAGCAGAACTTCCAAAGCTTGGGTAAGATTTGAAAGCTTCATGATAATGGAGGTATCCTTACCGGCAGTTGCGAGAGTATACATATATTCCACGGAAAGACTGGCTTCAAAGAGAATCTTTAATACTTCATGAAGTGTTCCGGGCTTCTGAGCTATCTTAACGGCAATTACTTCAGTCAGCTTCGCGGAGAAACCTTCTTCTTTGAGAATCCTTCTTCCTTCCTCCGGATCGGACACAATCATTCTCAGCATGCCATATTCGGAAGTATCCGCAAGACTGAAGGAAGCGATATTAATATTATGCGCCGATAAGATTTCTGTTACACTTTCCAATCGCCCAACTTTATTCTCAATAAATACAGCTAATTGCTTAATTACCATAATTTCCCTCCTTTTATTGTGGGATTCACGTTTCTGAACCAAACGCTCTTCACTTAACATAGTCTCCATTCGATAACCAAGCGGCTCCTGTTAAATCAGCTTACGATTATCGATCACTCTTTTCGCCTTTCCTTCTGAACGGGCAATTGTCTTAGGCTCTACAAGCTTTACCTTTACAGACAGACCCAAGGCTGACTGCAGTACATGGGAAATCTTCTTGGTCAGGTTCTCCAGCTCCCTGATCTCATCGGAGAAGAAACGCTCCTCAACCTCTACCTGAACCTCAAGTACATCCAGGTTATTGATACGGTCAACGATCAGTAAATAGTGAGGACTGGTCTCACCGATCTCAAGTAAAGCAGCTTCCACCTGGGAGGGGAATACATTCACTCCGCGGATGATCAGCATATCATCAGAACGTCCCTTGAATCTGGAGATTCTGGCGAGGGTTCTTCCGCATTCACACTTCTCATAGCTGATACTGGTAAGATCCTTGGTGCGGTAACGGAACAGCGGCAGTGCTTCCTTGGTAATCGTAGTAAATACCAGCTCACCTGTCTCTCCCTCCTTACAAGGCTCCAGGGTATCCGGATTGATGACCTCCGGAACGAAGTGGTCCTCATATACATGGAGGCCATTGTGATACTCACAGTCAGCAGCCACACCGGGCCCAAGGATTTCACTTAAGCCATAGATATCATAGGCCTTCAGATGCAGCTTCTCCTCGATTTCCTTTCTCATATTCTCAGTCCAGGGCTCTGCTCCACAGATCGCTGCCTTCAGCTGAATACTGGGTATCTTGCCCGATTCCTCCAGGGTCTCTGCAATATGTAAGAGGTAGGAGGGTGTACATGCGATGGCTGTCGCACCGAAGTCCTCCATCATGGTAATCAGCCTCTGGGTATTCCCTGTTGACATGGGAATAACGGTGGCACCGATTCTCTCGGCTCCGTAATGAAGTCCCAAGCCTCCGGTAAAAAGACCATAACCGTAAGCGACCTGAATCCGATCATGAGGTCCTACTCCATCCATCGCCAGGACTCTGGCCACACATTCCTGCCAGATTTCAATGTCCTTTCTGGTGTAGCCAACCACCGTAGCCTTTCCTGTCGTACCTGAGGAAGCGTGTATTCTGACGATTTCTGATTGAGGTACTGCAAATAATCCGAAGGGGTAATTGTCCCTCAGATCATTCTTCGTTGTGAAGGGAAGCAGCTTCAGGTCATCGATGGAGTTGATATCTCCCGGTTCCAGACCCAACTGCTGCATCTTCTTACGATAAAACTCCACGCTGTGATAAACTCTGTCTACCATTTTCTTCAGCCTGACGCTTTGCAGATGATGAAGCTCATCCCGGCTCATACATTCCTTCGTTTCATTCCAAATCATACTTAAATATCCCCCTGTTCTGCCACAATATAACCCTTCTCTTTCAGGACTGCGGCTGTTTTCTCCAGATTATCCGTATTTACTATCATCAGAGGAATCCTTCCGCTCCGTACCACAATGGAATAGATATAATTCACTCCGAGACCTGCGTTTGCGATAACATGTAGCATTCCATCCAGTTCCCCCGGCTGATCCTTAAGCTCTACGGCCACCGCTTCCGTCATCTTCACCGCAAAGCCGTGCTCTGATAGCAGAGCCTTCGCCCTTTCAGGCTGATCCACTACCATTCTTAAGATGGCGAACTCCGGTGTATCAAAGGAAGCGATTGCTCTTAGATTGATATTGTTCTCCTTCAGTACTGACGTTACACCCGCCAGGCTTCCGATCTCGTTTTGTACGAATACGGACAGCTGTCTGATCATAGTCATACCCCCTCTTATCTTATATGATATCCTTACCTTCCAGATTCCAAATTCACACTACGTCTCATATCGCATGGCTCAACCATACTCTGCCGATTCCGTTCTTTAATGCAGCTGGTAGCCTGTCTCAAAGGCCTTGAGATTGATCTCGACCGTCTTTGCCGGTACGGTCTTTTCGATCACAGCCATCCAGTCCTCCTTGCTGAAGTCCATATGCTGGGCTGCGATGCCGAGAACGATGACATTGAATACTCTGCTGTTACCGAGCTTCTTTGCCTCTTCAATGGCCTTCACCTTATATATTCTGTGGGTCTTCTCCAGATCCTCCAATATATTTTCCGGGTACTTCGTTGCTCCGATCACGACCGGCATGGGATCGATTCTCTGGTCGTTCACTACGATTACCCCATCCTTCTTCAGGTAATGGGCATAGCGTAGGGCCTCAAGCCGCTCAAAGGCAATCAGTACATCTGCCTGTCCCTCTTCAACGATCGGCTCATTCACCTTCTTGCCGTATCTTACATAGGTCACCACGCTGCCGCCTCGCTGCGCCATACCATGGACCTCGGACAGCTTAACATCATAGCCTGCATGTATCGCCAGTCCTCCAAGTATTCTGCTGGTCAGCAGTGTACCCTGTCCCCCGACCCCTACGATCATTATATTCTTTGTCTCCATAGATTAATCCTTCCTTCTTTACGTACCGGGCACTATACCTGTACTGAATTCGTTTGTGTTATCAGACCTCAACCAGCTTGATGGACTTGAATTTGCACAGTCCAGCACATAAACCACAGCCATTGCACATCGTATCATTGATCACGATATCCCCGTTCTCCTTCTTGGTAATGGCAGGACAGCCGGGCTTCATACACATTCCGCACTTCATGCAGACCTCAGGATCGATACGGTATTGCTTTTTCACCGGGGTTTTATCCATTAATACACAGGGTGACTGAGCTATGATGACAGCAGCCTCATCCATGGCTGTGGCTTCCTTTACCGCCTTCTCAAGACCTGCCGTATCAAAGGCATTGATCACATAGACATGGCTCACGCCGACAGCCTTACAGAGGGCAGCCAAATCAACGGAGTAGGTTGTCTCTCCCTGCAGGGTCTTACCGGTGGCGGCGTGGTCCTGATGACCGGTCATTCCAGTCGTGGAATTGTCGAGAATCAGGACTGTTCCGGTTCCCTTATTATAGATCATGTTGATCAGGGAGTTGATACCGGTATGCATAAAGGTAGAGTCACCGATGACAGCTACCCAATTTTTGATATAGTCCTTGCCCTTTGCCTTCTCCATTCCGTGCAGGGAAGAGATACTGGCTCCCATACAGATGGTCGTATCCACAACACTTAAGGGGGCCACTGCTCCCAGGGTATAGCAGCCGATATCACCGGCAGCATGTATCTTTAATTTATTCAATACGGAATATACGCTTCTGTGCGGGCAGCCGGGACATAGAATCGGCGGGCGGTTCGGTACTGCTGCTCCTTGGATTACGGTCAGCTGCTCTCCCTTAATGGCTCTTCTTAAGAGATTGGCGGAATACTCACCCTGTACGGTCAGAATATCCTTGCCAATAGCGGGAATGCCCCAAGCCTTCACCTGCTCCTCAATGATCGGATCCAGCTCTTCCACAATATATAAGGTCTCTACCTTAGAGGCAAAGTCCATAATCAAATCCTTGGGTAAGGGATTTACGATGCCCAGCTTCAGTACGGATGCTTCCGGCAGTGCTTCCTTCACATACTGATAGGGAATTCCCGAGGTAATGATACCGATCTTACGATCCTTATACTCCACCTGATTGACCGGAAAGCTGCTGCCATCCTTAGCTAACGCGATTTCTCTGCTCTCCACCACCAGATGGCGTCCTTTGGCATTCCCCGGCATCATGACATTCTTTGCAATGTCCCTGACATAGGGCTTATCCTCTTTCTCTATTCTTTGCTGCAGGTCCACCAGTCCTTGAGAATGGGATAGTCTCGTCGTACTTCTGACGATGACCGGTGTATCATATTTCTCACTCAGGTCGAAGGCAAACTTAACAAATTCCTTGGCCTCCTGGCTATCCGCAGGCTCGAGCACCGGCACCTTAGCCGCTCTGGCTACTGCTCTGGTATCCTGCTCGTTCTGGGAGCTATAAAGACCGGGGTCATCCGCTACGATGATGACCAGACCCCCGCTTACACCGGAATAGGCTACGGTAAATAAAGGATCCGAAGCCACATTCAGTCCGACATGCTTCATGGAGGCAAGTGCTCTGACACCGCTGATGGAGGCACCGATGGCTACCTCCAAAGCCACCTTCTCATTTGGAGACCATTCCGAATAGATCTCCTTATATTTTACGATATTTTCACTGATTTCTGTGCTTGGTGTACCCGGATAGGCAGCCGAAACCTTGCAGCCTGCCTCATAGGCTCCGCGGGCAAAGGCCTCGTTTCCAAGCATAATGATTCTGTCTGTCACTATGTATGCTCCTTTCTTATATCAAGCATCCGGCGGTTTATATATACCTGCCGATGATTGGCTTACCTTCTCTTATGTCCCGTTAATTCTTCCGCAGGTCCGTCACTCTCTTTGCCTTTCCTTCGAAACGCTGTAAACTTCTTGGTGCTACTAATTTTATCACAGCTTCAATGCTCAATACAACCCGAAGCCTTGATTTGATTCTCTGCTCCAGCTCTCCAAGCTTCGAATAAGAATCCAGCAGGGAATCATCCGCCAGCTCAACCTTAATCTCCATGGTATCAAGATGATTCTTACGGTCAACGATAATCTCATAATGAGGACCGATCTGGGGTACCTGCAGCAATACCTCTTCAATCTGTGACGGAAATACATTCACACCGCGGATAATCAGCATATCATCTGAACGGCCGGACAGATTTTCCATCCTGACGGTTGTTCTTCCGCATTTGCAGGGCTCATACATCAGGCGGGAGATATCCTTGGTCCTGTAACGGATCAGCGGCAGAGCTTCCTTGGTGATACAGGTAATGACCAGCTCTCCCTTCTCTCCCGGAGGCAGAACCTCTCCTGTTTCCGAATCAATGATTTCCGGTATAAAGTGGTCCTCATTGATATGCATACCATTCAGCTCCAGACATTCACCGGATACACCGGGACCGATCAGCTCACTCATACCATAATTCTGAGTCACCTTCATGTCCTTGCTCCAAAGACGGTACATCTCCTGACGCATAGACTCTGTCATTCCTTCTCCGCCATAGAGTCCGATCTTCACATTCAGGTCCGTCGCCGGATCAAGCCCCATCTGTCTGGCTACTTCACCGATATGTAAGGCATAGGAGGGAGTTGCCACAAGAACCGTCGTTCCAAAATCCTGCATATACATGATCTGCTTCTGGGTATTGCCGGAGGAGGTGGGACAAACAGAAGCCCCGATGTTCTCTAAGCCGTAATGCAGACCTAGGGCACCGGTAAACATGCCATAACCAAAGCAGATCTGAGCCACATCCTCATCTGTAGCACCACCCATGGCTGCTATTCTCGATACACACTCTGTCCAGGTTTGCAGATCCTTCCTCGTGTACCCAACAACAGTGGGCTTGCCTGTGGTTCCCGAGGAAGCATGGATACGAACCAGCTCCTTTCTCGGTACCGTGAATAAGCCAAAGGGATAATTGTCCCTTAAGTCCTGTTTATTCGTGAAGGGAAGCTTTTTTAGGTCCTCAAGACTTTTCACATCCTCGCAGCTTATCCCGGCGGCCTCCATCTTGGCACGATAGGCCGGAACCTTCTCATACACCCTGGCCAAGGTCTCCTTTAAGCGTTGAAGCTGTATGGCTTCGATTTCTTCCCTGGGTAGTGTTTCTTCCTTTGCCCATATCATTTTCTGTGATCCCCCTTGTCCTTCCTGCCTATCGTATCCGTCTCGATACCGTTATTAGCAGAATATTCGTATTTATGAAAACAAAATATTACTTTCGCCAGCTGTGGCTTTACACAGGAGCAAGCCCTCCTTACGGGGGGCTTTTTTACTTACACGAACCGGAGAAACACGCATAGCGTGTCTCTTCCGGTCTAAAGCATCTATCCAAATCATGTATTCTCTTATTTGCTATGCCTCCTGAATGGACTTACGGGCATGTACCGTTACCGGCTCATCATAGCAGGAGAAAAGCTGATCGACCTTATCCTTCTTCAGCTTGGGTGTAATAAGGCTTACGATCGGAACCAGTACCAGTCCGGCGATCATAGCGATAGCACCTGCATTGATCGGGGATTCAATATACTTAAAGAGCATATTGCTTACTGTGATTCCGACACCGGAAGCAAAGCTTGCCCACACAGCCCCCTTGGTTACGCCCTTCCAGTATAATCCGTATAGGAAGGGAGCCAGGAAGGAGCCGGCCATGGCACCCCAGGCGATGCTCATCAGCTGAGCAATAAAGGTAATCGGGTTCAAGGCCAGAAATACCGACAGCCCGATGAAGAACACAATCAATAGTCTCATGACCAGCAGCTGCTTCTTCTCATTCATGTTCTTAATGATATTACCCTTCAGGAAATCCAGGGTCAGGGTAGAGCTGGAGGTCAGCACCAGACCTGACAGAGTCGACATGGATGCGGACAATACCAGCACAATGACGATACCAATCAGGGCATCGGATAAACCGGACAGCATATGGGGTACAATTGCGTCGAAATTCACAGCCCCCGATGCAGTGCGGATCGCCTGGCTGTCAAAGAGCCTTCCGAAGCCGCCGAGATAATAGCAGCCTCCGGCGATAACCACTGCAAATATTGTGGAGATGATGGTTCCTGATTTAATCGATTTCTCACTTTTAATCGCATAGAATTTATGTATCATCTGAGGAAGTCCCCAAGTTCCCAGTGAGGTTAAGATAATAACTCCTAACAGATTCTTCGGATCCGGTCCGAAGAAGGAGGTAAAGGCACCCGGCTGTCCCAATGTTACCGTAGCATCACTGGGCAGCGTGGCAAGGCTTCCGATCGCCTCCATAAATCCACCCTGTCCTTGAATGACTGAATAGATGACGGCTACAATTCCGATCAGCATGATGATGCCTTGGATCAGGTCATTGATTGCAGTTGCCATATAACCACCCAGGATTACATACACTCCGGTCAGGATCGCCATCACCCAGACGCATACCGAGAAGGGAACACCGAAAGCCATTTCAAAGAGGGAAGAAAGTCCCTTATATACGGATGCGGTGTAAGGTACCATGAAAATAAAAATAATGGCAGATGCCACCAGCTTAATGGGCTTACTGTTATACCTGCTGCCGAAAAAGTCCGGCATGGTGGAAGACTTCAGATGATGTGTCATCACTCGGGTTCTACGGCCTAATACCACCCAAGCCATCAGACTTCCGATAAATGCATTTCCGATTCCGATCCATGTGGCTGCTACACCGTACTTCCAGCCAAACTGTCCTGCATAGCCTACAAAGATAACAGCCGAAAAATAAGTGGTTCCATATGCAAAAGCAGTAAGCCAGGGTCCTACTGCCCGTCCGCCTAACACAAAGTCCCCAACATTTGTAGCATGTCTTCTGGCATATATGCCAACCAATATCATGATTATAAAAAAGCAGATTAGAAAAGCTACTTTAATAATCATCCCTACACCTCACCTTCTGATACATCTGCACTTTATCGCTTTAAAGCGCAGCGCTTTAAAGTAATGATAGCAAATTAATCGAAAGGTGTCAAGAGTTTAACATAAAAAATAAAAAACCGATACTTAAGTGATGTTTCCTTCACTTTATAGCATCGGTTTTAACAGAACATAAGACAGAAGCAGGAGGTCAGCCAAAGCTGCAATCGGAAGCAAAAGCCGAAAGGAGAGGTGCTTTGTCTTGTGTCGGTAATAACGCATACCCAGATAGGTGCCAATCCCTCCGCCAAACAGAGCGATCAGCAGAAGGGTCCTCTCAGATATTCTCCATCTTCCCATCCTTGCTCTTCTCTTATCCACACCCATCGTGATAAAGCCTGCCACACTTAGGCAAAGGATATAGCCGACAAGCAAGCTATTCATCAGCTCCTTCATTATGATCTTCCCCTCCTGATCAGTAGCAGCTATCATAAGCAGTTAAATTTCTGACGAAGTATACACTGCATCTGTAAGCCAACTACTATCCTTCTAGCAGTAGATAAAGCATAAGGGGCATATTATGCTTCCCATATACACAGTATGTCGAACAGAATACTTATATGCCATGGTGGGCACCCTGCCCGGATATGGCATACCTCATTAGAATCTGTTCTGCAGCCCTGTGTAATGAAGCCTAATCATGCCCCTTCTCTCATCATTTTTTCGAACTACACTACAAAAATTTATATATCCTAATGGCATGTATTCAGGATATTACACTCCTCTGTCTTGCCATCGTTCAACCACCCGATTCGGTATGGATTTACTGCTTGTCCTCCGCTGCGATCTCAATCCCCAGCTCCTTCAGCTGCTTCTCTTCTACCACATTCGGGGCTTCAGTCATCAGACAGGAAGCATCCTTCACCTTGGGGAAGGCGATGACATCACGGATGCTATCCTCCTTCGCCATCAGCATGACCAGTCGATCCAGTCCGTAAGCCAGTCCGGCATGGGGAGGAACACCGTATTTGAAGGCATTCAGCAGAAAGCCGAAGCGCTCATAGGCTGCTTCCTTCGTGAAGCCCAGCACCTCGAACATCTTCTCCTGAACGTCGCTCTGGAAGATTCTCACTGAGCCGCCGCCAACCTCGGTTCCATTTAGGGTGATATCATAAGCCTTCGCCCTAACCTTAGCCGGATCTGTATCCAGCAGAGCCAGATCCTCATCCATCGGCATGGTGAAGGGGTGGTGCTTGGCTACGTAGCGGTCCTCCTCCTTGGAATACTCCAAAAGAGGGAACTCTGTGATCCATAGGAATTTATATTCGTCCTTCTTCAGAAGGTTCAGGTTTCTTGCCAGCTCCAATCTTAAATTGCCCAGTACGGCAAATACCACATCATCCTCATCCGCAGCGAACAGCAGCAGGTCTCCGGGCTTACCGTCCATGGCTGTCACCAGCTGCTGCAGCTCTTCCTCGGTCATGAACTTGGCGAAGGAGGACTTGTAGGAGCCATCTGCTCCGATTGCCAGATAGGCAAGTCCCTTGGCTCCAAAATCCTTGGCATAATCCACCAGGGCATCTATCTTCTTTCTGGGCATCTCTCCCTGTCCCTCTGCATTGATACCACGGACAGAACCGCCCTTCTCCAGGGCTCCGGTGAATACGGAGAAACCACAGTTCTTCACCACTTCGGAAACATTTTTCAGCTCTAAACCGAAGCGGATGTCCGGCTTATCGGAACCGAAGCGGTCCATGGCTTCTGCATAGGTCATTCTCTGAATCGGAAGCTCCACATCTATCCCGATGCTTTCCTTGAACATTCTCTGAAGCAGACGTTCATTGACATTGATAACATCATCCACATCCACAAAGGACAGCTCCATGTCAATCTGGGTGAACTCCGGCTGTCTGTCAGCACGAAGATCCTCATCCCGGAAGCATTTTACGATCTGGAAATAACGGTCATAGCCGGCGCACATCAGCAGCTGCTTGAACAGCTGGGGTGACTGGGGAAGCGCATAGAAATTCCCGGGATGGACACGGCTCGGCACTAAATAGTCCCTGGCCCCCTCCGGTGTGCTCTTAGTCAACATCGGTGTCTCTATCTCCAGGAAGCCCTCCTCCGCTAAGAATTGGCGTGTAATATTGGCCACCTTGCTCCGAAGAATCAGGTTTCTCTGCAGGTCCGGTCTTCTTAAGTCTAAGTAACGGTATTTGAGCCTAAGCTCTTCCTTGGTTTTGCTCTCTTCTTCAATCTGGAAGGGCGGTGTATCTGCCTCAGACAGAATGCGAAGCTCGTTCGCCCTGATCTCGATGGCCCCGGTAGCCAGATTTTCATTGACGGCTCCTGAACGAGCCTCTACCTTACCTACGACGGCAATCACGAATTCACTCCTAAGCTTCTCAGCCTTGGCAAAGTTCTCACTGCCACAATCGCTCTCTTCAAATATGATCTGCAGGAGGCCGGTACGGTCTCTAAGGTCTACAAAGATAATGCCTCCCTTATTTCTGCTCTTCTGTACCCATCCCATCACAGTTACGCTCTGTCCGATATTCTTCTCAGTAAGCTCAGTACATCTGTGGCTCCTGTGCAAGCCCTTCATTGATTCTGCCATGGTTACTTCATTCTCCTTTATCCTTAACTTCATCTTTTCCTTATGATTTCAATGCTCTCAATGCACTTAATTCTAATCCATTTTGGCCCATCTGTCCACTTTTTTCTTACTTGGAAAGGCTGTGAAAGGTCTATGCTCTTTATCTTCAGGCGGCCCTCTCGCCCATAAAAGGCGTGCTTCCCGATATAAGACCCATCAGAGAATACACGCCTTCCGTAGCTTGCTCCTATATAACTAATATACAAAATCAATACACTTACGATTACAGGTTGCCGGTCTTACGAAATTCGTTCCCACTCTTACATGCTCCGGATGAACCTGATAGGCCTGTAAGGCTTCTTCATTCAGGAACACGCTGTCCAGCATGATATCAGAATCCGAGGAAGGAAGGGGTGCTGTCAGAACCTCAATGGATACAATTCCATCAATCAGGTTCTTCAGATTTTCCAGCTCCTTTTTAATCTCTGCTGCCTTTACAGACTTCTCTTCCGCAGTGAGATTCTCTGCGAAGTTCCAGGCGACGATATGTCTTACCATTTGATGACCTCCTCATTTAAAACTACTGTGTCTGGTTCTCCCTTAGTATAGCATATCTATACCGATTTACAACTGTTTTGTACCTTGATTCTTGAGGACAGTATCAGCTTCTGCTTGTAAAGGGGGAGGCGGGAAGTCCTTCTTTGTTATACAGATTTGCTTCCTCCGGATTACTCAGCCAACCATAGCGAACATGGCTGGGAGCCTTCACCTTACTGCAGGTGACCAGCAGAGTATCCCCCTCAATCACACCTTCGGCCGGATAGAATACGCCATCCTCTCCACAGGCCTCCAGGGTAGCCACCCTGTCCCCCCGAAGGATCAGACCGCTGCCGGTATGCTTAAAATAAAGCCTGATGGCAGAGCCCTCCTTCTCCATGTGATCATAGATCGGCCCACTGCATACGATATCCTCTCCGAAGACCATATGGAATGCCCACAGAGCAAGCCGTTCTCCGACAGATTTCTTATCCCAGGGATGCAGGTCATTGTACATTCCCTTATCTATCGTAACCACCATACCGGTATCAGAAACCTCCATGGCTTGTCTTTGTTCCTCCCGAAGTCTTGCCCAGTTGCTGACCTCCGGTTCCTTTCTCCAGGGGCAATAATTCGCCAGCTGAACATAGAGGAAGGGGAAGCTTCCCATATTCCAGAGTAGCCTCCAGTCTGTGATGACAGCCTCAAGCAAATCCTTATAATCATAGGGATAGGAATCATTCGACTCCCCCTGATACCACAATACACCCTTGATTGCATATTTTCTTAAGGGATAGATCATTCCGTTATATAAGCCGGCAGGCTTATACTGGAAGAAGGTCGTAGGCTGCTGTGCCTTGGTCACCGCACCGATCTTGTATTTCCAAGGACCGGAGATGGGAAGCTCCTGCCCATTCGCTCTTAGGACATAGGGCATATCTGTCACAAAGGCGCCGGTGTTCTGGGTTACCAGCAGCCGGACGGTAATGGTATTCTTTCCTTCCCTAAGAAGTCCCTCCGGAATCTCATATCTGCGGGGCGGGTACAGATATCCGGTTCCTCCGATCCGCACTCCGTTGAGATAAGTATCATCCCCATCAATGATGGTGCCCAGTACCAGCTTACCGGATCCCTTCACCATATCGGCGGGTACCGTAAGCTCTTTTCTGAACCATATGGCTCCTCCCTTGATTTTCTCCAGCTCACAGCCTTCGAAGCTGCGGGGAAGGATCATCTCCTCCCATTCGGAGCAGTCATAGTCCTCCCTGTACCAGGGGCCCGATGGTTCTTTCAGTCCCTCATCTGCCTCCTCCAGCTCTCTGTACCATGCACCGGTCTCCTCTTCCTCTCTCTTGATGGTTCCAGTGACATAGGAGTCATCCTTGCACAGGGTCAGCAGCTCTTCAAATCTTCCGAATCTCATTAAGGTCTGTTCACTGATCCAAGCTTCGGCCGGAGTGCCTCCGATGGCTGTAAATAACATTCCGATCGGGACTTTATATTTCTCAAAGATCTTCTTCGCAAAGAAATAACCGATGGCACTAAAATCATAAATCGTGGTTGGATTAACCGAAATCCAGCTTCCCCCTGACAGCTCTTCCTTGGGTCCATGAAAATCATAAACCATGGGTACAAGGAAGGAGCGGATCTCCGGGCAGAGGGCATCCTTTACCTCATCAGCAAAGAGGTCCAGTGTTCTCCTTACGGGAATCTGCATGTTGGACTGTCCGGCCAGAACCCATACATCTCCCACCATAATATCCTGCAGGGTCAGCTCAGAGCCGCTGCATTCAATCACCATACAGAAAGGTCCGCCCGGCTCCAGGTCATCCAACAGAAGCTCCCAGGCTCCGTCAGCAGCTGTCTTAGTCCGATACTGCTTTTCCAGGAAGGTAAGGGTCAGCTCCTGTTCCGGAGCCGCCTCTCCCCAGATTCGAACCCTTGTCCCTCTCTGTAATACCATTCCGTTACTGATCAGCGCCGGAAGCTTAATGCTCTTCTCCATCATATCCATATGCACTCTCTCCATTTCATTCTTCATTTGTCAAACACAATATCCGAAGGCCAACAGGCTAAAATCCTTATCCTCGTCACCGGAAACCATCTTCACCTCTATGGTGTGCTTCCTGACAGACTCCTCCCGGAAGACAAACATGGGCACCGGATTACCCCATCCTAACACCCGATAACCCGACATGATCCCTTTGACTTGACCATCCACGATTATTTGCGCATTACCTTCCATTCTATTATTATTCTCTTTGTAAACCACAAATAAACTCTTGCATTTCAGCTTCAGCTTCAAGCTTTTATTCCCTCTGCCCCGCTGATAGACCCACCTCTTTTTGAAGGAATCCCGACCCAGCTCCAAATGAAAGCTGCCCGGAGAGCTTATCACTGCATTGTCTGCATCCAGCAGCTTCATCCCCTGATAGGCGTTACCGAAGAAGGGGGTGTCGGGAAGCTTCCCTTCCCGCTGCATGGGCATGGCATCCACTGTCCTGAAATAGTGAGCGATACATTCCGCTACCATTCTGTTACCGTTATCATTGGGGTGTATATTATCATCGGAATAATCCTTCCATTGCAGTCTTCCTGCTTTCATTTCCGACAGGATTGCATCATGCAAGCTGATCATGGGAAGCTGATAATGCTCTCCGATTACCTGCATATGACCCTGACAGGTATATGCGGTATCCGAGGTCATGAACAGAAGCACTACCGCAGGCTGATGTTCTGAATGCAATAGCCTTAGAATCAGACTTTCAAAGATTTCCCTGCTCATGCCATCCTTTGAATCGTTTACCGCAAACTCCACAAATACAATATCCGGCTGATAATTCAGCACATCCCTGTCCACTCTGATTAGGCCAAGGGTGGAAGAGGTACCGTTCAGCCCGGAATTGACATATCTTACCTTACCCGTTCCTCCATAAATATCTTTATAATACCGGTAGGATAGGGTCGCATACCCGGTATCATTTTCTTCCCTTCGCAGCATGGTGATGGAAGCCCCGAGATATACCAGGGTCACATCCTGCCCCTTTCTGCTCTTTTCAATCGCTTTTTTGATTCGGTAGTTGTTCCCGGGACTTGTTAAGGACTTCTGCAATAGCTCCATTCCAAATCCGGACCTTCCTGCTGCCTGCTCCACCATAACCTTCTCCATTCTGAAGATATTCCTATACCCTTATACCCATATACCCTTATACCCATATACCCATAAGCTTTAATACTTGTATCCCATATACTCATAATATCGCAAAATAAGCGCGGTGTAAATAAGATGAACCGGCGTACCGGTTCATTCGGTATATAAAAAATGAGCCATCCCCGGACAAATCGGAAGGAAGTCCGGGGATGGACTCAAGGAATGAATCCTAATAGCTATTATTTGGAATAGAAATCATTGATCAGCGTATCAAACTGTGCAGATGCTGCGTCAGCGATTTCAACTGCAGACATTGCTCCAAGTCCGCCGCCATCCATATTGGAACCATACTTAAAGCTTAAGCCGGGTACCTGATATAAGAGGGAACGAACGCCCTGACCCTTGATCATAGGAATCAGAGTCTCTTCCACAGATCTGGTGTCCTTTGTAATTGTATAGTAGTAAGAATAATCTTCCTCAGCATCCTCGTAGCCGGGAACGGTTCCGATCCACTTGCTGTAAGCCCAGATAACATCATCCGCGCGCTTTGCGTCCAGTGTTACAGGCATTACTCTGGTATTACCGGTATACATCGTCTTCATAGAGCCCTTAGGTCCTGCAGGGAAGAAGACGAAGCCCCATTCATCCTCCATATCCTGGAATGCAGAATTACGATACCACTCAGTTACCAGCATAGCAGCCTGACCACCCTTGAATGCACCTTCGAACCAGGTCCATACTGCGCCTTCGGGATCCGGCATTACATAACCCTTATTAAAGTAATCAACAGCTAAGTTAACAGCATCCAGGAACTCGGTAGAATTCTGGTTGTTCTCATATTTGCCGGTCGTAGGATTTAACTTAATGTAGTCAGAACCATTGCTGAATACGGCTGCCTTAACCAGCTCTACCTGCCAACAGCAGATTCCGTAGATATCAGTTACACCGTCAGCGTTTGTATCCTTCGTCATAGCCTTAGCGATTTCTTCAAACTTTGTCCAGTTCCACTGATTGTCCTTCTGGAGACCATATAAAAGATCGGGATCAAAGCCTGCTTCCTCAAACAGTCTCTTGTTAAAGAATACGCCTAAGCCGGGGTTGTTCATCTCTTCGGTGAAGCCATAAACCTTATCATTTACGGTCATGAACTCAATTACGCTCTGATTCCAGGTTTCGCTGGTCTTATCAAAGCTGGGCAGATCTGTCAGCGGGAATAATAAGCCCTGCTTCAAAGGTTCCGGAACAAACTTCGGATCCATGATGAAGATATCTGCCGCAGGATCTCCTGCCATGGTGGAGGTGATGAAAATCTCCTGATATTCAGCCCATGCACCAAGATTCACCTGCTTAAAGGTGAAATTATGAGTGGCCTGAAGCTCTTCTCTGTAGGCCAGGGTATCCTCCTCCTTGGTTGTCTTGGGCTCTGCCACCTGATCGGTTGACCACCAGTCACCGACAAGAACTTCGATCCCGCCTAAATCTCTGGGAGGTTCAGGTGTCGGGGTAGGGGTAGGTGTAGCTGTGGCTTCCGGTGCCTTCGTAGCCTCTGCTGCCGCAGGGGTAGGTGCACTATCGTTACCGGTTTCTTTAGCTGATCCACAAGCAGTGAACAAAAAAACTGCCATAACCAGCATTGTGAGTAAAATACTAACTCTTTTCATTGTACTCAAATCCTCTCCTTATTTTTTGCTTCTATGACTTTTATCATAAAAGTCTCGTAAATTTCCATATCTTTATGAAAATTTACTAAAATTATTGTATCAAATGGAAATTGCTAAAGCCAATTGTTATTGACTTATCAATGATATAAGTTTATACTTATCACTAAGAAAAGCCTTCACTTATGCCTGCTCTACCATATTGTTATCTGTACAGAAGGAGATTTCCTATGACCTCACAGCAAATAGAATATGTTCTGATTCTGGCCGAGGAGAGAAGCTTCTCCAAGGCATCCCAGAGGCTATATGTGACACAGCCCTCCTTAAGCCAGTTCATAAAGAATCTGGAAAATGAGCTATGTACCCAGCTGTTTGACCGCAGCACCTCTCCAATCAGGATCACACCTGCCGGTGAAGCATATATTGAGGCCGCCAGAAAGATTAAAGTGATTGAAGATGAGCTCCGACAGCGGTTAGCCGACCTGACAGAGCTGAAGGCCGGTGCATTGAAAATCGGAACCAGCCCCTTCCGAGCTTCCTGTTTGCTGCCAAAAAGCATTGCCGAATTCCATAAGATGTATCCCGGAGTCACGATTCAGATTCTGGAGCAGCAGATGCAGGATCTGGAGAAGGCTGCATTGGAGGGCAGCATCGATCTCTATCTCGGAACCGGCCCCTTCGATGATAAGCTCTTTTACGCAGAAGCCCTTGCAGAGGAGCAGCTTTATCTGGCCGTCCCCTTGGATTCTCCTCTCAATAAGGAGCTGGAGGCCTATCAGGTCAGTAATTATGACATCAAATTGGATAATGTAAAATTACATAGAACTCCTGCAGTGGATTTTGGCAGATTTAAAGAGGAGAAGTTCATCATGCCGCAACAGGGGCAGAAGCTCAATCCCATTACGATGGATATCTGCAGCGCTTATGGATTTGAGCCAAAGGTAATCTTGTACAGTGAGCGTATGGAAACTGCTTATTCCTGGACCTTGGCCGGAATCGGAGTAACCCTCCTGCCGGATTTTTTGATCCGTTTCGGCAACTATGAGAAGCATCCGGTCTATTATAAGGTCAATCACCCGAAAGCTTCCCGCCACCTTTGCATCGCTTATCGTAAGAACCGTTATCTTTCACGGGTATCCATAGAGTATATCTCCCTCCTGAAGCGCCTGATCGGTTACGGAACCTGGCAGTTCAGGGAATAGGATATCGGCAGACAGGTCCTGGCCTACCCGTAATCAACCAAAAAAGTGGAACCGGAGGCTTCCTCCCCGGTTCCTTTCTTTTATCTGAAATTATTCTCTGCTTTCCATAAAATAGTCTGTGATATGGCTTAAGGACACTTCCGTCTGTTCCCCTGTTTCCATGTTTTTAATGTTGACCTTATTCCGTGCCAGCTCATCTGCGCCGATGATCACGGTGTTTTTTGCCCCTAGCTTATTCGCATACTTCATCTGGGCCTTAACGGACCGATCCATATAATCCGTCTCCACGATCACGCCCTCGCTTCGAAGCTTTTGTACCAGCTGATAAGCAGCAGCCTTGGCATCACTACCAAGAATACCGACATACAGCTCTACTGCAGGCTCCGGAGCAAGCTCAATTCCCTCTGATGCCAGCTCATTGATGATCCGCTCAATCCCTAAACCAAAGCCTACGGCGGGTATATTCTGCTTCTCATCCACCTCATGGATCAGGTTGTCATAACGTCCGCCGCCACAGATGGTAAAGCCCTCTGCATTGACAAACTCAAACACTGTCCTGGTATAATAATCCAGTCCTCTTACGATACCGGTATCTACCTCATAATCAATGCCTAGCTCCTTTAGCAGCTTCTGCAGCTCTTCAAAATGATTGCGGCACTCCTCGTCCAGATACTCAACGGTTCTGGGAGCATCCTTCACGATCTCCTTACAGGAAGGTACCTTACAATCTATGATTCTCAAAGGATTCTTCTGCATCCTGTCCCTGCAGGTCCCGCACAGCTTCTCCTTATGGTCTTCGAGATAGGCCAACAATGCTTCATTATAGGTTTTGCGGCAATGACTGCAGCCGATACTGTTGATGTGGAGCTTGACGCCCTTAATTCCAAGCTCAGTAAAGAGCTCATTCAGAAGACTGATCAGCTCGATCTCAGCCAGGGGACTGGCAGAGCCAAAGAACTCCACGCCGAATTGATGATGCTGACGGAATCTTCCGTTCTGTGGATTCTCATACCGGAACACCTGGGTAACATAAAAGAGCTTGGTAGGCTGACTCTCCGCATAGAGACTATTCTCCAGATAGGCCCTTACAGCTCCGGCCGTACCCTCCGGCTTTAGGGTGATGCTGCGGCCTCCCTTATCCTCAAAGGTATACATCTCCTTCTGGACCACATCCGTTGTCTCACCGACACCTCTCTGGAAGAGAACCGTATGCTCAAAGGCAGGTGTAATGACCTCCTTGATGTTATAAGTTTTGCAAAGCTTTCTGGCAACTTCCTCGATGAGGGTTCTCTTGTGCATATTGGAACCATACCAGTCTAAAGTTCCCTTAGGTCTTTGTGTTATCATCTTCGTCCTCCTGTCCCTTCCGGATCTTATCCGGTCTCATCATATTTCAGATTAACCTGTATCACAGGCTTCTCTTCTTTCCTTTCCTATCACAGGCTTATGTTCCTTTGCAGAAAATCCTGTTTCTTAGCAATCATCTCATCTATTCTACTGATGTAGTCAGTAATGCTCTTCACATTATCCACCCGTTCAATCCGGTTCTCCTCATGGAAAACAAACTTAGACATAGCCCCGGCTCCCAGAGCCAGGATCGTCTGCTGCTCCTCCATGATCAGGATATTATAAAGTCCTTCCTTCCCATATTTGGAATATCCGATATTCTCAAGATTATCTGACATATTCTTTTGCCTGTAGAGATAATAGGGCAGATAAGAATGTTCCTTCGCAAATCGGATCGTGGCCTCCAGCATCTCTGCCACCTCAACCGCTTCCAAACCGGCATAAGCCTCCTTCTCGGTGTTCAGCCTTGCCGCCCGTTTGAGCGCCAGTGTATGCACCGTCAGACCCTCGGGATATAAGTCTTTTATCTGGTCCAGTGTATCCCTCACATCCGCGGGGGTCTCCCCGGGGAGTCCGATGATCAGGTCCATATTGATGTTGTCATGACCGCATTCCCTGGCCATACGGAAGGCTTCTCTGATCTGCTCCGTCGTATGTCTTCTGCCAATCAGGTCCAAGGTTCTTTGCTGCATGCTCTGGGGATTGATCGAGATCCGGCTCACTCCCCATTTCTTAAGAACCTCCAGCTTCTCCTTACTGATGCTGTCCGGCCTTCCCGCTTCCACACAGAATTCCTTCACATGGGTAAAATCAAAGCTAGCCCTGACCAATCCGAGCAAACGGTCCAGCTGGGCAGCGGCCAGCGTCGTAGGAGTTCCTCCGCCGATATAGACTGTGGTCAGCTTAAGCCCCGGTAGGCAGGTTGCACCGTATCGTATCTCCTTCTCCAGTGCCTCCAGATAAGCCTCTACCCGGTCTGCGAAGCGGTCCAGGGGATAGGAGGTAAAGGAGCAATACAGGCAGGTGGTGGGACAGAAGGGAATTCCGATATAGAGACTGTAACCCTTACGGTAATCCATCTCCCGTAGAAGCTCCCTCTCTCTGGCTGCAATCCGGATACTCATCCCGATCTTATCATCGGAGCAGAGATATTCCGACCTCATCCGTTGATAGATCGTCTCCTCCTCCAGGTTCCTCTCCAGCATCTCATAGACCAGCTTTGTCGGTCTGATACCGGTCAGGATACCCCAGGGAAGCTCCTGCTTTGTAAACTTCGAGAGCAGTCGGTACAGCACCCGCTTCATACCATTCTTATATGCCGCCTTATGGTCTGTAAAGGCTTCCAAGGCCGTCTTTACAGCGGTGACTTCCCTGTTGCCGGAGTAAAGCTTGAGCTCCACCCCATCCTCGTTAAATAAGAGCAGGACCTGATCCGGTCTGTCATAGGTCCCTTGAACTCCTGCATAGGTTAAGCCCTCATCCCTCCCCGGGTCCGGTAAAGCATCTGTCTGCGAGGGAGAGACCGACACAGCTTCTTCCTGCGGAAGTGACTCCGGCTCCTCAGACTCCAATCTCCTGCTCCCTTCGGATACCTTAAGTGTCTCCTTGGGGTAAAAGGCCTTTACCAAGGGATAAACGTCATTTTCAAATTTTCTGTCGGATAGGATAAGCTGTATCATTTCTACTCCAGTAATATACTATGCTGCCTCCCTGTTGCTCCGGTTCAAAAGGCGACCGCCCGCCAGAGAGGTGAATTGATCAAACATCAAACAAATCGGCAGAGGGGGAGATATAGATATTATATTCTCTTTCATGTCCGATTGTCGTGGAACGACCGTGACCGGGATAGACCTTCACACCATCCTCCAGACACATCAGCTTGCTTCTGATGCCCTCTACCAGCTGCTTATGGTTACCGGTCGGCAGGTCCGATCTTCCGATATCCTCATAAAATAGGGTATCACCGCTGATCAATACTCCATGTCCTTGGAAATAATAGCACACGCCTCCGGCCGTATGACCGGGAGTATGGATGACCTTAATCAGATAGCCGGCCAGAGACAGGCTTTCCCCATCCTTTAACAGGGCATCGGGCTTCAGGCTGCATTCCTTGCGGATATGGTCAGATGCATTCAGCTTCGCATCCCCAAGAAGCCGGCTTTCCGCTTCGTGGGCATAGATGGGCGCCTCTGTCAGCTCCTTTAGGCCTTCCGCGGCCAGAATATGGTCAAAATGACCGTGCGTGAGAAGGATTCCCTTGCACACAAGGTCATTGGCTTTTAAATATTGCAGGATTCGATTGGCATCATCCGCCGGATCCACCACGATCGCTTCCTTTAACTGCTGATTGCTGATGATATAGGTGTTGGTCTGTACGATTCCCAGTACAATGGTTTCAAGCTTCATTTCATTCATATTCATACTCCATTCTGCCATCGATCCCCGCGAATTTGAATATTTGACATATACACCGGCTATCCCGCTGTACGCTCGATATCCAGGATGCTCTCCACATTGCGGATCTTGGCTATGATTTCATTCAGCTGTTCCTTACCGTTAATCTCAAAACCGATGCTGATTGTCGCTGTCCCTTGCTTACTGGTTCGGACATTCATGGAGGTC
This sequence comes from Bacillota bacterium, assembly GCA_023441965.1. GTDB lineage: Bacteria > Bacillota > Clostridia > Lachnospirales > Lachnospiraceae > Mobilitalea. The sequence continues at coordinate 33,009 of JAEZNB010000014.1, forward strand.
ACATCGATCTTATTTTCTGTCAGTATCTTTGATATATCTACCAGCACACCGGTGCGGTTATTTGCATAGATCTTGATCTCAGCCGGATAGACTCCACCGGCTTCCTTCCCATCAGCCACATTCCATTCCGCATCAATCAGTCTGGCTCTATCCTCCTCGGGCAGGTTCATTACGTTGATACAGTCCGTTCTGTGAATGGAGACGCCTCTTCCCCTGGTTACAAAGCCTACGATCTCGTCACCCGGAACAGGACTGCAGCATTTGGAGAAACGTACCGCCAGGTCATGGATGCCTTTCACAACAATACCGCTCTTCGACTTCTTCGGTGCCAGCTTGTTATCCCTGACCTCAGTAATCTGCTCCAGAATATTCTCGTCCGTGACTTCCTTCTTATACTTCTTCTTATATTCCTCCTGAAGTCTGTTGACAACCTGGCCTTCCTTCAGTCCGCCGTGACCAATCGCGGCGAGAACCGCATCCCATTCCTTAAAGCCGTATTTCCTCATGACCACATTGATAAACTCCGGCTTCAGCAGGTCACTTAAGACGATGCTCTTCGTCTTGCAGTAGTTGGTCACAAGCTCCTTACCTCTGGTAATATTATCATCCTTAAATTCGGTTTTGAACCACTGGTTGATCTTATTCTTCGCTTGGGTACTCTTAACAATCGATAACCAGTCCCGACTCGGACCCTTAGAATTCTGTGAGGTCACGATCTCAATCCTGTCACCGTTCTGAATCACATAGTCAATCGGAACCAGCTTGCCATTCACCCTTGCTCCTACCATCTTATTGCCGACGGCACTATGGATGCTGTAGGCGAAGTCTATGGGGTTAGAGCCTGTCGGCAGGGTCTTGACATCCCCAGTAGGGGTAAAGGCATACACGCTTTCCGAGAAAAGGTCAAAGTCATTCTTAAGCAGGCTTAAGAACTCCTTGTTATCGGAGAGATCCCTCTGCCATTCCAATACCTGTCTAAGCCAGGTCAGCTTCTCTTCCTCAGCATTGGCAGTACCGCCCTTACCATCCTGGCCCTCCTTATACTTCCAGTGAGCCGCAATACCATACTCTGCGGTTCTGTGCATATCATAGGTACGGATCTGAATCTCAAAGGGTTGTCCCTTGGGCCCAATCAGAGTTGTATGCAGGGACTGGTACATGTTAGGCTTGGGCATGGCAATATAGTCCTTGAAACGTCCCGGTATGGGCTTATACATTTCATGGATGACACCCAGGGCTGCATAACAGTCCTTGAGTGAATCAACAATGATCCGAACGGCAAACAGATCATAAATCTGCTCTAAGGTCTTGTTCTGATTCACCATTTTCTTATAGATACTAAAGAAATGCTTAATTCTTCCGTCAATCTTTGCAGGAATTCCGGCAGCATCGATATGGGACTTTACATCCGCTACAATGCTGTCGATATAGGCCTGGCGCTCGCTCTTCTTCGTAGCGATCTTCTCTGCCAGATCCTTATATACCTCCGGCTCCAGGTATTTCAGGGACAGATCATCTAACTCAATCTTGATTCTGGAGATACCAAGCCGCTGAGCAATCGGAGCATAGATATCCATGGTTTCCCTGGCTGTCTCCTTCTGCTTCTCCGGTTCCTTGTATTTTAAGGTTCTCATATTGTGCAGCCGGTCTGCCAGCTTAATCAGGATGACCCGGATATCCTTCGCCATAGCCAAGAACATCTTCCTTAGGTTCTCTGCCTGAATCTCCACCTTATCCTTCGAATAATTGAGCTGGGTCAGCTTTGTAACACCATCCACCAGCAGGGCAATCTCATCGGAGAACATGTCAGCCACCTGTTCAATCGTAAAGTGCGTATCCTCCACAACATCGTGCAGAATACCGGCTACGATACTCTCCTTATCCAGCTCCAGCTCAGCCAGAATATTCGCCACACAGAGCGGGTGAATAATATATGGCTCTCCGGATTTACGGAACTGGTCCTTATGGGCATCATCAGCCAGATGGTATGCCTTCTCGATCATAGAGATATCAGCGGACGGATGGTAGCTGCGGACCTTATGGATCAGCTGCTGATACAGTGCTTCGGGCGAAGTAAAATCGGCAGGCACCGTAATGTCTGTCGTATTCTTTTCGCTCTCTTTTGTTACCTTCTCTTCCAAACCTTCCATGATATCACCTCCCAGTCTGTTTCATGCTCATTCCCAGCCGGCCATCGAGGCCTCCTGCTTAGTCTTATGTCTATATATGAAACAAATGCTTAATGTCCTTCATATTGAATCACGGCCTCCACATCATGACCGGACAGCTTCTCCCGGCCCTTCAGGCCTTTTAATTCCATCAGGAAAATGATCTTGACCACCACTCCGCCCAACATCTCGACCAGCTTTGTGATTGCCTCGATGGTACCTCCGGTTGCAATCAGATCATCTATGATTACAACTCTCTGACCCGGTTTGATTGCATCCTTATGAATCTCAATCGTTGCCTTGCCATACTCCAGATCATAATCCATTGAGATCGTTTCACAGGGAAGCTTACCTTTCTTTCTGATGGGTATAAAGGCTTTGTTCAGATTATAAGCGATCGGTACGCCAAAGATAAAGCCTCTGGATTCGGGTCCCACAATAAGATCAAACTCAATATCCTTAAGGAGCTCCTGCATCTGGTCGATAGCAAGCTTCAATCCGTCCTTATCCTGTAATACACTGGTCACATCCCTGAATATAATGCCGGGTTCCGGAAAATCCGGTATGCTTCTTACATAATCCTCAATCTTTTTCATTATGACCTCCAATTTCTCTTCTAATGGGTATTCTATCTTATTCCATTCAAGGACATTCCTGTGATCTGCCCCGTTCCTGCCGGGAGATCGGACCTGGCTATGGATAGCCTTCCGCATCCTTGAATCCTATCTTCCGATGTATTATGTCTTCTTATAGTTGATAATTATAACACCTTGGTCAACGGTTCGTAAAGCAAATTTCTACAAATAAGTGCGATAGCTCTCATCTGTAGTTCTGTATCATCAGCTGAATGCTCTTAAAACCGTTATATTCGTTGATCTTCGGGTAGTAGGTTATGGTAAGCCTTATGTCGGTACCCCTGCCGGTCTTCAGCTTCAGGGCCTCCGACGCTCCATAGGTGTCCGATATATAGGAGAAAAACGCCTCTACATCCCCGAAGTATACCGCTTCCAGCTGTCTCCCATAGGTATTCTCCAATAAGAACCGAAGACCGTTCCCATTTTTCCCGATCAGGAATACCGATTTCACCTTCAGGTTCTTTTCGGCAAACAGAGGCTTCTCATTGCCCTTGCCGAAGGGCTCCAAAAGCTTCAGTTCCTTCACAAGCTCCTCGGTCAGAAAGCCGAAGGGAAGCTGGATATCTATCGTGACCTTTGGCAGCAGCTGGTCATCGGTCAGAGCTGTCTCCTCATTCAGTCTCCTTCTTAAGGGTTCTATCTGCTCCGCTTTCAGAGACAGGCCGGCAGCCATCGGGTGTCCGCCTACCTTCATCAGAAGATCTCTCACCTTTGTTAAGCCCTCAATCATATTGTACTGCTCGATGGATCTGGCTGAGCCCTTTACTCCATCTTCGGAATCGGTCAGGATGATGGTCGGTCTGTGATATCTCTCCCGGATTCTTCCCGCAATGATACCGGCTATACTTTCATGACAATCCTGCAGGTAGATCACCAGGATCTTGTCCTGCAGATAAGAGCCCTCCTCGATCAGCAGTACAGCCTTCTCCACATTTTCAGAGGTCATATCCTTTCTGATCTCATTCAGACCTTTGACCTCCTCGGCCAGGCGGAGTGCCTGTTCAGTATCCGGGGCCAGAAGAAGCTCCAGACCCTTCTTTGCTGTATCCAGCCGTCCGGAAGCATTCAGACAGGGTCCGATGACGAAGCCCAAATGGAAGGTGCTAAGCTGCTCCCTATGTACCTGGCTGACCTCCATTAAGGCCAGCAAGCCCGGATTCTTCGTCTGCTTCAGCTGCTCCAGACCATGCTTTACGATAATCCTGTTCTCCCCTACCAGCTCCATGACATCACATACTGTGGCAATCGCCGTATAGGACAAGAGCTCAAGGAAATAATCCTCCTTATCCGGAATAACCGCATCTCTTAGAAGGGCCTGACATAGCTTAAAGACAATAGCTGCGCCGCACAGACCCTTGAAGGGATACCGGCACTCCGGCTGCTTGGGATTAATCACGGCATCTGCCTCCGGCAGGAGTATGTCCCCATCCTCCAGACTAAGGAGATTGTGATGGTCCGTTACGATTACCGTCATCCCATAGTTCTTCGCCGCAAGCACCTGATCCATGGCAACGATTCCGTTATCACAGGTCAGCAGCGTATCTACCCCTGCCTCCCTCGCAGCTTCTACCATTCTGATGTTAATACCGTAACCATCCATGATCCGGTCAGGGATATCATAATCCACATCTGCGCCGAGCAGGTGAAGGGTCCGATAGAGCAGATAGGTCGAAACCACCCCATCCACATCATAATCTCCGATGATACGGATCTTAGCTCCTGCTTTCATTTTTGCTGTTAAGATGCTACAGGCCTTCTCCATATCCTTCATCAGAAAGGGATCAGAAAGCTTTGAGAGATTGGGATAGAGGAAGTCCCTGATTTCCTCTGTCTCCTCGTAGCCTCGGTTGACCAGGCAGCGGGCTAAAACCTCACTGATCCCGCATTCTGTCATGATCCGCTGAAAATCCGCTTTTTTATTTTTTATGACCCAGTATTCTGTATTCATTCTTCTTCCTTCTTAATGTATCGCAAATCCTTAACTCTACAGGTCAAGGGTATGGTCATCGTTATGTCTTATTCTTAGCTCCCAGCTCCTTCTTTATGTCATCCGCCTGGGTCGGTCCCTATGCATGAGCCTCTCCGGTCTCGGATTGGTGTTCAACATATTCCAGCAGCATCAGATTCATCTCGGCCTCTGCCTTGATCGGATAGTTACCGGCCAGCTTAAGAAGACGCTTTTTGCAGACTTCGGCGGTCTCCTCATCCTTCAGGTACAATTTATTGTAAGTGTAAGCAATCCGAAGGACATTAATCTCGTTTTTTATTGACTTCAGTAATCGCCTGCTCTGTTTCGTCAGATACTGCTTTGTCTCCTCCTCCGAAGCCCCATTCAGCAGGGTCAGGAATAAGCCCTCCAATTGAATCATATTCCGAAAGGAAACCGGAAGCTTCGCAGTGATCGTAATCAGTTGAATTAAGCGCTCCGTAGCACCAGCAAAATCCATACCGTCCAAGGCCCGACAATATCCGATATATAGAATATAGGCATTCATAATATTAGACGGTAAGGCCCCCGACGGAAGCAGAAACCATTCCTCGGGCATATCCTTCAACCTCTCTCCGGAGGCCTGCCTCTGTATCATCTCCAGCTGCAGTCGAAAGGACATTCTTGCAAGCGGATCTCTCTTCATGGCCTTCCCATGGTAGCCATCATTTGCAAGACCAAAGGCTTTCGTTGGCAGTCCATTCATTACAGCGGTTAATAAGCTTCCCGCCGCGAAGCCTCCGAGCAGGAACTTCCCATGAACGGAGCTCTGTGGCAGAATGAAAATCGAAAGACAGGTAAGGAAGGTCACAATCAAATTCATAATCACTCCACCATAGTTATAGAGGCGGTAGGGAAACCTCTCTGCCGGACATACCGGAGGAGCCATAAGGCACTGTCCTGCGGTTCCGGGTACACTGAACCTCCTGATCCGGAGCTTTCCCCGATCTCTGACTATGGTCAGGGAAGCGATCCGGAAAGAGAGAAAGGAATATCCGGTCAGAAGTCCGAAGATCAGATGTCCGGCTTCATGGAAGAGTATATTCAGGAAGGTACTAAGAAGACACATGCCGAGGCTGCAATAGATGATGACCATAACCTGGCCGTTCAGCTCCCCATATATACCATGCAGATAGGCGACCATGGAGGCTCCGACAAGGATACCGGCTCCTACAGCAAGGAGGAACGGCAGCAATAATAAACGCAGTCTCCCCTTCTCCTTGCTCTGCTCTTTTGTGCCGCTCTTTCTCTCTTCCCTCCTGATCATACTACCCTCCAAGCAGAATAATCGCATGAAACTGTCTTCCCTATTCTTCTGCTGCCTGTTCTGCAGCCTTGAGCATAAGCGCACATTCTACCCGCTTCTTCTGGAGCTCACAACCGATGTCATAAGCGTCATGGATGCTTCCGTGGAAGTTATAGGAATTTGCCGCACAACCGCCGCTGCAGTAGAACTTGGCAAAGCAGTTCCGGCACTTTTCCTTGGAATAAACATTACAGCTCTTGAAATCCTCCCTAAGCTCAGGCTGCTTGATGCCTTCAAATACATTTCCCATCAGATATTCCGGCATTCCCACAAACTGATGACAGGGATAGAGATCACCCCAGGGAGTCACAGCCAGATATTCCGTACCCGAACCGCAGCCGGAGAGACGTTTTGCGACACAGGGCCCACCGGATAGATCGATCATAAAATGGAAGAAGTTAAAATTCTTCCCTTCCTTGCGGCTCTCCAGCATATACTTGGCTAGTTTATCATACTCTTCAAATAAGATCGGAAGGTCCTCTTCGGTAATTGCATAGGGCTCCTCAGGCTGTGCAACAACAGGCTCAACAGAGATTTGCTTGAAGCCCAGCTCTGCCAGATGCTTCACATCCTCAGAAAAGTCCAGGTTATTATGGGTAAAGGTACCCCTCACATAATAGTTGGTCTGATTCCTGCTTTCTGCCAGCTTCAGGTACTTGGGCAGTATCAGATCATAGCTACCCTTGCCGTTTCTGCTTGGACGCATCCGGTCATTCACTTCCTTGCGGCCGTCGATGCTTAAGACCACATTGCTGATTTCCTTGTTGACAAATTCCATGACCTCATCATCTAAGAGGATACCATTGGTTGTCAGAGTAAAGCGGAAGTTTTTATTATGAAGCTTCTCCTGCTCCCTGCCATAGCGGACCAGGTCCTTTACCACCTCAAAATTCATCAGGGGCTCCCCACCGAAGAAATCCACCTCCAGATTCCTGCGGCTGCCGGAATTTTCAATCAGGAAATCCAAAGCCCGTTTCCCGACCTCATAGCTCATCAGAGCCCGACCGCCCTTATACTCCCCTTCTTCGGCGAAGCAATATCTGCAGGCCAGATTGCAGTCATGGGCAATATGTAAGCAAAGCGCCTTTACCACTGTGGACCGGGACTTAAAGTCCTTGATGTAATCCTCATATACATCCTTGGTAAAGAGGGAACCTTCCTTCTTCAGCTGCTCCACATCCATGATTACCTCCATGATCTGACGAACCAGGGATTCTACATTCTCTGTGAAGTTCTCCTTGCTGCACCTCTCCACAATCAGCTTCATATAATCCGGATGGGTATATTTTTCAACCATAGCTGCTATGATATTTTCTTTGCTGTTATCCTCGTACATTCCGATGATATCATAGGCCAGGTCGTCTACCACATGAATCATTCCGCTGTTGACATCCAGTACGATGTTATAACCATTACTTTTATACTGATGAACCAATTCTTATCCTCCTAATTCTACAACGAATAGGACTGTCTCAAAACCTCTCCCTCTTATCCGAATCAGGAGATGTATATTTTGAGGCAGCCCCATAATCAATCGTTTTAATAGCTACAAAATGAAGCGATCCGTCGCTTCACCTGGGTATGTACCGTATTATTTGTTCTCGCAGCTCTGATTGCCTACTGTACAGGATGTCTTGCATGCTGACTGGCAGGATGTCTGGCACTCGCCGCAGCCACCCTTCTTCACTGTATCCTTCAGGTTTCTTGTGTTTAAAGTCCTGATATGCTTCATTGTTTGCCTCCTTGATTACATTAATGCAGATGTCACCTATGTTAATCTGCCAATCGTGGTCATTATATCACATGTATATGCATAAGAAAAGAGTTTTTTGCAATTCTATAATAATGAAATTGATGATTTTTTTGGCAATTAGTATTGAACCCATACTGTATGGTATGATATAATATATCATGTCGTTATGAAAACCACATATATTTCCGATGCTTGCTATGAGACTTGGATTTCGGAGCTTCTTCCGGAATGATTCATAATAAACTTGAAAGGACTGGTATTAAGATGAAACCATTTATCATTACAACCGATTCCACCTGCGACCTTCCTGCAGATTATGCGAAAAGCCACGGTCTTAGAATACTTCCCCTCTACTACAGCTTTGACGGTGTGGTTTACGGAGGAGAGAATCAGGACCTGGAGCCAAAGGCCTTTTATGATAAGATGCGGGGCGGAGCTATGCCTACCACGATGGCTGTTAACCCTGAGGTTGCCGAAAAGATCTTCCGCGAGCTTTTAGAAGAGGGCTACGATATTCTACATATCGCCTTCTCTTCCCCCTTAAGCGGAAGCTGCTCTGTAACCACCACAGTAGCCAGAGAATTATGTGATGAGATTACCGATGCCAGGATTGTGGTTGTGGATTCCTTATGTGCCTCCCTGGGCGAAGGACTGCTGGTGCACAAGACCCTTATGCTGAAGGAAAGCGGAAAGACGCTGGATGAAATCGCAGATTGGCTTGAGAAGAATAAGCTTAACCTTTGCCATGTCTTTACCGTGGATGATCTCCATCATCTGCACCGCGGAGGCAGAGTTTCCAAGACCACTGCCATCATCGGAACCTTGATTAATGTGAAACCGGTCTTGCACGTAGACAATGAAGGACATCTGACTCCCCTCAATAATGTCAGGGGCAGAAAGAAGGCCTTGATTTCCCTGGTAGACCAGATGGAGAAACGAATCTCCGGTTTTACCGATAAAAATGATATCGTATTTATCAGCCATGGAGACTGTAGGGAGGATGCTGATTACGTAGCCGATCTGGTCAAGGAACGTTTTGGAATTCAGAGCTTCCTGATCAGCTATATATCACCCACAATCGGTTCTCATGCCGGTCCCGGTACGATTGCACTCTTCTTCATGGGCAACCCCCGTTAAAGCTTATGGGTGTCGAACTTTTTGTTCGGCGCCCTTTTGATTGTTGATGTTTTATCTCTGGAGAAGTACCTCTACGAATAAGGAAGTGGTATCATCCACCTGAGACACGCTTTCGCTTGGTTGGTCGCACCTAACGGTACATAAGGTCGTGGCAGACAGAACACTGCCACAACCTAAGTACCGAGGGCGCCAAACAGTCTCATGATGGACGATACCACTTCCCTATTCGCTACAGGTTATTGCAGAGATAAACACTCATACATACAGATTTTGCTTGGGCTTATTTGAAGGAGTCGCCTCCTCTTAAGCTGCTTACGACTTCTGTTACCCTGTTCCTGGCTTCATCTCCGCTGCCGGAGCCCTTGATATAATTAATCAGCTCCTGTTTCTTCGTTTCCGGCAGATTTACGAAGTTCGTCATCGCCTTCATATCCATAGCGAGGCGGAAGCCTAATCCTTCCGGCATCGATTGATCCATATTCACTATACTCATTCTCATGCTCCTTTCATTCCCTCTCCCATGCTCTTATTACTACGATAGGAGACAGTCATCGGGACGAAGTCCCCGGCAATCATGTTGCCAATGAAATGATTCATGATTATTATCTGATGGATCATTGATTTTATGTGATTCCAGCCTGGTCACTTTCTTCATAAGCAAGCAGAAGCAAGCATTTCATCAAGATTTTTCCTTATATTTTTAGGGAGGTTTTATTCCTTCCCTTCGCTGATTGCGATAAATTCATCCACCAGCTTCTCAACGGAAGACAGACTGGTTCTCCAGAAGTCCGGATTCTCCAGACCGATCTCTGCTTCTTTCGCCGCATCCTCAACGCTCTTCACCGTGGTAGCCTTCAGCAGTGCCTGATATTTCGGAACGAAGCCTTCTCCCTCTACCTTATATTTTTCGTAAAGACCTCTGGCAAATAAGCCGCCAAAGGCATAGGGGAAGTTATAGAAGCTTAAGTTCTCGGAATAGTAATGCCCCTTCAGAACCCACATGTAGGGATGCAGATATTCCGGATCCAGGCCGTCCCCATAGGCCACCTTCTGAGCCACCAGCATAATTTCCTTCAGCTCATCCGCAAAGAGGAAGCCGCTCTTCACCTTCTCAAACACTTCGCTCTCAAACAGAAATCTGGAATATATATCACATATGATTTGGGTCACATCCTGAAGTTGACTTTCAATCAGAGCCATCCTCTCCTTGCCTTCTGTCTCCTTAATGGCAGCCTCCATAATCAAGGCTTCGTTGAAGGTGGAGGCAGTCTCTGCCACCGGCATACTGTAATCCACATTGAGGGGGAGGTGATCCTGGATGTGCAGGCCATGATATGCATGACCCAGCTCATGGGCCAGGGTTATCACATCATTGAGATGGCCGGTAAAGTTCATCATGATACGGCTCTGCTTCACAAAGGGCATATTCTCACAGAAGGCTCCGCCTACCTTGCCCTTTCTGGGATAGAAGTCGATCCATTCCTCCTCAAAGGCCTGATCCACCATATCCGCCAGATCATTGGAGAAGCCACGGAAATGCTTCACCAGATAGCTCCTGGCATCCTCCACGCTGAAGGTCGTTTTGCTCTCACCCAAAGGTGCGAATAAATCATACCAGGGTAAGCCTTTCTTATGACCCAAAAGCTTGGCTTTATGCTTCAGATATTTATGGAAAACGGGCAGATACTCTCTGATTGCCTCAAGCATAGCATCCAGGGTTTCCTTCTTCATCTTGGATTGCGTTAAGGTCATTGCCAGAGGAGACTGATGGCCCCTCATGGCACAGATGGTATTTACCTGTGTCTTGATATTGTTCAGAGAATAGCTGATGGCATCCTTTATCTTTTCATAGGCCTTCAGCTCCGCTTCAAAAGCATCCTTACGTACGGTGGGGTCCTCACTGTGAGCGAGATTTCTTACCTGGGGTAAGGTAATGATCTCCCTGCGATATTCCACCTCCAGGGTAGAGGTCAAAAAGCTGTGCATGCTTCCCCAGGCAGAGCCGGCAGAGATATTCAGCTTTGCGATTACCTCCTCCACATCATCGTTTAAGAGATGCTTCGCATCCTGCTTCATCTCCTCCAGCAGGAACTCGTAGGCCTTAAGCTTCGGATGCTTCTCCTGGTAGGCCTTCAGGTTCTGAACTCCGGCAATCCATTTATGCATCACTGCCATCGGCTTTGAGGTCTCACTGAACTGCTTTTCTATAGAATTCAGCTCATTCACTACCTGTGCGTCTGCGGTATTTACGGACTGTCTTAGCATCAGGTAAAAGCCCAGCCGGTTACCCAGCACTTGGTATTGCTCCATATAATCAATCGCCTGCAGAAGGGCCTCCTCCTCATTGGTCCTGTCCTTCAGCTTCTCGCTGAAGCCTTTGATCTCTTCGATTAATCCGATGAGCTTATCCCGGTCCTCCTTATATTTGGGATCCTCAAGCCCTTGATACAGGATGTCTAGTGACCATTCATAATTCATATTATTCGTCCTTTCCATGTTCCAGCTGCAGTAGCTGTTTTTTTATGTCCAATCCTCCGGCATAGCCCACCAGGCCGCCATCGGCCCCGATGACCCTGTGACAGGGAATGACACACAGGATGGGGTTGTGATGGTTTGCACTTCCCACAGCGCGGGAAGCCTTCCCATTACCGATCTCTTCTGCAATCTGCTTATAGCTGCGGGTCTCTCCGTAGGGAATTCTTCTTAGGGCTTCCCAGACCTTCTGTTGGAAGGGGGTTCCCTGTGGATGTAAATCAAGCGTAAACTCTTTTCTGTTTCCCTCCAGGTATTCTGACAGCTGAGCAGCCGCTTCCTTCAGACGTTTGGTCTCGACAAGATTGAACTCGGCCGATAAAGCTTCCCTGTCCACCTCCCGAAGCAACTGAATATCCGTAATCCCCTGACAATCCTCGGCAATCAGAAGATTGCCCAGACTTGATACATAAACATATGCAGTTTTCAATCCGGCACCTCTTTCCTTCGTATCCTTTATGGCAGATATTACTTATATTTTACCATAAATCAGTGTAACAATCCATTATCTTTCTGTCAGTGACGAAAAAACTCCTAAAGATGATATGCATTTAATGCTAATCTTATCATGAAATATTCACATGAAATATAAGAGAAGCTATGAAAAGAAGCAGAGCATCTATTCTTCTCTGCTTCTCATCTTATCACTCACAACAGCTTCTGATCTTTCTTAACCCAGTCAGACCTTGACCGCTTCTAAAAATAAATAACCAAGTCAATCTTATCAATCGCATCTGATACTTTTAACCAAGACAGGCTAATGAAACACCTCTGATACCTCATAGCTTAGTCCTGGCAGTATAAACCTTATCCGAAGATCTTCACTCTCTCATCCAAAGGTGCAAATTCCTTCTCACCGGGATCTGCAGCAGGAGTACCGAAGGGCATCTGGGCCAGTAGCTTCCAGGACTTGGGGAGCTGCCATTCCGCATGAACCTGATCGTCAATCAAAGGGTTATAATGCTGTAAGGAGGCTCCGAGACCTGCATCCTCCAAAGAGGTCCAGATAACATACTGCAGCATTCCTGAGGACTGAAGGGACCAAATCGGGAAATTGTCCTTGTATAGGGAAAACTGCTCCTGCAGCCCTTCCACGATAGCCTGATCCTCGAAGTAGAGAACCGTGCCGTAACCATTTTTAAAGGAATCTATCTTTTCGCTGGTTTTCTGGAAGCCATCCTCCGGTACCAGCGCTCTTAAGGCTTCTCTTACAATCTCCCACAGACGGTCATGCTGATCCCCGAACAGGACTACCGCTCTTGCACTCTGAGCGTTAAAAGAAGAGGGCACGTACTTCACCGAGTGCTCTACAATCTTAACGATTTCCTCCTTAGAGATTGGGGATGACTTCTGTATTCCATAATATGTTCTGCGATGCTCCACCGCTTGTGCAAAATCACGTTTCATTTTAAATCCTTCCTTTCTTAATTCTATCAATAGTCTGCCCATTCCAATGCTTCTTATGCCGGAACGGATATTTCGTCAGACGCATCATATATATTGTTTACAATCCAATCTTATGCTATTATTTTAGAAATGTCAATACCTATCTTGACATTTCTAATTAAATTGTATAAAATCTTATTGATCAATATGATTAATAACATGCGATACCTGATCGACCCCTGCATATGGAGCTATTTGGGTATCAGCAGCACGGAGGTATCTAATGAATGAAGATGGCAAATTAATGGAGGGGAAAGCGAATACCCCGGACCCTTACGATATCCTGAAGCTTGATAACCAGCTCTGCTTTTCCTTATATGTCTGTTCCAAGGAAATTATACGGATGTATAAGCCCCTGCTGGACCCCTACGGTCTTACCTATACCGGCTATATCGTTATGATGGCTCTCTGGGAGAGCGATGAGGTCACGGTGAAGGATCTGGGCAAGAAGCTGTTTTTGGACTCCGGTACCCTGACCCCATTACTGAAAAAGCTGGAAGCCCTCGGCTATATTGACCGGTCCCGCAGCTCCTTAGATGAGCGGAATGTGTATATCAGACTGACCCAGATGGGCAAAGATTTCCGCGAGGAGGCCCTTCATATTCCCGAGAAGCTGGTCTGCGCCTTGAATATGGATGTGGCAAGTGCCGAACAGCTGCTTAAGGGCCTGCATTACATGATGGCACATTTAAGCAGGGAGGAAGATGAATAATGGATACAATGAGAGCCCGAGATCCTTACATACTATAAGGACCCTCGGGCTCTGTTATTTGAGCTATCTACAGATGCAGGCCTTCGTCGAAGCCCAGCATGAGGTTCATGTTTTGAATGGCCGCTCCGGAGGCTCCTTTCCCCAGATTATCCAGTCTGGTCATAATCAGAGCGAGTCCCTGGGCCTCATTTCCGAAAACAAAGATCTCCGCATTGTTCGTATCATTGCAGGCTGTGATATCCAAGCCTCCGTCAAAAAGGAGGGTGTCATCCGCATAGGGCATGACCTTCACAAATATCTCTCCTGCGTAATACTCCAGGAAGACCTCATGAATCGCCTTCGGATCCCACTTGCCTGAAAGCAGCCTGGTATGGATCGGGACAGATGCAGCCAGCCCCTGATAATAGTCACTTACCACAGGAAGAAACAGGGGGCTTTCCGCCAATCCGGCCCTTTCTGTCATTTCCTTCAGATGCTTATGGCTCAGAGCCAGGCTGTAGGGCCTGGGAGCCTTGGTATAAGTATTCTCCCCATGATCAGCTTCATATTTATCGATCAGAGCCTTACCTCCTCCACTATAGCCGGTGATGCTGGTACAGCTTACGGGATAATCCGTGGGCATTATACCCTGGGCCAGTAAGGGGTAGACCGACAGGGCAAAGGCAGTGGCATGACAACCGGGGTTGCTGACCCGCTTTCCCTTTATAATCGCTTCCCTGTGAGTCTTCGATAACTCGGGAAGACCGTAACACCAATCCGGAGCTGTGCGGTGGGCAGTGCTGGCATCGATGATCCTGGTGTTAGGATTCGTAACCAGAGCTACTGCTTCCTTCGCTGCATCATCCGGCAAGCAGAGGAAAACGATATCCGCTTCATTCAGGCATCTTGACCTCTCTGCCGGATCCCGTCTCTTCTCATAATCGATCGAAATGATCTCCAGCTCTGTATATAAGCTTAATCTTTCATGTATCTTCAAACCGGTCGTTCCGGTCAGACCGTCAACAAATACTTTCTTTTTCATCCCATCACCTCTGTCAAATAATAAGATATTGCATATTTATTCATATCATTTTATTAATATACACCGATGTGATGGAAATGTCAACCTGTGATTTTCCTTTGGCACCCTCTATGACTGCTACTGCCGGGACAGGTCTAGCCGAGTGCCACATCCAGCAGCATCATGACTGCAAAACCGGCCATAGCCCCAATGGTTCCGACATTGGAATGATGCTTCTCCTGCTGGGCTTCCGGAATCAACTCCTCTACAACAACATAGATCATCGCTCCTGCAGCAAAGGATAGGGCATAAGGTAAGATCGGTTTCATGGCGATAACCGCAACGGCTCCCAGCACACCGGCTATGGGCTCCACAATTCCGGAGGCCTGACCATAAAGAAAGCTCTTCATCCTGGACAGCCCCTCTCTTCTTAAGGGAACGGATACTGCTGCGCCCTCAGGGAAGTTCTGAAGTCCGATACCAAGTCCCAGTGCCAGAGCTCCTGCCAAAGTAGCGGACGGAAAACCGGCTGCTGCCGCTCCGAAGGCTACACCTACGGCAAGTCCCTCCGGTATATTATGAAGTGTAATTGCCAGCACCAGCAGAACGCTCCTTCTCCAGCTGGTTTTCACTCCCTCCGGCTCCTGGTCTGCACCGATATGAAGATGTGGCATGACAGTATCAACGCCCCAGAGGAAAGCTCCTCCCGCGAGAAAGCCGATGACTGCAGGGAACCAAGCAATCATACCTGCTTCCTCTGCCATATCGATGGCAGGAGCCAGCAGAGACCAGAAGCTTGCGGCGATCATAACCCCGGCAGCAAACCCCAGCATACCGTTTAGTACTTTTTTGTTAATGCTCTTAAAGATAAATACGGTGGATGCCCCCAAGGCAGTCAGAAACCAGGTAAACAAGGTTGCAATCAGTGCCTGGACGGTAGGGTTAAGATTCGATAACCAATCCATAATTCTCCTCCTGTTCTTCTGATATATTATTCTTTCTCTTATTGTATCATGTGTTTCTAAAATATCAATATCAATAATAATTCCTGATTTCATCTCTATGAATGCTTTACATTCCAATCCTGTACATTAGAATTTGCTATATTTTTCTATCTTATCCAAAACCCGTTTCTTCTCTTTCCCTTCCAAAGGCGTTGGCTGATAATTATTCCTGTTCTTGACGGAAGAAATCGAACAGGGGATGATCTCCTTCTCTTCACCTACCAGCTCCTTGTTCTTGAAATGAAACTTGTGTACATAGACCATGGAGTCCTTATCGGAGGGATTCTTGTTCCCTCCAAAGGAGAAATTGCCAAGGCTGTATACAATCTGTTTCCCCTTATATTCCTCAACCCCCTGCAGAACATGGGGGTGGGCCCCCAAGACCAGATCTGCTCCCTGATCTATGGAATAATGCGCCAGCTCTTTCTGAACAGTGTTGGGGGTATAGGCTTTCTCGATTCCCCAGTGGAACATTACTATAACGATATCAGCCCCTGCTTCTTTGAGCTTCTCTATCCCCTTGCGGATCTCTTCCTTCTTTCCCTTTGTCGCTTCCCAGCTAACGAAGCCTGCCATACCAACCTTAATTCCTCTTATCTCCTGAAGATAGATCATGTCATAACCAAAATACCCGACTTCTGCCTTCTTCAGGGTTGCCAGGGTGTCTGTATAACCCTGGTCCAGGTAATCATAGGTATGGTTATTCGCGACGTTAACGACTTCGATATCCCCCTGCTTTAAGATTTCCACATAGGAGGGATCTGCCTTAAAGCGAAACTTCTTCTCGGCAGGCTTTTTGGACGTAGTCAGCGTTGTCTCCAGATTTACGATGGTGATATCATCCTGCTCAAAGATCTCCTTAACATTACGGAAGAAGTAGCTGTAGTCATTTCCCTGACGCTCCAGTTCATGATCAAAGCTGTTCTCATAGCCATAATTCAGATCCCTTCCCAGGGTAACATCCCCCGCAACACTGATTGTAATTGTATCCGTTATATCCTTATTTTCAGCCCCTGCGCCGGCTCCTATGGCCCCTTCCGGGTCAGTCCCTGTCTGATCCTGCATCCCGGACCCTAAACCACCTGTTCCTGTCGGATCCGTTTGCTTACCACCATCTGTCCCGGTCACCGGTCCTGTTGTGCCGGAATCAGTTCCTGCCGTTCCGGGGTCTGCTCCTGATCTTCCGGGGTCCGCTCCTGCTGGCCCGGTGTCATCCTCCTTGCCGATTGTATCATTACGGCCTTCTGCCTCCTGGGAGGGCTTTGTCACTTGGGTCCCCTCTTCTGTCTTCCCCTCTGTACCATCCCCTTCCGATCCGGCCACGGAGGATGCTCCTTCCTCTGTCTCCTTCAGGGTCTCCTTCGCACCGATGGTATGAAAGGAGATATCCCCCTTTACAATAACATATAGAAATATAACCGTGATTGCTAATATCTCAAGTCCAAGGACAATCCTTAGCGCATGCTTCCTCTTCTTCTTGTTCTTCAACTCTATCCTCTCTTTCAGCTCTTGCCCTGCAGTCACTCATGTTTACCCTACCATTATAATTCATAATTAGAGATTATTCTACTCTTTTCCCTGCCCAGACTTTAGCAGTTTACGGACTGACCGCACCCCTCCAAAGTGAGCTTCCCTACACAAGCCGCTTGTCCCCCGGAACCATCGCCCATAAAAAACCCTCTGCAGACCGGCCTTACAGCCGAACCGACAGAGGGTTAACCTATACCATATGATCAGTAGAAGGGGATGATCTGCTTCCCCTTTATAAATCGGACTTACTTAAATAGATCCCCAATTTTCTCGAAGCCCTTTTCAATCGCCTTTTCAAAGTAGTGCTCCTCGCAATAACCATCCTCAAAGATCTCCTCGGAACAACCCTTGGCCTTACAATCCTTCTGCCCACAGGCAGCTGCAGATCCCATAACACCTAAAACAAGTACAAACAAAGCTAATTTCTTCTTCATGATAAAATCCTCCCGGTTATAAATTATGTTACCAATTAATACTACATAAACTATCGTATTATGTCAATGTCATATCATATAAGAAGGATGATAGAAAGGCTTGTTTGTGTACAAGTTATTCATCTACCTGCTTATCTGTGATTAGTCGTATGACGATTTCACTGCACCTTGCCAGCTCCTCCACAGTGGTATATTCCTGACAGGAATGTACCTGATTCATGCCACAGGCAAGAACGATTCCCGTGATACCGTTTCTGACAAAGTTATTATTATCGCTGCCTCCGAAGGTGGGGATTAGGCTGACCGGCAGATGAAGTTCCTCACAGGCTCTCACAAATCGTGTGACCACCGGATGCTCCGGCTTTACCTCATAAGCATAACAGCCAAAGGAGCTCTCATACTCACAAACCGCATGGTATTTCTTAGCGGTTTCCTGAAAACACCGTTCCAGCTTTTCCGCCTCTGAAAGGCAGGCAGCATGATCCAGACTCCGGACCTCACCCTTCAGAACACATAGGTCTGACACAATATTTTTAGCCAGACCGCCTTCGATCTGTCCGATGTTGACCGTAGTCCGGGGATCGATTCTCCCCTGCTTTACTCCCGTAACCGCTTCTGCTGCGATGGCTATGGCATTTATCCCCTCTTCCGGTGCAAAACCGGCATGGGCTGCCTTTCCCTTAATCCTTGCCGTAAAGGATACCAGGGTGGGGGCCTGAAGCGCAGCCGTTCCGACCGGTCCTGTCAGGTCAAGAACATAGGCTTCCTTAGCCTTCACACGGCTGTAATCAAAAAAACTGCTGCCAAGAATGTAGACCTCCTCCGCTATCGGGAAAAGAATCTCTATCGTTCTGTGAGCAAGTCCCTGCTCCTTCACGGTCCGGACTGCCTCCAGTATCGCCACAAGACCGGACACATCATCCGCCCCCAAAACAGTAGACCCATCACTGCTTATCCTTCCATCCTTCTGTATGACTGCTCTCTTACCGATTCCCGGTTCCACAGTATCCATATGGGCAGAGAGCAGAATGGGATCCCCTTTCAACTCCCCCTCCAGTATCCCATACAGATTACCGCAATTCCCCCCACAGCGGGCACCTGCAGCATCCTCCTCCACCTGAAAGCCCAGCTCCCGCAAGAGGAAGGATAGCTCATCTGCCATTGCCCGTTCCCGGTAGGATACGGAATCTATAGAAACCAGTCTGCAAAATTCATCCCGAAGTCTTTTTCTGTTAACCATCATCTAACCTCCCACCTCCTCCCGATTATCTGTCTTAGGAGCAGGATACCGTATGTTTAAGCTCTATTATACCTGTTGTCAAAGAAAATGTCTTGTGAAATGTCTGCTTCGAGGGACTAAAAATATATGGATAGCTTCCCTACATTTTGGTATAATATTGGAAAACATACTTTTCAAAGAAAGGAGGCTTTATCATATGGCAAAGCATATCGTAGGCTTCGTCCTTCATGACCGGATTAACACGGCCAGCCAGGTCCAGGAGCTCTTAACCAAATACGGCTGTGAAATCAATACCCGACTTGGTCTTCATGTAGCCTGTCAGGATAGCTGCAGTAAGGATGGATTGATTCTTCTGGAGTTTTGCGATTCGACCCAGGATGAAACCGTGCAGCAATTTGAGAAGGAGCTGAAGGAAATCGCCAAGGTAGATATTCAAAGAATGGTTTTCTAAGCAAAGCTTGTATGAAATGAAAAGTCTGATAAGAACAGGGCCGCTCCAAAGTCATATGGATGCTTGACATCCAACTTTGAGGAGCAGCCCTATTTTTATTTATGATCACGTTATCTGCATTCGTCTGATCAAGCGAAGCAGCTTTATGAAGCTTTTATATGATTTCCTGCTTCAGGGTATCTATGATGTTCTCCTTCTTCACCTTTCTGGCCGAATACAGCATGGCAGTACCGACAAGCAGAAATACGGAGATGATTACAATCAGGATGCTCTTCACCGGAAGCATGAAGGCAAACTGGAACTTGCTCATCAGGGTTTTATGAATTAAGTACATGATGGCAAAACTGATCGGTAATCCGTAGGCCAGAGATTTGATGCCGTAAAAGATACTTTCATAATTCAGCATGATACTGAAGCCCCTGGGGGTAATGCCGACCGATTTCAGCATGGCAAATTCCCGCTTCCTTAAGGCAATACTGGTGGATACCGTATTCAATATATTCGCAGCACAGATGGCAGTAATCAGAATGATAAAGGCATAGGTAAAAACCGATAGCAGCAATACGAGATTCTCCTCCATCTGCCGGTAGTTGAACACATTATAGATACCCAGCCTGCTGATACCAACCTGGTTCTGAAGCTTTTCCAGGTCTTCCTGCAGCTTCAAAGGCTCCTTGCTATTTAAGTACACCTCGGTCCTAAGGTCTTCAGCAAGCTCCAGACCCTCCGAAATCCGCTGAAAGGTTTCTTCGGACACAAGGATGTGGAAGCCCGGGTCCTTCCCATGGGATAGGAGACCCATAGGCATGACTCCGCTTAAGGCTGCCACCTCTAAGGGCTTTAGCGCTGTTGTCTGATCCGAATCCACCGAATAATAGGTCAAGTCCAGCTGATCTCCCGGTGAGAGCAGGACTGCCTTTGCCTCCACATATTTCCCCAGTCTATCATCCGCATACTTGGTCTGATCGATTACCACAGCCTTGTTATCTGCCGTATCCAACCATATTTGCTGCTCTATACCGGCTTCCTCCGCATATTCCCGTAAGGCCTCCTGACTAAAGACGTTCAGGGTTACCGTATAAGGAAATTTTCCGCCTTCTGCCAGAAGGGGCATGCTCTCTATCAGATAATCGGCTGTTTTCTCCACCGGAATCTGGGAATTGAAGCCCATGCTGTTTATAACAGAATTCTCCGCAATCCCATCCAGGAACAGAATTTTCTGAACAAGACCTGCTTTCTCGGATTCATTGTCCCCATCCACAGTGACCACAATATCAAAATTGATGCCATCCTGATATAGATACAGGGACTTCCGCAGATTCTGTGTAAAGGAAGATATGACCAGGAATAAGATCATACTGATCATCAGGGAAAATACAGTTGCCTTATATCTCTTCTTATTCCGCTTCAGGTTCTTGAGGCCCAGCTCACCCTCGATTCCGAACAGCTTTCTGGTCACCTTCCAGGTTCTGACCTGCCTTCTGGTCACCTTCACATCCATCGTCTGACGGATGGCTTCAATGGCAGAAACACGGGAAGCCCTTCTGGCAGGTATATAGGTAGAAATGAAGATCGTTCCGGCCGAGACCAGGAAGGCCCCCAGAATCGCCGAAGGGAAGAAGGCTATTCTAAGACCGCTTGTAACCTCCATGGAATTCTTCAGGATCGGATTGATGCATAGAAAGGTAATCCATAAGCCCAGATGACCTGCTGCAATTCCGATCGGAATACTGATTGCTCCGATCACAGCCCCTTCAAAGAATACCGAATTTCGCTTTTGCTTCCTAGTTGCACCTACACTGGACATCATGCCAAGATTCCTGGAACGCTCCGAAACAGAGATGGCAAAGGCATTGTAGATCAGGGAAACTGAGCCTATCACTATAATTCCCATAATAATACCGGTTAAGATCGATAACATTGCTTTGATCGCATCATCCATAATGATGCCATAAGTCCTTAAAAGCTCATCATGGAAGCGGTACTCGCTGATTCCATGGTCGGAAGCAAACCGGTCCACATAACTGTAAAGCTTCCGCCTGATCCGCTCCAGCCTGACATAGACATCAAAGCTTTCCTCCTCTGAAACGGTAGTGTCATCAAAATAAGCCAACGCTGTGTAACCCGGTGACCAGGTGTATTCATTCACAGGACGTTCTATAATCCCCACGACTGTATAGGTTGCAGACATTTCCTCAGTCAGATATTCCGTCACTTGGTCATCCTTACGAAGCAGAGCATATTCCTGCAGTAAAGCCTGCGGTCCCATCGTATCCTCCAAAGCTTCTGTCCGCTGACGCTGCCCGATCTTAAAATTCAGGACATCCCCTATGGCATAATTGACCTTTGCATTGGCGTAAATGGCTTCCGACAGGACCAGCTCCCCAGGTGCCTGCGGCAGTCTGCCCTCCTTGAGTACGATAGGAAAGTTCTCCAAGCTCTCCTGATTGTATTCCTTGATAAAGAGATAGGGCTTATTCTGATTCTCGCTGAAAGGAAGATAGGTGTAACCGAGATCCCTACTCATCATGGCAAGCTCGGTCTCATGATCCTCACGGATCGCCTGATACTGCTCCCTGTTCACATCCTCATATAATACATGCCATTCACCGCTTCTGGCGATGATTTCCCTCCGCATCAGATCCAGGAAGCAGACAGCCAGCAAAGAGACCGCTGTAATCATCGCAGCTGAAATGATGGTTCCGATGATCGTGACAATGGTTCTCTTCCGATTCAGCTTCATTTGGCGAAGGGTCAGTTTATTGACTATATTCATGATCGGATCACCTCATTCTTCGTGATCCGTCCGTCCTCGATGGATATGATCCTGTCCGCCTGAAGGGCGATGCGTTCGTCGTGGGTAATGACCAAGAGCGTCTGACGGTAGGTCTTATTAAACATTTTCAGTAATTCGACGATTTCCGTACTGTTCTTGCTGTCTAAGTTACCGGTCGGTTCATCAGCCAGCATAATGGCCGGATTATTGATCAGAGCCCTGCCGATGGAGACTCTCTGCTGCTGTCCGCCGGATAGCTGGTTCGGCAGATATCCCAGACGATCCTGCAGTCCAAGGGTCCCAATGATATTGTTCAGCAGCTTCCTGTCGATGTTCTGCCCATCCAACAGAATCGGGAGGGTGATGTTCTCCTCCACGGTCAGCACCGGAATCAGATTATAGAATTGATAGACCAATCCGATCTGCCTGCGGCGGAAGATGGCCAGCTGTGTTTCATTCAACTCATAAATATCGGTATTATCAATCAGTACCCTCCCTCCGCTTGGGCGGTCCACTCCTCCCAGCAGATGAAGCAGTGTAGATTTACCGGAACCGGAAGGACCGATGATCGCTACAAATTCACCTTTTTCCACAGAGAAGGAGACCTCATCCAGGGCTTTTACGGCGGTTTCCCCGCTCCCATATTGCTTAGTCAGCTTCTCAACTCTCAAGATTTCCATTCTATATTACCTCCTGTATATCATGCCGGCATAATCTTATCCTTTTCTGTACTTCAGCCGGACCTGATATCATTCTAGTCTCTGTGGATGACTCTGCGGTGACAGATTATATTACAATTTTGTCATTTTCGCATTCTCTGCTCGGACTTCCTCCTGTCAGGGAAGCTGCTATCAGATATTCCCTGACCCCAAGTACACTCCCCTGTCAGGGAAGCTGCTTGTAGAATTTCACACTGAAACGGCTTCCTTCACCGGGATTGCTGGTCACACTTATATTACCGTTCTGAGCAGTGACAATGCTATGGGCCAGGGCTAAGCCTATACCCACACTGTCCTGTCCTGCATGCTTTCCCCGAAAAAAGCGTTGAAAGATATGGGGAAGCTCCTCCTTCTCGATCCCTTTTCCGTTATCCGCAATCAGAATCTCGGTATAAATCGGATTCTCAGCATAGCTGATGCTTATGCTTCCTCCGTCCCCGGTATGCTCTATGCAATTTTTCAGGATATTGATCAAGGCCTCAGCCGACCAGTTCAGATCGACGGACAAGAACGCCTGCTCCTCCCCCTGAAGTATCAGCTTATGGTTTCTTAGCTCCATCGGGATCAGTAAGGGTTTGACTGCCTTATCGATCAGAGCGGCTGCCTCTACAGTCTCCCGCTTAAATTCCACAGTTCCCGCATCCAGTCTGGACAGCTTGAGCAGGGAGGATAAGAGCCACTCCATCCGTTCAAGCTGCTGCTGCAAGGTCTTGGTGAACTCCACCCTCTTCTCATCGGAAAGCTCAGGCTTACTTAAGAGGTCTGCCATCATCATCATGGAGGTCAGAGGTGTCTTCAGCTGGTGGGAGATATCGGACAGGGCGTCGGCCAACTGTTGTTTTTCACTTTTCAAAAGCTCTGCCTGCTTTGACAGAAGTAAAGTTACCTTATAGATATCGCTTTTCAGGATACTGAGCTCGCCCTCCTTGTTATCCCTAAGGTCAAGCGAATAGTCCCCGCTGCAGATCCTTCTTAGATAAACTGACAAGCGGCTGATATCCCGATATCGCCTGCGGGTAAATAGGATCACCGAAAACAGGAATATCCCCGACAGGACAAGGGCCAGTATTCCTGCCCACTGATCCAGGGCAAAGCCTAATGCAATCCCGATCAGGCTGAGCATTCCCAGGATCAGCAGCATTATTTTGAACTCTTTGTTACGGAGCATCTCAATCACCTACCTTATAGCCCAGACCCCGGACTGTTTTTATGATGATCGGGTTCTGGGGGTCCTCCTCCAGCTTCTCTCGGATTCTCTTGATATATACTGTCAGTGTATTATCATTCACAAAATCTCCGGCCACATCCCATATTCCCTCCAATAGCTGATTGCGGGTCAGAACCTGTCCCTCATGCTGAGCGAAGATTAATAAAAGTCTATATTCCAGAGCAGTCAGGCTGACCTCCTGCCCATTCTTATATACCTTGGCCTCCATCGTATTGATGCGGATGCTGCCCAGTTCAATGATATTGTTTGAAGAAGCATCCTTGCGGTATCTTCGCATGACGGTATGAATTCTTGCCATCAGCTCACGAATTCGGAAGGGCTTAGTGATATAATCATCCGCCCCCAGCTCAAGACCCATGACAACATTGACCTCTTCATCACAGGCAGTCAGGATGATCACAGGAAGGTCCCACTGCGTTCTAGCCTGCTTGCATAGCTCATATCCGCTTCCGTCCGGCAGGGTCAGATCAAAGATACACAAATCTGTCTTTTGCTCCGATAATGCCCTTTTTCCTTCCGCTAAATTGTGGCACAGGATAACACTGTGGCCCTCCTCGATCAGAGAATATTCCAGGCCCATCGCTATTGTCTTATCGTCTTCCACCAATAATATCCTCATGCTACCCTCCCGCTCCTTTCAGCTACCGTTAATTACCACTCCATTATCATATATTCCTTCCGTCATTTCAACTGTTGTTTATGGCCACCTCTCAAATCATATTTAAGGGAAGCCTTATCTGCATTAAGCTGAACTAACCAGGGATAAAATAACAGCCCTTTTCAGGGCTGTTATTGGCTGTTTGTTGGATTATTGAGGCTGTTTGTTGATAACTTAGTCTTCACTTAGTATCTGTCTTCGGTATAAACTCCCGTATAACACCGTCAGAATCAGAAAAATCCAATTCCGCAGGAAATGCATTAAGCTTCTTCTTTACTGCCGCTTCGCTGTCTCCGCTTAAACGGAACCAGTAAACACCTATCAATAACAAGAGAACAACCAAGGATAATACCAGAAATCCTTTAAAAATCTTCGACTCCATCCGGCGATCAACCTCCGAAAGTATTCTGAATATTTTATCTCATGAAGTTATATTGCTCGCTTACATCATGCTTGTATGAGTTGTTTCGAATAATTGTAGGCATATTATAGCATATTCTCTCAATTTAATCAATTGTTTCTTAAGACAATTCAAGATCGGTTATTCTGTTAACAGGGTAAGTCGACTTATTCGGAGACTTCCGTCGGTGTCAGAATGGAATTTAGTTCAAAGGCACAGATCCGGTCCACGATAAAGGAGGCGTTCGGGAAGGCTGCCGATTCAAAATTCACAAACAGATAACCTCCGTCCACTGCGATCTCCTCATTCATGGAAGGCATCTCTACGGTACGGATCAGATCTCCCAAAGGAATGACACCCTCTTCTGTAACAGAAAGATCCGGCCGGTAAATGTCCAGCTGCCTCATATAGCCACGGAGACCCTTATATAGCTGGCAGGAACGGGACAGGATCAGATAACCGTCCTCAGTAAAGGCAAGGCCCTGGACTCTGGTCGGCATAATCATCGTATCCACCTTCTCTAAGGTAAGCTTGCCCTTCTCCTCATGAATCACATAGCTGTGGAGCTTGGTGGTGTTCAGCTCATCATAGGAACCTACCCATAAGAGGTTATTATGATAGGTAAGATAGGAAGCTGTGATTCCAAGCTCGCAGGTTGCGACAAAGGACATATAGGCATAGGGTTTCCCGTTATTTGTAGCCTTCTCGATTTCCGCTAAGGGTATGGCCGAAACCTTCGTACCAACTGCCACCCAGACATACGTCCCATCATAACCGATACCTCCCGCATGGGCCTTAACAGGAAGAACCATAGTAGTCAGGAGTCCGCCTGTGGTCTTATCCATAACATAGATGACTGAGTTTTCTTCAGCACTCATCTCATAAGCGGTCAACAGCAAATAATCCTCTGCAAAGGTAATTCCCTGCGGGCACATTTTCGTACTGGTGAAACCACCGATGTTTGTGCTGATCAGTCCCGGTATGACGATACTCCTGGAATAGTCCACATGCTCACGGAAGAACTCCAGGGACTGATAAGCTTGGGAGGCTTCAAATGCCGCCTGGTCCGCAAAGTACTTTGGTGTCGTGCTGGTACCGGGACCTGGCTGGAGCTGCACCCGAAGCTTCTCGGTGGCCTGGCTCTCATATTTTCTTCCTTCAAATTCCCTTGCTGAAGTAATATAGAAGGTATA
This sequence comes from Bacillota bacterium, assembly GCA_023441965.1. Lineage (GTDB taxonomy): Bacteria > Bacillota > Clostridia > Lachnospirales > Lachnospiraceae > Mobilitalea. The sequence goes on from JAEZNB010000014.1 coordinate 59,318, forward strand.
GATAATATCATTATCTAACTCCTCTGCCAGATATGTAGTGATTCCATTCCCGGTAATCGTGGTGAGCAGAGAATCTCCATTCCTTTCATCACCGATATAGAGATTGTAGGAAGTGGCTCCGTTTATCTTATTCCAGGTAAGCCGTACAACGGAATCCCCTGCCTTGTACTTTAAGGTCGGACTTACAGTCAGAGTACTGGTGCTGACCTCCTGGGAGAAGTCACCGGTATAAATGTCCTTATAAACATACGCACACACCTTATATCGATAACCGCTGGCTGTGGATACCTTCTTATCGGTATAGGCCGCTGTGGTCACCCCGGCAATCAGGGTATATTGGCTTGAGGCCGCTGCTGCCCGGTACACCAGATATCCCGTCGCACCGGGCAGCTCATCCCAGGCAAGAGAGACAGAGGATACTGTCGTGCCTGTTACCTTGAGACCGTTGACGGCCTCCGGAAGTCTTACGACAGCATAAGGCTCTGAGAAGTCTCCCAAGCTTGTCATGTTATTGGCAATACCCCTCGCTCTGATCTGATAGGTCTTGATTCCACCTGATCCATGGAATAGGGTTATTTTATTCGTGAGGGTAAAATTAAAATAGTTGAAGTTGCCGTATTCGTCCTGAAGGTGTACCTCATAGCCGATAATTCCGGCCACCGGCTTCCAGGTAATCGTTGCAGAATCCGAGTTCAGTGTTTCTACTGTAATGTCAGTGACCTTGTCCGGTCTGACGGTAACCTTTATCTCCGTAGAAGCTTCCTGATATCTGATAAAAATCGTCTGCTCTCCCAATTGATTGCTGTTATAGCCCTCCAGACGGTAGTCTGTAATCACTGCACTGGAACCGTCCGTATAGAAAGCAGTCAGGACCATATCACGAAAATCCAGCTCTTCTCCGCTCATATATGCTGTTTTCGTTGGATATGTACTTATCTCAAGTCTCATCACAGACCCATTTGCTTTAGCCATCTGTGACGGGAATAGTCCGCAATACGCACAGATCAATACCAAGAGGATCATAAGTTTCTTCATCGTTCTTTTCATCTTTTCACTCCTTACAAGTAAGTAGCCGGTTTGTTCCCATAGTGTCATTAAGCAGTAACAGCGCTTGCCCAAAGCAGCCTCGCAGCATTTTCTCTGCACCAGCCTCGGCGTCTGTATCCTAAGGTTACCATAGGAAGCAGCATTTGTAAACGGGAACGACGGCATCTTGCTTTAGCAGTTCATGGTAAATTTCAAAAAGACAAGCCGCTGACAAAGCAGGTTTGTAACCATGCCGGGATCACTCCCTGCATCGTCATACCAGCCAGTCTGCGGCCCGTTCAATCGTATATGGGATGAAAAATCAAATCATTTTACTCTGCTATCTGATTCAGTGCCTGTTCCAGATCATAGATCAGATCCTCTGCATCTTCAATTCCGATGGAGAGTCTTACTTGCTCCGGTGTAACACCGGCTGCTCTCTGCTGCTCTTCCGTAAGCTGAGAGTGGGTGGTGGAAGCCGGATGGATTACCAGTGACTTCGCATCTGCCACATTCGCCAGCAGGGAGAAGATCTTCAGGTTATCGATAAATTTCTTTGCCGCCGATGCTCCGCCCTTAATATCAAAGGTAAAGATGGAGCCTGCACCCTTGGGAAGATATTTCTTTGCCAGCTGGTGATATTTATTATCCTCCAGACCGGGATAATTGACAGAGGCAACCAGGGGATGCTTGGAAAGGAAGCTTACAATCTTCTCTGTATTGGAAACATGTCTCTCCACACGCAGGGAAAGGGTCTCAAGTCCCTGCAGCAGCAGGAAGGAATTAAAGGGACTGATGGCTGCTCCGGTATCTCTTAAGAGCTGAACTCTGGCCTTAATGATATAAGCAGGAGCTCCGATATCCTTCGCATAGCTGATTCCATGATAGCTGGGATCCGGCTCTGTTAAGCCCGGGAACTTTCCGCTTCCGATCCAGTCAAATTTACCGGAATCCACAATCACACCGCCGATGGAGGTTCCATGTCCACCGATGAATTTCGTTGCTGAATGAACGACGATATCTGCACCGAATTCGATCGGCCGGATCAGATAGGGAGTTCCAAAGGTATTGTCAATAATCAGGGGAATCTTATTCTCATGGGCGATGTTAGCCACAGCTTCAATATCTATTATGTTCGTTCCCGGATTGCCTATGGTTTCGATGTAAACAGCCTTCGTCTTATCATTGATCGCTTTTCTGAAATTCTCAGGATCATCAGGATCTACAAAGGTGGTTTGGATACCCAACTTGGGAAGTGTGACCGAGAACAGATTGTAGGTACCGCCATAGAGGGTGCTGGCTGCCACAATCTCATCTCCGGCTCCTGCGATATTTAAGATTGCATATGTAACCGCTGCGGAGCCTGAAGCCACTGCCAGTGCCGCAACACCACCTTCCAGAGCAGCCAGTCTCTGCTCCAGTACATCATTGGTCGGATTCATGATTCTGGTGTAGATATTCCCCAGTTCCTTTAAGGCAAACAGATTCTCCGCATGCTCAGAATTATTGAACAGATAAGAGGTTGTCTGATAAATCGGAACAGCTCTGGAACCGGTGACAGGATCAGCCTTCTGACCCGCATGGACCTGTAGTGTGTCAAACTTAAGTTTACGTTCGCTCATATGAAATTCTCCTTTTCTAATTTTTATTCATACTTATTCTATATGAATTATATGTTATCATCTAAGGTAACTCATTCCAGAGCGAATGTCAACTGTTTTTTTTCAATATTTTCAAATTTTATTATTATTTTTCAAATTTTTGGTTTTCTTCCATGTCGGACAGGATTATTCCTTTAAGAACATGATGGTTCCGATGAGAAAGAGTAGTAAGCCCAACATCTTTCTGGAACCAAGCTCGATATGATTCTGATAGGCATCCACGACCAGCCCGCTAAGCAGCTGCCCGGACAGGATGAGAATCAGGGTATTGGAGATCCCCAGCTGCGGAATGGCCATAGAGGAGAAGTATATGATAAAGGCCCCGAAGATTCCCCCAAGCCATAGTATGGGACTGACAGACGTGATTCGGGGATATTTGGACAGGGTACCACCATAGGCACACAGGAAGGCCATAACCATCGTCCCAATGATCAGACTGTGCAGTGTGGCCAAGCTCGGTGTGATGTTTTTCCCCAGCTCTGCATTGATACCGGTCTCTATCGTCGTAAATATCCCTGCCAAAATGGCAAATAGTATGGAAGCTATGCTCATATCCTGCCTCGTCTAAGCTCTTTCTTCATCTTATGTGCTTTCCCGATATTCTATACAAGCTAATCATTGATGATAGAAAGAGAAAAGTCCCTCCCAGTGTCATGCTTCCGGGTGGGGCTCATCCTCGATATGATAGATATCCTCCAGCCGCAATCTTCTGTCTACGATCTGGAGAATCCGAGCAGTCCGGTCAAATTTGGCAACCATACCGGTGAAGCGAATATACTCTCCTCCTTCCATATGACTTGCTTTGTCCTTTTGAAAATAAACCAGGGTAATGACAGGATGCTCTCCATGCATCAGCTTCTGTTCAATTCTTCCTAACTGTATATCCAGATGCTCCTTAGCTTCCTCTGACAGCTCCATACGGGCAACAACGATTTTCTCTTTCGCAGCAATCGCCTCCTCATAGCCCTTGAGGGCCGCAAAGGGAATGAATATCTTGGCCCTGTCTTCTATCCTCATTCTGGGATGCTTTACCTTATCCGAGCTTTTCGGGGGATATTCCATGTGCAGGAGATCCTCATACTGATGTGACGACTTCCCCTCTGACGAAAGCGGTTTCTTTCCCATATCTAACCCTCCTATGCTTTATGCCCGCCGATCTGCTCATTTCTTTCCTTGGTCGTAGCCCCTTCTTCCAGGTTAATACCCTTTAAGATGGCGTTCTTCCCAAACTTCTTCTTAATATGAAGCATGGCCTCCTGCAGCTTTCGCTCCTTAGCCAGCTCTGCCGGATCTGTGAACAGATCCAGCTGCTCATAGCTTTCATCCACAAGATGGTTGGCGCTGACAGTCACCCGTCTGACCATAAGCTCCTTTGCTGCTATCCTGTCATAAAGCTCCGTCACCGCTGTAATGATCTTCCTGGTGCTGCTGCTTGCAGTGCCCAGGTTTGCCGTACCATGGGCGGACTTGGGTACCTCTCTCCCATAGTGGTCGTAGATCGTCTCCCCCTGATATTTCCCTTCATCCACATTGCTTCGGTCATAGCCTAAGGTCAGGGTCAGGCTGTCTGTCACCAGTCCCTTCTCCACCAGCTCCAGCACCAGCAGGTCTGTCATTTCCTGCACAACAATCCTTGCCTTCTGAAAGTCATAGGGATAAGGCAGCACCTGACCCGAGGAGATACTGTTCGTGCTGGGCTTGTAGGACTTGATTTCCTCCATGCCGCAGGGCTCATAACCCCAGGCATGGTCAATCAATAATTCGGCATCAATACCAAGCATTCGGTAAAGCAGCTCCTCGTTATTAAGAGAGGCCTCGGCAATATCACCCATGGTATAAAGACCGCTGCCTTCCAGCCTCTTGGCGATACCGCTTCCGATTCTCCAGAAGTCCTTCAGAGGCCTGTGGTTCCATAATAATCTGCGGTAAGACAACTCATCCAGCTCAGCGATACGGACCCCACTCTCATCCGCCTCCACGTGCTTCGCAACGATATCCATGGCAATCTTACTTAAGTACAGATTACTTCCGATTCCTGCCGTAGCTGTGATTCCTGTACTTCTTAGTACATCCAGTATGATTTTAACTGCCAGCTCCTTCGCAGACAGATGATATAGGCCCAGGTAATTTGTCACATCCATAAAGCATTCATCAATGCTGTATACATGAATATCCTCAGGACTGATATATTTCAGATATATGGCATAAATCTCTGCGGATACTTCGATATAGCGGGCCATCCGAGGGGTTGCTGTGATATACTCCACCTCTTTGCCTGTCTGTTGCCTGACCTCCTTCAATTTCTGAATCACCTCGAATAAGCGTGCTCTGCCCGGTATCCCATAAACCTTTAGGGAAGGTGATACGGCAAGACAGATGGTTTTCTCCGTACGGCTGGCATCTGCTACCACCAGATTGGTGGTCAGGGGATCTAAGCCTCTGTCGATACACTCTACTGAGGCATAAAAGGATTTTAAATCAATAGCGATATAAACCCGCCCCTGTCTTCCTGCTTCTGTAGCTACCATACTCCATCCCTCCCTTCCCGCTGCACGGTCATTTCCTTGGTTACCCATACACAGCATCTATATATTGTGACATTCTTCTTCCTATTACTATATCATAAAAGGAATGATTTAGAAAGTCCGGTTCAGGCTCAGAATGAAATTGTGCAGCAATTTATATTCCTCAATGCTGTTATTCAGAAAATAAACTTGTTAATTTATTGACATATTTTGCACTTGCTGTATAATATTGTTAATCCTTCAACTGCAATGGGGTAGTTGTTGAGAATAATATAAATAAAGTGAGGTAAGAGAAAATGGAACTAAAAACTTATAACCCTTATGTCACAGCCCAAACCCAGTTCGATCATGTGGCCGATCTGATTGGTTTGGATCAGGCGACCAGAGATCTGCTGAGACAACCCAGCCGGGAATTTCATGTTACGATTCCGGTAAAGATGGATGACGGTAGTACCAAAATCTTCAACGGCTATCGGATCCAGCACAATGATGCCAGAGGGCCCGCAAAAGGCGGTATCCGCTTCCATCCCCAGGAAACTGTTGACACGATTCGTGCCCTTTCCATGTGGATGACCTGGAAATGTGCAGTTGTCGATATTCCCTTGGGCGGTGCTAAGGGTGGTATTATCTGCGACCCTCATAATCTCACCCAGGGCGAGCAGGAAAGATTATGCCGCGGCTTTATACGGCAAATATCCAAGGTTATGGGACCCTTTGCCGATGTTCCGGCTCCCGACGTTATGACCAACGGTCAGCACATGCTATGGATGATGGATGAATACGAAGCCATCCATGGCGGCCATTATCCCGGTACCATCACCGGCAAACCGGTTGGTATGGGAGGCTCTCTGGGTCGTACGGAGGCGACCGGCTACGGTGTGATCTATACCTTAAGAGAAGCTCTTAAAGCACTGGGGATCGACATTACCACAACAAAGGCAAGCATCCAGGGCTTTGGAAATGTAGCCGAGCATGCAGCCCGCCTGTATTCCAAAATGGGCGGAACCATCGTGGCAATTGCCTGCTGGGACAACCAGGAGAAGAGAACCTATACCTACCGCAAGCTCGACGGTATCGATGTGGAGCATCTAGCCTCCATAAAGGATGCCTTTGGCTCCGTTCATAAGCAGAAGGCCCTGGCAGCCGGCTATGAGCTGTTGGACGGCGGGGAATGGATCTCACAGGATGTTGATATTCTTCTTCCCTGCGCTCTTGAGAATCAGATTACTCCCGAGACACTAGCAAGGATTTCCGGCAGGGTCAAGGTAATCTGCGAGGGCGCCAACGGACCTACCACACCGGACAGCGATGAAATCATCAAGGCGAAGAATATCTACCTTATTCCCGACTTCCTCTGTAATGCGGGCGGTGTTACCTGCAGCTACTTCGAGCAGGTTCAATGTAATATGAACTATTTCTGGACCAAGGAAGAAGTTCTGGAGAAGCTGGATCAGAAGATGACCGGTGCCTTCCATGCCGTACATAAATTATCTGTTGATAAGAAGCTCTATATGCGTGAAGCAGCCTATGTCATTGCCATCAATCGTGTTGCCCAGGCAGTAAGGCTTCGTGGCTGGATATAACAAGGATTTTCCCGGTATGAAGTAAAAGAGTATCGCCAACAAAGCAGGAAAGGACGTAGGAAGCATATGGATCGGTATAAGAAAATTCCAAAGGATGATCTTGTAGAACGCGCGAAAGAATTGGAGTGTCTTTATCGGATTGAAGAGGCTTTGTCAGAAGGCTCTCTCTCCGACAGTCTTCAAAAAATCATATCGATCATTCCAAGCGGCTTTCGTAATTCCTATAAATGTATGGTTACGATAGAGCTTGACGGACAATGCTACAGTCAGACTAAAAGCATCGGAGAAGCGGATGAATGTGGCTCCGCTATCATTGTGAACGGGAAGAATCGAGGTTACATTAAGGTATTATATTCCAAGCATACCTTCCCGGAGGATGATATTGTATTTCTCGATCAGGAGATACGGCTGCTGAACACCATCGCCAGATGGATCTCGGAAGCCATCGCCAAAGAAGAGGATGCCAAAAAGGTCAGCTATCGTAATCGATGGGAGGCTATACTTGATCTGCTGCAAAAGACCGACCATGAAATCCTGCTTTATGTTTGTGAAAAGATGCTCTCTCTATTGGCCGGAATTAGTCCCAATATCATTGATAATATCTTTCAGGAAATGAATTGGGTAAAATACAATATTGGCGGAGAGGTGAACTTTCCGCTGGAGACCCTGCCAAAGGTTGATGTGATCCGTTTAAGTAAAATCCTGTTTGATCATTCTGCTATCAGCCTGACTGATAAGCAAATCTATGATAACATCAACCTTTGGGTCTATCAGGGTAAAACCTACGAGCTGATTAAAATCGTCGACAAGAAAAGCTCGGATGTGAAGAAAATCTCCCACGCCCTTCAGGTTTATCTGAAGGCGATCAAGAGCAGTGAATTATCAAGTGAGACAACTCTAAGATGGCTTAAGGTAGAATTGACAAGACGATTTATTACTGACAAATCCATCTCTAAAATACATCAGTATGTAACAATAGAAGCCTTCGTAAGCCTTCTTGATTCCTTAATCTGTTCGCCGAGAAGCATCGGGCAGATCGGAGGCAAGGGCTCAGGCTTCTTCCTGGCAAATCAGATTATCGATGCCCATAGACAGGAATATCCGGAGCTTGGCAACGTGGTAATTCCCAAGACCTGGTATATCTCCTCGGACGAGTTCAGCTATCTGCTGGAGGATAACGGCTTAAATGAACTTAATGAGCACAAGTATCTGGATATCCTTGATATCCGTACCAATTATCCCAGAATCATCCAGATGCTGAAAAATGCCCGTATGTCCCCCTATATTCTAAACGAGCTGAATCAGATCCTGGATCTTTGTGAACATTGCCCTCTCATTGTCAGGTCCTCCAGCTTATTGGAGGATCAGGTCGGCACCTCTTTCTCAGGTAAATACAAGAGTCTTTTCATTACAAATTCCGGAACCAGAGCGGAACGATTGAATCAGCTGGTGGATAGCATACTGGAGGTTTATGCCTCCATATTCAGCGCAGATTCCATACAATATCGAAAGGAACGTAATTTACTGGATTGTAATGAACAGATGGGCATCATGATTCAGGAGGTTGTGGGCAGCAGAATCGGTCCCTACTTCTTCCCTCTCTATGCCGGGGTAGCCTTCAGCAATAATGAGCTGCGCTGGTCTCCCCGAATCAGGCGGGAGGACGGATTATTGAGAATGGTTATGGGCTTAGGCACAAGGGCTGTTGATCGGGTTGGTGAGGATTATCCGATTCTGATTTCTCCGGGCCAGGCTGACCTCAAGGTAAATCAATCCCCCCTTGAGCTGCTGAGATATTCACCCCAATATCTCGATGCAATCGATATGGAGAACAATCAATTTATCACCCTGTCGATTGCGGATGTGATCAGAGATTACGGCAATGATATTCCCCATATCGACTTGCTCGCTTCCCTCCTGAAAAATGATCTTCTTATGAATATCAGTCCGCTCATAGCGGATTTCGACAAGGATAAGTATGTCATCACCTTTGACGGCCTGATTAAAAGGACGGATTTTTTGGCCAAGATAAAGACCATTCTCTCCTTATTACAGAAGAAACTGGAATATCCGGTTGATATTGAATTTGCCAGTGACGGGAAACGCTTCTATCTGCTTCAGTGTCGCCCTCAATGCAGAAACAAGGATAATGCCCCTGCGGCAATACCGACGAATATACCGCAACAGAGCACTGTTTTTACAGCTAATAAGTATGTTTCTAACGGCAGGGTAACCGGAATCAGTACGCTTATCTATGTTGACCCCAACGAGTATTCCAGTCTGTCCTCCTATGAGGACATGATAAGCATCCGCAGTATTATCAGCGAACTTAATCAGCTCCTGCCCAGACGAAGCTTTCTCTTAATGGGACCCGGCCGCTGGGGCAGCCGAGGTGACATCAAGCTCGGTGTACCTGTTGCCTATTCCGATATCAATAATACAGCCATGCTGATTGAAGTAGCCCAGAAGCAGTCCCGCTTTGAACCGGAGTTGTCCTTTGGAACCCATTTCTTTCAGGACCTGGTGGAGGAGAACATAAAATATCTGCCCCTATACCCGGAGGACCATGATACCATCTTTAATCAGGCCTTTTTTAGGAGCTCTCATAATACCTTGGCGGATATCCTTCCTGCCTATTCCAGGTTCAGTCATGTGGTGAAGGTAATCAAGGTCCGGGAAAGCTATTTCAATAAAGAGCTGATTGTCTTAATGAACGGGGATTTGCAGAAGGCGATTGCCTATCTGGATTACCCCACGGATGAAACTCAGAATGCCTCCACAGAATATTTATCCGTTCCTGAAATCAGTACATCTGATGAGGATGGCTGGAAGTGGCGTCATTATATAGCAGAGCAGATCGCTGACCGAATAGATATGGAGGCCTATTCCATAAAGGGTATTTATCTCTTTGGCAGTACCAACAGCTGCACTGCCAGACTAAATAGTGACATTGACCTGTTGGTTCATTTTGATGGTACAAAGGAGCAGAAGGAACGCCTGGACACCTGGTTTCATGGATGGAGCTTAGCTCTGTCCGAGATCAATTATCTGAACACCGGCTACAAATCCAATGGCCTATTGGATGTCCACTATGTCACGGACCAGGATATCAGGGAGAAGAGCTCTTATGCGATTAAAATTAATTCCATCTTTGATCCTGCTTATCCATTAAGACTTAGGAATTAGGTAGGGGTGTTTCATTATAAATATATAGATATAAGAAGTTCCCTATATGTTCCCCTCACACACTGGTTCCTGGACAGATTTTGATTTTGTGTGCCAGTTTCGGACTAGAAAGTCCGCCTCTTAGCATCACAAAATCTTCAATCTGTTCAGCAAACAGTGCATTATGAGAAACATATAGGGACCTTCTTGTACTTAAGTATTCTTTATGAAACACCCCAGGGGGGGTCGCGTAATACGAGGCACCATATGTGTCTTATACCTGCTTGTATGTCCTGCAAGCAGGTATGACTCATATGGTGCCTCGCTTATTTATAGGGGTTTAATCAGTCCCTTTCACTAAGTTACCATTATTTTACCGGAGTGAAGGTAAGCTTCCCGTGCTCCGGAGCCGACCCTGTGTAGGGCCAGATGGTGATCTTGGTACCGTTTTTGTTGCTTGCCCCCGAAGCGTTGACCAGCATCTGCTGCTTTCCGTAGTCTCTTATGGTAGCAAAATTACTGTACTTATTAATGCGCCAATGATGGGGATAAGATCTGATAACCAGCTGATCTCCCTGACTGGAGGAGGGTTGTGCCAGGTATCCTCCATCCTCCGTCATGATCACATACTGTGGACCCCTATCCTCACTATAATTCACCAGTTTGACGGTAAACTTATCCGCAGGCTTTGTATCCCATAGCTCGATATAGCCCATCACTATCTTAAGATACTTGCCATTAACACTTATGGTATAGGTTCCGTTTTCCAGTAAATCCCCTGTTTTTGCCGGATCCAAGATCATTACCTGGAAGGAAATTCCTGTACTTTTACCATCATAGTAGCAACTCATACTCTTGACTCCGGCAGTGGTAAACTTATATCCGTCAGTCACCTTGACGCTGTCTGAAATCATAAAATGAATCTTGGAGTGGTCCAACAGCTTTCTTGTTCCGTCAACATCCTCAGAGTGTAGGATGAAGCCCTTGATTTCAAATGCTTCACCGATTTTATATACTTGCTTGGTAGGATAATTAATCAGGTAGTATTTTAATCCGCTGTTCATGGGAAGTGGATCAAACTTAATCGAAGACACTTTGGGTATCTTTCCTTTTCTCGCCAATCTGGAGGCATTGATATAGCCGACCTTTCCATCCTTTACCACAATCGTAAGATCATCATCAAAGTATACCTTATCGCCATTGTATTGACCTAATTTTGCATTTCTCGGGAACACGATCTTTCCGTCCGGTCCTATAAAATCGTAGTTGGAATTATAGAATAAACCACGACCGGCCGCACTCATATTAAGATAGTAAGGAGACAGCACTTCTCCTTTTCCGGACATCAGAGTGAATAGACTCTCACCAACCTCTACTACAAATGTATTATCTATCATAGCCCTAAAACCCTGATTGGAGATGGGTATCGTCGTCTTACCTGTTTTACGATCAATTAAACCATAGATCGCCTTGCCACCCGGATCATCAGAAACTACGTAATAATCTCCCACGACACCAACGCTCCAATACTTGCATGGGACTACGACTTTTCCCTTGGTATCAACGAGGCCCTCTCTTCCGTCCTTCACAACGATTGCATATCCATCCTTTGCTTTTGCCCACTGATTGGTAATTACTTTTTCATACTCAAAAGGAAGTATTATTTTCCCCTGCAGGTTGACGAGCCCCCATTTCCTGTTGCCCGCCTTGTCAGCCTGAGTCATCCAAATCGTGTCGCTGACGCTGACTGTGGAGAAATAATTCCACCAGTCAAAGGTAAATGAAGTTGTCAGATTCTTATGGGTATAGGCTTTGCCAGTTTTTATTGAAGCAACACCTACATGGTTTCCTTTATCATATAGATGGAAGTATCCGTTATCCATAATAATCTTAAAGGTCTGCTCATCATATATAGCCTTATCAGATTTCGGTATCTTACTGCCATCCGGTTTGTAAAAATAGTCGGCCATAAAAATCTGATTCACAGAGTCATATTCAAGACCAAATTCATAATCCATTTCAAACGGGATGACCGTCTTATTATTTATATTAACAACACCGCGTCTGGCGCCGCCTTCTTTCTTGCCTCCGCTCACATCCTTAGCGACTATAAACAAGTTCTGATTGGCTATGATCTGCATATTGGCATCCGCAGGAAACCATCCCGTAGCAGAATTTCCACGGATACCGGCATGGTATTGGGCTTTTATGACTACTCCCTTCTTCCCTACCACTCCGGCAACCAGGTATTGATTAAAGCTAATGGTACCTCCTCCCTTATTTAAGGACAGCTTTTCCTTCTTGAGCTGGTGATAAATCATATAGGGACCTGATTGGGGGTAAATTCCGTTATATCGGTAAGGATAGGGCCCTCCGGAGAGAATTTCCTTACCATTGGTATCAATCACCTGGGCATAAATAAGATATGCTTCACACTTGCCGGAGTTGTAATTGCTTTGTCCTTTTGTTAAGTCAACATACTCTACTTTTCCAGTAGGCACCAAAGCATATCCGCCATTAAAATCATATTGAACTACAGTCCGCTTGCCAATGCTCTTATAGTAATCAGAGGCATCATCGGCATATTCCCACTCTGCACTTCGGCTTAAGGCCTCATAATTAGCCGGAGTACCTGCCGCCGTTGCATCGTAGTCACTGACAGGGTATTTATTCGGTTTCACAATTTCCTCACCCTTATTTAGGTTCCAGTAGCCAAGATAATACTTATTACCGGATTTCTTTATGATACGGCTGATTCCCTCTACCGGCAAGCCTACCGCATCATACTGACAGGGAATGACCTCCTTACCCTTCGTATCCAAGAGCCCCATCTTCCCATTCCGTACTGCCTGAGTATAACCGTCAACAAATATGGTTTCTGTTAATGGTTGTTCATTCTCTTCCTTAACCGGTATGTAGTAAGCCTTAATCTCATCATAAATTGGCTCCGCTGCGAATTTACCGCTGGAATCCACCAGGCCGTACTTAACGTTCTTAAGCGTTCCGTCAGTCTGCATATCCCCTACAGGCACCAGGCGAAGTCCGTTATCAAACATTGACTTCAAGGTCTTTGTAAATTCCTTCTCCTTACCGATCCAGGTAACATCTTCATCATTAAAGTTCTTCGTTGCTGCCGATGCTGTTACCGTAAACTGAGGAACCATTTGGGTAATAACCATACATAACAACAGTATAATGCTAAGTAATCGCTTTCTCATTTTTCTCTCCTTTCACTCCATATCGCGGACCCTTCCGCAGGGGGACGACTCAGCTGTCATGTGACAGGGGGACGTGTGACAGGGGGACGGAGTTGGTGTCACAC
>JAEZNB010000051.1 GCA_023441965.1 Bacillota bacterium
TAAAGCAGGTAACCTCGAAGGAGGAGTTTGTGACGGCCTATACCCCCTATCAGGCCGAGATCAGCCAGGGAATACTGCAGTCCATCTTCGAATATCAGACGATGATTTGTGAGCTGACCGGTATGGAGGTAGCAAATGCCTCGGTTTATGACGGAGCAACTGCAGCAGCAGAGGCTGTTATCATGTGCAAAGAAAGAAAGAGAAATAAGGCGCTCATATCAGAGACGGTTCACCCACAGACCCTGGAGACCATCCGAACCTACTTGAGCGGAACGGAGATGGAGCTTGTTACTGTTCCGGTCAGGGAGGGGAGAACGGATCTGGAAGCCTTGGGAGGCCTCCTTGACGGCGAGACTGCCTGTGTTCTGATACAGCAGCCCAATTATTATGGCCTTCTGGAGGATGGGGAGGCAGTCGGTGCCCTGCTTCAGGATAGTGAAATCAAATATATCATGAGCTGTAACCCGATCTCTCTTGGGCTTCTGAAAACTCCCGCAGAATACGGAGCCGACATCGCAGTTGGGGAGGGGCAGCCCTTGGGAATCCCTCTTTCCTTCGGTGGACCCTATCTGGGCTTTATGGCTACCACAGGTAAGCTGATGAGGAGACTGCCCGGAAGAATTGCCGGTGAGACGAAGGATTCCAAAGGAAACAGGGCCTTCGTCCTAACCCTGCAGGCCAGGGAGCAGCATATCCGCAGGGAGAAGGCAGCCAGTAATATCTGTTCGAATCAAGCCCTTTGCGCGATGACCGCTGCGGTCTACTTAAGTGCTATGGGGAAGAAGGGACTGCAGGCTGTGGCTGAGTCCTCTATGTCGAAGGCGCACTATCTGGCGGACCGGCTTCAGGAGATCGGCTTCCAAAGGGTTTATCAGGGTGAGTTCTTCCATGAATTTGTGACAACCAGTCCCCTGCCTGTGGATAAAGTTCTTGAATATCTGAAACAGTATGGAATTCTTGGCGGTTATCCGGTGAAATCGGAGGATGGCAGGGAGGATCGGCTGATCTGGTGTGCCACCGAGATGAATACGCGGGAAGAGATGGATGGCTTGATTGAACTGATAAAGAACTTACAAGAGGAGGTGGGGAAATGATGAAGCTCATCTTTGAATGCGGAAGGGAAGGAAGAGGCTGCGATCTTATCCCACCCTGTGATGTACCGGTAATTGCGGTCAGTGAAGGCTTCACCAGGAAGCGGGACCTTCGTCTGCCACAGGTATCTGAAACAGAAATCAGCAGACATTATACCGGACTGATGAAGCGTACCTTTGGAGTAAATGACGGTTTCTACCCCTTAGGCTCCTGTACGATGAAATATAATCCGAAAATAAACGAAGAGATAGCAAAACTCCCGGGCTTTGCAGAGCTTCATCCCTTACAGGCGGAAGATACCGTACAGGGCTGTTTGGAGGTTCTCAAGTTAGCAGAGACCTCTCTTTGTGAGATTACCGGAATGGATCGGATGGATTTCCAGCCCGCAGCAGGTGCCCACGGTGAGTATGCCGGCCTGAAGCTGATTCGGGCTTACCATCAGGACAGAAAGGATGAGAAGAGGGATAAGATCATCGTTCCGGATTCTGCCCATGGTACGAATCCGGCCAGTGCGGCCATGGCAGGCTTTACGGTGATTAATGTGACCTCTACCAAGGAAGGCTATGTGGACCCGGAGGCCTTGAGAAAGGTTGTCAGAGAGGATACGGCTGGCTTTATGCTGACGAATCCCAATACAGTCGGTTTATTTGACAGGAACATACTGGAGCTTACAAGGATTATCCATGAAGCAGGTGGCCTTAACTACTATGACGGAGCGAATCTGAACGCCATCATGGGAATAGCCAGACCCGGTGACATGGGCTTTGATGTGGTTCATATCAACCTGCACAAGACCTTCTCCACTCCCCATGGAGGCGGAGGACCGGGCTGCGGTCCTGTTGGCTGTAAGGAGCTTCTGTCTAAATATCTCCCTTCGCCGGAAATCATCTGTGAGGAAGGCGTATATCGCCTAAAGGAGAAGGACGCCTTAAGCATCGGAAGGCTGAAAGCCTTCCACGGGAACTTCCTGGTGGTGGTGAGAGCCCTTACTTATATCCTTACCCTGGGTGGTAACGGAATGAAAAATGCTTCAGAGAATGCGGTGCTGAATGCCAATTATATGCTGTATAAACTAAAGGATAACTTCCGGGTTCCCTTCCCGGAACATTGTATGCATGAATTTGTACTCTCCCTGGAGGAGTTTAAGAAGGAGACCGGTGTCTCTGCTTTAGATTTTGCCAAGGCCCTCTTAGATCACGGGATGCATCCTCCGACCATGTATTTCCCTCTGATCGTTCATGAAGCTCTGATGGTGGAGCCTACGGAGACAGAGAGCAGAGAGACCTTGGATGAGGCTGTGGAGATCTATCTGAAGATCTATGCTGAGGCGAAGGCGGATCCGGAACGGATGCATGCCTGCCCGCTTACCACAGTGGTGGGAAGGCCGGATGAGGTGACGGCTGCGAGAAACCCGGTATTAAGATACAGCTTTCCGGAATAACTTAAAGTAGGTGCCACTTGCTTCTTTGCAGATGAGAAGCAAGTGGATACTGATATTGTGCTGCAGTAGGATGCTGATACACAGGAAGATGAGATGCTCATTTGCCATAAGAGAGTATATGGGCGATATAACACAGAAACGTAAGCACGGTTAATACGAAGGATTAAAATATTAGGAAGAAAGAGGGATAGCTTGATAAATCAGATCAGATATGTTGTTACCGGTGAGACGGACCCTTATATGAATCTGGCGATGGAGGAATTTCTCCTTCATCGGGTCGGACCTTCGGAGGGAGTCCTCTATCTATGGCAGAATGAGAGGACTGTTGTCATCGGCAGAAATCAGAATCCTTGGAAGGAATGTAAGGTACAGGAGCTGGAGGAGGATGGCGGGAAGCTGGTTCGCAGATTGTCCGGCGGAGGTGCGGTTTTTCATGACCTCGGAAACCTGAATTTTACCTTTCTTGTCAACAAGGAAAATTATGACCTGGATAAACAGCTGGAGGTGATCTTAAGGGCGGTAAATCAATTGGGAGTTCCCGCGATCAAATCCGGAAGGAATGATATCACCGCGGATGGCAGAAAGTTCTCGGGAAATGCCTTTTACTCCGACGGTATCCGCAGCTACCACCATGGGACCCTCCTGATTCGGGTGGATATGAGTAAGCTGTCCCATTATCTGAATGTCTCAAGAGACAAGCTGCAATCTAAGGGTGTGGATTCAGTCCGTTCCAGGGTAACCAACCTTTCGGAATATGTTCCTGACCTGACTATCCCAAGAATGAGGGAGGAATTGATCAAAGCCTTTGCCAAAGTCTATAATCTGCCGGCTGAGCCTCTGAAACAGGAGAATATGGAGCAGCAGGAGCTTCAGAGACTGGAAGAGAAATTCTCCTCCTGGGAATGGAACTTTGGAAAGAAGCTTGCCTTCAGTGACACCATCGGAAGAAGATTCTCCTGGGGAGAGGTGGAGCTGCAGCTGGCTGTGGAAAGTGGAAGCATCAGGCAATGTGCCGCCTATTCCGATGCTCTGGAAAGTGAATTGTTTGAGGATATTGCAGAGATACTGACCGGATGCCCCTTCAGAGGTACTGCCATGACCGAGGCCTTGAAGGCTCTGTCAGGGACAGCCAAAGAGAGCAGAGAAGAAATCATCAAGGACATCATGAGCCTTATTAAGGAGGAAGGAATATGATGCTTAGATTTGTGTGATGCAATAGTGATTATTCGCATAGGGTCTCCATTCATTTGGCTAATATGGAACTGACCACCAATATTCGCTGATCGTGGTGGCAGAATGGAGAATAGAAGTAAAGTAAGATAAGATAAGTATGGAAGAGGCTGGAGGAGAAGAGGATGAAGGAACACTTTGACCTGATTGTAATCGGAGCCGGACCGGGTGGATATGTGGCAGCGATTAAGGCTGCGAAGCTAGGCATGAAAACTGCCCTGATCGAGAAGAGAGAGATTGGAGGTACCTGCCTGAACAGGGGATGTATTCCGACAAAGACCCTGATGCATAGCTCTAAGCTCTACCAGGAGGCTGCGAAGCTGAAGGAAGCAGGAATAAGCTTCGAAGGCTTGAGCTTCGATTATCAGAGGATCGTGAATCGTAAGGATGAGGTCGTAGCGAAGAACCGTCAGGGAATTCAAGGCTTACTAAAGGCCAATGGAGTAACCCTGCTACAGGGAACTGCAACCCTCCTTGGACCTTCGCATACGAAGGGTGCAGAAGCTACGGGTGCCGATAATCTTAAGCAGGCATCTGTGGAGGCTACGAATCAAGATAACAATAGGATAGAGAAAGGGAGTTATCATGAGATAGCCCTGACAGGATCTGATGGTGAGCACGTCCTCTATGGGACAGATAAAGTACTGATTGCCACAGGCTCCAAACCGATCATTCCTAGGATAGAGGGAACAGACCTGCCGGGAGTGATCACCAGTGATGAGCTGCTGACCGGAGATAAGCTCTATCAGAAGCTGCTGATCATAGGCGGTGGAGTTATTGGGGTGGAGTTTGCTACTCTTTACCGGGATTTGGGCTGTGAGGTAGAGATCATAGAAGCGATGGACCGCCTTCTCCCCAGTCTGGATAAGGAGATTTCCCAGAGTGTTGCCATGAGCCTGAAGAAGAAGGGGATACAGATTCATACCAGAGCAAGGGTGACTAAGATCAGGTCAAAGGGAGAGCTTGGACTGGAATGTGAATATGAGGAGGCAGGAAGGTCCGGAACGGAGTCCACAGTAGGAAAAAGAGAGGATAGCCGCTTGCCGGATGTGAAAGCATCAGCAGAGAAAATCTCAACAGAGCAGGTATCAGCAGAGAAAGCGTCTACGGGGAAGGTTACTGAAGCAGAGGCGATTCTTCTGTCAGTCGGACGAAGGGCCGAAACGGAAGGCTTATTCAGTGATCAAGTGATCCCCGAGATGGAAGGAGCCTGCATTAAGGTGAATGAGGACTTTGAGACGAGCCTGCCGGGTGTCTATGCCATCGGGGATGTCATAAAGGGGAAGCAGCTCGCCCATGCGGCTTCTGCACAAGGGATCGTTGCAGTGGAGCGGATGTGCGGTAAGGAGCCCTCTGTAATTCTGGAGGCAATCCCCTCCTGTATCTATACCTCTCCGGAGATCGCAGTGGTCGGACTGGAGGAAGCTGAAGCAACGGAGAAGGGTTATAGGATAAAGACAGGAAAATATCCCATGCTCGGTAACAGCAAAACCATGCTGTCCATGGGCGAAAGGGGATTCATTAAGGTAATCAGCGATGCAGACAGCGGTAAACTCCTGGGAGCCGCTCTGCTTTGCGACCGAGCCACCGATATGATCAGCGAATTTACCTCCGCGATCGCAAACGGACTGACTGTTAAGGAGCTGGCATCTGTGATTCGACCCCATCCCACCTACAGCGAGGCAATTACAGAAGCCCTGGAGGATGTGGAGGGTATGGCAATCCATCTGATGCCGGGACGAAGAAGCTAACAGCCATGCTGCCGGGGAAGGCCGGATAAGCCGATCCCTGGTGGCATTATTAAATTTAGAAGCAGTATAGCTTCATAAAGCTGCTGTTATGTGATGAGCGTGGAATTTAAGAAAGCTGTTTATAATAAAATATTGCGATTTGAGTGCGGTCCCGTAGCTGCAGCTTTTCCAGGATGGTGCTGATATTATTTCTGACCGTACCCTCGCTTAGAAAGAGTAGCTCAGAAATCTCTTTATTAGAGAGTCCATCCGCTATTTTCTTTATGATGTCATATTCCCTCTCCGTTATACCGTAACAGGTGAGCTTCTTTTCTTCATTTGCCCTTCCGATCAGGTGGGGCAGTTTTGTTATGATCTCATCCCCGTAGACATTCTGTCCCATATACACTGCCTTTAGTGCAGGTATGATGGAATCAAAATTCTGCTTGAGCATATAACCCTTGGCACCGATTCGTAAGGCCTTGATGATATACTCATCATCAAGGAAGGTGGTGAGATACAGAATTCGTGCATCCGGATATTCAGCCAGAATCTGCTCACCGGCTTCCAGACCGCTCATTGGTTCCATTCGGATATCCATGAGGAGCAGGTCCGGCCTGTGCTTATGATACAGATCGACACCATCCTTACCCGAATAACCCATCCCGATCACATTGATATCCGGATCAGCAGAGAGAATTACCTTCAGGGATGAACATACTAATTTATCATCATCGACAATGATCAGCTTCATAATTACCTCCATATACAGTGTTTTAGCGGTGACCTTCCACTTGATGCAGGAGAAATGTCATCAGCAGTTCGATTTATCAATAGCTCTCATCAATCATTGGTTCTTTGGTATCGTAATAAAGAGCTTAAAGCCATTCTCCAGAGAAAGGTTCATGTTTCCGTGAAAGCTTTTCACTCTGTCCGTAATATTCCGTAAGCCCATGCCCTCTTCATTATCCTGGCTGTGCAGTAATTTCATTAGCAGCTCCTTTTGTCCTTCCTTTATCGAACCGTTATCCAGAATGATCAGCTGGTACATCCCGGGATGCTCTCTGAGAATCACACTTGCCTTGGTGGCATTGGAATGCTTCATGATATTTGCCAGAGCTTCCTTAATAATTGCTATCAGGTTATGCTTCAGTATCAGGGGTGGTGAAAGCTTGATATCATATTCGAAAGTGACCGGGCAGAAGGCGAAGTCCTTACACAGCTGTTCTACCTGTGCATAAAGATCAATGGATTCATCATACATCTTATGGATACTGCCACGAATATCATCCATTCCGGAGGAAAGGGATTCCTTCAGCGATGACAGACCTTCCCTAACGGTATCTTCTTTGGTGATGGTAAGCAAGGCACCTACCTGTAGCAAGGCCCGTGACAGCATATGACCGATATTATCATGAAGCTCCCTGGAGATTCGGTTCCTCTCATTCAAGGTGGCCAGATTGATCTCATAATCCTGGTTCTTCAGTATACTCCGATTTTTCTCCTCCATCAGCTGAGAATAAGAGGAAGAGCTATCCCGTAGATCATTGTATTCATCACGGAGACGGTTTAGTTTATTGGTTTTTAACTTCAGAAGGGAAGAGACCAGGAGGAAAATTATCGAAAATATGATAACAGGAAGGTCGTACTTCTGATAATAAACAAGAAGCAGAACAGGAACCGCTGAGGCTGTATATTGGTAGCGGGTTTGAAACAGGTCATAGAGCAGTACCGGCAGAAAGACGACATAACCCGGCAGGAAGAAACATAGTAGTGTAAAGAGGAGAACACCCATGAACGGTATCCTTTTATCCTCCACATAGATGGACAGACAGCTTAGTGCGATGCACAGAATCAAGGGCACAACAGCATAAGCAAGCTCTACCTGCAGGAGATATAGGGCTAAGCAGCATACCAATAATATGATTTTATCGATGATTTCGTACATAGAGGCCTCCGAAAAGTCCCATCTTGGCCAAGCTTTAAGGCTACGAGACTGTAAGAAAGGGTTACACCGATAGTATTGCATGACTGGCTTTTTCTGTCAAATGGTTTTCAGGAAATAGAGGTTTACAAGCCAAGACTGCTGTTATATGATAAAAAAGTCGGAGGACATTGAACTGCCATAGTGATCAGATGTAAGAATGATACAAGCAGGTGAGGCAGAGAAGCCCATGATACAGATGAACATCCCTAGGGATCAGGGGCATGAATAATACAGTCAGGAGAGTGTATGGATGAGAATATTAGCGGAAGAAACCATGGCTTTAGTAGTCGATTTTCAGGAACGTCTGCTTCCTGTGATTGATCAATCGGAGGAATTACTTAGAAGGAGCGGTATCCTGGTGAAGGGTCTGAAGGCCCTCGGTATTCCAATGGTAGTGTCACAGCAATACACGAAGGGGATAGGTATGACGGTTCCGGCCATTGCGGAGGCAGTGGGGGAGGACTTTGCATATCTGGATAAGCTCGCCTTCAGCTGTGCTGAGGATGAACAGCTACTGGCAAAGCTCAGAGAAATCGGCAGGAAGAATATCATTCTGTGCGGAATTGAGGCCCATATCTGCGTGCTACAGACTGCGATTGACCTGCTTGCAATGGGATATCAGGTAATTCTGGTCGAGGACTGTATCGGCTCCAGAAAAGAAAATGATAAAGCTGTGGCTATCCGCAGGGCTGAGGCTGAGGGGGCAGTACTCACAACCTATGAAGCCATCCTGTTTGAGCTGACCAGAGTTGCAAAGACAGATCTCTTTAAGACAATATCAGGACTGATTAAGTAAGAAATGATAGCTAAGAACTGAAAATTTAGAAAGCATAAGTGTTCAGCCAATCCCGGCGGAAGCTTATGCTTTTTTATTTGATAACCAAAGGGAGCAGTGAGAACAACTCATCACCCGCAACGAGTAAAGCTTCTGTTTACGGAAATGACATCTGTCATTCTATCTCGTGACGGGGTTCACTACCATATGAGAGATTAATCCAGTATGCTTGATACAGATAATACGCCAAGCGTATAAATGTGAGTTAGCAGGAGGTAAGCGATGATAGTAAAAGTACAAGGATTAGTGAAGCGATACGATAAGTTGGTTGCCCTGGATTACCTGGATCTGGAGGTAAAGGAGGGAGAAATATTCGGACTGCTGGGACCGAACGGCTCGGGCAAGACGACTGCAATTAACTGTATCCTGTCTCTGTTAAAATATGATAAGGGTACCATAGAGATCTTTGGCAAGCCCATGGGACCGGATAAATATAAGCTGAAGAAGGATATCGGAATCATTATGCAGAATGTTGCGGTATTTGATGAGCTGACGGTATATGAGAACATCTCTTATTTTTGCAGTCTGTACATCAAGGATAAGGCTGAAGTGAAGCGCCTGACAGAGGAAGCCATTGAATTTGTCTCTCTGGAGGACTACAGGAAGTTCTATCCGAAGAAATTAAGCGGCGGTTTACTTAGAAGGCTCAATATCGCCTGCGGTATCGTACACAAGCCTAAGCTGATTATTCTGGATGAGCCGACGGTGGCGGTTGACCCACAGAGCCGGAACAAGATACTGGAGGGGATTAAGAAGCTGAATGAGCAGGGAGCTACCATCATCTATACCTCTCATTACATGGAAGAGGTGGAACAGATCTGCAGCAATATTGCGATTATCGATAAGGGAAGAGTCATAGCAAAGGGAAGCAAGGAGGAGCTGAAGGCGATGATTTCCATCGGTGAGAAGATCACAGTAGAAGCATATCAAGTTACCGAACAACAGCTAAGTGCTTTGAAGAGCCTTCCGAATATCTATTCCGTGGATTATCATGATAACCAGCTGGTGATTAAATCCGGACGGGGTAAGAACAATCTGGTTCAGGTGTTGGATTTCATGGCAGAGGCAAATATCAGCTTTGGCAGGATCATTACGGAGCTGCCGACACTCAATGATGTATTCCTTGAAATTACAGGGAAAGAGTTAAGGGATTAAGGGCTTGTGCCTAATATAGAAGCTGCTGAGGGCAGCATGGAGGTATCATATGAGTTTTCATTTATATAAGTCCAGGCTGAAATGCCTGATACGGAATAAAGAGAGCCTTTTCTGGAGCTTTCTGTTCCCGATCGTCCTGGCTACCTGTTTCTTCTTCGCCTTCAAAAATCTCTGGAGTGTAGAGTCCTTTCAGACCATCCATATTGCTTATGTCAGTACCGGAGAGGAGCAGGAAGTACACTTAGTGGAAGCCTTGGAACAGGCTGAGATTACGGACGAAACGAAGATGTTCAGTGTTATATACGTTTCTCGTGAGGAAGCAAGTTCATTACTGGATGAGAATAAGATTAATGCATACATCACGGGAAGTTTGGAACCGGAATTGTATGTGAAGAAAAGTGAACTGAACGAAACAATCATAAAAGGCTTTCTTGACAGTTATAAGAGAATGGTAGCCTCAATTCAAACCATTCTTGCCGAGAATCCGGATGCCATGAGTCAGGGATTGATGCAGGATCTCATGGAATCACAGGATTTCCTACAGGAAGTGAAGGAGGATAAGAACCCGGATTCGTCCCTGATTTATTTCTATTCCTTGCTGGCCCTGACCTGCCTATTTGCAGCAAATTTCGGCCTTGATGAGGTCGTCAATATCCAAGCAGACCAATCCGGCAGAGGAGCCAGGGTAAATGTAAGTCCGGTCCCCAAGATGAAGCTCTTTATCAGCAATATCATGGCCAGCTTCACAGTCCATATGGTCAGTATTCTGTTCCTCTTTGTCTATATGTATCAGGTTTTGGATATCCGGTTTGGGGCTAACCTGGTTTACATCTTCATAACCTGTTTCTTTGGCTCCCTGACAGGCATGTTCCTGGGAGCTACAGTGGGTGTTTGGATTAAGAAGAAGACTAGTGTGAAGGCCGCTATCCTGACCTCTATTGTTATGGGAGGATCCTTTCTCGCAGGAATGATGTATTTGGATATGAAATATATTGTGGCTACAAAGGCTCCGTTTTTAAGCTATATCAATCCGGTCAACCTGGTATCGGACTCCCTTTACAGCCTTTATTATTATGACACCTATGAGCATTTTTATCTGAATATGGCGATCTTATGCTTTATGGTAGTATCGATGGGTGTCTTGTCCTATCTGGGAATAAGGAGGAAAACCTATGCAAGTATTTAAAACCTATTTTATGATTATGAAGAAGCAGTGGCTTCCCCTCCTTCTATATGCCGTCATGTTCCTCACAATCAGTATTATCCTTATTTTTGCCGTATTCAATAAGGAGAACAGCACACCTCAGTTTACAACCTCCAGAGTGCCGGTGCTTCTGATCAACGAGGATACGCAGAGTCCCCTGATCGAGAATTTCACAACGTATCTGGAGAAGTATGTCGCCTTTCAGACGATCGGTGAGAGTGAGAAGGCGAGAAGGGATGCCCTGTTCAGCAGAAAGATTTCCTATATTCTGACCATACCGGCAGGTTTCACTGAGGATCTGCTTACAGGTAAGGAGGTCCGGCTGACAAAACAGACTGTACCCGATTCTGCAAATGCGATCTCTGTAGATACCGCCATCAACAACTACCTGAATACAGCAAGGCTTTATCTTAAGTATTTCCCGGATAGCAATATGGAAGAGCTGAGTACCTATATTGACAGTATATTAGCAGAGGATACACCTGTAGCCATAGATGCAAAGCAGAAGATAACGGATATCATCTCCTGGACCTTTATCAGCTATTACCATAATAATCTGGGATACATCATGATCAACTGCTTTATCCTGGGTGTGAGCACGGTTATGCTATCCTTTCACGGTATAGACATCAGAAGAAAGCACTTTGCGGCCCCTCTGTCAAGCAGAAGCTATAATGCCCAGCTGCTTTTAGCCAACCTGATCTTTGTCATGGGTTACCTGGTGATCTTTATGGTGGCAGGTTATATCTGTAATCCCAACCGTAAGCTGGATCACAATCTGCTGCTGACTTGGGGAAATGCAATCATCTTTGCTTTGACTGTTCTAAGCATCAGCTATCTGATCGGGATTACTGTCAAGGGGAAGAATGCCGTTCAGGCAATATCGACGATGCTTTCCTTAAGCCTTGCCTTTATCAGCGGCATGTTCGTACCACAGCAGTTCTTAGGAGAACCGGTGCTGAAGCTGGCCAGCTTTACTCCTGCCTACTGGTATGTTAAGGCTAATAACGAGATATCCGCATTATCTAAGCTTAGCTTTGAAAACCTGTCCGGGATTTTCACGAGCTTGGTAATCCAGTTGGGTTTTGCAGTTGCCATCATCTCCATTGCCCTGGTGGTCAGCAAACGAAAACGCCAGCAGGCCTTCTAAAGATCAATAAGAGCACAATAACCTTCAGCCTGCCGGTCTTACCGGCAGGCTGATTTATGCGTGCGCCTAGTAGTGCATATTTCCAACCGAAATGACCGGGGAGAGAAACAAGGTATTCATTCACGAAAGTATATCGAAACATAGGAGGCTGTGGTAAGATAGATATGTTGGTATAAGGACTTATTCTTGGGAGTTAACGTTGATTTATATATGTTGGGAGGATGAAAATGAGTAAAATAATCAATCCGGTTCTGAAAGGATTTAACCCTGATCCATCCATTTTAAGGGTGGGAGACGACTATTATATTGCAACCTCGACCTTTGAATGGTTTCCGGGAGTACAGATTCATCATTCCAGAGATCTGATTCACTGGCGGCTGATTGCCCGACCGCTGAATAGGATGTCACAGCTGGATTTAAGAGGTGCTGCCGGCTCAGAGGGAGTATGGGCTCCCTGTCTGTCCTATGACAAGGGCATCTTCTACCTGATCTATACGAATGTGAAGCTGTGGACCTATGGCAGTGCCAGAGACCTGCAAAATTATCTGGTGACGACAACGGATATCACCGGAGAATGGTCTGAACCCATTTTCCTGAACAGCAGTGGCTTTGATCCCTCCCTCTTTCATGACGAGGATGGGCGTAAATGGCTGGTGAACCAGCTATGGGACCACAGGAAGGGCAGGAATCAGTTTGCAGGTATTGTACTTCAGGAGTATTCCCCGGAAGAGAAACGCTTGATCGGACCGATTAAGAATATTTTTAAGGGAACCGAGCTGGGTCTTGTGGAGGGACCTCACCTCTATAAAAGAAATGGATATTATTATCTGCTGACAGCAGAGGGTGGGACCCGCTTTAAGCATGCAGTTACCTTCGCCCGCTCCCGTCATTTGGACGGACCTTATGAGGTCCATCCGCAGAATCCTATCCTGACCTCTTGGACAGACCCTACCCTAGTCATTCAGAGAGCAGGGCATGGAAGTCTGGTGGAGACTGCTGACGGTGAATGGTATATGGCCCATCTCTGTGGCAGACCCCTTCCGTCCCGAGGCCGCTGTACCTTGGGCCGCGAGACAGCGATACAGAAGTTTGTCTGGAAGGAGGATGACTGGATCTATCTTGAGGCAGGCGGAAATCATCCTCTTGTAGAGGTTCCCGCACCGAACCTTCCCGAAACTGTCTGGGAGGAGGAGCCTGCCAGGGATGATTTTGACAAGCAGGAACTGAACATTCATTTCCAGACCCTTAGGATACCCTTAAGCGAAGAATATCTTACCCTGAAGGAGCGTCCGGGTTATCTAAGACTTCGGGGAAGCGAATCCTTAGGCTCCAGATTCCATCAGAGTCTGGTGGCAAGGAGGCAGCAGGCCTTTTGCTATACCGCCTCTACCGTGGTGGAGTTTCATCCTGACCTCTTTCAGCAAATGGCCGGACTGGTAACCCTTTATGATAACAATAACTTCTACTACCTTCATCTGACCCATCTCGAGGGAATCGGCAAGATCATCGACATCCTGAAGAGAGATGCCGGAGTATTTGATGAACCCTTGGCAGAGAAGGTTGTGGTGGAGGGCTGGGACAGATGCTATCTGAGGGCTGAAGTGGATTATCATATCCTGCAGTTCTACTATTCGAAGGATGGGGAGGAATGGAGGAAGATCGGTCCCCAGTTTGATGCCAGTACCTTATCGGATGAGTATACAGAGCCGAACCGCTTTACCGGAGCCTTTGTGGGGCTTTGCTGCCAGGACCTGTCCGGACAGAAAAAAGAAGCGGATTTTGATTATTTTGAATATGTGGAAAGAGCATAAGAATTGATGTGATAAAGGAAAGCATCCTGCTCTTCCCCTGCACAAGACGGTTCGCTGTCTTTGTGTGCCATAGGGGAAGGTCAGGATGCTTTCCTTTTATGATGATGCGGAAAAAGTCTTACAGGTCGACATCCTCGGGAAGATAGATACAGATGTCCGGGTAGCGATCACTGTAAACCGCACAATATTCATAGGAGGCATCTCCGTAGGAAATATAATATTTGATATCCTCCTTTTTCAGACTTCTTTTCAATGATAAAGGAACTCCGAAGGAGTTGACTGCGATATGTCCTTCTGATAGCTTACATTGGATGTTACCACCATCAATAACCACTTTTTTACCGGCATTTCCGATCGGTAGGGGATAAGAAGCATAAAGCTCTGTTGCTAATAGGCCGTTTGTTACCCGGATATTGCCGGAGCCGGTATAATCTCCGATTCCGACGGCACAGGTTCCCTCGGAATAAATATTTACCGAGCCATTATGGATGCTGATATCGATAGATCCTCCGATACCGCCAATTCCCGTACAGGTATGGGCAGTATTATGAATATCAAGCATGCCGCCTGCCACCGAGATGCAACCCTCGCCGTCAGCCAAAGAACCGATGGCGACAACCCGGTTACCCTCGCTGCGGATACGTAGGATACCGCTGGTCTTTATGCCTACATTTCCCTGCAGGCAGCCGATGGCTGCCGATCTCGATGCTATAGAGTTGATCTGCAGGCTGCAATCACCGATGATCACATCTGCTTTTCCTTTGAAATTACCTATGCCGACCGTGTCACAGCCGCTGACCTCTACCTGAATCGTACCGGAGGCCAGAGTGATTTTATTGTTTCCGGGATTACGGCCGCCACCAATGGCAACCGCTTCATCACTGCTGCAGCATACCTTGATCGTACCTGTACCGGCCAGGGTGATATTACCGTAGCATTGCTCTGCTGTTCCACCGATTCCGGTTCCGAATTTTCGATTCGACTTGATTGTCAGGTTACCGTCTCCGATGATGGTCAGATCGGAGGATTCGGGAACATGGATACCGTTATGGAAGAGATAATTATCACCATTCAGCTTAAGAGTTACACTGCAGTTGTCACCGATAGAGATGGTTGGCTGGTTGGATCTTATGCTGATCTGATCGAGAGTGATCCTGCATTTTAAGTGATCAGTCACATGTATTCTGAAATTCTGTACGTTATCTGCTTCACCTTTAAGGGTGATTTCCTTGTCATTGATATAGATCTCAGAGTATTCCTTCTTAATCAGCTCGGACAGGGATAGAATAACGGAGTCATTGGAGGTCTCAAAGACTTTCTTTGAGAGGGATTCCTGATAGGTTTTCTTGTTCAGGGTATATACAATGTCCAGGCATTCATCGGGTATGGTCTGAATTAATACAGGCTTCGGACGGCCGGTGTAATAGCCTTGGACATAATCAACACCGAGCTTTATCATAAAGACGAATTCTTCATAGGATTCAACACCCTCCGCAATCGTCTTGATATGGTTTTTCTGTGCAAAGCTGATGATGTTGGAAACCAGGTGCTGCTTCTTCGGATCATCATTGATGTTGCGCAGAATGGATTGATCTATTTTAACGTAATTCGGACTCGTATTCAGCAGAATAGCTTCATTATTATAACCGGCACCATAATCATCCAGAGCCAGCTGGCAACCGGAATCCCTAAGTCTTTTACGGATGGAGCGGATTCCGTTATCATCGATCAAGGAAGATTCTGTGATTTCCAGCACCACATTGTCAAATAAAGGACCGTGTTCCTTATATAAGCGGTCAAAATCATCATCCTTCATCAGGTGATTGGAGATACTGTTAATGAACAGCTTCTTAAAGCCGAAGGTATTCAGATTCTCCCCCATGATTCGTAAGGTATTGGTGAAGGTAAGTCTTTCAATGTCATATAATCTGTTTTCCCTCTCCGCAATTGAGAGGATCTCATTGGGTGACAGGGCAATGCTTTCATCGGTTCTCATCAGGGCTTCATAAGCGAAGACCTCGCCGGTTTTCGCATTTACGATGGGCTGAAAGTGGTACTGGAACAGATTCTCATCGATCAGACGGTTAAACAGCTTGAACTTTCTTGCATCTGTATTGGCCAGGCTGCTTAAAAAATATTCCTGCAATTCCTTGATTTTATCCATGGTCTTTTTGATCTGATACAGAGAAGCAAGGAAGACAAGCACCCCAAATACAGCCAGGCCGATGCTGACTGTATTCACTTTCATGTCAATCGGCATAAGAAGCAGGGATGATAATAAAGAAAGAAAAGAAAGACAAAATAAAAAGACGACAACGATACCTCGTCTACGGATGCTTTTTAAATCTTCATATCTTTTGTTCATTAATACTCCTTACAATAAACACTCCGAACATACCTCAGTTACTTCATGAGCATGAAAATAATACATTTCAATTGCACAATTTTGGATTCTATCACTAATATTAGGGATTGTCAATCCCGAAATCGGCAAACTTTAGAAACTACGCCCTTAAACTCGAAATCTGTTACATAAGAGTAATCTTTATATCTATTCTTAGAAAAACAGAACAATTGTTTGGATAGCGCTTGACATATGATTTCCGTTTTGATACAATTGATACAGAACAGATGTTTGGACTGGCGGGGGTATTATGGTTATACAAGAGAATATGTCAATTCAGAGAAAGCTTGAGATTTTATCCGATGCAGCGAAGTATGATGTGGCCTGCACCTCCAGCGGAGTTGACCGGAAGGGGAACCAGACCGGTATGGGCAACAGTGTGGCATCGGGGATTTGTCACAGCTTTTCCGCAGACGGAAGATGCATCTCCTTATTGAAGGTCTTGTTTACGAACGAATGTATCTTTGATTGTAAATATTGTGCCAATCGTTCCTCCAATGACCTTGTCCGTACCACCTTTACCCCCAGGGAATTGTGCGAGCTCACCATGGAATTTTATCGGAGGAACTATATTGAGGGCTTGTTCTTAAGCTCGGGGATCCTGATCAGTCCCAACCATACGATGGAGCTGATACTGGAAGCCTTAAGGATGCTGCGGGAGGTCTACCATTTTAACGGCTATATCCACTGTAAAGCAATCCCGGGTGCTGATCCTGCCTTGATTGAGCTGCTTGGCTGGTATTCCGACCGAATGAGCATCAATCTGGAGCTTCCGACAGCAGAGAGCCTGAAGGAGCTGGCTCCCCATAAGAGCCGTAAGAATATACTGAAGCCGATCCGACAGATCCAGTTAAGAAGAGAAAGCAACAGGCATTATCTGGGGATGTCCGAGGACAAGTCCGGTTCAGCGGTAAGAAAGCTCATTACAGGCAAGCAGGATCCGGATATGAAGGAGATCATTACCTCGGATACAGGCGTGGTTCCTTACCAGAAGCAACCCCTTACCGACCGCAGGTTCGTACCTGCCGGGCAGAGTACTCAGATGATTATCGGAGCTACGAAGGAAACGGACTATCAGATCATGTCGGTATCAGAAGCCCTTTACGATCATTTTAATCTGAAGAGAGTGTTCTATTCCGCCTTTATGAATGTGAATCAGGACAGCAGGCTTCCCTCCACGTCTGAAGGACCGCCACTTTTACGGGAACACCGCCTATATCAGGCAGACTGGCTCCTTCGCTTCTATGGCTTCCGGACCATGGAGCTTCTGGACGAGAGGAATCCGAATTTCAATGTATTCCTGGATCCCAAGTGTGATTGGGCCCTTCGGCATCTGGAGCTTTTTCCGGTAGAGGTCAATAAGGCGGATCATTCTACTTTGCTACGTGTGCCGGGCATCGGAACGAATTCTGCGGAGCGAATCATCATGGCGAGAAAGAATGCGGTACTTGACTTTAAAGATCTGAAGCGACTGGGGATTGTATTGAAGAGAGCAGTATACTTCATTACCTGCAACGGAAGGATGATGTATCCGATTAAGCTGGAGGAAGACTTTATCACCAGACAGCTGTTGGCCCTAAAGGACCGACTTCCCTTTGGGGTGGATAAGGATATTACCTACAGACAGCTTTCCCTCTTTGATGATGTCCGTTTTCAGACGGATCAGAGAAGCTTTGTTAATCTGGCGGGTATGTGACGCAATCCCGCAAGTGTCTGATAGAGTGGGAGCTAATTAATGATTAAAGATGATATGTGATGATTGTTTGATTTGAAAAGGAAGTGATAGGAATGAAACTGACCAGAATCTATGTGTGTGAGGACAGTATCGACGGAATATTTACTGCGGTATATCAGGCTTGGAGCTCCGGCTATGGACATGGGAATATCAAACTCGAAGAGAAGTGTGATCGTAATTATTATTCGAATATCGAGCTATTCTCTGAATATATTCAGGTGGATACGGATTATGGCTTATCCATGAAGGTTGCAAAGGCCGTGAAGGAGAAGATATCCGAAGAGGCCTTTGAGATGATCTGCAGAGTGGCCTTATCTGATCATCAGGGAAAAGCAGACCTGATCTACCGCTTCATGATTCTCGGTTTTGCCGTAGGTCCGTCCATCGTACAGCATTTGAGCAATGAGGTTGTTGCCAGTGCATTCAAGATCAGCCGTTTTGTGAACAATGAGGCACATCATCTGCTGGGCTTCATCAGATTTTCTGAACAGGAGAACGGACTGCTTACCAGTGTGATCCATCCTAAGAATAATGTCCTTACCATGGTAACGCCACATTTTGCTGATCGTCTGCCGATGGAACGGTTTCTGATCTATGATGGTAACAGGAAGCTCGCTGCGATCCATATCCCCGGTAAGCCCTGGATACTGGTGGGGATGGAGAGGCTTCCGGAGCAGAGCTTTGGAATTTCCTCCTTTGATGAGGATGAGTATCAGGAGTTATGGAGGACATTCTTCCAGCATATCGCCATTCAGGAGAGGACGAATCTGAAGCTGCAGCGTAATAATCTGCCTCTGCGTTTTCGGAGCGATATGACAGAGTTCCGGGTTACTGCCGGTGCATTATAATTGCCAAAAATTACCTATCTAAGACCATCAGCACATATGGCATATGCATAATTACAATTTTCCGTGACATACTATCCGTGTAAATAAATTAATTAATAGGAGGAGTATTGATGAGGAAAAAATTATGCATATTGATTGCATTATGCTGTGTAGTCTTTGTAGCCTTTTCCGCATGTACTACGGATGACAGCGATACGAACAATTCTGCAACTGACAACAATGATAACAAAGGCGGTACCACAGGTGGAACCACTGGCGGAACCACGAATGGAACCACAAATGGTGGGACAACAGGTGGAACGACCAACGGGACCACAAACGGTGGAACGACGAACGGAACCACAGGAACGAATGGCGGAACGACCGGAGGAACAAGCGGTACCGGAACAAGTACGGGTGGAACGACTGGGACAACCGGTGGGACCACGACAGGCGGAACCACAACAGGTGGAACGACGAACGGCACTACAGGTGGTGCCGGAGCAGCAGGTGGAACTACCAGATAAAAAATATCCTCTTAGGTTAAGTAATGATAATCTAAGAGGATTTTTTTGTTTTCTTTATACTTATTGTTTCTTATTTTGCAGGGCACAGGTTTTACAGGTGCCGGTTATCTGTATCAGATGATCCTTGATGATAAAGCCTTCCTCTTCAATGGCATGCTCGATTTCGTGAATGGGACAGGAGGGCAGATCAAAGACCTTTTTGCAATCAACACATAGAAGGAAGTGTTTATGTTCATCGCTGTCTGCCTTAATCCGATAGAATACCTCATTGTCCTTAAAATGATACTTATCAATGAGCTTCTGTGATAAGAGAGCATCAATATTACGGTATATGGTTGATTTTGCAAGCTTGGGCATATCCTTGGTAACCTGAAGATAGATCTCATTGATTGACATGGGACGGTCAGTCTCTCTTAATATACTGAGGATTAATTGCCTCTGCTTTGTATTTCTTATATTTTCCATTACATCACTTCCTTAGTTATAACAGTTCTTTGAACATCTGATGTCTGTTCAATGCGTCGCCTTACTATAGAGCAGATAGCTGTAACACTGCCGCCGATTTCTTAGGAGTTCACCGCTTTTACTCATGCCAAGTCGTTCTGCCAGGCGTTGGGAGGGGAGATTCTCCGGAGCTATCACTGCAACGATGCGGTCAGGATCATAATGTTCAGTAAAATAATGAATGACTGCAGAGGCGGCTTCATAAGCGTAGCCCAGCCTTTGGTATTCCCCGGCAATCAGATAGCTAAGCTCATACTCGCCCCTACCGTTCATTTCCTTCAGCTCGATGCCGCAACAGCCGATCAGTTTCCCGCTGTCCTTTAAGAAGACCCCCCACAGACCATAACCGTAGAAGCGATATACATTCTGAATATATGCTTTACGTCGTTCTATCTCCTCCTCAAGGGAGGACGGACAGAGCTCACTGCCGGCCGTATACTCCTGTTCCTTCAGTATGGGGTATAGGGCTTCTGCATCCGCTTCAGAAAGCTCCTTTATCATAAGTCTTTTCGTGCTGACAATCTCAGAGGGTGCCCAGTGATCCTCCTGATACACCCTACAGATGAAGTCATAGTCAATTTCATCAAAGCCCTCTATAAGGTAAGAGGCCTTTCCCAGCTCCTGCTTACCCGAATTGGGATTGACAAGGCCGATGCAGGTCATGCCTGCCGCAAGGGCTGCCTTGACACCGTTGGTTGAATCCTCAATCACGATGCATTCGTCCGGACGGAGGCCCAGCTGTTTGGCTGCAGCCAGGAAGATATCCGGGGCAGGCTTTGGGTGTTCTAGCTGAGTCCCGGAGATATAGCCGGTAAAATAATCCCGGATATGAAGGGAGGACATGACATACTCGATATCCGCCGCCGGTGAGGAGGATGCTATGTATAATTTTACACCATGAGAATGAAGATTCTGAATGGTATCGATCACATAGGGAACAGCAGGATATCCTTCCTTTGTCCTTAAGGCTTCCTTCCAATCCATGTTTGCCTGCAGAAGCTCTTCAGGAGTGATGGAGAGAGAAAACTCCTCTACCATCCGCTGACACATATAATAAGTAGTGGAACCGATAAATTGAGAACAATATTCTATGGAGATATCAACATGATATTGCTTGAGGGCTAAAATGGCAGCCCTGGCATGCAGGGGTTCACTGTCTATGATAACACCATCCATATCAAAGATTACGGCTTTAAGCAAGGAATTACCTCCAAAACACCAGAGTCGGGCTCTTTTTCTAATGGACAGTATACATCTTTTCTGCCGGTCTTTCAACTATAACTGCAGTGAGACATGTTTCACAACAACCATGATATACAAGAGGATGTTTCATAGTTATGATTAGGGCTCGTGTCTATGGTTGTTGTTTTGAGACATCCTCTTGTACTGTAGGTTATGATGAAACAGTCCTCTTGCGGTCCAATAGCTTCTCGAATATTAAGCCGGTGATAAACCAGACAGGGGCATAATCGAGCCTGATGACACCCTTCAGGTTAAGCTTGGCTTTGCTGTAATCCCAAGGACATGCCTTAAATTTCTTGAGAAGAACACCGGTGGTGTACTCTGCAAGATAAATGAGTAATAGATAGACACCTCCCCTACATAGGGCACTCCTTTTCTTCAGCTTACTGCAGATGGGCGTTAAGAAGGCGGCCATTCCATAGATGGGAAACATCCATACGGAGGTGTGGCAGGATAGGGTACGGTCCTTGTGTTTTCTGATCGAATTCATACCGGTCCAGAAGCACTCCATACACCAGCCGCACAAGCCGCATATTAAGAAATCATTGACAAAATGTTTATTCATAGCGATAGTATTAACAGAAGTACATTTCCTATTCCCAGAAAATATGCATTCAGCCATAGGAGGACTAAAATGGAAATCGAGAGAAAATATGCGGTTCATAAGATACCCGGAGAATTGACATCCTATCCCTGTAAGCGGATCGAGCAGGGATATCTGTGCAGCAATCCTACGATCAGAATCCGTAAAAGCAACGAAGAATATTATCTTACGTATAAATCCAGAAGCGGAAATGAGATGAAAGAAGGGAGTGCCATCATCAGAAATGAGGTGGAGCTGCCCCTGACGGAAGAAGCCTATCTGACGCTGAAGACAAAAACAGAAGGCAATATGGTGTATAAAACCCGCTACCTGATTCCTCTGGAGGATGGGCTGACAGCGGAGCTGGATGTTTTTGAAGGTGTATTAAGCGGTCTGGTCTTTGCGGAGGTAGAATTCCCGGATGAGAAGACGGCGGATCGATTTGTCCCTCCGGCTTGGCTGGGACAGGACCTGTCAGGGGATGACCGTTATTCCAATCACTATCTGTCAGGCTTATCCTCCTCTGACGAGCTCTTAGATAAATAACAATAAGCTGACAGGGATATGATATCCGGTTAATGACATAATATTAGTGTACCTATATGGAGCTACTCTTCATGAATATTAAAGCTGCCGGAAGGCAGCAAGGAGGTTATTATGCCAAAGGACAGTCAACCGGATAATAAAAGAGCACGAACGGATAAAGCAAACGGACAAACACCCTTAACTAAGGAAAACCAGAATAAGAATAAGAATGCCAAGCGTCAATCCATCAAGCATAATGATGTATAGAGACAAAGAGGATGAGGAAATGACATGTTTGCATTGAAATGATGATGACAGCAAGGAGGTTATTATGGCAAAAGCAGGAATGAGAAGACCTGATCCAAGACAACCCCATGGAACCGAAGGGTGGCAAAGGATGAATATCCCTCGGAATGATCAGGAACCGGTACCGGAAATTCAAGGAAAGGCTAAGGCGGGACACGAAAAAGCAAATCCCATTCACAGGACGGAGCATGATGATCGCTAGAACAAAGCTTGATATCTTCGAAGAGCTGCAGCTGCACCTGCTTCAGGACGACAGACCGTCGGACTATATCAACCGCTTGTCGCAGGAGCCGGGCTTTCAGGTCTATCCCTATCTTATGCTCTATAAGCTGAAGAATACGGAGCAATCCGCCAAATACCATCCGGAAGGTAGCGTATGGAACCATACCATGCTGGTAGTGGACGAGGCTGCTAAGGTCAGGTCACAGAGCAGGGATGAACGGGCCTTTATGTGGGCGGCTCTGTTACACGATATCGGTAAAGCAGAAACGACCAGAAACCGTAAGGGGAAAATCACTTCCTATGATCATGATACCGTGGGAGCAGTCAGAGCAGAGGAGTTCCTCAGAGAATTTACCGGGGAGGAAGAACTGATCAGAAGGGTTGCAGGTCTGGTAAGGTATCATATGCATATGTTATATATCCTGAAGAAGCTACCCTACGGGAAGCCCGAGAGAATGCTGCAGGAGGTGGATGCGGAGGAGATCGCTCTGCTCTGCAGGTGTGACCGCTTGGGCCGTACGGGGGTGGATCATCAGGAGGAAGAGAGTAACTATAGAGAGTTTGTTCGTATCATCAGCAGGAAGAATTTTCAAGCACACTGATGAATAGTTATACGTTTTACAGATTTTACCTAATATGATGAAATATGGATACTGAAAGCTTTATACGACTTAAGACCTAGGAAGTCAGGGAGCTTTCAGTATTTTTTTATGCACTAAGCAAAAAAAGTTATTATAAATATACACTTTGGAATTATAACTCTGTGGAATATGCTGAATTATGATTCAGATGGGGGCTTACGGAAAATTTAACTGGATTTTTTAACCGCACTATCATATAATTAAAGTTAACGTTAATCCGTTAGTTAATTTTTTGGAAATGAGGTTATCAGATGGCAGATAGTTACATTTATACGATTACCAAAAAGGAAAGTCTTGCAGATTCCATCTATCTGATGGATGTCAAGGCTCCCAGAGTTGCGAAGAACTGTTATCCCGGTCAGTTTGTTATTGTTAAGATGGACGAGAAGGGTGAACGAATTCCATTAACGATTTGTGATTATGACAGGGAAGCCGGAACAGTTACGATTGTATTTCAGGCCATCGGATCTTCCACGAAAGTTATGGCTGAGTATGAGGTGGGGGAAGCATTTCGGGATTTTACGGGACCTCTCGGCCACAGATCAGAGCTGATTGATGCTCACAGGGAAGAGATTCAGAAGCTGAACATTTTATTCGTAGCCGGTGGTGTCGGTGCTGCTCCTGTATATCCGCAGGTAAAGTGGATGAAGGAGAACGGCTATGAGGTGGACTGTATTATCGGAGCCAGAAACAAGGACCTGATTATCCTTGAGGACAGGATGAAGGAATATGCCCGAAATGTTTACATAACAACAGACGACGGTTCCTATGGCTTTAAGGGGAATGTCAATGACTGTATTAAGGACCTGGTGCTGAACCAGGGCAAAAAGTATGACCTTATCATTGCAATCGGACCCATGATCATGATGAAGTTCGTATGTATTCTGACGAAGGAATTAGGGATTAAGACCATTGTCAGCATGAATCCCGTTATGGTGGATGGTACCGGTATGTGCGGAGCCTGCAGGCTTTCGATTGGTAATGAAGTGAAATTTGCTTGTGTGGATGGGCCGGAGTTCGACGGACATCTGGTGAATTTTGATGAGGCCATGAAACGGCTACAGATGTATAAATCAGCGGAAGGAAAGAAGATTCTTCGAGAGAGAGAGGGAGATACTCACCATAGCAATGAGTGTGACTGCCACGAAGAATAGCTTATATAGCGGCATTATGGAGGATATGGTATGGATGTTTTAAAGAGGGTTCCGATTAAGGAGCAGGATCCTAAGGTACGTGCCCATAATTTTGATGAGGTATGCCTTGGTTACAATATGGAAGAGGCAAAGGCCGAAGCAGAGCGTTGCATACAGTGTAAGAATCCGAAGTGTGTATCAGGCTGTCCGGTATCCATTGACATTCCGGGTTTCATTAAGGAAATCGTAAACGGTGATGTCGAAGAGGCCTTCATGGTGATCGGAAAATATTCCGCTCTTCCGGCAGTCTGCGGAAGAGTGTGTCCGCAGGAGACACAGTGTGAGGAGCGCTGCATCCGCGGGATCAAAGGAGAACCGGTATCCATCGGTAAGCTGGAACGCTTTGTGGCTGACTGGGCAAGGGAGAAGCATATTACTCCCGAGCTGCCGAAGGAGAAGAAGGGAATTAAGGTAGCCGTCATCGGCTCCGGCCCTGCAGGACTTACCTGTGCGGGAGAGCTGGCTAAGATGGGCTATGATGTGACGATTTTTGAAGCCCTGCATGAGCCGGGCGGTGTGCTGGTATATGGTATTCCGGAATTCAGACTGCCAAAGGACAGTGTGGTAAGAACAGAGGTTGAGAATGTGCTGGCCCTGGGGGTCAAGCTGGAGACCAATGTTATCATCGGTAAGTCTGTAACCATAGACGAGCTGATGGAGGAGGAAGGCTTCGAAGCTGTCTTTATCGGCTCCGGTGCAGGTCTTCCGAAGTTCATGGGCATTCCCGGTGAGAATGCGAACGGTGTCTTCTCTGCCAATGAATACCTGACCAGAAACAACCTGATGAAGGCCTTTGATTCCAGCTATGATACACCAATCATCACAGGGAAGAAGGTGGCTGTCGTCGGCGGTGGTAATGTGGCGATGGATGCCGCGAGAACGGCTCTAAGACTCGGAGCGGAGGTTTATATCGTATACCGCAGAAGTGAAGCAGAGCTTCCTGCCAGAGTGGAGGAGGTACATCATGCGAAGGAGGAGGGCATCATCTTCAAGCTGCTGACCAATCCGACGGAGATCCTGGTAAATGAGAACGGTTGGGTATCCGGAATGCGATGTATAGAGATGGAGCTGGGTGAGCCTGATGAGTCCGGCAGAAGAAGACCGGTGGAGAAGAAGGGTTCAGAGTTCATACTGGACGTGGATACAGTCATAATGTCTCTCGGCACCAGTCCCAATCCTCTGATCTCCTCGACCACAAGGGGCTTAGATACGAACAGACACAGATGTATCATTGCAGATGATGC
Source organism: Bacillota bacterium (assembly GCA_023441965.1). Lineage (GTDB taxonomy): Bacteria > Bacillota > Clostridia > Lachnospirales > Lachnospiraceae > Mobilitalea. The sequence continues at coordinate 25,589 of JAEZNB010000051.1, forward strand.
AACAGGGAAGACTTCGAGGGAGGGAGTCTTCGCCGGCGGTGATGCAGTAACCGGTTCAGCTACCGTTATTCTTGCGATGGGTGCAGGAAAGGCGGCTGCGAAAGGAATAGATGAATATTTAGCTACTAAGAGAAAATAGACAACGATTGATAAGATACGTTTGGGGAGCGTAGGAAGAAACCATTGGAGGACGTATGGGTGTTTATGGGTTTAACCAGACTGTTGTTGCCTTTGTATTAGCGGCTGTAATCGGGATACTGCTGTGGATCATGCTTCTGTTGATCTGGCTTCGGAAGACGAGACGCAGATCGGAACAGACAGAGCAGGAGAATAAGAAGCTGAAGGATAATGTCCGGGAGTTGGAGACGGCATATGAATCAACCAGGAACTCCTTAAATGAGCTTACAGTAAGATACGAAGAGCTATACAAAAACAGGGATAGTATGCGGAGGCTGGCGTACACGGATTATCTTACGGAGCTTCCGAACAGAACGGCATTTACCGAAATGCTGGATAATGTCATGCTGACGATCCGTAGTGAGGAAATCATAGGAATCATGGACATTGATCTGGATAATTTCAAGCACATCAATGATACCCTCGGACATTCCTATGGAGATGAGCTGCTGATTGACGTGACCTACCGCCTGAAGCAGGCCATGGATGAGAATGACTATCTGGCCAGGATTGGCGGAGATGAGTTCATTGTGCTTACCCAGAACCTGAAGGATACGGTTTCTTATGAAGAGAAGATACGAAAAATCAGGAATGTATTCAGCTACCCCTTTATTCTGACGACCAAGGAGTACTTTGTGACCGTCAGTATCGGAGTGGCCTTTGCTCCCAAGGATGGTAAGACCTCGCAGACACTGATTAAAAATGTGGACTCGGCAATGTATGTTGCCAAGGCAAATGGAAAGAATACTTATGCCTATTTCGATTATACCTTCAATCAGAAGCTGACTGAGAAGATTGAGACCCAGTCGGAGCTGCGGAAGGCAATCGAGCGGGATGAATTTATCCTCTTCTATCAGGCACAGATGGATCTGGAAACAAAGAAGGTGGTAGGCTTTGAAGCCTTAATCCGCTGGAATCATCCCACAAGAGGCTTGGTAGGTCCGGATGAATTCATCTACCTGGCGGAAGAGACCGGGCTGATTGTACAGATCGGAAGGTGGGTCCTTCTGACAGCCTGTAAGCAGTTGAAGCAGTGGTCGAACAATGGCTATCGGGATATTAATATGGCAGTAAATCTGTCAGCGAGACAATTTAAGGACAAGGATTTTGTCAAGCTGGTATGTGATACCATAGAAGAGACAGGGATTGATCCCTGCAGACTGGAGCTTGAGATTACCGAGACGGTTGCTCTTGACGATCTGGAATACACCATAGCGACCATCAAGGAGCTTAGAAAGATCGGTGTCAATTTCTCGCTGGATGACTTTGGAACAGGGTATTCCTCTATGAATTACCTGAAACGGTTACCGGTCAACAATCTGAAGATCGATAAGAGCTTCCTGGATACCGTGATGGAGGATCAGTGTGACCAGAAAATCATCCAGACAATCATTACCCTGGCGAAGAACCTGGATCTGTTTGTCATTGCCGAGGGTGTGGAACGGGATGATCAGGAGCAATTCCTACAGGAGGCCAGCTGTAATAAGGCTCAGGGCTTCCTATACAGTAAGCCTGTACCCAAGGACATGGCTGAGCTCTTTCTTAAGTCCCGGATGAGTGATATGCAGTCAGAGAATGAAGGAAGCGTATGAAGCGTAGAGCAGAATATGACTTTTATAGGGCTTGGAGATTAGGATGAAGGACAAGGGATTACCAATATTTCTATTGATACAGGGAGGCTGCTATGCAGCCTTCCTTTTCCTGGACCTGAAGGGGGACCGGATCGGCTTATCAACGGGGATCAAGCTAAGTCTGATCTTTTTCTGCTTCCTCTATACCCTATGGATGAGAGAGGCTAGGGGAGCGAGGGATCTGTTCCTGATTCGTGCCGCCCTTTTCTTTACCCTGCTTTCGGATGTCATCATATTACTGCTGCCCGCTAAGGCATATATCTACGGAGTCGGAAGCTTTCTCATTGTTCAACAGCTCTATGGAATCCGGATTAAGTGCTGTGATAACCGCAGAAGAGGCTTGCAGGAGAGCACCGGGCTCCTTCGCTCTTGGATGCTTCGACTGGCAGGGGAGGTCTTCACCACCTTCCTGATCCTCACAGGTCTGCTCCTGACCGGTGTAAGACCGGACATCCTGCTGCTTGCTTCGGCAGTCTACTTTATCAGTCTGGTCTTCAATGTGATCAGTGCGATCCGGCTGGCCTTCAGTAAACCTCATGAACTTGGCTCTGGGATTTTTGCGACAGGACTGTTCCTCTTTCTCCTGTGTGATATCAATGTAGGACTCTTCAATCTGTCCGGATACCTTACCTTAACAGGAAAAGCGGCAGAGCTGATTTACCGCATGTCCTCCATCCTGATGTGGACCTTTTATGCCCCTTCCCAGGTACTGCTGGCACTGAGTGCAGGGAAGGCACCGTCATTTATCACAAAAAAATCCAAAAAGTTTATGTAAAAATATGTCATATATAAGCTTGCCAGAGGCAGGCTTTTTTGATACAATAAATCTAAATCAGGTAAGGCATAAGTATTCCGTACCGGGATACCGTGCTCAATTCTTAATTCTTATTATTCGCACTTCTTAAGTCAACAGGATTCCCAAAACACTAAACCAAAACTACAGGCAGAATAAGGAGCAGCAATATGATTCAATGCGGTCCATGCCCATGCTGTCTGGAGGAATATCTATTTAGGAGGTAAACTATGCTGTCCGTATTGATGGAAAAGACCTTGGATTATGATTCCTTTGTCAGCACCGTGCATTTGATGATGAAGGAGAGGATGGGAGATGGCTTTGATGTGCGGATCGTTAAGGTCATGAAGAATAATTCCCTGGAGCTTCATAGTCTGGTCGTACGTAGGGAGGATATTAATATTGCACCTAATATCTACCTGAAGCCTTATTATGAAGCCTATCTGGAAGGAGTATCTCTGGAAGAGATCTCTGACAGGCTGTACACGATTTATAACACCTGCCCGGAGCCCGAGCTGCAGCAGGATTTCTCCTATACGCTGCAGGAGATGAAGCCTTATATCTTTTACCGACTGGTGAACTATCAGAAGAACCGGAAGCTGCTGGAGACAGTACCCCATTTTCCTTATCTGGATCTGGCCCTCACCTTCCACTGTCTGGTGAGGGATGATGAGGAGGGAATTGGGACTGTCAGAATCACCAATGAGCATATGCAGCTATGGGGAATTACAGCAGAGAACTTAAGGGAGCTGGCCATCAGCAATACCGAGAGGCTGTTCCCGGCTATGATCAGAAGTATGGAAGAGGTACTCCTGGGGATATTGAAGGATACAGCTCCCTATGAGGCAGAGGAAATGCTGCAGCTATTCTCCCAGGAGGGTAGTGAGGGAGGAAAGCAGGTCAGGCCAAGGATGTATGTCCTGACCAATAAGAAGGGGATCAACGGAGCCTCCTGCTTATTATACAAGGATGTGATCCGCAGCTTTGCCGGACGCTTAAATTCCGATCTGTATCTGCTGCCAAGCAGCATCCATGAAATCATCCTGATTCCCGGAGATAAGAGCATGAAGGCGGAAGCCTTAAGTCAGATGGTAGAGGATGTTAACCGTACACAGGTGGCCGTAGAGGAAGTGCTTTCTGATCATGTCTACTATTACTCTCTGGATCAGGATACCATCTTCCTCTAGCGTACAAGTAAGGCTGCATAAGCTATGTTTATGGACCGGAACCTAGCACCGGGAATCCTTGACAGATGCTGCTTATGCAGCTCTTTTTCTAAGCTTTGCAGGGGGTTGAGGGCTTTTTCTTCAACACCCTGCTTTTTCTTTTTGTTTATTTTTTTCTAGGGCTGGAAATCCTTTCATGCAGATTAACTAACAAGCAAATATCAGAATCTATGATTGTTATATATTTTTTATGTTTCATAATTTTAGATAATGTGCTATAATAATGAATCGACGAATAAAAACATAAAATGAGTCATACCAGATGTATTGGTATAAGTGTTCAAATTTTAAGGAGGACATTTCAATGGCAAGGAAAATGAAAACAATGGATGGTAATACTGCTGCGGCGCACGTCTCGTATGCTTTTACCGATGTTGCAGCAATCTATCCGATTACGCCTAGCTCAAATATGGCTGAAGCGACCGATAAATGGGCCGCAGAGGGCAAGAAGAACATCTTTGGGCAAGAGGTTAAGGTTGTTGAGATGCAGTCAGAAGCAGGTGCGGCAGGAGCGGTACACGGTTCTCTGGCAGCAGGTGCTTTAACTACGACATTTACTGCATCACAGGGCTTGTTACTGATGATTCCGAATATGTATAAGATCGCTGGTGAGTTACTTCCGGGTGTTATCAATGTATCAGCCCGTGCGGTAGCCAGCCATGCATTATCCATCTTTGGAGATCATTCTGATATCTATGCATGCCGTCAGACAGGTTTTGCTATGCTTGCAAGCAGTAACCCTCAGGAGGTTATGGACCTTGGAGCAGTAGCTCATCTGGCAGCAATCAAGGGAAGAGTACCCTTCCTGCATTTCTTCGACGGCTTCAGAACCTCCCATGAGATTCAGAAGATTGAGGCTTGGGATTATGAGGATCTGAAGGATATGGTCGATATGGATGCAATCGATTCCTTCCGCCGCAACGCTTTAAGCCCGGAGCATCCGGTACTTAGAGGTTCCGCACAGAATCCGGACGTTTTCTTCCAGGCCAGAGAGGCTTGCAATACATACTACGAAGCAGTTCCCGGTATCGTAGAAGAATATATGGATAAGGTGAATCAGAAGCTTGGTACGGATTACAAGCTGTTCAACTATTATGGTGCTGCAGATGCAGAGCAGATCATTGTAGCTATGGGCTCCGTTAACGATACCATCGAGGAGACCATCGATTATCTGAATGCTAAGGGTGGCAAGGTAGGACTTGTTAAGGTTCGCCTCTATCGTCCTTTCAATGCGAAGCGTCTTCTGGAAGCAATTCCTGCGACTGTTAAGAAGATTACCGTGCTTGACAGAACAAAGGAGCCCGGTGCCCTGGCTGAGCCCTTATACCTGGATGTTGTAGCAGCTCTGAGGGATACACAGTTCGGTAATGTTCCCGTATTCAACGGCCGTTACGGCTTAGGCTCCAAGAATACGACACCGGCTCAGATCATCGCTGTATACAAGAACACAGAGAAGAAGACCTTCACCATCGGTATCATTGATGATGTGACCAATCTGTCTCTTCCTCTGGAAGCAGCTCCGAATACAACTCCGGAAGGCACCATCAACTGCAAGTTCTGGGGTCTTGGTGCTGACGGTACAGTAGGTGCGAATAAGAACTCCATCAAGATCATCGGTGACCATACCAATATGTATGCTCAGGCATACTTTGATTACGACTCCAAGAAGTCCGGCGGTGTTACCATGTCTCACCTAAGATTTGGTAAGAAGCCGATCAAATCCACCTATCTGATTACAGAAGCGGATTTTGTTGCCTGCCACAATCCCTCCTATGTGAATAAATACAACATGGTTCAGGAATTAAAGGATGGCGGTACCTTCCTGCTGAACTGCGGTTGGAGCATGGAAGAGATCGAGCAGCGCTTACCCGGTCAGGTGAAGCGTTACATGGCAGAGCATAATATTAAGTTCTACATCATCGACGGTATCAGCATCGGTAAGGAATTAGGCTTAGGCGGACGTATCAACACAGTTCTCCAGTCTGCTTTCTTCAAGCTTGCGAACATCATTCCGATCGATGAGGCTGTAAAGTATATGAAGGATGCTGCAACCGCTTCCTATGGCAAGAAGGGTGAAGCTGTTGTAAAGATGAACCATGATGCGATTGACCGAGGCTTAACCGGTATCATTGAGATCAAGGTTCCCGAGAGCTGGAAGAATGCCGAGGATATTGATCTTCATTCAAAGGTAAGCGGTGACAGAAAGGATGTTGTTGACTTCGTAAATAACGTTCTTGCACCGATCAATGCACAGCGTGGTAATGAATTGCCTGTATCCGCCTTTGTGAACAGCGCAGACGGTACCCTTCCTCAGGGCTCATCCGCATTTGAAAAGCGCGGTGTTGCAGTAGATGTACCCGTATGGAATCCCGAGAATTGTATTCAGTGTAACTTCTGTTCCTATGTATGTCCTCATGCAGTTATCCGTCCCGTTGCCATGAATGCAGAGGAAGCTGCTAAGGCTCCTGCCGGTATGAAGAAGACTGCTATGACAGGTCTTCCCGGCTTTGAGTTCAGCATCTCCGTATCCGTACTTGACTGCTTAGGCTGCGGCTCCTGTGCAAATGTATGTCCCGGTAAGAAGGGTGCGAAGGCCTTAGTCATGATGCCTTTAGAGGAGAATCTGGAAGAGCAGAAGAATTTCGATTATGGTATCAGCTTAGATGCGAAGCCCGAAGTAAGCGAGAAGTTTAAGGATATCACAGTGAAGGGCAGCCAGTTCAATCAGCCTCTGTTAGAGTTCTCCGGTGCTTGTGCAGGCTGTGGTGAGACTCCTTACGCGAAGCTGGTTACCCAGTTATTCGGTGACAGAATGTTCATTGCCAATGCAACCGGCTGTTCCTCTATCTGGGGCGGTTCCATGCCTTCCACACCTTATACCGTCAACAAGTTCGGTAAGGGTCCTGCTTGGGCAAACTCCCTGTTCGAGGACAATGCTGAGTATGGCTATGGTATGATGCTGGCACAGCAGACCTTAAGAAACAGAGCAAAGAGTAAGATTGAAGCGCTTGCAGCAGTAACCGGCAATGAAGAGGTTAAGGCAGCGGCAGAGAGATATCTGGCATCCTTTGAGAACGGCCGTGAAAATGCCGGCGCAACCAGCGCATTGGTAAGAGCCCTTGAGGCTTGTGGCTGTTCAGAAGGCAAGGAGATCCTCAAGGATAAGGATTTCTTATCCAAGAAGTCACAGTGGATCTTCGGTGGAGACGGCTGGGCTTATGATATCGGCTTCGGCGGTCTGGATCATGTAATTGCCAGCGGTCAGGATGTAAATATCCTGGTATTTGATACAGAGGTTTATTCCAATACAGGCGGACAGTCTTCTAAGGCTACTCCTACCGGTGCAATCGCACAGTTTGCTGCAGCCGGTAAGGATGTGAAGAAGAAGGATCTGGCCCAGATCGCTATGAGCTATGGATATGTATATGTAGCCCAGATCGCTATGGGTGCTGATTACAACCAGACCATCAAGGCACTGGTAGAGGCTGAAAGCTACAATGGACCTTCCATCGTTATCGCTTATGCTCCTTGTATCAATCATGGTATTAAGGGTGGTATGTCGGTTGCACAGACAGAAGAGAAGAATGCGGTGGCAGCAGGCTACTGGAATATGTTCCGCTTCGATCCTCGTCTTGCAGAGGAAGGCAAGAATCCTTTCATCTTAGATAGCAAGGCTCCGTCCGCAAGCTATCAGGAATTCATTAAGAATGAGGTACGTTACAGCTCACTCATCCGTCAGAATCCTGCGAGAGCCGAAGAGCTGTTTGCTAAGGCCGAGAAGAATGCAATCGCTAAGTATGCACACCTTCAGAAGCTTGCTTCCCTTTACGAAGTAACAGAATAAGTGATACTTGAACAAAGGTTAACAAAAGGGCGCCGGAAACGGCGCCCTTATCGTATGTACTCCCATGAGGGGATAGGAAAGAGGCTGATTCATGATAACCTTCTGTTGATCGGTTATTATGATACAGCCTCTTACTTTATATCCTATTCGATGCACCTGACTGGATTTGAACCAGCGGCCTTTCGCTCCGGAGGCGAACGCTCTATCCACTGAGCTACAGGTGCGTTGAGATTCTCGGACTATGCTATTATATACTAAGAAACTGATAAAGTAAAGAATGTTTCCTTACTTTTTTCAGATTGCCTTGGAGCTTCTTATGGCGGAAAAATGCAGATGTTCACGGTTCTTGTCAAAGTCGGGCGAAATATTACAAAAGTATTAAATAATGTTACATAAAGATTAAGTGGGGTTATTGACTTTTCTTAAAAGATTTGGTATGATTACTGTGACAACTTGTAGTACTACCATCCCAAGGAGATATTATGAAACTCAAATATAAGAAAATGATATTGTTAACAACGATGAGTACCATGGGCATCGGCATGTTAACTCTTTCTTTAAGTCATGATCAGCCCAAAGCCCAAGAAAGCTCGAAGATAGAAGAGGTCTCCACTCTACGGAGTATGGAGGATGCTACCCAAACACCTGAGAAGCAGGATGTAAGTACGCAGGATATAGTGGAGCCGACCCAGCCGCTGATCCCGACTGCGACTCCGACACCCAGCCCGATTCCGACACCGACCCCTATTCCGGTATATGGGTTCGAAGAGCTTGAGAAGATGGATGATCTGCTTAAAGAATATTACAATGCAAAAGCAGCCAGAGACATTGGCAAGATCAGAAGCTTATGCAGTGATCCGACGCAGGCATCATCTCTGGAAGATCTTGAGAAGATAGTGAAATATATTGAAGAATATAAGAATATTAAGAGCTACGCCAAGAAAAGCTATGAACCCGGTGCTTATATCGTATATGTATATTATGATATTAAGTTTGCCAGAATCAATACACTGGCACCCAGTCTGTCCAAGCTTTATGTCATTACCAATGATGAGGGGTATTTCCGCATCTATTCCGAGACGATGAGCCCTGAGCTTAGGGATTACTACAATGCCAGAAACGGAGACGAGGATGTAATAGCGCTCATCAAAATGACAGATGAGAAGGCGGATAAGGCGAAGGCACAGGATGAGGATCTGATGATATTCTGGACAGGACTCGATGAGCTCACACAGAGCAACAGTGAAGACAATGATGCTCAGGCACAAGGGGATGCGGCTTCAGGGGAGTAAGCTCCTGCTGCAGCCCATAGAATAAATAAAATTAAACTCCTTATACTAATTGTTATCAATTCGTATAAGGAGTGTTTTTATGATAGGAAATATTGATTTAGATCTACTGGAGAAGACGTATCAAAACGCCAAAATCGGCATTACCGCCATAGAAGAGGTGATTGATAAAGCCTCCAACACAGACCTGATTCGGGATCTTCACAGCCAGCTCAAGGATTATTCGGAGCTTGCGAGCAAGGCAAGGGAGGAGCTGATTAAGAAGGGAGCCGAAGTAAAGGAAAAGCCGATGTACGACAGGGCAATGATGAAGGGAAATATTAAGATGAATCTCTGGATGGAGCCAACGGACAGCAGAATCGCCGATATGGTAATCAAGGGAAGTACCATGGGTATGACCCAGATGACCAAGCTGATCAATGACAAGCAGGATGCGGATGGAACCAGTGTCCAGATTGCAAAGGAATTCGTTCAGAAGGAAGAGAATAATATTAAGACCATGAAGACTTACCTGTGATCGGGGATAAAGCAAGAGAATTAGGCGTTGGTGTTAAGATAAGAGTGCAATCGAAACTGCCGCTTCAGAGCATAGAGCTGAGCGGCAGTTTTATTAAAGTGATACAGAAAATTGGCTTTTGCCGGCTGAATAATTTGGTGGACGAACCTATGGAAATCAAGTATAATTCTATTCAACAGATCATTAGGTAAGAAGCCGGCATAATGCTGGCTTTTGAATATAAGGGAAGGCTACGCAAATATGGCAAAAAGAACAAAACACCTGACGTCACAGGGAATGGAAGAGGACGAAATCAGAATCAATAAATTTTTAAGTGATGCGGGAGTCTGCTCCCGCAGAGAGGCTGACCGGTATATCGAAGAGGGTAAGGTGCTGATCGACGGTGTTAAGGCAGAGATGGGCTCCAAGGTCAGCAGGGAGAGCGTCGTCACCTTTATGGGCAAGCCGGTTAAGAAGGAAGAAAAACTGGTCTTAATAGCCCTCAACAAACCGGAGGGAATTGTATGTACAACAGATACAAGAGAGCCGGACAATATCATTGATTTTATCAACTATGGAATGAGAATATATCCGATCGGCAGACTGGATAAGGACTCGGAAGGGCTCATCCTGCTCACCAATGATGGGAATATCGTAAACAAAATATTACGGGCTGAAAACCATCATGAGAAGGAATATATTGTTACGGTAAATAAGGAGTTAACACAGGACTTCATCAAAGGGATGTCCCAGGGAGTCCCCATATTGGATACGGTTACGATGCCCTGTGAGGTATCAGCCATGGACCGCTTTACCTTCCGGATAATACTGACACAGGGACTGAACCGACAGATCAGACGGATGTGTGAATACTTCGGGTATCGTGTCATCAAACTGACCAGAATCCGTATTATGAACATTCATCTTGGCCGACTGAAAACCGGCATATGGAGAAATGTAACGGAGAAGGAGATTGAAGAGCTGAACCGGCTCCTTCAGACCGACTCCGGAAAGAACGGTGCGGGACATATGAAGGGCAGTAAGCGGCAGTCGGAAAGCAGTGTGGAACAGATGAAGAGCAGTAAGCGACAGATGGAAAGCAGTGCGAGACAGAAGGAAAGCGCTGACGGTATGTCGCAGACAAAGCCAAAGCATGACAGAAGAGATAACAAGCAGATCAAATCGAAGGCCGGAAAAGATAAGGTTCAGGTAAGACATAAGACCGGAGGGGCTGGTAGTCTTCAGGCACAGTCAATGGATAGAGGAACTGACAGGATTCATACCAAGCCGAAGACCGGAGTATCTGACAGAGGTCAGAGTAAGCCCGATGCCAGTGGAGCCGACAGATCTCGGTCTAAGCCGAAAGCCGGAGGAGCTGACGGACTACAGGCACAATATATGAATAGTGGAACCGGCAGGACACAGGCTAAGCCGAAGGCCGGAGGAGCTGATAGTTCTCAGGCTAAGCCGAAGGCCGGAGGTGCCGATAGGTCTCAGGCTAAGCCGAAGGCCGGAGGAGCCGACAGGTTTCAGACGAAGTCCAAGGGCATGAGGCCTTCCGGGTTTCAGTCTAAAGGAAAACGATAAGATAACATACCCTGAAAGGGAAGTGCAGAAGGACGGATACAGATCATTAGGGAAAGGTTATGGTGATAGTCATGGAGCATGAGATAAAGAAGGAGATCGATCAATTAAGGGAGCTGATCAGTTACCATAATGAAAGGTACTATAATCAGGATGACCCGGAGATTTCCGATTATGAATATGACCTCTTATCCTTAAAGCTTAGAAAGCTGGAGGAGGAACATCCGGAATATGCCATCTCGGACTCTCCCACGAAGAAGATCGGAGGCAAAGCCAAGAGAGAAGCAGGGGTTCTGGTAAGGCATAATGTCCCCATGCTAAGCCTTCAGGATGTATTCACCAAGGAAGAAGTCATCAGCTTTGTGGAGAAGATCAGGAAGGAAAGAGAGAATGCCGTTTTTACCGTGGAGAGGAAGATCGACGGATTATCCGTAGCTCTGCGTTATGAAGAAGGTAAACTGGTTATGGGCATCACCCGAGGGGATGGGATCAATTACGGTGAGGATGTGACTGAGAATGTGAAGGTCATCGGAGATGTCAGGACTCAGTTAAAGACCACGGTTCCCTATCTGGAAATCAGGGGAGAGGTCTATATGAAGAATGAGGATTTTGAAGCTGTCAACGACAGACTGGAGGCAGCAGGAAAGAAGCTCTTTGCCAATCCCAGGAATTGTGCGGCCGGTACCCTTCGGCAGTTGGATTCGGAGGTCGTTAAGGAACGCAGGCTTTCCCTCTTTGTCTTCAACGTTCAGGAGGCCAGAGGAATTACCTTCTCCAAGCATTCGGAAAGCCTGGAGTGGCTGGCCGGACAGGGCATCAGGGTAATAGAGAATATTAGGCTATGCCATACGGCGGAGGAAGTATGGGATGCCATCACCGAGATCGGAGAAAGCAGAGGAGGTCTGCCATATGATATAGATGGGGCCGTGGTCAAGGTGGATGACCTGGCAGACCGTGAATACTTTGGAGTAACCTCTAAGGTACCCAGATGGGCGATCGCCTACAAGTATCCTCCGGAGGAGAAGGAAACCATAGTACGGGAGATCCGCCTCACAGTCGGAAGGACAGGAAGAATTACCCCTACGGCGATCTTTGATCCGATCCGCTTGTGTGGGACGAATGTGGAGAAGGCTACGCTTCACAATCAGGACAGGATCAATGATCTGGATGTGAGGCTGGGAGATACCATCGTGGTAAGAAAAGCCGGTGAGATTATCCCCGAAGTCCTATCGGTGAATAAGGAGAAGAGGCCTGCAGGGACGGTTCCCTTCAAGCTTCCCGAGTACTGCCCCTCCTGTGGTGCACCGACCGTTAGGGATGAGAACACGGCAGACACCAGATGCATCAATTTAAGCTGCCCGGCTCAGCAGACCCAACATATCTTAAATTTTGTGGGCCGGAATGCCATGGATATCAAGGGCTTTGGAGAAGCCTATGTGGAAGTCCTGATTAAAGAGGGATATCTTAAGGATATAGCTGATATTTACTATCTTCACCGCTACCGTGATGAGCTGATTGAGAGAGGTCTGATCGGGAAGGAGAAGAATACGGATAAGCTGCTGAAGACCATTGAGGAAAGTAAGAACAATGATATTGACCGGCTGATCACAGGCTTGGGAATCCGTAACATCGGAAAACAGGCAGGCTTGGAATTAAAGAAGCATTTCCGCAGCCTGCATGAGCTTAGGACAGCCTCCTATGAGGATCTGGTTGCGATACCGGATGTCGGAGCGGTTACAGCCAGATCAATAATTGAATTCTTCACCAATGAAGAGAATCTGGATATCTTACGAAGGCTTGATGAAGCAGGAGTGAATTTTAACTCCTTGGCGGTATCTGCCGGTTCGGATCAGAAGCTGGAGGGACTCACCTTCGTTCTGACCGGGACCCTGCCGAATATGGGACGCAATGAGATGGAGGAGCTGATACGCAGCCATGGAGGTAAGATATCGGGAAGCGTATCAAAGAAGACGGATTATGTCATTGCCGGGGAAAGTGCAGGAAGCAAGCTGACAAAGGCACAGGAGCTGGGAATAAAGATTTTAAGCGAACAGGAGGCATTGGCACTTCTGGATGAAAAATAATGTAGTACCTTGCGATTAATAATCGGATAAAAATGGTTATCCCGCAGGAAATAATGTTGATTTATTACATTATCCATGTTATGATAAGTTTTACATGAAAAAAATATGAGAAGGTGATGATGGATGCCGATTAAAGTACAAAGCGATTTACCTGCAAAAAGAATATTGGAGGATGAAAATATCTTCATTATGGATGAGACCAGGGCTATGCACCAGGACATCCGTCCACTTAAGATTGCCATTTTAAATCTGATGCCTGTGAAGGAGGATACGGAAGTTCAGCTATTGCGCAGTCTTTCTAATACTCCGTTGCAGGTGGATATCACCTTCCTTACAACCGGTACTTATGTCGGCAAGCATACACCGACGAGTCATTTGGACCAGTTCTATCTTACCTTTGATGATGTGAAGAGCAAGAAATTTGATGGTCTGATCATTACCGGAGCACCGGTGGAACTGATGGAATTTAAGGATGTCACCTATTGGGACGAGCTTGTGAGCATCATGGAGTGGTCAAAAACCAATGTAACTTCGACCTTACATATTTGCTGGGGAGCACAGGCAGGTCTTTATTATCATTATGGGGTTCAAAAAATGACGCTGGATAAGAAGGTGTTCGGTATTTTTGAGCATAAGGTCTTGAAGCGTAAGATACCCTTTGTCCGTGGCTTTGACGATCTCTTTTATGCTCCGCATTCCAGGTATACCACGGTGGTCAGAGAAGAGATATTGAAGCATGAGGAGCTGATGATACTCGCTGAATCGGAGGAGGCAGGAGTATTTATCGTAATGAATCAGGATGGAAAGCAAATTTTTGTTATGGGACATCCGGAATATGACAGGATATCACTTGATAAAGAATATAAGAGGGACATCAATAAAGGACTTGAGATAGACCTGCCGAAGAATTACTACCCGTCGGACCAGCCGGAGAAAAAGCCGAATCTGGTATGGCGGGCGCACGCAAATGCAATGTATACCAATTGGTTAAACTATTACGTATATCAGGTTACTCCGTATGAGTTATAATCAATGATAATACTCCGGAGGGGGGTTGTATTATGGGGTTGATGGAATACCTGCAGAGCGAGCCGACGATCTTTTTGGTGTTTGTTATTGTTGTAAGTTTATGTATCTTGTTCTTGGCAGTACATATATTTATAAAGCTGGAACGCGAAAAGAGAGTAACGAAGACGGCTCTGGAATTAAACAAGATAACCAACAGTATTCGGGCTGGCCTTGTTCATTTCGTCTATGAAGACAAATGCAGAATCATGTATGCAAGTAAGGGCTTCTATGAATTGCTTGGATACAGCAAGCATGAGGTAAAGGAAGAGAATAAAACCAGTGTACTGGATTTTGTCAGTCCGGAGGATCAGGACATCTGCCACGGAATTAAGGATCAGCTGGGGAGCGGCTCCTTAAGCATCGAGGTCAGGATGGTAACGAAATGCGGTCAGCTTTTGCATACCCTGATTAATGGTAACAGTACCTTGGGGAAGGATGGGAAGCATACCATTTCCGCTGTATTTGTTGATATTTCCGAGCAGAAGAGGATGCAGGAGATGCTGATTCTGGAAGGGGAACGGTACAAGATTGCTTCCGAGCTGTCGAAGGATGTACTGTTTGAATATCTGATTGACACGGATGAAATGATATATACTGAGAAATATAAGGAACTGTTTGGCAGAAATTCCATCCTTACCTTATTTAATAAGAGCTGTGAGCAGAGAAGGGATACGATTCATCCTGATGACTGGGGAATCTACCTGGAATTTTGCAGTGATCTGGCAGAGGGCAAAAGGATGATCGAGGCAGAATACAGGATGAAGGACCGTATGAATGAATTCATCTGGTGCCAGGTCATGGGAAAGACAATCTATGACGATGAAAAGCATCCGATCCGAGTCATCGGAAAGGTTGTTAATATTGATGCTCAGAAGCGGGAGTTAGAGGCACTGGAATACAAAGCGACCAGAGATCCTCTGACCGGCGTTTACAATAAAGAGGTTACAATCAAGAAAATTGATAAATATATCAACGGTAACAAAGAGGGCAGACATATTCTGATGTTTATCGATTTCGATGATTTTAAGAAGGTAAATGACAACTACGGACATTTATTGGGTGACAAGGTTCTCATATATGTCATCGGGCGCATTAAGAGTGTGTTCTCAGAGGGTGAAATCATTGGACGTATCGGTGGGGACGAGTTCATCGTATTTTCCGGTGGTGTGAGCTCTATGGAAGATATCCTTCATAAGGCGGATACCTTAGTGAAAGCATTGGATACGGTTTACCTTGAGAATGGGCTTGCGATCCCTATTTCCGGAAGTATCGGAATTGCCTCCTATCCTGAGGATGGTCTTCATTGCGAACAGCTGATACAATGTGCGGATAAGGCCATGTATCTCGTTAAGGAGCAGGGCAAGAATAATTACTTGCTTTACAGCTCGGCTATCTGAAATCCTTGTGGGATACCGTGTGTGTAATCATAAACAGACCAATACAAATAACGCAGAACAACAGGCAGAAGGAAAGAATCAGAATCGCCTGATTGATTTGCGTTATTTTTTGTGTGTAAACCAATACCTTTTTCAGAAGAAAGCCGGCAAGAGTAACAATCAGTCCGGGCTTCAGGATGCTGTCCTGGGCATGAAAAGGAAAGCGGATATATCTAACAACGGACAGGGTGTCAAGAGAAGTAACAATCAGCTGCCCGACCAGAAGGGCAGTCAGATAACCGTTGATCCCGAACTTTGGTATAAGTAGTACGATCAGCAGAATCTTACTGAAGGACCCGGCAACCGAATTGATGAAGGTGATATGGGCTTTACCAAGGCCATTGATGATACTGCCCAAGGTTGTAGTAAGATAAATCAGGGGACAGATCCAGGCCAGAATCCGTAGATAGGACCCGGCTGCTTCATTATGGAAGATAGCATTGCCCAGCTCCCTGCCAAATATAATAAAAATTCCTGTACTGATAATACCGATAATCAGACTGTATTTTATGGATACAGCTGTGGTTTTGCCGATCAGCTTATCATTGCTTATCGCCTGCGCCTCAGAAACCGTAGGGAGCAGGAGGACAGCCAAGGCATTGATGAGAGCAGTCGGAAACATAATGAAGGGCATGGACATGCCGGTTAGGATACCGAAGGTGCTCAGGGCTTCTGTCGTATTCAGACCGGATCTTTTCAGCATGGCCGGGATCAACACAGCCTCCAGACTATGGAGGATATTGATAAACAGACGGTTGGCGCTAAGGGGTACGGAAAAGCTTAGGATGCTTTTGGTGATTTTCCTTCTTCCGGAGGGCTGGGCATTCGGATCCGGTCCCTGCAGAAGCAGGGAGGCAGGCGGCTTGGTAAGAAAGATGGAGATAAGATTATATAAGCTGGAACAGATTTCCCCGATAACCAGACCGGCTACAGCAATTTCGCAGGTCACCTTCAGACTACCTCCTCCGGCATACAGGGCGACCATATATACCACCACAACACGGATCATCTGCTCCAGCAGCTGGGTAGAAGCAGGAACAGCGGCCTTCTTCAGCCCATAATAGAACCCGTTGATGCAGGAGGTTACACCACAGAAGGGAAAGACCAGTGCCAGGATGCGGAGGGACATGGCACTTCTGGGTTCAAGCAGGAAGCGATATGCGATCAGGTCAGAAAAACGGTATACCAGCAGGGACAACAGCAGGGCTAAGGATACCGACAATAGGGTGCCAATCTTCAGAATCTTATAAGCATTCTTCGGGTTACGTTTGCCCATCTCGGCAGCCACCAGCCTGGAGATGGAGGTCTGGATACCGGTAGCGTAGACAGTAAAGCAGATCCCATAGACGGGAAAAACCAACTGATAGATTCCCAACCACTCAGCCCCTATGGTTTTAGACAAAAAGATCTTATAGAAGAATCCGATGACTCTGGTGATAAATCCTGCCAGAGTCAGGATTAGGGTACCCTTTAATATATTACTTCTACCCGGCCGTCTGCTTGTCGCCGAGATGATGTCTTTCCTCTTCATTGATGTACACCCTCACACAAGTCCTTTTCTTATATATATTTAGTAAAAAGAGAACTTATGTTATGGAGTTTCACCCTGTCATAAGCCTATGACTTTGGATAACGGGAGAGCGTCTTCCGGCATCAATTTTGCATTGAAAAATATTACATCCCCTGTTTGGACATTTCCTGTCCGGTCCCTGTGCTTAAATAACAGTAGCAGATAAAAGAGGGGACTGACATCTATGCCATTTCTGAAACACGATCGCAGACCGACCATACAACACCCATCCGGCCATCCCGTTGCCGTAAGAGCGGCCTTCAATACCCTGGGAGATTTCATCCCCAGGTCCTTCTGTATCGAAGATGATAATCAGGAGCTCTTCAGGTTCAGGGTATCCGCAGTCAAAGCAATCAAGGACAAATACATGGTCAAGATCTTTTACTGTGCCTTCGATGCCTACGGCTTCCACAATGATATCACCCTATGCTTCGATATTCAAAATTGTAAGTGGGTCATCGGTTGATTCCACATAAAATAGCTTTATAACAACTCCTGCCTTCTCCTGGCCCCTGCCCCCCTCCCGGCTCAAACCGTCCCTAGAACGATTTCCTCCCATCTCATCTAGAAAAAAATTGAAAAAACCCCAATCCCCCCGTTGACAAAAAAGGGGTAGAGTGCTATATTAAATACCAAGTGATTTAATAGGAATTAAAATAGTAGGAATAGAAAGAAGGGAGAAGAGAATGAAGCTATCTACCAAAGGCAGATACGGACTCCGGGCGGTGCTTGACCTGGCAGTGCATACAGAGGATGAAGCGGTTGCCCTAAGTCAGATTGCAGAACGTCAGGGAATATCCATGAACTACCTGGAACAGCTGATCGCAAAGCTGAAGAAAAGCGGAATCGTGAACGGAATCCGCGGAGCGCAGGGTGGTTATATTTTGGCGAAACCTGCGGAAGAAATATCTGTAGGTGAGATTCTCAGAGCCTTGGAGGGAGACTTAAATCCTGTGGATTGTTCAGAGGTAAACAAGGGTGACAGCCCCTGTCATAACTCGGATTCCTGTGTAACAAAATATGTTTGGAAGCGTATTAGTGATAGTATAAACGATGCGGTAGATGGAATTATGCTTTCCGAACTGGTTGCAGAAAGTAAAAAGGTTCAGGTAGATGAGGGTACCGGAAACGGAAGCCGGATAAAACAAACCTGTGGGATATAATACAAAGAAATAGGAGATGACAACATGGAAAAGAAAATTTACCTTGACAATGCGGCAACGACACAGACCAGACCGGAAGTTGTAGAAGCTATGCTGCCGTATTTCAACGATATGTATGGTAATCCATCCAGTGTTTACGAGTTTGCTTCTCAGAATAAGAAGGCTGTGGATGATGCGAGAGGAACCATTGCAAAGGCTCTCGGCGCCGATATTTCCGAGATATATTTTACCGCAGGGGGAACAGAGTCGGACAACTGGGCTCTGAAGGCAACGGCAGAGGCTTATGAGAGCAAGGGTAACCATATCATTACCTCCAAGATTGAGCATCATGCGGTTCTTCATACCTGTGAGTATCTGGAGAAGAAGGGTTTTGAAGTAACCTATGTGGATGTGGATGAGGCCGGTATCATCAAATTGGACCAGCTGGAGAAGGCCATCCGCCCGACAACAATCCTAATCTCAGTCATGTTTGCCAACAATGAAATCGGAACCATACAGCCGATTCAGGAGATCGGGGCCATAGCCAAAAAGCATAAGGTTCTCTTTCACACGGATGCGGTACAGGCCTTTGGCCAAGTTGATATTAATGTCAATGATATGAATATCGATATGCTGAGTGCCAGCGCCCATAAGCTGAACGGTCCTAAGGGAATTGGCTTCCTCTATATCCGAAAGGGTGTTAAGATCCGCTCCCTGATTCACGGAGGAGGACAGGAAAGGCAGAGAAGAGCAGGTACGGAGAATGTTCCCGGTGTCGTAGGCTTCGGCAAGGCAGTAGAGATCGCCATGGCGACGATGAAGGAAAGAGCCGAGAAGGAGACCGAGCTTAGGAATTATCTGATCAAAAGGGTACTGGCAGAGGTACCGTATGTAAGACTGAACGGCGATCGGACGAGAAGGCTGCCCAACAATGTGAATTTCAGCTTCCAGTTCATAGAAGGTGAATCCCTTCTGATCATGCTGGATATGAATCATATCTGTGCATCCAGTGGTTCTGCTTGTACATCGGGCTCCTTAGATCCTTCCCATGTGCTTCTTGCCATCGGTCTTCCCCATGAGATCGCTCATGGTTCCTTAAGACTGACACTTTGTGAGGCGAACACCAAGGAAGAGATCGATTATACCATTGAAAAGATTAAGGAGATCGTAGATAAGCTAAGAAAGATGTCTCCGCTTTACGAGGATTTTATAAAAAAAAGATAATATCACACTGGCCGGACAATAAACCAGCAGGATAAGATGTAATGGAGGAATGAAGATGTATACACAGAAAGTAATGGATCATTTTACAAATCCCAGAAACATGGGAGAGATAGAAAATGCCAGTGGAGTCGGTACCGTAGGAAATGCTAAGTGCGGAGATATCATGAGAATGTATCTGGACATAGATGATCAGGGTATTATCCAGGAAGTAAAGTTTAAGACCTTTGGCTGCGGTGCGGCAGTTGCAACCAGCAGTATGGCGACAGAGCTGGTGAAGGGGAAGACGATTCAGGAAGCTCTTCAGGTTACCAATAAGGCAGTGATGGAAGCTCTGGACGGTCTCCCTCCTGTCAAGGTACACTGTTCCCTCCTGGCTGAGGAAGCAATCCATGCAGCTCTCTGGGATTATGCAGAGAAAAAGGGGATTAAGATTGAGGGACTGGAGAAGCCGAAATCCGATATCCACGAAGAGGAAGAGAAGATAGAATATTAAGCTGTATCATATCCTTCTCTTCTGAAGAATGATAGAGGAAGCGAGCGCAGAGCAACCCTGACCGATCCGATCCGGAGAAGCAGGATTTAGAAGGAGGATATGATGAAAAAGGTAGTAGTCGGGATGTCCGGAGGTGTGGACTCCTCTGTGGCTGCATACCTGCTGAAGAAGCAGGGCTATGAGGTCATTGGTGTGACGATGCAGATCTGGCAGGATGAGGATGTCTGCTCCATGGAAGAAAAGGGCGGCTGCTGCGGGCTAAGTGCGGTGGAGGATGCCAGAAGAGTAGCTTCCGTGTTAGATATCCCTTACTATGTAATGAATTTTAAGCAGGAATTCAAGGAAAACGTAATTGATTATTTCGTGTCCGAATATCTACAGGCCAGGACACCGAATCCCTGTATCGCCTGTAACCGTTATGTGAAGTGGGAATCCCTGCTGCAGAGGTCCTTACAGATCGGAGCCGATTATGTGGCAACCGGGCATTACGCGGGAATAACCAGACTGGATAACGGAAGATATGTGATCAAGAATTCTGTTACGGCTGCCAAGGATCAGACCTATGCCCTATATAACCTGACTCAGTTTCAGCTGGAGCATACACTGATGCCCGTCGGTGACTATACGAAGGATGAGATACGGGAGATGGCCAAGGAGCTTGGACTCCCGGTGGCAAACAAGCCGGATAGCCAGGAGATCTGCTTTGTTCAGGATAATGATTATGCAGGCTTTATCGCAGATTACCTGAAGGAGGAGCAGAACCGTAAGCTCTTGGAGAAGAGCCTTACAGGGTTAACCGGAGATGCCTCAGTGACCTATGGCATGACGCCCGGAAATTTTGTAGATCCTAAGGGAAATATCCTGGGCAGACATAAGGGTTTGGCACATTATACCGTTGGGCAGAGAAAGGGCTTAAATCTGGCAATGGGACAAGCCGTATTTGTGCTGGAGCTAAGGCCGGAGACCAATGAGGTGGTCATCGGTAATGCGCATGAGGTATTTTCTGACCGACTTTATGCCAATCAGCTTAATTTTATGGCGTTTGAGGATCTGGAGGGTGAGCTACAGGTTACCGCAAAGATTCGCTACAGCCATAAGGGAGCATCCTGCACCATCCGAAAGATTGCAAAGGATGAAGTGATTTGCACCTTCGAGGAGCCACAGAGGGCGATTACTCCCGGACAGGCAGTCGTATTCTACCAGGGAGATTATGTGGTCGGAGGCGGCACAATAATAAGAAAATAAGTAAGCTTTATTAATGCCAATGTGATAGGATACCTCTTAAATAGACATAGGAACTAACCATGATCTATTTGGGGGGTATTTTTATGTCATAGTAATATGAAAGTAACATACATAAATGAATCTCCTTTCTTCGATAAGACTTAACTTTATTCGCGCAATAAAGTACCATAATTATGAAAAATATGCAGGTTAAGGGAGATACCAATATGACAAAAAAACATATCATTGCATTTATCATTACCCTCCTTGTAGATGAATGGAGAAAAAAGTGTAAATGCAGACATTAACTTTTGGCAGTATAATACAGTAACGAATATGGATACTGGCGAAGTAAGGATCGAAATATATGGGTATTCGGGTTTTGATACTGATATTACGGTTCCGAGTTTAATCGATGGATAAAAGCCCCTACCAGTATTAAGCTCTCAGCATCCAAAAAAGAAATGAAGGTGAAAGAAATTATGGTCTACAGCTTCTCCATCACAGGCTTTCCCTGATCAAAGCAGGCATAGTAGCGGTAGCCGAGGCTCCTTAAAAGCTCCGCTACGATCGGGAAATCGTAGGCCAGCTGATCAGGGTTATGTGCATCAGAGCCGATGGTAATCAAATCACCGCCTAACTCCCGATACCGTTTCAGCACTTCAATCCGGGGATGAGGATAACGTAAACCGTAGCGTAAGCCCGAGCTGTTCACCTCGATTCCCTTTCCCAGGGACAGAAGGGTCTTTAAAAGCTCGTCCAGCAGGTCTGCATATTTCTTATAGCTGTAGATCGAATAGATCTTATCATTCGCTTCTTCCCATTTATGTATATTCTCTGGGGTGCACCCGGCCCTTAAGACCTGCCTATATGAAATCGCGGTAGGTATGTAGCGTACAATATAATCAATGTGACCGCATACATGGAAGTCCGGAAAGAGCCTGCAGTTGTCTATGATCTCCCGGAAATAGCGCCGGATACCTTCCTCTTCCGTGATATGCTCCCAAAACTCGGGATAATAGGGATCGATATGGTCCACCACATGGGTGGAGCCGATCACAAAATCAAAGGAATAATGCTTCAGCAGAGAGGTCATCTGCTCACCGATCTGTGGCTGAAGACCAAGCTCCACACCGTTCAGAATTTCAATTTTAGATCGGTAGCGCTCTTTGATCTCCCGGAGCTTCTTCTGCTGCTCATCAATATCGAACACAAAGCTGTAGCCACTCATCATCTGGGGGTAATCATAATCCATATGATCTGTAAAGCATAATCTTTTCAGCCCCAGTCGGATGGCCTTCTCTACCATCTGCTCCATGGAGGCCTGACCATCACTGGAGAAGTCAGAGTGAACATGATAATCTGCTATCACCATTGCCTGATATTGTACCGGTCTACCTTCTCGGATTTGGACCGATACCGCTCCTTTCCTACTCTATTTGTGTAATTCCACTGATATCCGTTCCGGATAGCATGGAATAGTTCGTATAGTATACCACAAAGCCCGGCTTACCCCCGGTGGGTTTCTTAACATTCTTGCGTAGAGTATAATCTATCTCTACCTTATCGGCATCCTTGGCTGCGGAATAATAGGCTGCCAGACGACCGGCCTCCTCGAAGGTCCGGTCCGGTAGCTCGGTCCCGCCTGCCTTCACGATGACATGGGAACCGGGCTGCTTCTTCGCATGGAACCACCAGTCCCCACCCTCGGCAAATTGGAAGGTAAGCTCATCATTCTGATAGTTATTCTTACCAACATAGATATGATAGCCGTCGGAGGAAAGATAGTGCAGGGGCTTACTCTTCGGTGAGGACTTTTTGGTCTTGCTCTTTTGCCCCGGCTTGCCGGTCCGGTCCATAGATTTCCGTTTGATATAGCCATATTCCACCAGCTCTCTTTTCAATTCGGAGAGGTCATTTTCATCCGCTGCGATATCCATCGCGGTTCGGATCGATTCCAGATGGGTAAGCTCCTCCTCGGTTTCTTTGATCAAGGAGGTGAGGGCCTCGAAGGTTCGCTTCAGCTTTGCATATTTCTCAAAATAATCCTTGGCATTTTCCATGGGGGTCTTCGTGGGATCCAAGGGTATGGTGATTTCCTTGTTATCATAATAATTCAGGGCCACAAGCTCCTTGGAACCGGGCTCCAGTGCATATCCATAGGTGGTGATCAGCTCACCATAAATCTTGAATTTATCCCTTTTCTCCGTATCCTTCAGCTGTTTCAGCTGAAGGTCATACTTCTTCCCGGCCCTGTCCAGAGCATTGGCTACGACCTTCCTAAGCTCAGCCGATTTCTGGCGGTTTCTTGTGACAGTATTCTTCTTGGCATAATAAGCCTCCAGCATGGCAGAGACGGAAGAATAGGTCTGGACCTCATTACCTTCATAGCAGGATAGTGTGAGGCTGGAGAATTCAATCGGAGCTCCCTCCTTAAGGATGATATTGGGTAGGAAGCGGGCTTCCTTCACATCCTCCATCAGCCGTTCGAAGGTGCGGAAGAGGTGGATACCTGCAGCTTCACTTAAGCCGGAGCCGGGCTCATCCGCATCAAGAGAGGCCCTGTGGCAGATCTCATTGGCAATCAAGGGGCTTATTCCTGTCAGACCGGTATAAAGAGCCTTTCCGATCGGCAAGGGCTTGCTTATGACAGCCTTGTGAAAGGCCTCATAGCTTACTGTCAGGGGATCCTGCTTCTCCGAGGTCTCGGGAATGAAATAAGACCTACCCGGAAGGACTTCCCTAACAGAGCTGACAAACTGATTGATCCTCTTGATGCTGTCAATGATCACCATATGCTCGTCACAGAAGATGATGTTACTGTGCTTGCCCATCAGCTCAATAATGAGATACTTGATCTTCAGGTCACCCAGCTCATCCATATGCTCTATCTTAAAGTTAATGATACGTTCCAGTCCCGGTTGGGTAATATCCAGCAGCTTAGCGTTGTTTAGATGCTTCCTTAAGAGCATGCAGAAGTTAGGAGCAGTCAGGGGGCTCGGCTTATTATGCTCTGTCAGGTAGATCAAAGGTAGCCCTGCTCCGGCAGAAAGCAACAGCTTATAGGGCTCTCTCTCATTTCCCTTGATCGTCAGCAGCAGCTCGTCCTTTTCCGGCTGAGCGATCTTATTGATTCTCCCCCCAAGCAGGGCGGAGCGCAGCTCCTCTATTACATTCGCAATTACGATGCCATCTAAAGCCATGTGGGTATTCCTCCTTATGCATACAGCCGGTCTCAAGCCTGTTCCTGCCAGGCAGCTTCCTCTACTGTCTATACGTGATGCCTCTTATGTTTCTGATAGCCTGCCAGACAGGCTGGTATATTCATGAATTATAGCATATGTCTTTTGAAATGAATACCCTTTTATCATTCTGTCTGCATATTATTGTATGAAATGCAGAGCATAATATTAGTAAGAACATTCCGGCTTTACTGTAACAAAACTCACTAAATATTTATACAGCAGAAATGAATTTTTAGTTTACTTTTGAAATATATCTTAGCAGACTCTCACCGGAGAACAGGGAGTACTAAAATGGATAAGCCCATTTTACTTGTGTTTACGCCATGATTATATAAACATGTAAAAAAGAAGAAAGAATTTCAGAATGTATAAAAAGTACTTGCATTTACAAAAGAAGTCAACTATAATTGTAAGAGCAAATACAAAGGCGCATTTGCTTATTTTTATGCGCTCTTTTTTTGTAATCATTTTTAATCAAAGGAGATTAAAATTATGGGATACGTTGATGAGGTTATCGAGTTAGTGGTCAAGAAGAATCCGGCTGAACCGGAATTCCACCAGGCTGTTAAGGAGGTCTTAGAATCCTTAAGAGCTGTTGTCGACGCCAACGAAGAGAAGTTCAGAAGAGAAGCTCTTCTAGAGAGACTAGTTGAACCGGACAGACAGATTAAGTTCAGAGTACCCTGGGTTGATGATAGCGGCAAGGTGCAGGTAAATACCGGCTACCGCGTACAGTTCAACAACGCAATCGGACCTTATAAGGGTGGCTTACGTCTTCATCCGTCTGTTAACCTGGGTATTATCAAGTTCTTAGGCTTTGAGCAGATTTTCAAGAACTCTCTGACAGGACTTCCGATTGGCGGAGGCAAGGGTGGCTCCGACTTTGATCCTAAGGGCAAGTCTGACCGTGAAGTATTAGCCTTCTGTACAAGCTTTATCACAGAGCTCTATAAGTATATCGGAGCGGATGTGGATGTTCCTGCCGGTGATATCGGTACAGGCGGAAGAGAAATCGGCTACATGTATGGTCAGTTCAAGAAGATCAAAGGAACCTACGAAGGTGTGCTGACCGGTAAAGGCTTAACCTATGGCGGATCCCTTGCAAGAACTGAAGCTACCGGTTATGGTTTATTATATCTTGTGGAAGAGATGCTAAAGTGCAACGGTAAGGATATCAAGGGCAAAATCGCTACCGTATCCGGTTCCGGTAATGTTGCAATCTATGCAATTCAGAAGGCGCATCAGTTAGGTGCCAAGTGTGTCACCTGCAGTGATTCCAACGGTTGGGTTTATGATCCGGACGGCATCGACGTTGCAGCCCTTCAGGATATCAAGGAAGTAAAGCGTGCCAGACTGACCGAGTATAAGAAGTACAGACCAAACTCCGAATACCATGAGGGCAGAGGAGTATGGACCGTGAAGTGTGATATCGCTCTTCCTTGCGCTACACAGAACGAGCTGCTGATTGAGGATGCGAAGGCTCTGGTTGCCAACGGTTGCTTCGCAGTGGCTGAAGGCGCTAATATGCCTACCACTCTGGAGGCTACAGAGTACTTATTGGCTAATGGCGTATTATTTGCACCCGGTAAGGCTGCAAATGCCGGTGGTGTTGCTACCTCAGCACTTGAAATGACCCAGAACAGCGAGAGATTAAGCTGGTCCTTTGAGGAAGTGGATGCGAAGCTGAAGCAGATCATGGTTAACATCTTCCATAGCATGGATGATGCTGCGAAGAGATATCAGGCCCCCGGTAATTATGTGGTTGGTGCCAATATCGCAGGCTTTGAAAAGGTTGCAACCGCTATGATGGCTCAGGGCATCTGGTAAATAATATAACATCAGGATACATAGGACTGTCATCTTTTATGGCAGTCCTATTTTTATGAGCCAACTTACCGGTTAAGCTTAAATAGAGGAGCTCCTAGTTATGGGTATGTCAAACGAGGAAGATTATCACGCAAAGAGTGCTACTCCGGTTTACCCACCAGGCTTTCTCCATATTATCTTCACAAGAGAATGCTAAGCTTTAGTCATTCATGATACGGATAAGTGAATGAAACTGAACTTAAACAGGAGGAGTTCAATGTCGATCATCAAAAAGACATTCCTGATTGACGGAATGACCTGCGTCAGCTGTGAGAACAGAATCAGACATAAGCTATTGAAAACACCGGGAGTTGAAACGGCTGAGGTAAGCTATAGCAAGGGGATGGCTATCGTTACCTTTCAGTCCGAGCGGATTACTGTAGAGCAGGTGGAACAGAGCATCGAAGCCTTGGATTACAAAATCAGAAGGCCCGGACAGGATACGGGTCGGAAATATGATGCCACAAATCTGATCGGGATTGCGATTATCATCTTTGCCGTCTACATGCTGGCTAAGCGCTTTGGATGGCTGGAGTTCTTTAATCAATTTCCTCTGGCTAAGGAAGGAATGGGCTATGGAATGCTCTTTATCATCGGGCTACTGACCTCAGTTCACTGCGTAGCAATGTGTGGGGGGATATGTCTTTCCCAATGTATCGGAAAAGGAGAGGATAGCTCTGCCACAGGGAAATATGCCGCCCTAAGGCCTGCTATTCTGTATAATTTGGGGCGCGTGATTTCCTACACTGTCATCGGTGCTATCGTCGGTGCCCTTGGTTCCGTTATAAGTCTGTCCGGAAGCTTCAGGGGAATGATGCAGATCCTGGCGGGTATCTTTATGGTAATCATGGCTCTGAATATGCTGAAGGTTTTCCCCGCCCTAAGGAAGATAACCCCCAGAATGCCTAAGATAATTGCGAAGAAAATCTACGCTCTGAAAAAGAGCCGGAGTCCCCTGTATGTCGGAATACTGAATGGTCTGATGCCCTGCGGTCCCTTACAGGCCATGCAGATCTATGCCCTGTCCACCGGAAGCCCAATCCGTGGAGCCTTCTCCATGTTCCTCTTCGGCATCGGAACGCTGCCTCTGATGCTTAGTTTTGGTATTCTTAGCTCTCTGTTAAGCAAAAAATTCACGCAGAAGATGATGACTGCCGGAGCTGTACTGCTGTTGATCATGGGTGTCTTTCTCTTTAACAGTGGGGTCAGCTTGTCCGGCTTCAGCCTATCCTCCATGGTGGGCAGCAGGTATGAAGCAGGGAGTTCCCAGGATAGTAAGGTAGCCGTGATCGAGGATGGAGTGCAAATAGTAACCACAAGCTTATCCTCCGGTCGTTATGAGGCAATCACAGTACAGAAGGGTATTCCCGTCCGATGGACCATCAAAGCGGATAAGAGCAATATCAACGGCTGTAATAACAGCATCATCATTCCCAAGCTTGGCATCACCCATGATTTTGTACCCGGTGATAATGTAATTGAATTTACTCCGACGGAAAGTGGGGTCTTACCCTATAGCTGTTGGATGGGAATGATCCGGAGCAAAATTATCGTAACAGATGCTCTTCATGAATGAATCCCTATTGACATTACAGAGATCATAGCTTATGATATCTACATCAGGACACCCCACGGGGGTGTAGGGGTTATAAAGGTGAGAGATAAGAGTGCGGGGATTTATTTGTATTAGCGTATGTGAGATAAGAGTACGGGTATATCAGGGTAGAAGGGTATGAGGAATAAGTGTCAGGTATTTAAGGATAAAAGGATATAAGAGAATAAGAGTACTGTGAGATAAGAATACAGTTATATTAGAGAATAAGGAGAAAAGGATAGAAGGGTAAAAAAAGAAGAAGGAGAGATAATAAGATGATGAACAAGAATACAAAGAAGCTTATGTTTACAGCAGTAGCGCTCTTGGTCCTGGTAGCAGCGGTTTATTTTATCTTCCCTAAGAATGGAGAAGAGAATGGTGCAGGTAAGTCCAAGGAGATCAAGACCGTAAAGGATGCCGATATCGTTATACCGATCAGCAGTGTCACGGAAGAGGTAGCCTTTTATCCGGCTGAGATGAATGGTACGAAGCTGGAGGTCATTGCTGTGAAGGCATCGGATGGAACGGTCCGTACCGCCTTTAATACCTGCCAGGTGTGCTACGGCTCCGGAAGAGGTTACTATGAGCAAGAGGGTGAGGAGCTGATCTGCCAGAACTGCGGAAACCGATTTGCCATGGACGATGTGGAGGTAAGCAGAGGGGGCTGTAATCCGGTTCCCATTACAGAGGATTATAAAAGCATTGAGGGTGATAATATCATCATTTCGAAGGACTTTTTAACACAGGCTACGGTCATCTTTCAGAACTGGAAGTAATCCGGCTGACATGAAGGAACTGACGGAGCACAGCCTGCATTTGGCTGATGCCTGATATAGAATATTCAGGAAGGACTGAATAAGGATGAAGAAGGAAACGATCAAAATAAGCGGCATGACCTGTGCTGCTTGTGCACAAAGAATCCAGAAGGTAATCGGTAAGCTGGAGGGTGTGGATAGCGCCGGTGTCAATCTTGCCACTGAGAAATTAGTTGTTGAGTATGAGGAGGGAAAAGCCTCCTACGATGTCATTAAAGAAGCAGTTGAGAAGTTAGGCTACGGAGTAGCAGAGGAAGCTCAGCCGAAGCTGGTGACGATTCCGATTGCCGGCATGACCTGTGCGGCCTGTTCCCAAAGAGTTGAAAGGACTCTGAACAAGCTGGAGGGTGTGACGAAGGCCAGTGTTAACCTGGCTACGGAGAAGGCCATGGTGGAGTATGATCCCCAGACAATCCGTCTCTCCGGCATCAAACAGGCAATAGAGCGGATTGGTTATCAGGCTTTGGAAGTCGAGAAGCAGGAGGCTGTAGATGAGGACAGAAACAGGAAGCAGAAGGAGATCAGGACCCTTTGGATCAAATTCTTCGTGGCTGCTGCCTTTGGTCTGCCCCTGCTGTATTTTGCCATGACACCCATGATCTCCTGGTGGCCCTTCCCCATGCCTCCTTCCCTTGATCCGATGACTTACCCCTTAAGATTTGCTTTCCTGCAGATATTACTGACGGCTCCGATCGTAATTGCAGGCTACAGATTCTATACAGTGGGCTTTAAGGCCTTATTGCAGAGAAGCCCTAACATGGACAGCCTGGTGGCAATCGGAACCTCGGCAGCAGTAATCTTCAGTATTTATAACACCTTTCGGATCACACAGGGTGATTTCGGCGCAGTGGAAAGATTGTATTATGAGACAGCCGGGGTGATCATAGCCCTGATTTTATTGGGTAAGTCCTTTGAAGCGGTTTCCAAGGGGAAGACCTCGGAAGCGATCAAGAAGCTGATGGGTCTGACTCCGAAGACAGCCGTCGTCCTCCAGGAGGGCAAGGAAATAGAAGTTCCGATTGATGAAGTCGAGATCGGTGATCTCATAGTTGTAAGACCCGGAGAGAAGATACCGGTGGATGGAGTTGTGACAGAAGGTATGACCTCCGTCGATGAAGCCATGCTGACCGGTGAAAGTATGCCGGTGGATAAAAAGCCTGGAGATAAGATATATGCGGCAAGCATCAATAAAAATGGAATGATTACCTTTCAGGCTACCAAGGTTGGAAGTGATACAGCTCTGGCACAGATCATCAAGCTGGTGGAGGATGCTCAGGGAAGTAAGGCACCGATTGCTCAGATGGCTGATATCGTGTCCGGCTATTTCGTACCGGTGGTTGTAACAATCGCTATACTGGCCTTTTTGGCCTGGTTTCTTACCGGTCATAGTCTTGCCTTCTCACTGACCATCTTTATCTCTGTACTGGTAATTGCCTGCCCTTGTGCCCTAGGTCTGGCGACACCGACCGCAATCATGGTCGGCACCGGTAAGGGAGCGGAGAACGGAATTCTGATTAAGGGCGGTGAAGCTCTGGAGACTGCCCACAAGATCAAAACGATTGTATTTGATAAGACAGGAACCATCACGGAAGGAAAGCCGGAAGTAACGGATATTATCACAGTTCCCGGAATAAGGGAAGAAGACCTGCTCCAGCTGGCAGCCTCCGGTGAGAAGGGCTCCGAGCATCCCCTGGGAGAAGCAATCGTCAGAGCGGCTGTGAAGAGAGACTTGGAGCTGTTCAAGGTAGAGAATTTTGAAGCGATTCCCGGTCATGGGATCGAAGTAAGAATACATCAGTCCAAGGTCTTGATCGGCAACAGGAAGCTGATGGAGGAGAGAAGAATCTCCCTACTAAAGCTGCAAAGCATCTCCGATCAGTTGGCTGCGGAAGGAAAGACTCCTATGTATGTGGCTACGGATGACCGGATCGCAGGTATCATCGCAGTTGCCGATGTCCTGAAGGAAAGCAGTGCCAAGGCGATCAAAAAGCTGCAGAGCATGGGTGTTGAGGTGGCGATGATTACCGGAGATAACCGCAAGACGGCGGAGGCAATCGCAAAGCAGGTCGGAATTGATCGGGTCCTTGCAGAGGTGCTTCCCCAGGATAAAGCCAATGAAGTGAAGAAGCTGCAGGCAGAAGGCATGAAGGTCTGCATGGTAGGTGACGGAATTAACGATGCTCCGGCATTGGCCCAGGCTGATATCGGTATCGCAATCGGCTCAGGAACGGATGTAGCCATGGAATCAGCGGATATCGTCCTGATGAGAAGCGACCTGATGGATGTTCCGACTGCGATCCAATTGAGCAAGAGCACCATACGGAATATCAAGCAGAACCTCTTCTGGGCTTTCGGTTATAATGTGGCCGGTATCCCGATCGCAGCAGGTATCCTATATCTCTTCGGAGGACCCCTGCTCAATCCGATTTTTGCGGCTGCAGCCATGGCTTTCAGCTCCGTATCCGTAGTCAGCAATGCCTTAAGGTTGAAAAGATTTAAACCTTATCATTAATAAAGGATGGTAGATCACCATGAGAAAGAAAATTGCGATGGCAGCACTTTCGGTTGCTGCAGTCATAGGCTTAAGCGCCTGCGGGAGAATGCTGGATGTAATCGGAGACAAGTCCATTGATTCCTTCGGCAGGGTGTTGGAGCTTATGAAGGAAGAGACGAGGGAGCATCCTGTTTACGGAGGCTGGTCCCTGACCTCCCCGGATGGGGAAGCCAGCTTCATCTGGAGCAAGGAGGATACGGTGAGTCAGAGCTTTGATGTGCTCCTGGAGGTAAACGTTCAGCCCTTCCTGGATGCCGGACTTGATGTTGACATGCTTCCGAAGGGCATGCTGGCAGGTGACAAGCTCCTGCTGGGTACTGATTTAGGAAGCGAGAGCTTTTCCTATGAAGGGAATGTGACACCCCTGGCTTCCTATGAGCAGCTTGTGGATCATTACCGAGGCTCTCTGAAATATCATATGGCGATGGATCATTTCGGCATAGACCTGATGCAGGGTAATATGTTTGAATGGGCCAAGGATATGACAAAGAATGATAAGGATATCGTATATATACTCGACCCCAAGCCCTTCCTTGCTGCCGGAGTGGATCCCCAGAAGGTAGAGGGATGGGTGTTTGGTAAGGTAATGACCATGGATGAGAAGGGGAAGGAGATAGAGGTAGAGAAATTCCTGAAGCCCTTTGATCTGGACGGACAGCAATAGAGGTTTGGTTTGACATCAGAGCTTGGAAATTTATGATCTTCCGTTGAAAGAGCATGAAAACTCTGATAAGATAGAGGAATAAGAAAGAAAATACTTGTTGTAGCCATTCAAATTGTAAATAGGATACCGACACCCAGGTTTTATCGGTGCGGTTGTATGGAGGTCTTATATGGAAAACGTGATACTTAAGGTAGAAGGTATGTCCTGTTCTCATTGCGAAAATGCAGTGAAGAAGGCAGTCGGAGGTCTGAAGGGTGTGGATCAGGTGTCTGTCAGCCTGGAGGGTAAAACAGTAACCGTTGACTTTGATGCTTCCCTGGTATCTCCGGAGAATATAAAGGAAGCAATCGAGGACCAGGGTTATGATGTAGTGTCCTGATTGTTACAGGAAAGCTGTTCGGATGAAGAGAGTTATACCCCTGCTTCCTCTATATACTGCGCGTGCTTGCGTTTCAGTAGGTCACAGGCCTGGTCAAAGCAGGCTGTTACTTCGCTCGCTGTATTCATGGTAAGCAGGGGATTTTTACTTATTTATATTCATACCGGTCACCGGTTAAGTAAGAGGTTAGGAGGGTATGGTATGGGGAGTCTCGGGAAGAAGGTCCTTGTAGTCGAGGATGAGGAGAAGATCAGCAGTGTGATAAAGTCCTTTCTGGAAAGTAAGGATATGTCTGTGCTTGTGGCTGAGGATGGGAAGAAGGCCTTGGACCTGTTCGGAAAAGAGATGATTGCCATGGTATTGCTGGACCTGATGCTTCCGGGGCTTTCGGGAGAAGAAGTATGTAAGACCATACGGGCAAGCTCCCAGGTACCCATAATCATGCTGACGGCCAAGTCAGCAGAGGCTGATATGCTCCGAGGGCTGGGTATCGGAGCGGATGATTATATCACGAAGCCCTTCAGTCTGAAATCCCTCTACGCAAGAATGGAAGCAGTATGGAGAAGATCCGGTGATAGCCTGGCAGAGTCAGGTGGTCAGGTAACCTTCCGGGGTGGTCTGACCGTAGACCTTAAAAATCGCCAAATCCTTAGGAATTCTAATGAAATAAAGCTGACTCCGAATGAATATAAGCTTCTATCGGCTCTGATCAGATATCCCAATAAGGTATATACAAGGGATGAGCTGATTACCATGGCCCTGGGAGAGGATTTTGAAGGCTATGACCGTACAGTGGATAGCCATATCAAGAATCTGAGAGCAAAGCTGGAGGAGGACCCTAAAAATCCTGTCTATATAAAGACAATTCACGGCGTGGGGTATAAGTTTGGAGGTGAGCCCGCTTGAGAAGCATTCGGACGAAGATTTCTTCTGCTATGATCAGCATCATTCTGCTGGTCGTGGCCATCATCAGCTTCCTCTCAAACCATCTGATCAACAAGCAATTTACGGCTTACATTGCCAGCCAACAGGAGCTACGGGCTCAGGTCATAACTGCGTCCTTAAGTGAGCAATATCTTGTGCAGAGTAAGGAGTGGGATCTGGAGTATATCCATACGATCGGTATGTTTTCCTTATATGAGGGCTATATTCTGAAGGTCTATGATGGGGAGGGGACTCTGCTGTGGGATGCCCAGTCCCACGATATGGCCTTATGTAACCGTATCATGGAGGATATCTCAGAGAGGATGAGGATCAAATACCCACAGCTGGAGGGGGAATTTCATTCTGAAACCTATCCCTTAACGAGAAACGGACTGAAGATCGGAACCGTCAGCATCAGTTACTTCGGACCCTTCTTTCTGACAGAGAATGATTTTAGATTCTTGGATTCTCTGAACAAGGTGCTCATCGGAGTCGGTTTTGCTTCCTTAATTCTATCCATTCTGATCGGCCATCTGCTGGCCCGAAGGATCAGCAGACCGATCCTGAAGACAGTGGATGCTACGAAGATGATTGCAGACGGTAATTACGGTGTACGGCTGGAGGAGAAGACAGATACGAGGGAGCTTCATATGCTGGTGGACTCCATCAATCATCTGTCTGCTTCCCTGGAGACTCTGGAGAAGCTGAGAAAACAGCTGACAGAGGATGTGGCCCATGAACTGAGAACACCGATTACGATACTGCAGTCCCATATAGAAGCTCTGATCGAAGGAGTCTGGGAGCCGACGAAAGAGAGACTTGAGAGCTGTTATGAGGAAACCATGAGGATCAGCAAGCTGGTCAATGACCTGGAGCAGCTGGCAAAGATTGAGCATAGTAATATGAAGCTGAAGAAGTCCGGCTTTTCGATTCAGGAGATGATGAGAAAAATAGCCGCTACCTTTGAGAAGGAGCTGACGGAAAGGAAGCTGAATTTCCTTCAAAAGGGCCCGGAGATCCAGCTATATGGTGATCCGGACCGTATGGAGCAGGTACTGGTGAATCTGCTCTCCAATGCAGTGAAATACTCAGAGAGCGGAGGGAATATTACTTTTACAGCCTTTGAGTCAGAGGATATGGCAGGCTTTTCGATTACAGATGACGGAATAGGGATAGCCGGAGAAGAGCTTCCCTTCATCTTTGAACGCTTCTACCGGGCAGATAAATCCAGGTCACGGTCCACCGGAGGCTCCGGTATAGGACTGACCATCGTGAAGTCCATTGTGGAAGCTCATGAGGGCAGAGTAGAGGTAATCAGTAAGCTGAAGGAAGGAAGTACCTTTACAGTGCTTCTTCCCAAGAGAGCTTGAGCCGGTTTGGATGCCTTTTTAAGAAGACCGTAGAACAGGATATGCTGACCCCATATGGGATAGGGATGTGAATCCCTCCCATATGGGTTTTTTATGTACTTCATATGGTATGGGGTTTAAGGCTAAGATTGCGAAAGGCTAAGAGAAAACTTAAATTATGATTAGTTTTGAAAACATATTTGTATTTTCTGGAAATCAATATATAATACAAATGTAGGTACATACAGATTCAATCAAATCTCTCCATAGAAGCAAAAATATTGTTGACATATAATATTATATGATGTATAATATTATTAAGTTAATAATATTATAGTGTGAAAAGGTATATGGAAGGGAGTTGATAGTATGGTATTTAATACCGGTTCTGCATTACTCGATGCGATTGTACTGGCTGTTGTTTCAAAGGAACCGGAAGGAACCTATGGCTACAATCTGACACAGGAGATCAGGCAGGCAATCGAGGTTTCGGAATCTACTCTGTACCCTGTGCTTAGAAGACTGCAGAAGGAAGATTGCCTGGCAGTGTATGACATGGAGTTCGGGGGTAGGAACCGAAGATACTATAAAATAACCGACAAGGGAATGATTCAGCTCAGGCTATATTTGGATGAATGGGTTAGCTATTGCAAGAAGATCAATAACTTATTTGGAGGAGTGAGATAGATGTCAAGGATTGAGTTTATGAGAGAGCTGGAAAGCTTGTTGTCGGATATTCCTTTGGAAGAACGTAATGAAGCAATCAAGTATTATAATGATTATTTTGAGGATGCGGGAGAGGACCATGAGGAAGAGATCATCCGGGAATTAGGATCTCCTGCCAGAGTCGCCGGCATCATTAAAGCAGACCTTAACCTAAGCGGGGAAGAGCATGAGAACAGAGGGTATTTTACCGAGAAGGGCTTTCAGGATACGGTATATAACGATGAAAAATATGAGATCATCAGGACAGCCAAGCCCTCTGCCAAGGACAGCGGGACGCAGGAAGCCACAGGAGGTCAGACTGGAAGCAGCCAAAGTTCTACAGGCGGTGAGAACGGCTATCGCTATGGGAGCAATCAGACCGGAGGTCAACAGACAAGCCAGCAAACCGGCTATCATCAGAGCGGAACAGCCGGCACGGGCCAGAGCAGAAGCAATAATACGAATGTTGCCTTGCTTGTCCTCTTAGCAATTTTTGCTTTTCCTATTGTGATACCGCTTGCTTTTGGCATCTTTGGTACCCTGATTGGTCTGACAGCAGCTTTATTCGGTATTGTGATCGGCTTCGGAGCCGCCGGTGTAGCCATGATTGCTTCCGGTGTCGGCTTATTTATATTAGGCCTTGCCCAGATTGGTTTCCCCTTTGCCCTGCTTGCCCTATGCGGTTCAGGCTTAGTTGTATTCGGACTGGGAGTTCTGTTCCTGCTGTTCAGTGTGATGATCTGCAAGAGGCTGGTTCCTGCCATGATCAGAGGTATCGTAAGTCTGTGCAGATTACCCTTTAAGAATAGGAGCGTGACGGTATGAGAGCATTTGGTAAGATATGGTTGAGTATCGGTCTGATATCCCTTGCCCTGGGATTATGTTTATTAATCATTGCTTTTGCTTCAGGCTTCACCATGAGAAAGGTTGACACCTATTCCTTTGATGAGAGCTACCGGCAGGAGATCAAGGCACTGGATTTCCGGATCAGCTATGGTCATGTACAGCTTGTGGAGGGCAATGAGTTCAGCATCGATGCAGATGGCCTCTATGAGGACGGAAGCTTTGAATCTTATGTCAGGGACGGTGTGTGGACCATCCGGGAGAAGAGCCGTCAGCAGGTAAAGCTGTTCGGATTACATCTGCCTGCAATTTCTATCTTTGGAGAACGGTTTGAACCGGATATCGTTATCACCCTTCCCAAAGACTATAAAGCCGAGGACATCAGGCTGGAGTTGGGAGCCGCAAGGCTGGAAGCTGGACGCCTAAGCTCTGATACCGGAAGCTTTATCCTCGGAGCGGGAGAAGCCCATATCAAGCAACTGGAGGTTCTAAAGAAATCCAGCTTTGATGTCGGTGCGGGTTATATGGAGCTTGGCAATGTGAACCTCCATAATATCAACGCAGACTGCGGCGTAGGATATATACAACTGGAGGGTATTGTGACCGGTGATAACAAGCTGGAATGCGGAGTAGGTAAGATCAGAATGGACCTGGAAGGCGATGTCGAAGGTTATTCCTATGAGATCGAGACCGGAATCGGTAATGTACGGGTAAACGGAAAGAATTATATGGGAAGTGTGGAACGGAATGCACGGAAGGATTTCCTGGGAAGCTTCGATATGGAATGTGGAATAGGGAATATTACTTTAGAGATTCATTCATCATAAAAATGTGTATGGAAAGGAGGTTTAATCATGGAACCTAAGAAATTATACAGATCCTCATCCAATCGGATGATTTGCGGAGTATGCGGAGGAATAGCAGAGTATCTCAATATTGATCCTACTGTCATCAGACTATTATGGGTGATATTCAGTGTCGTAGGCCTCGGTGTCCTGGTCTATATCGCTGCCGCAATTATTATGCCCATGCAGTAAACAGGGCATAGGCCGGTGAATATGCAAGAGAGAAGGCTGCAGAAGTTCTGATCCCAAGGATCTGAACGGATGCAGCCTAACTGTTTTATATTCCGGTATGTTATTGTGTCCCGATGATAAGAAAAACACCATCCGGACAAGCACTTCCGGATGGTGGACCTTATCATAAAAGATGTATTCCTTTCGGTTTAAATCACCTTATTGATGATCTCGATGATCTGTGTTGCTTCGAAGGGTTTTGCCAGGAATTCTGCTGCGCCGTACTTGATGGCATCCACCATCTTTGTCTTCTGTCCGGCAGCTGTTACCATGATGACCTTAGTAGCTTTATCAAACTCCATAATCTCCTTAAGTGCTGTTAAGCCATCCATAACGGGCATGGTGATATCCATAGTGGTGATGTCAGGATGCAGTTCCTTGAATTTTTCTACACCTTCTTCGCCATTGACAGCTTCTCCGATTACTTCGTGCCCATTTTCTTCTAAGATACTTCTAAGTATTTTTCGTGAAGTTCTGGAATCATCAACTAATAGTATCCTTGCCATGATCTAACCCTCCTAATTTATCTCGACCTTATTGTTAAATGCAACTAGTAAGTCGGACTGCTTTCCATCTATAACGACAGGAACTACATACACATCACCGGTTGATGTCAGTACCTGATTGGAGTAGTACAGCGGAGGAGTCATATCAATATGTACATTCTCTAAGCTTAATTTAGATGCGAACAAGCCGTTGGTGCAATTGATAAACTCACAAACTGAATCAAAGGCGTCCTCATCCATCTCGGTAAAGTCTTCCTTAGCAAAAGGAATGGCTAAGGATAAGAGCTCCTTGTTCTCACATGCAAAGCCGACAAATATCATGTGGTCTCCCACCATATTCTGGCAAGCCAGGTTACCGAAAGAATACTTGGAGGTCTTATATGCCTTTTTCAACATAATGTCATTATTAATGAAGCGAATGATATTGCGGATGGCAAGGCTGATGCAATCATAGCCAAAGGAATCCTCCGCTTCTACAAATACCGGAATGATCCGGTCGATATCTCCGGACTTTAATGCTTCCAGATCTGAGTCTGATAAATTCTCATCCTTCTTATAGCTTTC
Source organism: Bacillota bacterium (assembly GCA_023441965.1). Taxonomy (GTDB): domain Bacteria; phylum Bacillota; class Clostridia; order Lachnospirales; family Lachnospiraceae; genus Mobilitalea. The sequence goes on from JAEZNB010000051.1 coordinate 63,954, forward strand.
CAGACAGGCTTCAATCTCATCCATGGCCATAAGGTTTTTATCAGCAAGCACCTGTATGAATTTCAGATAGGGATTGCCCTGCAGATTAAGAAGATAGTTTACTTCCTCTGTTAACAGATAACCCTTTTCGATTGCAATATCACCAAAGCGACGATCCATCTTTTTCTGGAGCTCATTCAGTTCATCCGCTTGTTTTGTGGTAAGTAATTTCTCGGCAACAGCAATCAATCCTAATTTTGCGCGGGAGCTTTTCTGCTGTTCTAGTACGATTTCCAACTGAGATTGAGAAATTTTATTCTTTTCAACTAAATAATGCCCAAAATACTGTCCGAACATGCTATTTCTCCTTTCGTAATCCGATATCATCTTTGACATTCTAAAAGCGGACAACGATTTAACCCATGCCGCTCTGTCTTATGTTTTATGTATGCCCCAATACCGTTAACATAATATTTTTCATCCTAGAATGTTCACATACTAATAATATACAACAAAACCTTTAAAAAATATAGTCTTTATTTTAAATAATTACAAAATTTTTCGTTTTTCTATGCATAATTTATTTCACCTTTACAGAAAAGATATTTAGAGCCCAATCAGGCGAAAAACTGGGTGACATTTATGCCCATCTATGGTAAAGTAATGCTTAAAGCCAAGTGTGATATAGAACACAATTTTCATTGTAAGGACAGAATGGAGAGTAATATGAAGAAGATAATTGATATGATATCCGAAGAACTGATGAAGGCCTTTGAGCAGAAGGGCTACGAAGCAAAGTATGGTCAGGTTACCCTGTCCAACCGGCCAGATTTATGTCAATATCAATGTAATGGTGCCCTGGCTGCCGCGAAGCAGTACAGAACGGCGCCGATAAAAATAGCTCAGGAAATCGTGGAACAGCTGGCAGGGAATCATCTGATCAAGGAGATAACGGCAATTCTGCCAGGTTTTATCAATATCACCTTAAATGAGGAGTTTCTGGCAGGATATTTGAATGACATGATGGTAGTGGAGGGCTTCGGCTGCGATAAGCTGGCTCATCCCAAGACAGTAATCCTTGATTACGGCGGTGCCAACATCGCAAAGCCGCTGCATGTCGGACATCTGCGTTCAGCGATTATAGGCGAGAGTGTAAAGAGAATTCACAGATTTCTGGGAAACAAGGTCATCGGAGATGCCCATCTGGGAGACTGGGGTACTCCCATGGGACTGATCATCGCCGAATTAAAGCGCAGGAAACCGGATCTGATATACTTTGATGACAGCTACAGCGGTGAATATCCGTCAGAGGCACCCTTTGATATCTCCGAGCTGGAGGAGTATTATCCTGCTGCGAGCACTTATTCCAAGGAGAACCCGGAGTTCAGGGAAGAAGCCAAGCAGATTACTGTGCAGCTTCAGAACGGGCACAGGGGATACGTTGCCCTGTGGAAGCATATCCGTGCCGTTTCGGTAACGGATCTGGTAAGGATCTACCGCAGCCTGAATGTAGACTTTGAGCTCTGGAAATCGGAGAGTGATGCCCAACCATATATCCCGGATATGATCAAGTATCTGAAGGATAATCATTATGCTACGATCAGCGAAGGTGCCCTGGTGGTTGAGGTCAAGGAGGAAACCGATACGAGGGAGATTCCTCCCTGCATGATCTTAAAATCAGATGGTGCAACGCTGTACAATACCACAGACCTGGCTACCATTGTGGAGAGGATGAAGCTTTTCCAGCCTGACCGTATCATCTATTTTACGGATAAGAGACAGGAGCTGTATTTTGAGACCGTATTCCGTTGTGCAAGGAAAACCAAGCTGGTCAATGAGGATACGGAGCTTAGCTACATCGGCTTTGGTACAATGAACGGCAAGGACGGTAAGCCCTTTAAAACCAGAGAGGGCGGAGTCATGCGTCTGGAATACCTAATCAATAACGTTTATGATGAGGTATACAAGAAAATCATGGAGAATCGCAGCATGTCCGAGGATGAGGCGAAGAAGGTAGCCGCAATCGTCGGAATGGCAGCGCTCAAATATGGAGATCTGTCCAATCAGGCCTCTAAGGACTATGTATTTGATATAGACCGCTTCACCTCCTTCGAGGGTGATACCGGTCCCTATATCCTGTATACCATCGTCAGAATCAAATCTATCCTGGCGAAATATAAGGAGCTGGGTAAGAATACAGCGACCGGACCTGTAATCAGGCCGGCAGCAGGAGCTTCAGAGACTGCGCTGATGCTGGAGCTGGCGAAGTTCAGCGATATCATCATGCAAGCCTATGAGGAGACAGCGCCTCATAGAATCTGCGCATATATCTATGATTTGGCCAATGCCTTCTCAAGCTTTTATCATGATACAAAGATCATAAGTGAAGAGGATGAGCAGAAGCAGGCCTCCTGGATCTCCCTGATCAGTCTGGTGCTTCAGGTACTGCTGACAGGAATTGACCTGCTTGGAATAGAAGCTCCCGATAGAATGTAATAGGTAACGGCATATACCGGTCAGTGGGTTTGTATAGGAACCGGCTGACCGGTGTTTTACATGACGGCTTGCCGGTTTAGAAAGACAGCTATAACATAGGTAAGGATTTTTCATAAGAGGAAGGGAGGTGTTCGGATGTTCATAAAGAGAAGTACAGAGCTGAAGCAGCTGAAAATGCAGTATGAGAATCCGGCATCAAGCCTGGTGATTCTGTATGGCAGGAGGGGAATCGGAAAGACAACCCTTCTGAAAGAATTTATGACGGATAAGCCGGCATATTATTATGCCTGTACGGATTGTGCACAGCCGATGCAGCTTAGCAGGATGATAACAGACTGGCAGACTGTCGGTATTCCTGCCGGAAGCTATGTGGATTATCACAGTCTTTTTGAAGCTCTTGCCGAACCTGACCGTAAGATTGTGATTGTTCTGGATGAGTTCCATCTGTTAGTGAAGGAGGGCTCAGAGTTTTTGGATGCAGTCAGCAGACTTCCTAAGCTTCCGGGGCCTGTGATGCTCATCCTTTGTTCCTCGTCCATCCGCTTTGTTGAGAATGAGATGATCGGCTGGATGGGAGCGGCAGCCTCCCAGATCAGCTCCTATCTGAAGCTGAAGGAATTTACCTTTGTGGACTTTATCAATCGTTTTCCCAAATCCAATGTTGAGACCTGTATCCATATCAAGGGCATTCTGGGTGGGATTCCGGACTATCTGGAGGAATGGAAGGAAGGCAGATCTGTAAAGGAGAACATCATTACAGCCATTCTGGATAAAAACAGCAGGCTGTATCAGGAGCCTCAGCATTATCTGAAGCAGGAGCTTAGGGAGACATGGGTCTATAATACCCTTCTGGCCTCTCTGGCAGAGGGAAACAATAAGTTGAATGAGCTTCATAATCATACTGGTTATTCTCGGGCGAAAATCCTGGTTTACCTGAAACATCTTATCGCCATGGATATTGTGGAGAAGCTGGTGTCACTGGAGGAGGATGGCAGAGAAAATGCCAAGAAGGGACTCTACCGGATCAAGGACAATTTCCTGCATTTCTGGTACCGCTTCGTTTTTCCTTACCTGACAGAGCTGGAGCAGGGGCTGAAGGAGAAGGTATATGCTACTTATGTAAGTCCCGGTTTGGATGAATATATGGAAGAATACTTTTCCGATGTTTGCATGGAGTATCTGAAGCTGATGAATCAGCATGACAGGCTGAAGGCCAAATATCAGTGGTGGGACCGTTGGTTTGGGAAGAAGGGCACCATTGACATTATCGCCAAGAGCAATCAGGGAGCTACTCTGGCAGGAATATGCATCTGGAAGGACAGGCCTGCAGGGACAGAGGATTACGAGGACCTTACTACCCTTGCAGGGGAGGCCGGTCTGAAGCCGGAGCTTTATTATCTTTTCTCCAAACATGGTTTCTCCGATGAGCTTGCCGGTCTTGCCCGTGACAGGGAGGAGCTGATCCTTGTAGGCTTAGAGGAGCTCTAGGAGAAGGAAGCTAGGCAGTCTTACATAGACAAAAGAATAATGGGCCGTAAGTGGAAGGCCGATGGAGGTAGTGTGTGTATCGTTTGATTTCGAAATTAGTGGTATATAAAAATCTTGGCAAGGACTGTCTGCTTTATGAGCTGGCAGACCTGATCAAGGAGCTGGACGGCTCACCCAAGGAGGGACAGGCGGCAGGAATTGCCAGAGAGGAGATCACCTCCCGGATTTATTCCTTGATCAACCGTCTTTTGGAGCTGGCTACCGTTTATGGCTTTGATACGAATCTGTGGCATAATTATCTTGCTTATCTTCTGGCAACCTGTGAAAATCCCTTCAGCCTGACCTGTGAGAAGGTTGGAGCCAAGGAGGGGACGGTCAACCGTTTTGCCAAGAGTGATTTTCTGATTTTCAAGTCCTTATTTGATTATGATTTCGGCCCCTTGGAAAGAGAGCTGCAGATCAACTGCTTTTCCATTATCACTGATTATCAGGCCATACCGAAGGGCAGCGGCAGATACCATAAGAACGTCAGTGATAAGGTCCGGCTCTTAAGCAGCCAGATCAGTGCTGCCTCGGATGAGGAGGAAATTTTCCGGATCGTAACCGGCTTTTATCAGGATTATGGGGTCGGAAAATTCGGTCTGAACAAAGCCTTCCGGATCAGGAAGGACCAGGGGCAGGTAGATATCTTCCCGATTACCAATACTCAGGAGGTCCTTTTGTCGGACCTGGTCGGTTACGAGCTGCAAAAGCGTAAGCTGGTCGAGAACACGGAGGCCTTTGTACATGGAAGAAAGGCCAATAATGTGTTACTCTTCGGAGACAGCGGAACCGGTAAGTCCACTGCCGTGAAAGCCATACTGAATGAATATTATGCCCAGGGTTTAAGAATGATAGAAATATACAAGCACCAGTTTGAGGATCTGTCTGCTGTCATCTCCCAGATCAAGAATAGAAATTATAAGTTCATCATCTATATGGATGATCTGTCCTTTGAGGAGTTTGAGATAGAGTATAAATATCTGAAGGCTGTCATCGAGGGTGGTCTTGAGACAAAGCCGGATAATGTCCTGATTTATGCCACCTCGAACCGCAGACACTTAATCCGAGAGACCTGGAATGACCGATCTGATATGGAGACTACAGGGGAGATCCATCGTTCTGACACCATGCAGGAGAAGCTTTCTCTGGTTGCAAGGTTTGGCATCACCATTAATTTTCCGGCTCCCGACAAGAAGGACTATCTGCGGATTGTGAAGCAGCTGGCTGAACGGCAGGGTGTGATCGGACTGACAGAAGAGGAGCTGTTTGCAGAGGCAGGAAAGTGGGAATTATACCATGGTGGAATGTCAGGACGTACAGCCCAGCAATTTATTCATTATCTTGCAGGCAGGGCAGAGCCGAAGGCATGATAAGTCATATTTAAGTTGACAATATTTATAATTATACATTTTTGTGCCGATGGCTTTCTTCACTGGTATCGGCGGCAAGGAGGATGAAATGGATAAATACAGAGTTCTGGTAAAAGGGATTGTAAAGTACGATGAGAGGTATCTTATAGTCAGACGCTGGTATGATGACCGGATTTCGGAGCCCTATCAATGGAATTTTATCGATGGATACCTGGATTTCGGAGAGGCACCGGATAAAGCGGTTCTAAGACTGATCTTTGAACAGACAGGGTTATCGGTTACCATCGATCGTCCTCTTTATACCTGGTCCTTTATGACAGGGGATGTATTTAATATCGGGATCAGCTATCTGTGCCTGGCAACGATGGATACCGTGCTTTTATCGGAAGAGCTGAATGACTTCCGGTGGATTCAGAGAGAGGAATTCAGTGATTATCTTAGTGATAAGATCATGGAGGATATTGAGAGAATCGAGTGGATGTAGCAGCGGAAGGCTGTGGTGCTGATGAAATTCCTTCATCGGCGGGCAGAAGGAGCCGTACAGAGGAAGGCAGAGGGAGGGCAAGGCAGCTAAGATGAGAACCTTGATTAAGAATGGTTATGTAATTGATCCGGCATCAGACCGGGAAGGCTATTATGACATCCTGCTGGAGGACGAGCGGATTCTGAAGATCGAGCAGAAGATAATACCGGAGCAGGATGAGGAAATGCTGCAGCTGGATGCAGGAGGATGCTATGTGATGCCCGGTTTTATAGATCTGCATGTCCACTTAAGAGAACCCGGCTACGAATATAAGGAGACCATACGGACCGGATCCATGTCGGCAGCGGCAGGAGGCTTTACCACCATCTGTCCTATGCCGAATACAAAGCCTGCCACCGATTCAGTGGAGGTACTGAAGCAGGTTTTACAGAAGGCCCGGCAGGAAAGTGTTGTGAATATCCGGCCGATCGGAGCGGTAACAAAGGGACAGGAGGGGAAGGAGCTTACGGATATCCGTTCCCTGGCCATGGCCGGAGCGGCTGCGATCAGTGAGGATGGAAAGTCAGTGATGGATACGGCCCTCTATGCGAAGGCTTTGCACCGGGCAGCAGCGGTAGGTCTTCCTGTTTTTGCCCATTGTGAGGACAAAAGCCTTGTGGGAGCCGGAGTCATCAATGCGGGCAGAAAGGCAGCCGAGCTTGGACTGGAGGGTATCAGTAATGCAGTGGAGGATATTATTGCTGCCAGGGATATCCTGCTGGCGAAGGAAAGCGGAACAAGGCTCCACCTGTGCCACTGTTCCACGAAAGACAGCGTGAAGCTGATCAAAGTGGCGAAGGAGGAAGGACTAGCCGTCAGCGGAGAGGTATGTCCCCACCACTTTACCTTAGCAGATGACGATATCCCGGGTGATGATGCGGATTATAAGATGAATCCGCCTCTTCGGTCGAGGGAGGATATAGAAGCCCTGAAGGAAGGACTGCGGAATGGAACCCTGGAGGTAATCGCAACAGACCATGCCCCTCATTCGGATGAGGAGAAGAGGAGGTCCTTTCGGGAGGCGCCTTTCGGAATCGTCGGCCTTGAGACGGCATTTGCTCTGTCAGTAACAGAGCTTTTACACCCGGGCTATCTTACCGCAAGACAGCTGGTGGAGAAGCTGAGTATGAATCCTGCCAGAATTCTCGGAATCGACAGGGGCAGTCTTAGGATCGGAGGCATCGCGGACATCGTGATTGCGGATCCGGAGCAGGAATACCTGATTGATAAGAACAGCTTCTTCAGTAAAGGAAGGAATACTCCCTTCCATGGAAGAAGGTTGAAGGGAAAGATCCGCTATACCCTGGTTTCGGGAAGACTTGTATATGATGGAGACAAGCATGAGATTTTATCATAAATAGGAACTTGGCAGTTCTTCTGCAAAGAGATAGGAAGGAATCGCTCCGAAATTCTATATAGGACCTATGTATGATTGAAGTATGTGAAGTTATCATGGAATATGTAAAGAAGGTTTCGGGCAGTAAGCCTAAGAATAACCGAATTCTATCTGAAGTAATTCTATGAATTGGAGGATTGGAATGATTAACAGATTAATTGAGAAGATCAGTCAGACGCAGGCACCGATTGTGGTAGGACTGGACCCGATGCTTAGCATGATACCGGAGCATATCCTGACACAAGCCTACAGCGAGAAGGGGGAGAACCTGGAGGGAGCCGCAGAAGCCATCTGGCTCTTTAATAAGGGAATTATTGATGCCACCTATGATTTAATTCCTGCCGTTAAGCCACAGATTGCCATGTATGAACAGTTCGGAATTGAAGGCATGAAGGCCTTCCTTAAGACAGTTGATTATAGCAAACAGAAGGGTCTGTTGGTCATCGGTGACATAAAGCGTGGAGATATCGGTTCAACCTCAGAGGCTTATGCTACCGGACACCTGGGTAAGGTGGTGATCGGTGGCAAGGAGTTCCGAGGCTTTGATGAGGACTTTGTTACAGCGAATCCCTATCTGGGCTCTGATGGCATCCTCCCCTTTATAGAGGTCTGCAAGAGGGAGAGCAAGGGTCTGTTCATTCTGGTGAAAACCTCTAATCCTTCCAGCGGAGAGTTTCAGGATCAGCTGGTCGGAGATAAGCCCCTCTATGAGCTGGTAGGCCGGAAGGTGGCGGAATGGGGTGAGCTGCATATGGGTGATACCTATAGTCAGATCGGAGCCGTGGTAGGAGCGACCTATCCGGAGATGGGAAAGGTACTTAGAAAGCTGATGCCAAAGACCTTTATTCTGGTCCCGGGCTACGGAGCCCAAGGAGGTAAAGCAGAGGACCTAAAGCATTTCTTTCATAAGGATGGTTTCGGTGCCATCGTGAATTCCTCCAGAGGAATCATCGCTGCCTATAAGCAGAAGGGTTATGAGAGGTTTACCGGTACGACCTATGCGGATGCCGCAAGGCAGGCGGTGCTGGATATGAGGGAAGATCTGAAGAAGGCATGGACCGGCAGATAAAAAGCGAGGATGCTTTTGAAAGGGACAGGTATCACTTCCTGTTCAATTCAAAGCATCCTTATATGATTTTATGATTGTATAAGGGACCTATCACAGCGCTTATGTCGGGTAGAATAGCGTAAGATGCATCAAACCTTCTCAGGCTCAGGATATTCCACGCCGAAGATTTCAACGGTTACTGTCTTCATGATCTGGGGCTCAAGAGGAGCATCGGAATAATCCGTCTTGGTCTCAGCAATCTTATTTACAGTGCTCTGACCTTCAATTACCTTACCAAAGGCAGCGTAGGAGCCATCCAGATGGGGGGAATCCTTATGCATGATAAAGAACTGGGAGCCGGCTGAATCCGGTCTCTGGGATCTGGCCATGGAGATTACTCCGGCTGTGTGCTTCAGGTCATTATTGAAATGATTATAGGAGAACTCACCCTTAATGGAGTAACCGGGGCCTCCCATACCGGTGCCCTCGGGATCACCTCCCTGAATCATAAATCCACGGATTACCCGGTGGAATTTTAAACCGTTATAAAAGCCCTTATTCACCAAGGATACAAAATTATTCACAGTGTTGGGTGCAATGTCGGGATACAATTCAAGCCTTATCTGATCACCACTCTGCATTTCAATCGTTACGACGGGATTTTTCTTGTCCATATACATTCCTTTCTCTGGGTTTACTGACAATAAAGCCTTTATGAGGCTTTTGGAGGTAAATATAACATAATGGTCAATTTAAGTCAATAGGCTTAAGGGTGTCATAATATTATGATTGACACCGTTTAGAAAAATTAATCTGAAACGAGCTTTTCTTTGAATGAACTTGTATTTTTTGGAATTGATGTATATAATTAGTAGCAAGATAAAAAATACATACTGCATCGTGCAGGGATCCCCGCCCGGAAGCTTTGCATAGATAGAGGCGGGGTTGGAATTATCCGAAGAAAGGGAGACTTAAGGAACACATGGGTGGTGTATATACTTTTGGAGTTAAGACGGATCAGCACACTGCAATGATCGATATTACACGCCAGGTCCAGGGGATTGTAAGTGAGAGTAAGGTGAGACAGGGCTTATGTATGGTATTTGTACCCCATACCACAGCTGCTCTTACGATCAATGAGAATGCGGATCCTGATGTGAAACGGGATTTTATGATGGAAATTAATAAAATCGTTCCTATGTCCGACGGATATCACCATATGGAGGGCAATTCAGCTGCTCATATCAAGGCAAGTATGATGGGCTTTTCTGAAATGATTATCATCGAAGATGGAAGACTTCTCCTCGGAACCTGGCAGGGGATTTATTTTATGGAGTTCGATGGTCCGAGAATCCGTAAAGTAAAGGTGAAAATCATCGATGGATGACCCAAAGCCGGGGAGCAAAGGACTGACAAAAAATGAAACTTATCCCTTGTGGTTACGAAAGTTTTAAGATATAATCAGAACAACGCAAATGAGAGGGTAGGAGAATACTTAATGACAGTACCTAATAAAATCAGAGCTGTGATAACAGAACAAAGCCGGTTGGCTGAAGGCATCTTCAGTATGTGGCTTCAGTCTAAGGAGATTACGGCAGCAGCTCATCCGGGACAATTCGTATCCCTATACAGCAGGGATGGGAGCAGGCTTCTGCCCAGACCGATCAGTATCTGTGAATTAGATAAGAGCCGGGGATTACTGCGCCTGGTTTATCGGGTCGCCGGGAAAGGAACAGAGGAATTCTCCGAACTGGCAGCAGGGGACCGGATCGAGCTTATGGGACCTCTTGGTCAGGGCTTTACGGCGGAGGGATCAAAGGCTCTGCTGATTGGCGGAGGAATCGGCATTCCTCCGATGCTGGAGCTGGCAAAGCAGCTTACCTGCAGCAGAGAGATTGTACTAGGTTATCGGGACACAGTTTTTTTGGATAAAGAATTTGAAGCCTATGGCAGAGTTTATCTGTCCACAGAGGATGGCAGTGCAGGTACGAAGGGAAATGTACTGGATGCCATCAGGGCACATCAGCTAAGGGCAGATATTATCTATGCCTGCGGACCGACACCAATGCTTCGGGGGATCAAGGAATATGCCAAGGAGCATGGAATCAGAGCCCAGCTTTCCCTGGAGGAGAGGATGGCCTGTGGTATCGGGGCATGTCTGGCTTGCATCTGCAAGACGAAGGACACAGATCACCACAGCCAGGTACAGAACAGGAGAATCTGTAAAGAGGGGCCGGTGTTCTGGTCGGATGAGGTGGAGCTATGAATACAAAGGTAACGCTGGCAGGAATAACCTTTCAGAACCCGGTAACGACAGCCTCCGGCACCTTTGGCTCCGGAATGGAGTATAAGGATTTTGTCGATCTGTCGAGGCTGGGAGCAGTGACTACCAAGGGGGTATCCAGTGTTCCCTGGGCAGGAAATCCTACCCCCAGGGTGGCAGAGACCTATGGAGGAATGCTGAATGCCATCGGGCTGCAGAATCCGGGTGTGGATACCTTTATCAGCAGGGATATTCCTTTCTTAAGACAATATCAGACGAAAATAGTAGTAAATGTAGTCGGTAAGACCATAGAGGATTATTGCGAAGTAGTGGACCGTCTGACTGAGACGGATGTGGATCTGCTTGAGATTAATATCTCCTGTCCCAATGTTAAGGAAGGCGGAATCGCCTTCGGACAGGATGCAGCCAGAGCAGAGCATATCACCAAGGTGCTGAAGGCCAGGGCGAAGCAGCCTCTGATTATGAAGCTGAGTCCGAATGTGACAGACATCGCTGAGCTGGCCAGGGCAGTGGAGGCAGGAGGTGCGGATGCCATCTCCTTAATCAATACCATAACCGGTATGAAGATTGATATTCATAAGAGAAGCTTCCTCTTGGCTAACAGAACGGGTGGTTTATCCGGACCGGCGATTAAGCCGATTGCAGTACGGATGGTCTATCAGGCTGCGAAGGCAGTGAAGCTTCCGGTGATCGGTATGGGTGGTATCATGAATGCAGAGGATGCGCTGGAATTTCTGATGGCAGGAGCAACGATGGTAGCAGTCGGTACGGCAAACTTTGTTAATCCCAGGGCTACCCTGGATGTAATCGAAGGGCTTGAAGCCTACATGGACAGGTATGGCATCTCTGATATCAATGAATTAATCGGATGTGTATAGTCCCGTAACAGCAAGTGGGACAGGAGAGCAAGGTGTCTGTGGCAGACATGGATTATCCTATTAGGAGGTTGGTATGGAACAGTATAAGCAGGAATTTATTGAATTCATGGTGGACTGCGGTGTTCTGAAGTTTGGTGATTTTACCACGAAGAGTGGAAGGAAGACCCCCTTCTTTGTGAACACGGGCTTTTATCGGACGGGAGCACAGCTAAGAAAGCTGGGTGCATATTATGCCAGGGCCATTCATGACAAATACGGCCTGGAGTTTGATGTGTTATTCGGGCCTGCTTATAAGGGAATTCCCTTGAGTGTGGCAGCGGCCATGTCAATCAGTGAGCTGTATGAGAAGGAGATCAGATACTGTTCTAACAGGAAAGAAGTAAAGGATCATGGTGATACCGGTATTCTGCTGGGTTCTCCGATTGTGGACGGAGATAAGGTGATCATTATCGAGGATGTAACGACAGCAGGAACATCCATCGGAGAGACGATGCCGGTCTTAAAGGCACAGGGAAAGGTGGAGGTTCTGGGACTGGTGGTATCAGTAGACCGGATGGAGAGAGGGCAAGGCTCCAAATCAGCTCTTTCTGAAATAGAAGAAAACTATGGGATTGCCACAACGGCAATTGTTACCATGCAGGAAGTGGTAGACCACTTGTATAATAAACCATATATGGGAAAAATTATAATTGATGATGGATTAAAGTCCGCAATTGATGCTTATTATCAGCAATATGGAGTACGTGGGTAAAAGAAAGGAGGAATTCTCATGATGGAGAAAATCTATCATACGATGAAATCAGTCGGTGTATGGAATCTGGTGTTAGGAATACTTCTGATCATTGCAGGGCTGTTTGCAGGCATATTTATGATCCTCAACGGAGCAAAGCTGCTAAAGAAGAAGTCTGATCTGTTATTTTAACATAGTGAGGACAGATAACGCTCAGGGTATGAGATACTGAAGCTTCTGATCGGTATGATATTCCGAGCGTTAACTTCCTTATCTGATCGGGGGTCAGGATAGAGCTCTGAAAATCAGATATGATTTTGAGCAGTGGGACGATAGGATCCTTCTGCTCTTTTTTCAGGAACCGGAGGTTTTGATGAGAACACAGGATTTTTATTATGAATTACCCGAGGAGTTGATAGCCCAGGATCCGCTGACGGATCGATCCGCTTCGAGACTGATGGTTCTGGATAAGACTACGGGTGAGCTTGAACATAGAGTATTCAGAGAGATGAAGGAGCTTCTGCAGCCGGGAGATTGTCTTGTGATCAATGATACCAAGGTGATTCCTGCCAGACTGATCGGTGAGAAGCAGAAAACGGAAGGCAATACCGGTGAGAACAGTCCGGGGGCAAGGATAGAGCTTCTTCTTTTGAAACGCAGGGACAAGGATGTTTGGGAGACCCTGGTGAAGCCCGGTAAGAAAGCGAGGCAGGGGACCCGGATCAGCTTCGGAGGTGGACTTATGACCGGTGAGATCCTGGAGGTCCTGGAGGAAGGAAACCGACTGGTGAAGTTCTCTTACTTGGGGATATTTGAAGAAATACTGGATAAGCTTGGCGAGATGCCCCTTCCGCCCTATATCACCCACGAGCTGAAGGATAAGAACAGATATCAGACTGTTTATGCGAAGCAGGAGGGCTCTGCGGCAGCTCCCACAGCGGGCTTGCATTTTACCGGAGAGCTACTGGAGGAGATTGAGACCATGGGGGTCAGGATAGCCAGAGTTACCCTCCATGTGGGTTTGGGTACCTTCCGGCCTGTGAAGGTGGAAAATGTGACCGAGCATCATATGCATGCGGAGTTCTATCAGGTGCTGCCTGAAGAGGCCGATAAAATAAATGATACGAAGGCGAAGGGTGGAAGGATCATCTGTGTCGGGACCACCAGCTGCAGAACCATAGAATCGGCAGCGGATGAGAATGGCATGGTTCGGCCCGGAAGCGGGGATACCTCGATCTTTATCTATCCGGGCTATCGCTTCAAGGTATTGGATGCATTGATTACCAACTTCCATCTGCCGGAATCGACTCTGATGATGCTGGTTTCCGCCCTGGCCGGAAGAGATCACATCATGGATGCCTACCGGGAGGCAGTGAAGGAACGCTATCGTTTCTTCAGCTTCGGAGATGCGATGTTCATTAAATAAGGGTATAAAAAGGCACCTTATGTTTTCTGTTTTGCTCCTTCTCAGGGAGATCTTCCCTGCGATAGGGCAAACCGAAATCCAAAGGTGCCCATTTCTTATCTTTTATCCATTTTTTCAAGAATACTTCTTCCTACACTGATGCCGTTAGCGGAAGCCTGCTGCAGACCTCTGGTTACGGAGGCTCCGTCACCGATCGCTCTTAAACCTTCCACACTGGTTTCAAAGTCCTTATTTACCACAACCTTATTGGAATAGAACTTCACCTCAACTCCATAGAGAAGGGTCTCATCGCTGGCGATACCGGGAGTTACCTTATCCAATGCCAGAATCATTTCCTTGATATCCACCATGATACGATGGGGGAAGACCAGGGATAAGTCGCCGGGAACCGCATCCTTTAAGGTCGGGATCAGATTGTTACGGCACAGACGCTCCTCTGTGGTCCTTCTGCCCCTCTGGAAATCACCGAAGGTCTGGACCAGAATCCTGCCGCCGCAGAGCATATTGCTTAACTGGGCGATATGCTTGCCATACTCGATCGGTGTCTTGAAGGGTTTGGTAAAGTTCTTCGATACCAGGATGGCGAAATTCGTATTGTTGGTCTTGTATTCCTTCGATTTGTAGGCATGTCCGTTCACGACTGCCAGATTGTTCTCATAATACTCCGTAGCCACCTCTCCTGAGGGATTCGTACAGAAGGTACGGACCTTATCGTCAAAGGTAGGGGTATAATAAACCAGCTTTGCTTCATACAGGTTCTTATTCAGGAACTCCATGACCTCATCCCTGACTTCAACGCGGACACCGATATCCACGGTTCCTACCTTGGTTACAATTCCATGAGCATGACAGATCTGACTGAACCAGTCGGAGCCCTCTCTGCCGATGGCAGCCACGATTTCTTCTGCATAGAAGGTATCGCCCTTTGATGTCGTGATACCCTGGGCCTTATGGTCCGTGATCAGGATATCCTGTACCATGGTATTGAAGAGCATCTCCACACCGGAGGCCAGCAGATGCTCCTGAAGTCTGGTATATATCTTATAGCCCTCTTCCGTGCCGAGATGACGGATCGGGCATTCAATCAGTTTTAGGTTGGCGTTGATGGCCCTTCTTCTGATTTCACGTATCTCTGCTTCCTTATCAGCACCGTAGACATTTTGATCGGCGCCGAACTTCAGATAGATGTCATCAGATTCCTTGATAAGCTCAAGGGCCTTATCATAACCTAAGATTTCAGGGAGGTTTCCTCCCACATCCGGGGACAGGGATAGCTTTCCATCAGAAAATGCACCTGCACCGGCAAAGCCTGTTGTAATGGAGCACGGCTTACAGCCGACACAATGCTTGGTAGTTCTCTTTGGACAGGTACGTTTCTCAATGGGTCTGCCCTTCTCAACCATAAGAATTTTAAGCTCTTTCTTTTGTCTGATCAGCTCATAAGCACAAAAGATACCGGAGGGACCGGCACCGATAATAATCACATCATATTTCTGCATATATAAGCTCCTTTCGTATTTGTCACCCGCAACCTCGCTCATTCTATCATATCGGAAAGACAAATACAAGTATGTCTGTTAAAAACAATTGTCCGTTCATGCCGTGCATTAGCGTTAGGAATGATCTCCGGGTGACTCCAAAAATCTCCGAGACCTTTTGTATGAACAATGGCACAAGGAAACAAGTGCTGTCATATTCTATCATAGATACATAAATGAATTTGGGAACGGAGCAAAGCATGAAGATATATATAGTTCAGCCGGGAGATACCATAAGATCGATTGCTGATCAGTTTGGAGTATCAGTGAGTCAGCTTATACAGGATAATGGATTAGTGAATCCCTTTGATCTGGTGGTAGGACAAACGATAGTGATTACCCATCCCTCACAGACCCACAGGGTTGCGGAAGGGGATACCTTAGGCAGTATCGCTGAAGCCTATGGTGTCAGTGTGATGCAAATATTGCGGAATAATCCCTTCTTAAATAACAGAGAGTATATCTATCCCGGTGAGCTTCTGGTCATCAGCTACCCGGTCCGGGGAGAGATTGCGACAGTCGGTTTTACCTATCCCTATATCAATGAACAAACCCTAAGAAAAACCCTGCCTTTCCTCACTTATCTTTCTGTCTTTAATTATAGGGCAACAGGCGATGGAAGAATCATACCCTATGCAGATGATACCAGGATCGTTCAACTGGCGAAGGAGTATGGAACCATCCCCCTGGCTATGCTGACCACTCTGTCAGCCCAGGGAGAATCAGATCTGAATGTTATCTATCAGCTGCTGCTAAACAGTGAATTTCAGGACATACAGATCAATAATCTGATCAGCATCATCCGGGAAAAGGGCTTTCTGGGGGCAAATGTTGTCTTTTACAACATTGATTCCGAGAATGAGTCCTTACATGAGGCCTTTATCAGAAGAGTATCTGAACGCTTCGTCAGGGAGGACCTATACCTCTTATTAACGATTAACTACCGGACCATTCATACTGATAGGGAAGTAGAGGTAGAAAGAGTGGATTACTCTGCCTTAAGCCAGTATGTAAATGGAATCGTATTCTTACAGTTTATCTGGGGAACAAACTATGGTCCTCCGCGGCCGGTCAGTTCGATTCAGAGCCTGCGGGCCCTGATGGAATACGTCAAGCCTATTATTCCTCCGGATAAAATACTGATCGGTAAGCCGATCATTGCGTATGATTGGGAACTCCCCCATACATCTGATAGTCAGGGTGCCAACTCCATCACTGTGGATGCTGCCCTGACCTTAGCAGCGGATTATGATGTTCCGATTTTATTTGATGAGTATTCACAGACACCCTTTTTTAACTATATACAGATTGGGGCCTTGACGGAACATATTGTATGGTCTATCAATGCGAATAGCATCCAGGTATTAATGGATCTGATTGCGGAATATGAGCTGGCCGGTGCGGCCATATGGAACATTATGGTCTATAATCAGCAGCTGTGGACAATTGTGATAGTGAATTTTAATATTATAAAACTTATACCGGATAGCTTCGGTTAGGAATAACAGGGAAATATAAAATATTAGAGAAAGAACGTCTTGACATAATCGGAATTGTCATATAAGATATGAGAAAATGATAAAAACCATGAAGGTGAATGTAGTAGGATATATTTTCCCGACAGAGAGGAAGTGCCACCGGTTGAGAGCACATCCAGGGTTCAGATCTATCACGAAGTTCGGCACCGGAGTTGCCTTTAAGATATTCCATGGTATCATTCTCTACATCTGGAGTAAAAGAAAGGCCGGAGCAGTCCGTTATGACTGAAGAGGAGTCTGTTATACAGGCTTAAATTTGGGTGGTACCACGATGCTTTCGTCCCTTGCGGACGGGAGCTTTTTTTATGCATAAGAAAAATGAGCATTTGAAGGTTTGCTTAGCCATAGCTTTCATTCATGGAATACAAATTTATGAACAGGAGGAGAAATCATGTTAGAAAATCTGGTAAGAATCAGACAGCAGTTTCAGGACGAATTGAATGCAGCCCAGTCAAAGGAAGAGCTGGAGAGGATAAGAGTTTCCTTCCTTGGCAAGAAGGGTCTGGTAACAGAGGAGCTTAAGAATCTTCGGAATCTGGATGCGGAGGAGAAGAAGACGGCAGGACAGCAGGTGAACAGCCTGAAGGAGGAGATAGAGTCAGCAATCGTAGAGTATCAGAAAACCTTGGAGGAGAGGGAGTACCGGAAGGAAATCTCCCAAGGTGAGGTGTATGATTATTCTATCCCCTCGGTGAAAGAGGTAGGGACGCTTCATCCGATCACGATTGTGCAGAAGCAGATCGAAGAGGTATTTAAGACCATGGGCTTCATCATTGAGGACGGTCTGGAGATTCAGACGGAGTATAATAACTTTGAGGCAGTGAACATCCCGAAAAACCATCCTGCCAGGGATATGACGGATACCTATTACCTGGATAACGGGCAGCTCTTAAAAACCCATACCTCTGCCGCACAGAACACAATTATGAGAAAGTACGGGGCACCGAAGCCGGGAGAGACCTTGAAGGTATTATTCCCCGGCAGATGCTTCCGGAATGAAAATATTGATGCCAGCCATGAGAACACCTTCTTCCAGCTGGAGGGCATGATGATCGGTGAGGATATCTCCATTTCCAACCTGATTTATTTCATGAAGGTCCTGCTGACCGAGGTATTCCAGAGAGAGGTCAAGGTAAGGCTGCGTCCCGGTTTCTTCCCCTTCGTGGAGCCAGGCTTTGAGCTGGATATCAACTGTGCGATCTGCGGAGGCAGCGGCTGTCCTACCTGTAAGCATTCCGGCTGGCTGGAGCTGCTGCCCTGTGGCATGATCCATCCCAATGTACTCACCATGGGTGGTATCGATACGGAGAAGTATACGGGCTTTGCCTTTGGCTTGGGTCTTACCAGACTTGCCATGATGAAATATAACATTAAGGACATCCGACTCTTTAACGGCGGTAATCTGAAGCAGTTAAAGCAGTTTACGAGATAGGAGGGAAGCTACCATGTTAATATCAATGAATTGGATCGGAGAATTCACAGACCTAAGCGGAATTAATCTAAGGGAGCTGATCAACCGCTTTACCTTATCTACTGCTGAGGTGGAAGAAATACATGAAATGGGCAGGAACATTAAAGATGTGGTCGTAGGAAAGATTATTGAGATTGCGGATCATCCGAACTCCAAGAAGCTGCATCTGGTAAAGGTGGATATCGGTAGTGAGATCGTGGACTGTGTCTGCGGAGCACCCAATGTATTTTTGGGAGCCATCGTTCCCTTTGCCAAGCTGGGAGGCAGAGTTGGTGACCTGGAGATTAAGGAGGCACAGATTGCCGGTGTAGTCAGCCACGGAATGTGCTGTTCCGAGAAGGAGCTGGGAATCAGTGAGGATCACTCGGGACTGATGCTTTTGGACGACAGCTATCCCCTCGGAACCGATATCAAGGAGTTCATGCAATTGGAGGATACGATCTTCGAGGTAGACAACAAGTCCCTGACCAACCGCCCGGACCTCTGGGGGCATTACGGCATCGCCAGGGAAATCGCTGCTCTGAATAAGAGACCCTTAAAGCCCCTGAAGCGGTTGGATACCGGTGTCTACCGAGATCTTCCCCAGGTGGAGCTTAAGGTGGAGAATACGGATAAGATCTATCGTTACAGCTGTATCACCATCGATCATATCACGAAGAAGATATCCCCGATCAATATGAGAATCCGTCTGACCTACTGTGGAATGAGACCCATCAATCTGCTGGCTGATCTGACCAACTATCTGATGATGGAGGTAGGACAGCCGATGCATGCCTTCGATCATGCGAAGGTAAAGAGCATTCAGGTGAAGACCTTCCCTGCGCCCTTCAGCTTCCTTACCCTGGATGGAGTGGAGAGAAGGGTGGATACCGATACTCTGATGATCTGTGACGAGAAGGAGCCGGTAGCGGTAGCAGGAGTGATGGGCGGAGAGCTTTCCGGTATTTCCGAGGAGACCACTTCCGTCTTGCTGGAGTCTGCGAACTTTGATGCTACATCGGTACGTAAATCCGCCTCCCGCTTAGGACTCCGTACAGATGCCAGTGCCAGATATGAGAAGACGTTGGATCCGGAGCTGACCATACCGGCAATTGAGCGGTTCTTAATGCTTCTGACAGAGATCGATCCGGGTGCCAAGGTGACTTCCTCTCTGACCGACACTTATGTGAAGCACTACGATAAGATTTCCATCTGCTTTGATAAGGCCTATGTGGATAAATACACCGGAATAGACATCAGTGCTGACCGTATCGAGGAGACGCTCACGGCCCTTGGCTTCGGTGTGCTCCGTCAGGGAGATGCGTTCACGGTAGAGGTTCCGACCTGGCGTGCAACCAAGGATGTAACAATCAAGGCAGATATCATAGAGGAGATTACCCGCGTTTACGGTTATGATAACTTCGAGGTGAAATCCACGAAAAACCTGCTGACACCGGTACGCCACAGCGTAGAAAGAGACAATGAATACAAGATGAAGCTCCTGCTGGCTGAACGGTATGCGATGAACGAGGTTCACAGCTATCTATGGTATGAGAGCAAGATGAACAAGGAGCTGGGTATCGTAACAGAGCCCAACGTCCGTATCGTCAACTCGCTGACTGCAGAGAATGATACCATCCGTTCAACAATCATTCCAAGCTTATTGGGCTTTGTTTATAAGAATGTGGATTCCTGTCCGGAGATGGGCATGTTCGAGATCGGACGGGTAGCGGATGGCCGGAAGGAAGATGGACTTTGCGATGAGAGAAAGAGACTGGGTATCGTGCTCGCCAGCAAGAAGCTGACGGAGAAGGAGGTATACTTCAAGGTCAAGGAAATCGTGGAGCAGCTGCTTATGGCAGTGAAGAATGTGGCTCCCACCTTCAAGGCAGCAGGAGACCGGGTGAAGAAGCACAATTTTGTCCATCCTGTGAATTCAGCGGAACTTATACTGAGGGATAAAACAATTGGCTACTTCTCGATCCTTGATCCCAGAATCAGGAGCCGTATCGACAAGAAGCTGAATGTAGCCTTTGTCGAGATTGATATCCCCAGCTTGGAAGAGGTGGCTGCGGAGGGTCTCCGTTACAACGAAGTATCCAGATACCCCGGAGTAACCATTGACCTAAGCCTGCTGACCGATAAGACAGCAAAATATGAAAGCATCGTAGGCTGCATCAAAGAGTATCAGTGTGAATACCTGCAAAGCTACTATCTGGTGGACATCTTTGAGGATGAGAAGCTGTTACCCGGTAAGAAGAGTGTCACCGTCCGCTTCGAGTTCGGCTCTATGGAGCGTACCTTGGAGGGACAGGAGATTCAAGCGATGACAGATGGTCTGCTGGCGGTATTCAAGTCCCACGGTATAGAGTTAAGACTGTAGTATAAATTTAAATCATAATACAAACCAAGAGGCTGTTTCACAATCTCCTTTATGAATACACTAGGAGCCATATGTATCCCTCACACACTGGTTGCAGTACAGATTTCGATTATATGCCCCAGCTTCGGACGTACCGACGTCCGCATCCGGCATCACATAACCATCAATCTGTTCGGCAAACAGTGTATTATGGGATCACATATGGCTCCTCGTGTATTTAAGGATGTTATTGTGAAACAGCCTTTCTTTCATAAAGAGAACAGGCTCCTTCTGACTGATCTAAATTTTTTGGCAGGGTATAAGTAATTACCATCAAATTTGGAATAATAAAAAGAAGATTCATCAAAATCAGGAGGAGCAGGAAAATTGCTGACTACAAAGGAAGGAATTCGGTTTTTTATTGACAGTACGGCCGGAATAGCCGTTTTAGCCATATCAGCCATATTGATCTGCAGTATATTATGGTACCTTATCTACCGCTTTGTTATATTCAAGAGAAAGAAGCTGATGCTGCAGACGGGAGAGCTTCTTGGACCGGAGGAGTGGGAAAAGCAGATGCCTGCCCTGGCAAGAAACCATAAGAGGGTCAGGCTGTCCAAGTATAATTTTGTGCTGGATGATTATAATCAGACCGCCTATAAGAAGCTGAATCGGATCCGAAAGAATATCTCCCGGCTGTCTACTGATATCATTTACTTAATTCCGGCAGCCAGATGGCTCTTTGATAATTTCCAGGTCATGTACAGGGAGATCAAGAAAATCAGATCCTCGGGAACCAGCTATGAGATATTGCCTGTCATTAAAGAAGGCGCTGAGAAGGGCTACCCAAGGATCTATGCTCTGGCAAAACATATGGTAGCTCTATCCGGAGGCCATCTGGACCGGGAGAACATCTCCCGGATGGTGAAGGCCTATCAGACAGAATGTGTGCTGACGGATAAGGAGCTTTGGGTGCTTCCGGAGCTGCTCGGCTTCTGCCTGCTGGAAAGTATTATTGAGGTTTCTGAAGAAATCCTTCGAATCATAAAATTAAAATCCAAGGCCGAGAAATTCGTGAAGGAGCATCTGGCAGCAGGACAAGGACTTCAGGATATCACTCCCTTGTTAAGAAGGACCGATATGGATTGCCGGGATGATTTCTCCTTCCATGCCCATGTGGTATATCTGTTGAAAAATATGTCCGTAGACCATGGCCTGATTCGGAAGTATCTGGAGTATCATTGCATCGCGAAGGATATGACCCTTAGCAGCCTCTTCCTGGAGGAGGGACGGATCGAGGCCGGTCATGAGGCAGGGATTCGTACGTTCATCATCAGCTTAAGAGGGATCAACGAGCTGGATAGTGAAGTGCTCTTTGAGGAGCTCTCTGTCCTGGAGCAGATACTGCGAAGGGACCCGGAAGGCTACTATAGCTCCATGGATTCCGAAAGCAGGGGAATGTACCGGGAAGTCATCGTGAAGCTGGCCCGTCGGTATCGGCTCGAAGAGGAGGAGGTGGCCTTTGCCTGCCTTAACCTGGCTCAGGAGGGCAGGAGGGATCTGAACCATCCCAATCACGTCGGTACCTATCTTCTGGGTAAGGGATATCCGCTGCTAAAATGTCGTGCCCTAGGTAAGGCCGATCCTACCAAGCTGAAAAAGAAGCGAAATGTGAAGGGCTTTCTGTATTTTACGGTATCCGCTTTGCTTCTGCTTGCGATCCTGTCCCTGCTGACCTGGCTACTCAGGGGAAGGACTCCCTTATATCTCTATCAGGCGATTCTTCTGTTGTTAGCTTCCTTACCGCTTCTGGCCGGCATTGCCATGGAAGTCTCGGTTTTTCTCTTTACCCGGGGCATACTGGTGAAACGACTGCCAGCGCTTGATTATCGGAAGGAAATCCCGGATCATGCCAGAACCTTTGTGGTGATGCCGGTCATCCTCTCTTCCAAGGAGCAGGGCATGGAATATCTTAATCGGATCGAGAGACTCTACCTGGCTAACCGGCAAGAGAACCTGTACTATGCCCTGCTGGCAGATTATGAGGATTCCCCAGAGCTTACTGTTCCCAAGGACAAAGTGATTGAGGAGGGCCTGCTTACCCGTCTGGAGGAGCTGAACAGGGACTATCCCTCCGCTCATAAACGCTTCTCCCTATTTACCCGACACCGTAAGTGGAATGCGTCGGAAAACTGCTATATGTGCTGGGAGAGGAAAAGGGGGAAGCTGGAGGAGTTTAACAGGCTTCTGTGCGGGGAAAGTAAAGAAAAAACCAGCTTTGATACCATCAGCGGCTGTAAGGAGCTGTTTACAAGCTTTCAATATGTCATCACCCTGGATGCCGATTCAAATCTGATCTGGGACAATGCGGCCAAGCTGGTTGGACTGATGGAGCACCCCCTGAACCAGCCTGTTCTTGATTTGCAGAAAAGGAGGGTAAGGGAGGGCTATGCCATTATCCAGCCTTCGGTCAGAAACCATATTATTGATAGAAAGGGCAGCCTCTTTACCATGATTTTCGGAGGACAATCCGGCCTGGATCATTACTCTGCCGTGATCTCTGACATCTATCAGGATATCTTCAATCAGGGAACCTATATCGGTAAGGGCATCTATCATATTCGGGCCTTCCATACCCTGCTCCATGGTACGATACCGGAGAACAGTGTCTTAAGCCATGACCTTTTAGAGAGCTGCTATGCCCGTACAGCCTTTTCCAGCTCTGTGAAAATTATGGATACCTTTCCGGGAAGTGTTCTATCCTATACCAAGAGAGAGCATCGGTGGATTCGGGGAGACTGGCAGCTCTTGCCCTGGCTTTTCCTGCGGAAGACTGCAGATCACAGAAAGGTCTGTGCCTTATCAAAATGGAAGATTGCCGATAACCTAAGAAGAAGTATGGTACCCCTAAGCAAAACCCTGCTGATTCTCGCCAATCTGGCATGGCTGCCTGACCTGCCTCTTCTTTGGTTTCCTTTGGTCTTCTTCAGTGATCTGTTCAATATCCTTGTGATGTTACTCTCCCTACTGAAGCAGAAGCTTCTTAGACCCAAGCTTGCCTTTGTGTACCGGAGCTTCCTGAAGGAGCTGGGGATTATGCTGGAGCGGGCCTTTCTGGAGCTGGTCCTGACTCCCTACAGAGCTTATATTGCGACAGATGCGGCAATCAGGACCATGTTTCGTCTTTTGATCAGCAGGAAGAATCTGCTTCGCTGGAATACGGCAGAAAGCGTGGATGCATCAATTATCAATACAAAGAAGGGTTATTTTCTGTCCATGTGGTCCTCCCTGATTGCGGCAGCCCTGCTTTTGGGTCTGATTCTTGATAGAGAGCTGACAAATCTAGAGTTCATTGTCTTCGGCAGTGTGGCTCTGCTCTGGACAACCGCCTTTTTAACTGCCTATTATATCAGTCTGCCCAGGGAGGAGAGCGACACGGAGGATGATCCTGGGGACCGGGAGCTTCTGCAGCAGACGGCCTTCAGGACCTGGCTTTTCTTTAAGGAATTCTCCACGAAGGAGAGAAATTGGCTCTGTCCTGATAATTTCCAACAGACACAAAAAAGCAGAATCAGTGACAAGACCTCACCGACCAATATCGGCTTGCAGCTTCTCGCTCTTCTGTCAGCAAGGGATATGGGCTATGAAAGCCTGACCTCCTTCCTGACCCAGGTGGAGAATCTTCTGACAACCATCGGCAAGCTGCCCAAGTACCGGGGACATCTGTATAACTGGTATGGGGTTCATTCGCTGGACATTCTAAGCCCAGCCTATATTTCCACGGTGGACAGCGGAAATTTCCTGGGGCATATGATTGCTCTGAAAAATGGGCTGACAGAACAGGCGGACCAGCCGATACTGAACAAAAACAGCAGGATGCAGCTTCAGTACCTGCTGAAGCTAAGTAATTATAATGGAAAGCTGAAGGAGGAGCATAAGGGGATTGGGGAGTTCATTGAGGAGATCCGGGATATCTGGGAGGACTTAGAGGGAAGGAACAGTCTGCCCTGTGAGGAGCCCAGATGGTGCAGAAGGCTTTCGGAAATGATTGAAGCCCTGGTCGAAGAGGTGGCTGCCCTCCAGCTGAAGGATTATACCTTCTCCGACTGTCCGACCTTAAGGCAGCTTGCCCGAGGGGAGCATAAGAAGGCCAGGCAGATGCTGGATAAAATCAAGGAGCTGACCCTTAAAATAGATGAAATGCTGGATAATGCGGATTTCAGCTTTCTGTATAATGAGAAGCGGATGCTCTTTCACATCGGCTACCATGTGGATTCTCAAAGCCTGGATGCCGGCTGCTATGACCTGATTGCCTCTGAATCCGCCCTGACCAGCTTTCTCTGTGTGGCCAAGGGTGAGGTTCCCCTAAAGCATTGGCATAAGCTGGGCAGACCACTGACCATGATCAAGGGAATTCCATGCTTTGTCTCCTGGAGTGGGACTATGTTCGAATATCTGATGCCCAATCTGGTGATGAAGGAATATGAGGGCTCTGTCTTTGCCGAAACAGCGAAGGCGGCTGTCCTCCAGCATATTGAATATGCTAAGCAGATGGGGATTCCCTGGGGGATCTCGGAATCCCAGTATTTCCGTTTTGACCTCTATTCCAATTATCAATATAAGGCCTTTGGTGTGCCAAAGCTAAGACTGCAGCCGGTCAGAAGAACCTCTCTGGTCGTAGCTCCCTATGCTTCCCTGCTGGCGCTGGAATATGCAAGCCGGGAATGCCTGTCTAATCTAAGAAGAATGATGAAGATGGGAGTCTATGGGGAATATGGTTTTTATGAAGCGGTGGATTTCAACAGCCCGGATGCAGGAGAAATGACTCCTTACCGGATCGTCAAATCCTTCATGGCCCATCATCAGGGAATGAATCTGGTTGCCATCAACAATTACCTGAACCACGGAATTATGCGAAGAAGGTTCCATGCTGAGCCTATGATCAAGGCTGCCGAGGTATTGCTGGAGGAGAAGAGACAGTCCCATCTGGTATCAACAGCCAAGAGAGGCTATACGATCAATTTCAGTAGGCTGGAATTTAAGCAGGTAGCCTACGGCAATCGCTATGTGACTGCCACAGCGCCGGTCTTGCCGGTGGCAGGCTATCTGTCAAATCAGAAATATTCCCTGATGCTGACCTCGGATGGGGATGGCTTCAGCAGCTATGAGGATCGGATGCTGTATCGCTTCCGCTCAGATCCCCATGCGTATACCGGGCATTATCTCTATATCAGAGAGACAGGGTCAGACAGAGTCTGGAGCTGTGCATATCATCCGACCGGAAGGGAGCCGGAGGAGTATCAGGCGATTTTCTCCCATCATGGGATGGAGTTTAAAAGAAGGGATGGAGAGATCTCTACCCATACGACGGTCAGCCTTTCTCCGGAGCATCCGATGGAGATCCGCAAGCTGGAGCTTAGCAATCATGGGAAAGAGGCAAAGCAGCTGGAAATCACCAGCTATCTGGAGATCGTCAGTGACAGCCATCTGGCCGAGCTTAGCCATCCTGCCTTTAACAAGCTATTTATAGAGAGTGAATATATAGAGGGCCATGAGATCTTTCTGTCCAGAAGAAGAAGCAGAAAAACCATAGAGAAGCCATATGTCATGCATATGTTAAGAAGCGGGGCAGCCCTGCAAAGGCCTGTGGAATATGAAAATGACAGAATGAAATTCATTGGAAGAAACCACACCCTGGCTGATCCGGAGGCTGCTATGTCTGCAAAACCTCTTTCTAACCGTTTGGGATTTACCAATGATCCGATCATGAGCCTGAAGGCTTCTATCTCCCTGGCAGCAGGAGAGAAGGCCAGCCTTTATTTTATGACCGGAGTCTGCGAAAGCAGGGAGGAGGCGATCAAAATCGGTGAGGAGCTGAATGTTCCCTACCGCATTGAAGATCTGCTGGAAAAATACAGGCTGCAGAGTGAAATTGAATTAAAGTACCTGGAGATATCAAAGCAGCAGCTGAACGCCTTTCAGGATATGATCGGTCCGATCTTTTATCCCAGCAAATATTTCAGGGGACCGGAGCAGAACATCCGGAGAAATGTGAAGAATCAGAGCTTTCTATGGAGGTTCGGGGTATCCGGAGATAACCCGATTCTGCTCTTGACCGTTGATTCTATAGAGCAGGAGGCTGTGATAAAGGATGTACTGAAGGCCTATGAATACCTTCGGATCAACAGAGTGAAGGCTGACCTGATCATACTGATCGATGGGAAGCATGGTTATCTGCAGGAGGTAGATGATCTGATCAATGATCTGACCAGTGCCCTTAAGGTTTATGATGCGGGAAGTGAGAAGCCCAGCTTCTATGTGCTGCATACCTATCAGATGATACCCGCTGAGATCGATCTTTTATATACAGTAGCCAGGCTGGTGTTCAATGATAGGACGGGCATTTACTTCAAGGAGATCAGAGACAACTTAAGAAGCATATATGGATGATACAGAGAAGCAAGGATAGGAGGTATCGGCTTGGTAGCGGGAGAAGACCGGAAGAGTGAGTTTTTTAACGGCTTTGGCGGCTTTATAGAGGATGGGCGGGAGTATGAGATCCGCTTGGAGGAGGGAAACCGCCCTCCTGTGCCTTGGATTAATGTAATCGCAAATAAAAAGTTCGGATTCCATATCTCGGAAGCAGGAGCCGGCTTTACCTGGGCCTATAACAGCAGAGAGTATAAGCTCACTCCCTGGTCCAATGACCCGGTCATGGATCCGGCTTCGGAGGTAATCTATGTGATGGATGAGATCACCGGTGATGTTATGACACCGGTGTCCTTGGGAAGAGGGGATAAGGGAAGCTATCTGGTGAGACACGGCTTCGGTTATTCTACCTTCCTGCATGAGGAGAAGGAGGTGGGACAGGAGCTAAGAGTCTTCACCCCCTTGGAGGAGCCGGTGAAGCTATGGCTGCTAAAGCTTAGCAACTATTCGGACAAGGTGAAATATCTGGGCCTGTCTTATTATGTGGAATGGGTCCTGGGAACACAGAGGGAGCACACGAATCCCTATATTATGACCGCTTATCACAATGAGGAGGAGTTCTTCAGTGCCAGAAACCTCTACACCTTTCTCTATAAAGACAGTCAGGCCTTTCTCTTCTCCAGTGAGATGATTACGGGATATACCGGGGACCGACAGGAATTTCTGGGACCTAAGGGCAGCATCAGGGAGCCGAGGGGTGTCGGACGGAAGCTGTCCTGCCATACCGGTGTAGGCTATGATTCCTGCGGAGCAATTCAGGTCTCGGTGGCAATTGGACCAGGGGAAAGTAAGCTGGTGTTGTTTGCTCTGGGGATCAGTGAGGATACGAAGGAAATCGGAAGGCTAAGAAGCAAATACAGAGACCCCTCTCAGGCAGAGCTGGAGCTTACTAAGGTTAAGTCTTACTGGAAGGAGACCCTTGGAACCATACAGGTCAGTACCAAGGATCGGGCCATAGATATTCTGGTGAACGGTTGGCTGCTCTACCAGACGATTTCCTGCCGGATCAATGCCAGGGCAGCCTTCTATCAGTGCGGAGGCGCCTATGGCTTCAGAGATCAGCTTCAGGATACCCTATCCTTAAATTTCACTGATCCCGATGCCTTAAGGAGGCAGCTGCTGATCGCCTGCAGCAGGCAGTTTGAGGAAGGGGATGTGCAGCATTGGTGGCACCCACCCACCGGAGTCGGTGTACGGACCAGAATCACCGATGATCTGCTGTGGTTACCCTATGCAACCGCGATTTATATCAGAAATACCGGTGATCAGTCCATCCTGGAGGAGAGGGTACCCTATATCAAAGGACCTGTGCTCACCAAGGAGCAGCATGAAATCATGTTTACTCCCGAAAGATCGGAGCTGACGGGTACAGTGTATGAGCACTGTAAGAAAACCATAGAGCTTACCCGTCTGGGCAGCCATGGCCTGCCCCTGATCGGTGGCGGTGACTGGAATGACGGCATGAATGAGGTGGGTATAGAGGGAAAAGGAGAAAGCGTATGGTTGGCCTGGTTCTTCTATGCCCTCTTGGGAGAATTCATTCCGATCTGCGACATGGCCGGGGACCGGGAGTATGGCAGGAAGCTGGAACAGATGAGGAAGCAGCTGATCAAAAGCATAGAGGAGCACACCTGGGACGGTGAATGGTATCTGAGAGCCTTCTATGATAATGGAGCAAAGATGGGCTCCAAGGAATGTGATGAGTGCATGATTGACTCCATCAGTCAGTCCTGGAGTGTCATCTCAGGAGGCGCCGGTAAGGATAGGGCCTTAACAGCCATGAAATCAGCTTGGAAGCATCTCCTTCTGGAGGAGTATGGAATATCCTTACTGCTGACACCACCCTTTAACAAAACAGGGAATAACCCCGGTTATATCAAAAACTATCTTCCCGGTGTCAGGGAAAACGGAGGCCAATATACCCATGCGGCGGTCTGGCTGTCGATAGCTACTGCTATGATCGGTCATTATGATATGGCCTATCAGCTCTTTACCATGTTAAATCCGATCCATACAACCAAGGAAAGGGATAAGGCCATCCGCTATGAGAAGGAACCCTATGTAATGGTTGCCGATATCTCTCCGACAGAACCCTTCGCAGGTAGAGGGGGCTGGAGCTGGTATACCGGTTCCGCAGGCTGGATGTATCAGGGACTGGTCCAATGGTTTCTCGGTATTCGTAAGGAGGCAGACCACCTGATCATCGCTCCGGCTACCCCGGTAAGCTTTGGTGAGTATAAGGTGACTTACAGATTCGGAACCTCTGTCTATGAGCTTCAAATCGTCAACAGGAACAAGGGACCGGAAGAAGCCTGGCTGACGGTGGATGGAAAGAAGATCAAGGGTAACAGGATAAAATTAGTGGATGACGGAAAGTTCCATCAGGTAATCCTATAAGATGCTGTAATATTTCGGACGGTCCCTGTATATGCATTTTCTGAAGGGGTGAGAAGATGCTGAAGCATATGGGGACGAATTCCATTGAGACCATAAGATTGCTGCTTCGCAGATTTGATGAAAGGGATGCGGAGGCGATGTTTTACAATTGGGCCGGTGATCCTGAGGTAGTGAAGTATCTACCCTGGGGACCTCATCAGGATCCTTCTGTGTCTCTGAAAAGAATCAGGGAATGGGTACAAAAATATCAATATCCGAATTATTATAACTGGGCGATCTGCCTGAAGAATACCAATATTCCGATCGGCTCCATCAGCGTGGAGATAGCAGATGATGCAGAGCTGACCTGTGAGGTGGGCTATTGTCTTGGAAAGGCATACTGGAGTAGGGGGATCATGTCTGAAGCTCTTCGGGTAGTGATGCACTACCTCTTCTATGAAGCAGGGTACAGAAGGATCAGAGCCAGACACGATATCCTGAATGTGGCTTCGGGCAAGGTGATGCAGAAATGCGGCATGAAGTATGAAAAGATTCTTTACCGTGTCAGCAGACGCAGGGATGGAAGCTACTGCGACTGTGCAGTGTATAGTAAGAGCATCTGGGAGGATATATAAAATATGCTAAGGGCAGCAGCCGGGACCGCATAGGATAAGTAGCTTAGTCCTACCGAAAAAAGAAGAGAAAGGATTGCATGAGTGGATGCTTAGGTGTAAAATAAGGTAGGACAGGCAGTTTTATCAAGCATAATAGGAGGGATAGGATATGCTTAAGGAATTTAAGAAGTTTGCATTGAAGGGAAATATGATTGATCTGGCAGTCGGTATCATCATCGGCGGAGCCTTTAACGGGATTGTCAATTCCCTGGTAAATGACATCATTATGCCCCTGCTCGGAGTATTTACGAACAAGATTAATTTTAATAACCTTTTTATTACTCTGGATGGGGAGAAATACACGAGCCTGGCAGAGGCAGAGGCTGCAGATGCAGCCGTAATAAAATACGGAGCCTTTCTGTCAGGAGTACTGAACTTTCTGATCATGGCTTTTGTAGTCTTCCTCCTGGTCAAATGGATCAATAAGCTGAAAAGGCCGGAGCAAAATCAGGCTCCCACATCAAAGAAATGTCCCCACTGCTTCTCGGATATCCATCTGCAGGCAACAAAGTGTCCGCATTGTACCGGAGAGATCAGTAATTCCTGATCCGTAAAGCCCGGAATTGTATAAGATATTGCATGCAGCATAAGTATTTCACCATTGTAAAACCCATGAAATCCCATATACTAGAATTATGTCCGGTATATGGGATGTTTTTGTCTGATGGATAGACGCTTATGTGTGGTTGGCAAAGGGAGGCTGCTACGGAACGGATTTTGATGGCAGGCAGGAGTTATCCATGGGACTGATTAATATATGGAGGAAAGGATATGGATATGGAAAGAATATTTGAAGGCTTTATGGCAGGAGTAAATCTCGGAGGTTGGATTTCACAGTACAAGGAGGCATCCAGGGAGCATTTTGAATCCTTAAAGGAAGCGGATATCATACAGATTGCCTCCTGGGGGATGGACCATGTCAGGCTCCCGATTGACTATATGGTTCTGGAGGAGGATGATCAGCCCTTTCAATATAAGGAAGAGGGCTTTGCCTATATCGACCGCTGCATCCGCTGGTGTGAGGCACATCATCTGAATATCATTCTGGACCTGCACAGGGCTGCCGGTTATGCCTTTCATTCCTTAAGTGAGAACCGACTGTTTGAGGATGAGCTGCTTCAGAGAAGATTTTGCTGCCTCTGGCAGGAGTTTGCCAGACGATTTAGGCACTACGGCAGCAATGTTGTCTTCGAGCTGTTAAACGAGATCGTAGAGCCTGACAGCAGCCGTTGGAATAAGCTTAGCAAAAGAGCGGTAGAGGCAATCAGAGAAATTGATGGGGACAGAGTCATCATCATTGGCGGTAATCAGTACAACTGTGTCGATACCCTTCAGGAGCTGGAGGAGATTAAGGATGACAAGCTGGTCTATACCTTTCATTTTTATGAGCCCCATCTCTTCACCCATCAGGGAGCCACATGGGAAAAGGAGATGAAGGAGCTGGATTTTGTGGTGCCATACCCGTCAGGAGAGGATATTTATCAGAAGTATCTGCAGAAATCAGAGAGCTTCAGGATGAGATACGAATATGAGAAGCTTATGGATATAGAGTATATCAGAAGGCGTCTGAAACCGGCTCTGGAGTTCAGGGAACAGAGAAAGGTGACCCTCTACTGCGGAGAATACGGTGTCATCGATTATGCTCCGATGGACAGCAATCTGAACTGGCACAGGGACCTGTGCGAGCTTCTGATGGAATACGGAATCGGTAGAGCAGTATGGACCTATAAGCTGATGAACTTCCCGATGGTGAATGAGGTTTCGCAGGTGAGAGACCCCAGGCTGATTGAAATTGTCAGCAAAAAGTGACTTCAGAGAATGCATAATATAGCCCCGGGGTGTCAATCGTAGTAATAGAATGCATGCGTACCGCTCCAAGTGATTCTGCTTGTACTCCATGGTAATTGTTGTTATAATGATAGGGACCGGGTAGCCGGATACAGCATAACAGCATAATATTATATCAGATATGAGGATTAGGAGAATTGATATGCTGAAAAGATTTTATCCGAAGAGAATCGCGGATTCCACCTATGTAATAGATTATCAGAAGCTATATCAGGAAGGGTACCGTGGGATTATATTTGACATAGATAATACACTGGTTGAGCATGGAGCGGATGCCGACCAAAGGGCAATCGACCTGATGGCAAATCTGAAAAAGCTGGGCTTTAAAGTTTGTCTGATCTCGAATAATAAAGAAGAACGGGTCAGCAGATTCAACAGGGAGATCAAGGTGCACTATATCCATAATGCGAAAAAGCCTGCCAGAAAGAATTTTATCAGGGCTATGGAGCTGTTGGGAACAGGAATAGAGAATACGGTATTCATCGGCGATCAGCTGTTTACGGATGTATGGGGAGCCAACCGGGTCGGGATGCTGACCTATTTCGTAAAGCCAATCGGCCCGAAGGAAGAGATACAGATCGTACTGAAGCGTAAATTGGAACGAATCGTACTAAGACATTATCGGAAGGATATCAGACGTGGAAAGATTAAGCAGGAATAATATCATCCTGATCGGATTCATGGGATCCGGTAAAAGCTCGGTAGGTAAGGAGCTGGCGAAACGGATGGGTTACCGCTTCCTGGATACGGACGCTGTGATAGAGCAGGAAGAAGGACAGTCCATTCCGGCTGTCTTCGAAGGGAAGGGAGAAGCCTACTTTCGGGACAGAGAGACCGGGCTTCTGTCTGAATTGAAGGATATACTTAGAGATACCGTATTATCCACCGGCGGAGGAATGCCCTTAAGGGAACAGAATCGGAACCTGCTGCGGCAGCTGGGCTTTGTGGTATATCTGAAGGCTGCTGATGCCACCATCCTCCGGCGGCTGAAAGGAGATAGGAGCAGGCCTCTGTTGGCCGGTGAAGCTTTGGAGGTCAAGGTGGAGCGGCTGCAAAGGGAACGGGGCCCGATCTATCAGGCCACGGCCCACTATCACATCGATACAGATGATTGGTCCCCTAGGGAACTGGCGGATCGGATTATCGACAGGTATCAAGATTTTATAGAAGTCAATGCGGCAGAGCCTGGGACAGGCTCCGAAGAAAGTACCGGATGAGAAGGAATCGGTTGAAACTAAGGATAGAGATGGGAGGATGATCATGAGAGTACTGGTGGTGAATGGACCCAATCTGAATTTCCTCGGTATACGGGAGAAGGAGATCTACGGAAGCGAGGATTATGACGATCTGCTTGGGCTGCTGGAAAATAAGGCGAAGGAACTGGGAATTACGGTGGAGACCTTCCAGAGTAATTGCGAGGGTGAGATTATAGACCGGCTACAGAAGGCTTATTATGATAAGGTGGACGGCATTATCATCAATCCGGGTGCATACACCCATTACAGCTATGCGATCCGGGATGCCTTGTCCACTCTGACCGTGCCGAAGATTGAAGTACATATCTCTAACATTCATCAGCGGGAGGAGTTCCGACATCACTCCGTCACTGCTCCGGTGTGTACCGGCCAGATTGCCGGCCTCGGCTTGTACGGATATCTTCTGGCGATGGATGCCATTTATCATATGAAAACGAAGCATGGAAAATAGCAGGTCCTCCTAGAGACAGAGCATAAGAGACAAAGAATATGAGTCGGAGATTAAGTGACAAAGCATAGGGACGGAGTTTATGAGACAGAGAATAAGAGGCAGGATAAACGAGTCAGACATAGGTGACAGAGTATAGAGGATAACAGCCGAAAGGAAGGACGGGAATAACAATGGATAATTACAAGAAAGTACAGGATATCATAGGAAAGCTTCAGCTGGATGCCGTTCTGATATCCAATGGAAACAACATGCATTATATCAGCGGCTTTACCGGTGAGACAGGCTATGTGTATGTCTCCGGTAGCAGGCATGCGGTAATTACAGATTTCAGATATACGATTCAAGCAGAGCTGGAGGCAGAAGGGTATGAGGTCATTACCATCGGCGCTAACGGCTATGAAGAGGTGATCAATGAGCTGATCGCAGCAGACCGTGTGAGCAGGCTTGGATTTGAAGCTGAGGAGCTGCTCTATTCCAAATATCAGGACTTAAAGGAAAAGCTTAGAAATGTGGAGCTTGTCCCCATGAAGGATGAGATCACCCGCCTAAGAAGGATAAAAACTCCTAGGGAGCTGGAGAATATCCGTCGGGCAGAGGAGATCGGAGATCGGGTATTCACGGACATACTGGATTTCATTCAGCCCGGTATGACAGAGCTGGAGGTTGCGGCAAGAATTGAATATCTGCTCAAACTCTACGGGGGCCAGCGGACCAGCTTTCCGGCTATCGTGGCCTCAGGTATCAACTCCTCCATGCCCCATGCCGTACCAACGACGAAACGGCTTGAGAAGGGCGATTTTCTTACCATGGATTTTGGCTGTGTCTATGAGGGCTACTGCTCCGATATGACCAGAACCATTGTAATCGGTAAGGCTTCGGATAAACAGAAGGAGATTTACCAGCTTGTTCTTGATGCACAGCTTGCAGCCCTGGAGACCATCCGTGCAGGACTTAAGGGCTGGGAGGTTGATAAGGTAGCCAGAGATATGATCTATGGTGCAGGCTATGAGGGCTGCTTCGGCCATGGACTTGGCCATAGTGTGGGTCTGTTCATCCATGAGAGTCCCAGACTTTCTCCTACCGAGGAGGAGATTTTACAGGTCGGCATGACTGAGACTGTGGAGCCGGGTATCTATATCAAGGGCTTCGGAGGAGTCAGAATCGAGGATCTGGTGGTAGTGACAGAGACGGGCTGTGATAATTTTACCCGTTCCGATAAAAAGCTGATAGAACTGTAAAAAATTAATTGTTGCAAATTATGTCAGTTTATTATACACTTAAGTGTAGTCAATTTTAAGGAGGAGTTTTTTGTATGGTTTCAGCAGGCGATTTCAGAAACGGATTAACAGTTGAAATAGACAATGCAGTGTACCAGATTATTGAGTTTCAACATGTAAAACCGGGTAAAGGCGCGGCATTTGTTAGAACAAAATTAAGAAATATCAAGAACGGCGGTGTTACAGAGCGTACCTTCCGTCCCACTGAAAAATATCCGCAGGCTCATATTGAGAGAAGCGATATGCAGTACTTATATTCTGACGGTGATCTTTATCACTTCATGAATGTAGATAACTATGAACAGATTGCCATGAATCAGGAAGCCATCGGAGATTCCCTCAAGTTCGTAAAAGAAAATGAGATGGTGAAGATGCTTTCCCATAACGGACAGGTCTTCGCAATCGAGCCTCCCTTATTCGTTGAGCTGGTGATTACCAGTACCGAGCCCGGCTTTAAGGGTGATACCGCTACAGGAGCAACCAAGCCCGCAGTTGTTGAGACCGGTGCAACCGTATATGTTCCTCTGTTCGTTGAGCAGGGCGACAAGATCAGCATCGATACAAGAACCGGCGAGTACATGAAGAGAGTATAAACAGAGTTAAATAATAGCGCAATTCCAAGGAGATCGAAGATTTCATGGATTGCGCTTTTTTCTTGTTCGGATATGAGGCTCCGTTAAAGAGTGACCAAGAGCTCCTGATAGATTTGATCTATGACCTCTTCCGGCAGCTCCTGCCCCAGAAAGTATTCAACTGCCTGCTTCGCCTGTGCCACCAGCATCTCCAACCCGGTAATTGCCTTTATTCCAAAGGACTGGGCCTGCAGGGTCAGCTTGGTCCGGAGGGGGTTGAAGATGGCATCCAGAACCGCTTCACAAGCGGTGAAACCGGTCAGGTCAAGTGGAGAGGCATCAATATTGGGATACATGCCGCTGGGGGTCGTATTTACGATAATCTGGGCATCGGTATGCTGCCTGCGGCACTCCTCATAGGTTATGGTGTCCTCTGTATCATGTCTGCTCACAATCAGCAGCTCTCTTGCCCCCAGATCCGATAATAGGGTCCGAACCGTATGGGAGGTTCCTCCGTCTCCGAGGACCAGGCATTTCCTACCCTGAATCTGAATTCCATGATGCTTTATCATATAGCCAAAGCCGTAGTAATCGGTGTTATAACCGATCAGGCGGCTTTTTTTTGTGACTGGGGAACCGGCCTTCCCATCCTCTGCTTCTTCCCAGGTCTTGTGAACGATGGTATTGACCGCACCGATTTTCTCTGCCAGGGGGTGAAGCTCATCCAGATAGGGAAGGACTGCCTGCTTATAAGGAATGGTCACATTGATTGCCGTAAAAGCTCTGGCCTCCATAAATTCTTTGAATTCCTCCCGGCTTAAGGGAATCAGTTCATACTGATAATCTGCCAGCCGCTCATGAATCAGCTTGGAATAGCTGTGTCCTAATTTTTCTCCGATTAATCCATATCTCATCAAAGCATCTCACCTCATCTGTTTATCATCACACGATCTTAAGCCTAGCTCTCTGACTTACAAAAAGGATAATATAAGAGCCTGTGGAATGCAAGCTCTTTTCTTTCCATATATTCGGAATATTTTATGTCAGAGGGAATATATTGTTCTAAGAACGGGTGGATAAGCTATCCGGCTGGCTGTTTAGTGAGGAGAAGGGAAGGTGCTTAGATGAATACGAAAGACGAGCTTCTTAAAATCTTTTCATTGAAATTAAGGACAGTCCTGGGTAAGTTACAGATCAATTTCAATAACCTGCAGGAAATACGGCTGCGTATGAATGCTCCCCTCTTGATTATCTATGACAACAGGGAGTATTTCATATCCGACGAGGCAAAAATAGTGAATCATCCCTCTCAGGGAATCCAGATCAGCAGAAATGAAATCCGGGAGACCATGGAATACATCAGCAACTACTCTCTGTATGCCTTCGAGGAGGAGATCAGACAGGGCTTCATCACGATCAGTGGAGGTCACCGTATCGGTCTGGCAGGAAAGATCATTCTGGAGGAGGACAGTATCAGGGGGATGAAGCATATCTCCTTCATCAATATCCGGCTGGCGCATCAGGTAAAGGGCTGTGCAGATCCTGTCTTGCCCTACCTGGTCAACGAGAAGGGCACGGGCATCTACCATACGCTTCTGATTTCGCCACCCCGTTGTGGCAAGACTACTTTGCTGAGGGATATCATTCGGCAGTTATCGGATGGCTCTAAGTATCTGAAGGGTATGTCCGTCGGAGTAGTGGACGAGCGATCCGAAATCGGAGCCTGTTATATGGGCATTCCCCAGAATGAGCTGGGGATCAGGACGGATATCCTGGACTGCTGTCCAAAGGCAAGAGGAATGATGATGCTGATCCGTTCCATGTCACCACAGATCATAGCGGTAGATGAGATCGGCTCCAAGCAGGATCTGGAGGCTATCGATCATGTGATCGGCTGCGGCTGTAAGCTGATTGCAACGGTACATGGCTGTTCGATTGAGGATATCAGAAACAAGCCAATCTTGGGGGAACTGGTCCAAAAAGGACTGTTTGAACGCTATGTTATTCTAAGCAATACCACAAAAATCGGGCATCTGGAGGAGATATATGATGCTGCCGGAAAACGGCTCTATGCCTCAGACTAAAGTCAGCTTGAGTGAAGGAGGACAAACTGTATGCTATTAAAAATAATCGGATGCTCGTTGATTATCCTGTCATCCGCAGGGATGGGTTTTTTCTTCAGTAACGAGATGAGGTGCAGGATTGATGATTTAAGAGAGCTGCGGAAGTTGGTTCTGCTGCTGCGTGGGGATATCCGCTATGGGAATACACCTCTTCCGGAGGCGGTCAGTGCCATTGCCAGAAGGCATCAGGGCAGCTTCGAGGTCTTCTTCCATAAGGTGTCAGACAGACTGAATGAGCTTTCGGGGCTCACCTTTCAGGAGATCTGGAAGGATGCGGTGGAGAAGGACCTGGTAAATACCTCCCTATCGAAGAGAGACAAGCTGCAGCTGCTGCAGTTCGGTGAGAACCTCGGATACCTGGACAAGGAAATGCAGATGAATACCCTGGATCTCTTCCTGTCCCAGCTGGAGGAGGAGACAAAGGAGCTTTCCAATACGGTCAAGGAGAAATCCTATCTATATAACAGCTTAGGGATTATGGCAGGTATCTTCATCTCAATTATTATGCTGTAAATTCAATACCCGCACCTGCGGGGGAAGAGGAGCCCGGTATGGATTTTTATTTGATATTAAGAATTGCATTGGTCGGAATCATCGTATCAGTGTCCAATCAGATTCTGAAGCAGGCGGATAAGGGGGAGCTGGCCTTCCTCACGAACCTCGCAGGGTTGATTCTGGTACTGTTCTGGCTGCTGCCTTACATAGAGGATTTGTTCAGGACCTTTAAACAGCTGTTCAATATATTCTAAGCAGAGAAGCACAGGCTTTCGGAGGTGTCTATGATTAAGGTTGCCTTAATAGGCATAATAGCCGTCATGCTGGCGGTCATCTTTAAGAAAGGAAATCATGAGGAGTATACCGTCTATATCAGCATAGCTGCCTGCTTTGTGATTCTGCTCCTATATGGAATCGGTAAGCTGGAGGTCATACTGGATACGATCGGTAAGCTGCAAAGCTATATAAAAATAAATAAATCCTATATCGAGGTTCTCGTCAAGATCATCGGGATTACTTATATCACAGAATTTGCGGCTTCCCTCTGTAAGGATTCGGGCTATCAGGCCATCAGCGAGCAGGTGGAGTTGGTGGGAAAGCTTACGATCCTCGCCATCAGCATGCCGATCCTGCTGGCTTTACTGGATACCATAACGAACTTCTTATCGGCATAAAGCAAAGGCCGGCTGCAGTTATAAGTCCTGACAGTCTGAAGCCGGGCATGTTCGGCTTTCGGACTTACAGTAAGCCGATCGCAGAGGGCTGACGGAGGGTGAGATATGGTGAATGAGTGGATAGGTAGAATGACACATTACAGGACAGGAAGCAAGACCTGTCACAGGATTGGCAGATGGCTGATCGGAATACTGCTGATGCTATTCCTGATCTCCTTGCAGACCAAGGAGGCTAAGGCTGCTGAAGCGGTGGAGAATATCGATTATGATAACATTCAACAGGTAATCGAGGATATTATGGCGGACGATAATCCCATGGATTTCGGTGACTATGTGGGGAAGCTGATGAGAGGAGAGGAGATCTTCTCCATCAGGAACATAGGCGACCGGCTGCTGCAGTCGATCAAGGGAGAGGTGAAAGCAAATATCAACACCTTCGGGAGATTGATTTCCATAGCCCTGGTAGCAGCCATATTTACGAATCTGTCCATGGCCTTTAAGAACAGCCAAGTTTCCGAGACCGGTTATTATGTGACCTATCTGCTGATGTTCAGTCTTCTGATCAGTTCCTTTATCACAGCATCCGTGATTGCATGCTCAGCCATCGGGAAGATACTGGACTTTATGAAGGCTCTGGTTCCGGCTTACTTCATGTCCGTAGGCTTCTGTACGGGCAGTGCCACCTCACTGGTATTCTATGAAGCCGCTCTGGTGATTATCAGCGTCGTGGACCTGATCCTGCTAAAGCTTGTTATTCCGATGATTAATATCTATC
Source organism: Bacillota bacterium (assembly GCA_023441965.1). Taxonomy (GTDB): domain Bacteria; phylum Bacillota; class Clostridia; order Lachnospirales; family Lachnospiraceae; genus Mobilitalea. The sequence continues at coordinate 103,512 of JAEZNB010000051.1, forward strand.
TGGTCATTGTACTGGCTAATAACCTGTCCAAGGAGGACACGCTGTCCAGACTGGCAGGACTCTTTGAAACCATCATCAAATGGCTGCTAAAAAGTCTGCTGGCAGCAGTCCTGGGCTTCCAGGCGATCCAAGGCCTGATTGTACCGATAGCTGACCAAGTGAAGCGGTCCGCCTTACTGAAAGGGGCATCGGCTATCCCGGGAATCGGCAACACCATCGGAGGGGTGACGGAAACCATCCTTGGAGCTGGGGTATTGTTGAAGAATGCCATCGGCGTTGCCGGACTGATCGTAATTCTGGTCATCTGCGCAGTCCCGATACTGAAGCTGGCTATTCTGACCTTGATTTTTAAATGCGGTTCGGCAGCCCTGCAGCCGATTTCGGATAAGCGGGTCATAGAGTGCATCAGTGCCTCTGCCAGATCCGCTGAGCTGCTGCTGCATACGGTGTTCGTAGGAGCCGTGCTGTTCCTGCTGTCCATAACCATCGTCGCGGTTTCCACAGGAGGGGTGAGATAGATAATTCATGGGTGTATTATATGAATGGATCAGAAACATTGTTATCTATATGATTTTGAACACGATTGTCATGAATCTGCTGGGGAACTCCAGCTATAAGAAGTATGTAAGCATCGTATCCGGCATGATACTCGTCTTAATCGTAGTTTCGCCCTTTATCAAGTATCTTAAGGTGGAGGATAAGCTGAATTACTATCTGGACTTCAATGAATTTGCCGTAGAGACCGCTGACTTTGAAAACAGCCTGCGGACCATGGAGGAGGAGCAGTTGGACATACTCCTTCAGGAATACAGTGCAAAGGTGAAGAGCCAGGTGGAAACCATGCTGCAGGAAGAAGGACTTAAGCTGACGGATTTTAAGCTGATCTTTGATCTGGATGTGAGCAGCCTGAATTACGGTGGGATCCGGGGGATGGTAATCAAAGCACAATATGGCAGTGAAGAGGAGAAGGATACGAAACGGATCCACATAGAGGACATAGAAATCGCAAGGCCAAAACCCTTGCGGGAGGCGCCTTCTCCCATGGAAATCAGTATAAAAAATAAATTAATGGACTTCTATAATACCCCAGCTAATAATATAAATATTAGTATACAGGGAGGATAATATGGAGAAAAAGAAAATATCCCTGAAGGAAATCGGACTGCCAAAGCTGGCTATGATATTTGTAGCCGGGCTCCTGCTGATTCTGTTGTCGGTTCCAAATATCTTTGGTAGGGAGGAGACAAAGAATAGAGCATCCGAGAGCAGCAGCAAGGAAAAGCAAAATGAGACGAATACGACAAGCCATAATCTGAATACATATATAGCGGAAATGGAAGATAAGCTGGAGAGCATCTTAAGCAAGGTAAATGGGATTGGGAATGTTGAAGCTATGATTACCTTAAAATCCTCGAAGGAACAAGTGGCGCTAAAGGATAGTCCATATACCAAGGAAGGCTTGAACGAAGTTGATGGGGAGGGCGGAAGCAGAACAGACAATCATATTCAGCGGGAAGACAGCACGGTTTTGGTTACGAACGATGATGGAAAGACTGTGCCTTACATAGTTCAGGAGAAGGAACCCAAGGTGGAGGGAGTCGTCGTGATTGCAGAGGGCGGAGACAATCCCAGGGTTGTTATGGATATCATGGAAGCAGTTGAGGTATTATTTGACGTGCCTGCGCATAAAGTTAAAGTAATGAAGATGAGTGATGGGATAAAATGATCAGGAGGTTTATAAATGAAAAATATATTTAAGAAGAATCAGATCATAATCACTGCCTTGGCAATTATGATCGTGATCGCCGGTTACTTGAGCTTCACCAACAATGATAAGCCGGACACCAAAAAAACCGTAGAAACCACAAATCCGGATTTGGAGGGAATCGTATCCGAGCTGGAGGGTATGGAGATGGTTCAGGAGACGACGGATGATGCAACCACCGGCGATCAGACAATGGATGACACCACTGACGATAGCCTGGCTGATGATGCGGAGATTTTAGAGATGAATGAGAATGACGAGACCACTCCGGTGGAAACCCAGGATGATAATGATGAGTTGGGTGATATCTCTGATACTGATATCCTGGAAACAGCCAATGATGTATCGGATACCGGTGAGCTGGATCTGAAAGAAGGCGTACCGGGAGAGGCTGTTCTGGCCAGCACCACACTGCAAGCAGGAACCTTCCTAGTCAATAAGATGGAACGGGAGCAGACACGTGCCAAGAATAAGGCAATTTACCTGGATATCATGGAGAATCCGGATATTGCAGAGGCCTTGAAGGAGGATGCGGTCAATCGTATGATGGAGCTGACGGAAACAGCGGAGAAGGAGAATGCGACCGAGATTTTACTGAAGGCAAGAGGCTTTGAGGATGCACTGGTCAGCATTAACGACGGCAAGGTGGATGTTATCATCAATGCGAGAAGCATCAGTGATCAGCAGCTGGCAATCATTGAAGAGATCGTAAAGAATAAAACCGATATTCCTGTGGCAAAAATGTCAATTGTACCGGTCGTTATGGAAGATTAGTGAAAAAATATGAAATACAATTGAAAAAGTTGACCAGTTTGGTATAATACTATATAATAATGAAAGGTATAGGAATTACCAGATTATTATGGAACTAAGGAGGTACTGCTGTGAACAAGGAACCTGAAATAAGGAATACTTATAAAATACATGAAAACGGCAAGGTTGGCGAGGTACAGATTGCAGATGAGGTTGTAGCTGTAATCGCAGGACTGGCGGCGACTGAGGTAAAAGGTGTCGCAGCTACATCCGGTAATGTAACCAATGAGCTGGCCGGTAAGCTAGGTAAGAAAAACCTATCAAAGGGAGTTAAGGTTCTTGTAAGTCCGGATGCCGTTTCAGTGGATATGGCCTTGACCTTGGAATATGGTTATGGTATCCCGGAAACAGCAGGGCAAGTTCAGGAGAAGGTGAAATTAGCGATTGAGAATATGACCGGCTTAACGGTCAAGGAAGTAAACATCCGGATCGCTGGAGTTAATATCGTAAAAGAATGATACTGACAAACAACCCTTAGATGTGAATTTAAGGGTTGTTTATTCATGCCGTAAACCCATATTGTAAGAGCATCAGATAAGAACAGAGGGCAGTCTGCAGAAACATCGGCTGCTTGAAGCCGGCCATGATCCGGCAGGATAGATTAGGAGGAAATCTGACAGTGACAAGAAGAGAGTTAAGAGAACACATTTTCCTTATGCTGTTCCGTAAGGATTTTTATGAGGTAAATGAGCTAAAGGAACAGATGGAGCTATATATCGCAGACCTGAAGGAACCTACGGTAGAGGAATATGCCTACCTGACCGGCAGGCTTAACGCGGTGATTGACAAGCTCGGGGAGATTGATCAGGCACTGTCGGAGGCTGCCAGCGGTTGGAAGCTGAATCGTATGGGTAAGGTGGATCTGACGATACTGCGGCTTGCTCTGTTTGAGATGCGTTATGATGATGACATTCCGGTGAAGGTAGCGATCAACGAAGCGGTCGAACTGGCGAAGCTCTTTGGTGGGGATGATTCACCCAGCTTTGTCAACGGAATTTTGGCTAAGTTAACATGAGTATCGTATCTGATCGTATGTAATGCCGTCATCGAACTGCATTAGGTTATCGTGATCATAGATGATATGGAACATTGCGGTCAGAAGACAGTACAGATTATAGAATTGGAGTATGTATGAATCAGGCTTACTCGGTAACTGAGATTAATCAATATATCAAGAACATGTTCATCAGGGATCAGATACTGAGCCATATCTATGTGAAGGGTGAGGTCTCGAACTGTAAATACCATACCTCCGGGCATATATACTTCACGTTGAAGGATGCTCAGGGGCAGTTGGCCTGTGTTATGTTTGCCGGTCAGAGAAGAGGGTTGAACTTCCGGCTGGAGGAAGGGCAGAGTGTAATCGCCCTGGGCAGCATCAATGTCTATGAGCGGGATGGTAAGTACCAGCTCTATGCGAATGAAATCCGCCTGGATGGACTGGGCCTCCTCTATGAACGCTTTGAGAAGTTAAAAAAGGATCTGGAGGCAGAGGGTCTCTTTGATCCGGCTTATAAGAAACCGATTCCACCCTATCCCAAGAAGGTGGGTATCGTAACAGCATCCACGGGAGCAGCCATTCAGGATATCATCAACATCTCAAGAAGGCGTAATCCCTATGTTCAGCTGATTTTATTCCCGGCACAGGTACAAGGAGAGGGAGCGGCCCAGAGTGTGGTCAGGGGCATTCAGGCCTTGGACAGGCTCGGTGTGGATACCATCATCATCGGCCGGGGCGGCGGCTCCATGGAAGATCTCTGGGCCTTTAATGAGGAAATTGTGGCGAGGGCAGTCTATGCCTGCCGGACACCGATCATTTCTGCGGTAGGCCATGAGACAGACATTACCATATCGGATTATGTGGCAGACCTAAGAGCTCCTACCCCATCCGCCGCCGCAGAGCTGGCAGTGAATGATTTTCGGACCTTTGTCAGCAAGATGAGTGATTATGGAAGACTCCTGACCAAGGCTATGACGCAGAAGGTTACATATCAGCAGAACAGGCTGAAGGAGCTGAAGCTTAGGCTGTATTATGTGAGTCCGGCTTATCAGATCAGACAGAAGAGGCAGCTTCTGATGGATATGGAACAAAAGCTGCAAAACAGGATGAACCAGCGGCTGAAGGAGAAGAGACACAGACTGGAGCTGTATATCGTGAAGCTGGAGGGTCTGTCCCCCCTGTCGAAGCTAAGTAAGGGCTACGCCCTGGTTGTGGGGGAGGATAACAAACCCCTGCAAAGCATCAAGGCGGTATCGCCGAAGGAGGTATTGACCATCTCCCTGCTGGACGGTGACATCAGAACCAGAGTTGAGGAAATCCGGGAGCTGCAGAGAGAGAGATCGAAGCAATAGATTACAAAGTCCCATATCAGGCGGAGGCTTAGCGACAGTCGCCGGACATAAGGGACGGAATGGAGATTGTATGGCAGAGAAAGAATTTAAACTGGAGGAATCCTTTGAGAAGCTGAATGAGATTATCGGCTTACTTGAGAAGCCGGATATTACCCTGGAGAATTCCTTCGCCCTGTATCAGGAGGGAATGAAGCTTTTGAAGGCCTGTAATGATTCCATCGATCAGGTGGAGAAGGAACTGATTATACTGAGCGGAAACGGTGAGGCAAATGAACTTTGATAATGAGCGGCAGAATAAGGTGGCAGAAATTGAAGCCATTCTGAATAAATATGTACCGACAGCCGAAGGGGAACAAAGGACTGTGATCGAGGCCATGAAGTATAGCCTTCTGGCCGGAGGAAAGCGACTGCGGCCCATGCTGTTATTAGAAAGCTACCGGCTGTTTGGAGGGACGGACCTTACCTTGGCGGAACCCTTTTTGGCAGCCATAGAGATGATCCATACCTATTCCTTGGTACATGATGATCTTCCCAGTATGGATAATGATGATTACCGGAGGGGAAGGAAAACAACGCATGTGGTTTACGGTGAGGCCATGGCACTCCTGGCGGGTGATGGCCTGTTAAACTATGCCTTCGAGACAGCGGCATCTGTATACCGGCTGATTGGATCGGAGCATCCGGAGGAGGAATTGACCTCTTATCGGAGAGTCATGAAAGCCCTCCATATCCTGTCAGTGAAGGCGGGAATTCATGGTATGATCGGTGGTCAGGTCATCGATATGGAGGGAAATAAGTTTACGGTGGATCAGGACAGGCTGAACCTGATGTATCGGCTGAAAACAGGAGCGTTATTGGAGGCCTCCATGATGATTGGAGCCATCTTAGCCGGGGCAGAGGAAGCCGAGCTTCCTAAGATAGAAGAGATCGCCCGTGATATCGGCCTTGCATTTCAGATCAGGGATGATATCCTGGATGTGACCGGCAGTACAGAGGTACTTGGAAAACCGGCACACAGCGATGAGAAAAACGATAAGAGTACTTATGTTACACTTATAGGGATCCAAAGGGCCGAGGAGCTGGTGAAGGAGCTGTCGGAGCAGGCAGTCGGAGCCTTTGATTCTCTGGGCCGGAGAAATGAATATTTAAGAGAACTGATCATAAAACTGATTACCAGAGAGAACTAAAGGAAAGCATAGGAAACGGCAGAGCTCTATCTGGCCGGAAATGAGGTGGAATTACTTGCCAAACTTATTGGATATGATAAATCAGGCAAATGACATAAAGAAAATAAAACCACAGGAGTATGAGAAGCTCGCAGAAGAGATCCGCATGTTCCTGGTGAACCATGTGAGCAAGACGGGAGGACATCTGGCCTCCAACCTGGGCGTCGTTGAGCTGACGATGGCCCTTCATCTCTCCCTGGCGTTGCCGGAGGACAAGCTGATCTGGGATGTCGGCCATCAGGCATATATCCATAAGCTGCTGACCGGCAGGAAGGACCAGTTTGAAACCTTAAGGCAGACGAACGGTATCAGCGGATTTCCGAAGATTACGGAGAGTGAATATGATGCCTTTGATACAGGCCATAGCTCAACTGCGATTTCCGCAGCCCTGGGACTGGTCAAGGCAAGGGATCTAAGCGGCAAGAAGCATAAGGTGGTCGCGGTTCTGGGAGATGGAGCCCTGACCGGAGGAATGGCTTTTGAGGCCTTAAACAATGCGGGCAGACTCAAGTCCAACCTGATGATTGTTCTGAATGACAACAATATGTCCATCTCGGAAAATGTCGGAGGAATGGCAAATTATCTGGCCAAGCTAAGGACCAGTACAAAATATACCGGCTTCAAGGAGACAATGGAGAATACCCTGACTCAGATGCCGGGGATCGGAAAGACGGTCTTAAACCGTTTAAAGCGGTCAAAGGATGCGATCAAGTATCTGATGCTTCCCAGCATGTTCTTTGAAGATCTGGGCATAACCTACATCGGACCGATCGACGGACACAATATCAATAAAATGCTGGAAGCCTTCCGGACTGCTTCCAGAGCGAAGAAGGCCGTGGTTGTCCATGTGATTACGAAGAAGGGCAAGGGCTATGCTCCGGCAGAGAAATATCCCAGCTGGTTCCATGGAATCGACGCCTTTGATGTAAAGAGCGGTAAACCGATGAAGACGGAAAAAGGCCTCTCCTATACAAAGGTGTTTTCCGATGCCATGATACAGAATGCCATGAGAAATGATAAGGTGGTAGCCATAACGGCTGCCATGCCCTATGGTACGGGCCTGACCGAATTTAAGAAGAGATTTCCGGACCGCTTTTTTGATGTTGGGATCGCGGAGGAGCATGCGGTTACCTTTGCGGCGGGTCTGGCGCTCGGCGGCTTCCGTCCGGTGGTGGCGATCTACTCCACCTTCCTGCAGCGCGCCTATGATCAGATCATCCATGATGTCTGCATCAATCAGCTGCCGGTTGTATTTGCAATAGACAGATCCGGTATCACCGGCAGAGATGGGAAGACCCATCAGGGTATCTTTGATCTTTCCTTCCTGTCCCATATCCCGAATCTGACAGTGCTTGCACCGAAGAACGGAGCAGAGCTGAAGGAGATGCTTGCCTATGCGCTAACTTATCCCGGTCCTGTAGCAATCCGCTATCCCAAGGGAGAGGTGTATCAGGGCTTTGCAGAACAGCAGGCTCCGATAAATTACGGGAAGAGTGAGGTACTGATCCGTGAGGAGGGTATCGCGATCCTGGCAGTGGGCAGTATGGTAAAGACAGGAGCTGAGCTGGCTGAAGAACTCCGTAAGGCCGGAAAGAAGGCCACCCTGGTGAATGTGAGGTTTGTCTCTCCCATGGACCTCGGGCTTCTTGATCAACTGGCAAAGAAGCACAAAACCTTTATCACCCTGGAGGAGAATGTCAGAAGCGGAGGCTTTGGACAGAAGGTTGCTGATTATCTCTGTGATACAGGCAGGCAGAAGATCAGACATATCAACATCTCCATCCCTGATATGTACATTGAGCAGGGCAGTGTTGATGAGTTATATCAAATGCTTGGTTTAGATACCAAGAGTATTCTGGACAAGATTAAGAAGAAAATCAACTGATCGGTGCTCCAATCCTATGATCAGAGAATGGAAGCGGAGAAGAATCGGATCGATAAGGAATTGATTTAGAAGCATGTAAGGAGTATTATGAAGGAACGCTTGGATGTAATCTTAGTGAATCGGAAGCTGGCAGAATCCAGGGAGAAGGCGAAGGCAATCATTATGTCCGGCAACGTCTTTGTCGATGGACAGCGGGAGGATAAGGCCGGTGCTGCCTTTCCGGAGGAAGTACAGATAGAAATAAAGGGAAGTCCCTTAAAATATGTGAGCCGAGGAGGCTTGAAGCTGGATAAGGCTCTTGAATGCTTTGGGATCAGACTTCAGGATAAGATCTGCATGGATATCGGCTCTTCTACCGGTGGCTTCACAGACTGTATGCTTCAGAATGGAGCTGTCCTCGTGTATGCTGTGGATGTCGGTACGAATCAGCTGGCCTGGAAGCTTCGGCAGGATGAAAGAGTGATCTCCATGGAGAAGACGAATATCCGTTATCTGACTCCCGGGGAGATCAAGCATGAAATCGCTTTTGCCTCCATAGATGTGTCCTTCATTTCTTTGACCAAGGTATTGCAGCCTGTCAGAGAGCTGCTTTCCCAAGAGGGGGAGCTGGTCAGCCTGATCAAGCCCCAGTTTGAGGCAGGACGTGAGAAGGTAGGCAAGAAGGGAGTTGTCAGGGATAGCAAGGTACATCTGGAGGTAATAGAACAGGTAATTGCTTATGTCCACTCGATCGGCTTTGACTGCTTGGACCTGGACTACTCCCCAATCAAAGGACCGGAAGGAAATATTGAATATTTATTATATATGCGGAAGATCTCTGACGGAATGGAAGGAAAGCTGCTTCCGGAGGAGAAGCTTCATACGGTAGTCGGACAGGCCCATAATCAGCTGACAGAGGCGTGATTCGATAGTACAAGGGCTTAATTGTCTGAATATTGTCACTAAAATGACGAAATAAGAGAAAGATAGCTTGAAATTTATGGAATTCTATGGTAGACTTTCTAGGTAATAATTATTCGCCACTATGCATGGATTTACAGTTATTTCCTGCATTAGAATGAGAAGGTCTGGGGTTTCGGGAAGAACGGGGAGCATTAGAAGAATGGAGCGTTTTCTGATCATCACGAATAAAGAGAAGGATATGGAGCTGGATGTAACGAATAAGATAGCTGCTTATATTCAGAAGGCCGGCAGACAGGTTATCCTGTCCCAGGTATCCTCCTTTTGTAAGGATCCCATCCCGATGCAGGAGGCTGATTGTGCCATCGTGCTCGGCGGAGACGGCACCATCATCCATACAGCCAATGATCTGATGACTAAAAGCATCCCTATTCTTGGTGTGAATCTGGGGACCTTGGGTTTCTTAGCAGAGACGGAAGAGCAGAATGTATTATCAGCTCTGGACCGCTTGTTTCAGGATGATTATCGACTGGAAGAACGTCTGATGGTGGAAGGAAGGATTCATTATCATCGAATCAATGATGGCGGCAGCTCGAACCAGCCTCTCAAAGAAACCTTAGCAAAGGCTGTTGTTGACAGGAAGCAGGAAGACAGTATATCCGGATATGCCTTGAATGATATCGTGATCTCCAGAAAGGGATTTTCCAGGATCATCAGTCTTGGTATCTATGTGAATGAGGAATTGGTGGATAATTTTCAGGGAGACGGAGTTATCATTTCGACTCCGACAGGCTCCACTGCATATAACCTGTCGGCTGGAGGACCGATTGTCAGTCCCAAAGCGGAGGTTATGGTGATTACACCGATTTGCCCCCACTCCTTAAGTCCGAGAAGTATCGTGGTGTCTGCCTCTGATACCATAAAGGTGGTTGTGGGAAAGAGCAAAAAGACCCAGGAGGCAGAGGCCTCTGCCAGCTTTGACGGACAGAAGGTCTATGATCTGGGAACGGATGATGTGGTCCTCATTAAGAAGGCAAGGTACAGTACCAAGCTGATCAAGCTCAATCAATCCGGTATATATGAGATACTGCGATCGAAGCTTAGTAACAGTACGGATTAAGTAACTACAAACATACTCAGAAAGGTTTAGAATATGAAGATTAGCAGACAAAGCAAAATAATTGAGTTAATTAACAAATATGATATTGAGACCCAGGAAGAACTGGCAGAGAAATTAATGCAGGATGGTTATAATGTAACACAGGCAACAGTATCCAGAGATATCAGAGAGCTGAAGCTTACGAAGGTGGCTGTGGACGGCGGAAAGCAGAAATATATCGTTCTGCAGAAGACCGAAGCCGGTATGAGTGAGAAGTTCACCAGAGTCCTTAGAGATGGCTTTGTATCCATGGATATGGCACAGAATATACTTGTGATTAAGACAGTATCCGGTATGGCCATGGCAGTGGCAGCAGCCCTGGATGCCCTTCAGCTGAATGCAATCGTTGGCTGTATCGCCGGTGATGATACGATCCTCTGTGCGATCAGGTCAGTGGATGATACAATCAGTGTTATGGAGAAGCTCAACAAGCTGATTCATAATATAGACTAAAGAATATCTGATTCATCGGTATTCTACATCGGAACCGGAAGACTCCGGTCTGATATAGGGAGGGGGATATGTCCTGCTCCCAACCTTTTAGTTATCTGAAGAATTTAGGTTTTACTTGCCGAACCGAAAAATCAATGCTAGAATGTTTAAGGAAAAAGATTGATACACATATCGTAAAGAGTGAGTAAGGAGAATTCATATGTCAGGACATTCTAAATTCGCCAATATTAAACATAAGAAGGAACGTAATGATGCTGCTAAGGGTAAGATCTTCACGAAGCTAGGCCGTGAGATTGCTGTAGCGGTAAAGGAAGGCGGTGCCGATCCGAATTCCAACAGCCGTTTGAAGGATATAATCGCCAAAGCGAAATCCAATAACATGCCCAATGATACCATCGAACGCAGCATTAAGAAGGCGGCGGGAGATGCCAATGCCGTGAATTATGAAGCAGTTACCTATGAAGGCTATGGTCCGAACGGAACAGCGATCATCGTAGAAGCCCTGACGGATAACAAGAACAGGACTGCCGCAAATGTCCGTAATGCCTTCACTAAGGGCTACGGTAATGTTGGCTCCATCGGCTGTGTATCCTTCATGTTCGATCGGAAAGGCCAGATCATTATAGACAAGGAAGAATATGATAAATCCGCAGATGATCTGATGATGCTTGCTCTGGATGCGGGCGCTGAGGACTTTGTCGAGGAGGAGGACAGCTTTGAGATCCTGACAGATCCCGATTCCTTCAGTGAAGTCCGTGAGACCCTTGAGAAGGCCGGTATCCCCATGGCTTCCGCCGATATCTCCATGATCCCCCAGACCTGGGTAGAGCTAAAGGACGAGCAGGATATTAAGAACATGAACAAGATCCTTGACTTACTGGATGAGGACGATGATGTACAGGAAGTATGGAACAATTGGAGTGAATAAAAGCCTCTAAGAAATCCAGTGTTTTTGTTGTTATAAGTAATAAAAAATGCTCCAGTGATGGTATACTGGGTGCTTATTAGTCGAAAATAAGGCATACATCCAAATCCCACATTAATCGTAACTGAGATTATGATTAATGGAGGGATTTTTATGTTGAATCAAGATGCTATTAAAGAGTTTTTATTCGATTGTAGGATGAGAAGATTAAGTGAATGAACGATTAAAGGGTATAAGAATAACAATCTTGCAATGCTTCACTTTATTGAACAGGAGTATAAAATCATTGAGTTGGAAGATATCAATCATATTGCTATTATAGGATATATTGACTTCCTTACGAAGAAAGGATTATCTGAAACTTATATTAATGGATTGATTAAGTGTTTTAAGGCTTACTTTTCGTATTGTATGAGGGAGCATTATATCATTAAAAATTCCATGGATAAAGTACATAATCAAAAAGAACCGATTACATTGATTAACACTTTTAATGATGATGAAGTAAGAAAAATGATAAGATATTATACGGGCTCAAGATTTCTCAATATACGTAATCAACTAATCATGGTTTTATTGTTTGATACTGGCATCAGAAATTCTGAATTATGTGATTTAAAGTTATCTGATATAAGGGATACATACATTAATATTCTAGGTAAAGGTAAGAAAGTACGTCATGTGCCTATTACAGCTATTATAAATAAGTACATGATAAAGAATTTACGTGTGAGAGAAATGTATATTAAAGATAAGATAAACTATAGTACGGAATATCTACTTCTATCACAAAAAGGGAAGAGATTAACGGTAGAAACTGTAGAAAGAATAGTACTTGAATGTGGAGAGGGGTGTAATGTTAGGGAAGAAATAAGAATAAGTCCTCATACTTGCAGACATTATTATGCTCAGACTCAATTACGAAATGGATGTAATTTATTTACTGTATCACGCTTATTAGGTCATTCTAAGATAGATGTTACTAAAAGATATCTACAATCGATGCACGATGAACAAACTATATTAATGGGGGCAAAAACAAGTCCGTTAATGAATTTATAATGTTTGGGTATGATTTATCGATAGCCTTTGACCGCTTTAATCCATTAGAACAATTGGGGATTAACCAGCAGAGTAAACAGATTAAGATGTAATAATGTAAAGCATTTTTATACCGTACAAGCCATTTAAGCCACTACAATTACTTGTTTAGGTTTAGTTTACCTATAAGTAATCAAAAAGTGGCTTATTGTAATATACAGATAGCAAAAAGGAATTTTTATTGTGGTTATAGATTATCTAAAGGGCTTTTATGTTGACATATAACAATATATGGAATAACATAAAAGAAGGTTTTTAATTAAGGAGAATACTATATGATAAAAAAGATACTTACTTATGTTTTAACTTTTATTAGTGGAATTTTAGTAACCGCTATTATATTAGAACAAGATTTTATATTCAATTATATTAAAATATTTAATTGGCAAACGATAATAACTAATATTATTACTATTACATATTTTTTTGCAGGTATAGCATTGACATTGCTAATTAATAAATCAAGTATTGATAAAGCTGAGAGAAGTAAAATTCAAGCAGAGTTGGTAAGAGAGAAGTTAAATTATGTTAGTAATTTCAAACTTTATATAGGATTATTAAAAACAAGTACAGCATATGATAAGAAATATAAAGATATGAATTATAAAGTAAATTATATTAATGAGCAACAAATCAACAAAAAGGTCTATGGAAAATCTTTATTATCATCAATAGAAACATATAATGATTTGTATGCAAAATTTATCGAAGTTTTTTATGTTCTGGGAACGATACCATATCGTGATATTTCAGACTGGTTGTGGTATGCAAGAAATTACTTTAATATGCTAGATACAGTTGTTAAGAAGTTTAATGATAATAATATTTGGGAACTTTCGGTAGTTGTATATGCTGATATATCTACAATGGCAGATGACATTGATACTATTATGATGAATTACACGAATGAAAAAGTTAAAAAGTTAAGTGTACTTGAAAATTATAAGAAATCTTTATATACGGAAGATAGTATGAAAGAAAAACTTGAAAAAACGGATTTATATAAGACGTTCTTTAAATATAGTGAATGAAGTTTTGGATAGTGAATGAAGTTTTAGATAAATTCATTGACGGCAATGATTAACTGTGATATAATATTATCCTATTTAGGCTATTTGGTGATTTAATAGTTAATATAATCGTCAAGCTCTCCTAAATTGACAATTAAATACCGCTAATCGATTCCTTCTCGAATGATATCGAATAATAAGTGTGGCTATGTTTTTGTTTCAATTAACAAAATATAATAATAACAATTTCCACTGCGATTAGTTTTAAGTTGAGGTTATCAGGTCTGATAACTTTGGTTCTAATACTTAAAACTGATAAGCGGTGTTTTTTTGTGTATAAATACAAGAAATGAGGTGGTAGATAGATAGTGTAAACAGTAAACGTCAAATCGCTCGCCTAGGCTAAATACATTTTTTGTGGCATACTTTAAAAAATGCAAAAAACTATTAGTTTTTTAAAGGAGGCCATTTACTATGGATCAAATAACTCACACTGTGCGTCATTCCAAGTGGAAGGAAATTATCTTCCAGTGTCAA
>JAEZNB010000089.1 GCA_023441965.1 Bacillota bacterium
AGACAGGACAGGGTGCCGGTGTCGGACAGGGTTCGGGTGTGGGACAAGCAGGACAAGGTTCCGGCTGCGGACAGGGCTCTGGCGTCGGGCAGACGGGGCAAGGTTCAGATACCGGGCAGGGAGGACATTCCTGTTGAGGAGCGGGCATTTCAGGCGCAGGTACTACTTCCGGGGCTGCCGGCTGAAGCTCTTCACAGGTAACTCCTCCGACAAAGGGAAAAAGATGGAACTCAAAACCGCTGGTCGGGTTAACAGCGAAGGAGCCTAAGGCTACATTTCCGCTGACATGCCCTCCGGTCGGATGAGCATGGAACATTGCCTGTGGAGCCAATATGCTGCCCCAGATGTCCGCCGGCACCTCCATATGAATGTTCGTGGCATCCTCAAATACATACAGTGTTCGATTCGCCAGTCTTTCAGCTCCCCAAAGCCCATATTGCATATGAGCACGGGGACCGGTCTTAAAGATGACGATGCTGACACTCCCCTCCGGAACCTCGAAACGCAATTCCTTATTCAGTATCCCGTTCGGGCGGGCATCCACGACAAATACGTTCTGCACCGGATGATTTCCTCGTAAAATCAGCTCATGAAAATGTGGTGTAACAGTGCCGTTCGGTTCCATACTCACAATGCAGTCATGATAGTAACGTATGCTGGCTTCGGCATCCTCAAAGAACCTTCTTACGTCTGCATTGATACGGCTGGCCGGTATAAACCTGGGAACATCATAGCTTGAGATGGCGAAATGCGTTCCTCTGTCACTGGGTCTCCAGTACTGGCTCCCTCCTGCTGCCTGATAAAGCATGCTCAGCTCCTGTGCCTGGTTCGCTCTTCCATTCTTCCCGATCATATAGGTGCTGCCGCCGGCCGCACGAAAATTCCCTCCTGCAACCACATGACCAATCACGACCAGGGGTCCCTGCATTGCTACATTTTCTCCAACTAAAAACCTGACAAGGTCCGGACTGTATCCGGTTCCGGTCAGTTTAAGGTCGTTTCCATAGGCCAGGCTTAACCCTCTAGGGCTTACAAAGCTTCCACCTACCGCAAAAGCACCTTTTGTATCTACAATATTATTAGCATCACCGAATATAATGGCATTAAAGTTTGAAGCTGTCCCAAATGGCTGTCCATTCACATCGTACCAATTAATATCGTCATAGGGTATACCTGCATATGAAGCAGTATCATTTCTGCTACTCCGAAACATATATCCTCCTTGATCATGCAACTTCCTATGCATCCAATATTCTCAATTCAGTTTATTCATCAGAAGGATAATCGTGCAGGATTCGGTAAGATTTACAATATAAACTATTCCTCCTCATAAGCCTTACGGCTTCCAATGTACAGCTTCACCTTATCAATTCTCTTATGCTTCACACTTTCCAAACGGAAGACCAGATGATCGATTTCAATGATTCGGTCATCCTTCTCCTGGGGAATGGAACCCATTTCTTCCATCAGATATCCCGAAATGGTCTCATAATTCTCGGAATATAGATCCAGATCCAGGCGGTTATTCAGCTCATCGATGGTTACCATTCCGTCAAGCAGATAGGTATTCTCGTCCAGCTTCTTGATTTTCACAGCATCCGGATCATATTCATCCTCAATGTCACCCATGATTTCTTCTACTAGATCCTCCATGGTCACGATACCGGAGAAGCCTCCATATTCATCAATCAATACCGCAATCTGCTTCCTGGTCTGCTGCAGCTCACGAAAGAGATCCCTTGCGATTTTGCTTTCCGGAACCAGATAGGGTTTTCTTAGAATTGCTCTTAAATCAATCTTATCAAAACCCTTGGAGATCGCCTGCTTTAAGAAATCCTTGATAAACAAAATGCCGATAATATTATCAATATCCTCCTCATACACAGGTATTCTGGTAAACTTCGTATTTAACAGCTCCGGCATATATTCCTCTCTCGGCCTGGTGATATCGATGGCAAACACATTAATTCGTGGCGTCATAATTTCCTTCGCTGATTTATCATCAAATTCCATGATGGAATTGATCATTTCCTTTTCCTTCTTATTTAAAACACCATGGGCCTGTCCTTCCTTGACCAGAGACTTAATCTCCTCCCTGGACAGCATCTCCTCCGTATTCCCCTCCTTCATACCGAAGGGCTTCGTAACCAGGTTGGTTGAGATGGTCAGCAGCCTGATAAAAGGAGAGGCAACGCGGGCTACCATTCTGACCGGCTTTACGCAGAACATACTGATTGCCTCCGGCTTCTGCAGGGCAATCCTTTTTGGTACCAGTTCACCGAATACCAGGGTAAAGTAAGAAAGAACCAGGGTTACTAAGATCAATGACAGCTGTCTTCCATAGGAAACATTCAGTCTTTCCAGCAGCTCACCAACCGGAGCAGATAAGCCGGATGCTGCCGCAGCGCTGGAGAAGAAGCCTGCCAGGGTTATGGCAACCTGTATGGTAGAGAGAAACTTCGTCGGCTCATCCAGGAACCGGAGCACCAGCCTCGCAGTCTGCCTGCCCTCATCGGCATACTTTCTAATTTTATTCTTATTCACCGATACCATTGCCATCTCGGCACAGGCAAAAAAGGAGTTTACCAAAGTAAGTGTAACCAGAATTAAGATCTGAGCCAAAATATGTCCAGCGTCAGGGTCAGCAGCTTCCATAATTGTTCTTCCTCCATGATTTCATTTTTATGTTAATGAACTTAGTATACCATATTTTCTATAATATTTCATATGCATTCGTTGATCCCTTATCCAAACTGACCTTGTACACACTTCCCTCTTTCCTGGTTACGCTTTAAGTCTTCCAAAAATCCCTTATACACATGATCTGTACCATCGCCTCATTCTGTGAAAAGACCCCCTAGGGCCCATTTTGTTACTAAATGATACGATTCGTACGGTAGAAACTACCTTTCGTGCGGTAAACGGTTTTAAAAGATTTTTTCTGATACAATGATACATGAAATAACATAAGAAAATTAACGCTTCAAAAGTAGAAGGAGGAACACCCCGATGAAAAAACTTGTAGTACTTGTGCTGGCTCTTATGCTTGCACTCTCCCTCGTCGCTTGCGATGGTAAAGATAAGTCTGACGGTGGCATAAGTGTGATTACCCCAGAGGCAAGCAAGACTGACAGCAGCCCGTCCGACAGTAGTAACAGCAACAACACTCCCTCTGACAGCAGCAAGTCTACCCTGCCTACTCCCCAGGTGAGTGCTATGACAAACAGCAAAATCTATTTGGATTTGGAGGAGCTAGAGACAAGTACACCTCCTCAGATGGTCGATGCAGTTATTATGGTTCCTATGAAGACGATCATGGAAAAGATCGGCTATGATGTGAATTGGCTTCCGGCGGAGCAGAAGCTGGAGGTATGGGAACCATCCAGACAGCATCCGACAATTATCGTAACCATTGGCAGCACAGCTGCTTATTATGAAAAATATTCCGAGGAGCTTGATGATCGTCTCTCCTATGAAGCAGTGCTTGCTGCTCCTCCGATTATGATCAATGATACCCTGTTTGCACCGCTGAATTTTGTTTCTGATGCAGTCGGTTATACCATCGATGGCAGTGTGGATTCAGAGCATATATACCTGTTCTCCCCTGAATATATGGAAAACCAAGCAGGTGAAGGAATAGGCGAAGACCAGCCTATAAAAGATGAGAACGAGATTGGAGAGGGGATCGGAGTATCCCAGCCTCTGACGCAGGAGGAGAAGGATTATGTTTTAAGTATTCGGACAGAGAGCTGGCTTGATCTGACTCAGGAGAAGAAGGAAGAGCTTATTTCTCTTATGGCCCGTTGGTGGGATATCGTTGACGGATATGTGGTAGAGGACTTTGATTCCGTCCTTGCCGATTTGGACCATCAGATGGAGACCTACTTCAGAAACAGCGTAGATGAAGGCATACTTCCGACAGCCTGCGATATTTATGGCCTTGATGCCACTAAATATATTTCATAATCGGAACCGTTGTACATAGCATGAAAGGTTTATAATTCATTCAGCTTATTTTCAACAGTCGAATCCTCATACAACCAATGAGAAAGGCTGTATCAAAACCAGAATATCGGTTTTGATACAGCCTATTCTCTGTAACTGCGGATAAAGGGACTCGAACCCCCACGGTCTCCCACTAGAACCTAAATCTAGCGCGTCTGCCAATTCCGCCATATCCGCTTATCTTATTTGCTGCCCCAATGGGACAAAAGTGATCAGGGCAAGCCCTGTTTAATCAGGGCAAGCCCTGCTGTTGGGGTATGCCCTGTATATGTCGGAAGATTTCGTCCAACAGCAGGGCTAGGTGGATTCGAACCACCGACTGCAGGAGTCAAAGTCCTGTGCCTTACCGCTTGGCGATAGCCCTATAGAGAAAATGAAAAGACTTTTTTGGGAAAGGCTTTTCATTCTTCAACAGGGTGGGTAAAGGGATTCGAACCCTTGGCCTCCAGAGCCACAATCTGGCGCGCTAACCAACTGCGCTATACCCACCATAATTCAATTTTGTATATTCCTATTACATATTCCATCATGAACTTTGACTCCAGATGAAAAATGTGCCAGAAGGGATTCGAACCCCCGACACATGGCTTAGAAGGCCATTGCTCTATCCAACTGAGCTACTAGCACATATGATAATCGATATCGGCACTTAGCCACATATCAAGCGGGTGATGGGAATCGAACCCACGTATCTAGCTTGGAAGGCTAGTGTTCTACCATTGAACTACACCCGCATACTTAAATTTTCTTTTATTTTGTGTATCCGTCACACTGATTATTCAGGCATCTGCCAGCGGACAGGATCTGAAAATCGGAGTGACAGGATTCGAACCTGCGGCCTCTTGATCCCAAATCAAGCACTCTAGCCAAGCTGAGCCACACCCCGACAACTTGTGCATTTTCAAGGCTTTTCGCTCGTTCCAGCCGTGACGCAAGATTTATTATATAATAGCATCCCGGTATTGTCAACATCTTTTTCATATCTTTTTCGTATTTCCAGAAATACCTTAAACACAAGAAAAATAAGGCTTTGGCGCGATTCTTACCCTGGCTGTGAGGCTATGTTCCCGCATCTATTCCTTATAATAATTCAAGGTAAAATGTGCTTCCCCGAGACGATCTATTTCCATGATAATAAAGGTACCAATCCTGCCGTGCTGCCTGGGAAGAGCCAGACTGCCCGGATTAATTGCCCATATGCCGTCATTCATATCTATCATGGGAACATGCGTATGACCAAACATTACGATGTCCGCCTTATTCCTTCTCGCCGCTTCCTTCACGGAATAAGTCCCGAAATTCACGCCGTAGCGATGGCCATGGGTCAGCATAATATAGTACTTTCCCAGGAGTATCATTTTTTCTTTCGGCAAGCCATTAAAGAAGTCATTATTACCGGATACCATTTCGGTCGGGCATGGGGCTATTTCCTTGATATAATCCTCCCCGCCTTCAAAGTCACCCAGGTGGATGAGCAGATCAATCGGACTGACCCTTTGCAATGTATTGAATAGGTATTGTTCTCTTCCATGGGTGTCACTTACGATCAGAACCTTCATTTTCCATCTCCCGATAAATCAAGATGCTTTCTTATAACCTCTTTCATGGCTCTCAGCGCCTTCCCCCTATGGCTGATTTCATTTTTCTGCTCCGGGAGCATTTCCGCTGTTGTACATTTGTATTCCGGTACATAGAAGATCGGATCATAGCCAAAGCCATGAGTGCCACAAATTCCCTCCGCAATCAGACCTTCTATGGTGCCCCTCCTGGTTACGATCTCTCCATCCGGAAATGCACAGGCAATCACGCATACGAATCTGGCGCTTCTGGCGTCACCTTCCACGCCCTTCAGCTGATCAATAATATATTGATTCTTCACTGTATAAGAAGTTGTTTCACCTAAAAATCTTGCCGAATATACACCGGGAGCCTTATTCAGAAAATCCACCTCTAAACCGGAATCGTCGGCAAGAACAATCTCTCCTGATAATTCGGCGACCTGCTTTGCTTTTATGACAGCATTCTCTTCAAAGGTGCTCCCATTCTCTTCAATATCGGGATCCAATCCCGCTTCTTTCAAGGAAAGCAGTTCAACCTCCAGATCCTTCAGAATCGATCTGATCTCTTTCATTTTGCCTTCATTCGCTGTAGCAAAGATAATTCGCTTCATCTTGTCTCCTAATTCCTATCTGCCGGCTTAAGCTCTTCGTATGCCCTAAGAATACCGTTATAAATACCCTTGGCAATTGCCTTCTGATTCACCTTCTGACTAAGGTAGGTAATATCCTTCAGGCTCGTCATATATCCTGTCTCAATCAGAATCGCAGGCACGTTGGCATGATTGAGGATAAAAATATCGTCCTTCTTCATCGGGATCAGACCCCTGTTCGTCAGGGTGGTCGACTTCTCGATCTCTTCGCTGAATATGGTGGCAAGCGCCTTCGTGCTTACCTCTTTGAAATTCGTCCCATAGTAGAAGATTTCCGTACCGCTTGGTTTGCTTGATACGCTGGCATTGCTATGAATACTGATAAAATAATCGCAGTCCACTGCATTGGCCAACTCTACCCTGGGTCTTAAGAATACCTTATCGTCACCAAGTCTTGTATAATATACTTTAATATCCTCTTTGTCAAGTAATTCTTTCACTTCCAGCAGTATGCCAAGGTTGATATTCTTCTCGTAGATGGACTCATCGGCACTTAATGCCCCGGCGTCCTTACCTCCATGCCCTGCATCCAGAACAAGAATTCTGTCATATACCTCTGAGGGCTTTTTCAGCCCGATATAATAGTATGTCTCATCCTCTCTGATACTATGTGCATATACCGTATCCAGCTCCAAGGTCAGCTCGGTCACATGCTTGGAAGGGTCAGGATGAATAAAGGAGATGCTGTGTACGATATCATTTCCATAATCCTTGGTTATAACCGTGCTCGTACTGCCGTCCTTCTGATTGATTACCTCTTCCTCAGTCTCTGTGAATACAGGAGTGCCGATAAATGCATCCTGCCGGATGATTCTTCCGATATCCTCTTCATTCAACTGATAAGTCTCCGAGCTGTTGAAAATCAGCTTAACACTCTTAGTTATATAGATATCCTGCAGATCCATCTTAAGGCCCTCCGTCAAGGGCTTCTTTATGACTAAGAGCTTGTCTCCCAGCTCTTTTATCATCTCTGGATCAACATTGCTTAGCATGCCCGGTAAGCCTGCGTCCATTAGATCCGGTTCATTGTTGCCGGGTGTTACTGTTTCCTTGACAGGCTCCTGCGGAATATCTTCCATCGGAGCTGTCACTATATTCTCCTCCTGATGATAGGCTGCTGCTTCCGCGCTTCCTATGTCGCTGGCGGAGATTAAGGGATGGCTGTACTGTCTTAAGGCATAGGATAATGTTATGACTGCGATCATCAACGCAACACTCTGGATCGCCGTTCTCTTCAGCAATAATTTATCCATTCAGCGCCCCCCGTCTGAAAGTAAAATTCGTCAACATGATTCAGCATAAAAGTATAATATAGTAAAGATTATATAATAATATCTATTCCTTCACAATAATTATTTATTGGATAGGGTATTATTTTATTGAATTATGTTGTTAATCTGTTCTCATCTTTCTTGCATTTTTCCAAATAAATCTATATAATAATGTAGTAACTTGTTCGTTACCAAGCCACCAAGTATAAAGGAGAAAAGCGTTCATGAGCGATATTAATTATGTATCAATCAAACAAAAGGATGGTTATACTACAAGGCTGACACATTTTTCTTGTTTGAAAAGACCTAAGGCAAGTATCCTGATTTTACATGGAATGGCTGAGCATCAGAAACGTTATTATCTCTTTGCCCAGTATCTGGTCGAACAGGGCTTTGATGTATATCTCTATGATCATCGGGGTCATGGAACTGATAAGAAATTAAACGAATTGGGCTTTTTTGCACCCAGCAAGGGTTATCAGCTGGTGATTAGCGATGCCATACATATCAGTGAATATATCGAGCAAAACAATCGCTGCAACAAATTCTTTTTGCTTGGTCATAGCATGGGATCCTTTGTCGCAAGAAATGTCATCCAGACCTATGATACATACAACGGTGTGATTCTGATGGGAACCGCCCATACCTCAAAGCTTATGAACCGGGGTGGCCTGATGCTTTCATCTCTTGTAAAAAAGCTCAAGGGGCCGAAGCATGTTTCCCCCTATCTGAATAATCTTCTGTTTGGAAGCAAGCGGTTTACTAAGCTTTCTGACCGCACTGCCTATGATTGGCTGTCCAGGAGTCATCCTGTGATTGGAGCCTATATTCATGATCCTTACTGTGGCTTCACCTGTACAGCATCCTTTTATCATGATCTACTCAAGCTGATCAGCGGTTCTACAAAGAAGAGCCTGATCCGGCAGACCAAGAAGGAGCTGCCCATCTTTGTGATCAGTGGTGAGAAGGACCCGGTCGGTGGTTATGGCAAAGAGATCAAAAAGCTCTTGTCCATATATAAAAAATCCGGCTTTACGAATGTAAGCTCCAAGCTCTATCCGGATTGCCGCCATGAATTATTGAACGAGCTGAACTATGATGAAGTATACTCCGATATCATACAATGGATCTCGAAAAGAATCTGAACATAAAAGGTGATGGCTGCTGCCATCACCTTTATTTATAACAAGCGAATCGGTTCTTTGCTCCTCCGGCTTCTCATTCCATTCTATTGTCTGGGCGGTTTCGGTCCTAGATATTGATAGTAATAGGTCTTAATCATACCATTATATATTTTTCTGTTTTTATCAGCCTTTCTTCCAATATATTTCTGAGCATCCTCATAGGAAGATATGATGTAATAGGACCAGGAGTCCAACGCACCGAATACCCGGCCAATCTCCTTATAAAGCTCCGGAAGTGCCTTCTGATCCTCCAGTCTTTCTCCATAAGGAGGATTCGTTATGATAAAGCCGAATTTCTTACTGCTGCTTAAGTCCTTAACGGGCTTCTGCTGGAAATGAATCAGATGGTCCACTCCTGCCCATCTGGCATTCTGTCTGGCAGCCTTAACAATCTCACCATCAAGATCATATCCCTGAATATTCATGGTCAGGTCTGTCCGCACCTGTGACTTTGCTTCTTCCCTTGCCGTAGTCCATATACTTTCCGGGAAAAGCTCCTTCCAGGTCTCTGCAAGGAAGCTGCGGTTGCTCCCCGGTGCAATACCCGCGCCAAGCATCGCTGCTTCTATGGGTATCGTACCGCTGCCACAGAAGGGGTCTACCAGATTTCTGTCCCACTTCCAAGGTGTCAGCATAATCAACGCAGCAGCAAGGGTTTCCGTGATCGGAGCCTTACTGGTCAGCTTACGGTAGCCTCTTTTATGAAGGGACTCCCCTGAGGTATCAAGACTAACGGTTACCTCATCCTTCATAATGGTAACTCTGATCGGGTAGGAGCTGCCGCTTTCCTCAAACCAGTCTACCTTATACTTGGTTTTCAGTCTTTCCACGATCGCTTTCTTCATAATCGATTGGATATCGGAGGGACTGAAGAGCTTAGAATTTACTGAGCTGGCTTTCGCAACCCAGAACCTTCCGTCCTTGGGAATGAACTCTTCCCAGGCTATGCTCTTCGTATTCTCAAACAACTCATCAAAGGTTTCCGCATGAAAGGTTGCCAGCTTAAGCATCACTCTCTCAGTCGTCCTAAGAAAAATATTTGCTCTGGCACATGTAAGCTCGTCACCGATATAGCTAACCTTACCATCCTCTACCTTCGTTATCTCATAACCCAAGTCCATGATTTCTCGCTTTAGTACTGCCTCGAGACCAAAATGACATGGTGATATATATTCATATTGGTTCATTCCTACCTCCGATGCATTTTATTTTCCATAGTAATTGTAAGGCTCTTTTCGCTTCCAGTCAATGGACAAAGTACAAAGTACAAAGAGACTTATTCTTCCTAGCCCTTTTCCAATCTCCCGCGATAGGCCCGTATGCCACCATAAAGACTCTTGATGTTATAGCCATCCTTAATCAGATCTCTGGCTGCCATCAGACTGATATGTCCCCTATCACAATAAAATACAAGGAGATGATGTCGCATAAGACCTGCCTTCCGCTCCTCAAGATCTTCATAAGGTATATTAACAGCCGTCGGAATATGCCCTGCCATATATTCTTCCCTGTCTCTCAAATCAATAATCACAACATTCCTTTTACCGATATAATTGGTAATCTCATTCGCCCGTATCGTATCAAATGACATTCCTGTACTGTCACTCCCTTCTAGGTTAAGACTCATAAACTCTCCCCCTATATTATATTCTAAATAGTGAATATTGTTAGTTTATCGATAAAAACGGGCAAAAAAAATCCTCTTCATCGGAAGAGGATTTTCGCAGAGGGCTGTAAATTAATAGTTATTATCCAGGTCATCCATATCTCTGAAGTTGTTTCTGTTGCTGTTGCTTGTGTTATTCTTGGAGAAATCTCTGGATGATGTGTCATTGCATCTGCTGCCGGACACATTACGGCTTGTACCTGTTGTATAATTGCTGGTGTTCGCATTTCTGCTGGAGTTGTTATTACTTGTGTTATTGCTTGTGTTCGCATTTCTGCTGCTGTTATTGCTTGATCCAGTCGTGTTTCTTACGTTAGATGCATTGTTGTTGCTTGTGTTTGCATTTCTGCTGGAATTATTATTGCTTGTCATAGAATGGCCTCCTAATAAAAATATATAAATTTGTATTACGACCTTATTATCTGCTGTTTTAATTGAAATATTCATAGGCAGCCTTCTATCACACAAATAATATTTCCATTTTTTATCTAATATTTCGCTTCTTTTTTTCTATTATATTACAGGAAACGACTTAAGTAGCCAGGTTTCTCCCTCCTCATGTTTCAAATGATATAAAGTTCCTATTTTCACGGGATAGGCCAATTTAAAGGTTGCATAATAAAATTAACTATATTATAATAAAAAAGTGCTCAGAGTGACCTGGGCACATATATAACCCCTTATTAATTATTTATACTCCCCTCATCGAAACGACCGCCTGGCTCCCCCTCGCGGTCGTTTCACTTTTATAGTACATATAAAACCACCCTGATGATGGTATACTTCTTATCCCGTCCATCGTATATCATATTCGGGCAGACAGCTATCGCCTTCGGAACAAGGACGTCAATAAAACGATCAATAGAATCGGTACAAATAATACATATAGAAGCTTTACAATTACTCTGCCGATCAAAATCAGAAGCAGCAGGAATAATATCAGTACGGTCCATAATATTACCTTGTGATACCAGCGGACACCGCCAAAGTAGAATAAGGGTCTGCGCCCCCGGATATCACGATAGTTTTCTTGCTCTGCCTCTTGATCTGCCTCCCTGCTGTACGGCCCTTTCCCATACTCCTCATGATATCCCCGAAAACCATTTGTCTTTCTCTTCTCCCTGGCGATCCTCTCCGATTCAATGATGGTTTTCGCAATCAGCCTGGGATGGCCCAACTCCTGTAATACAGCTTCCTCGCCTATCTCGGGCCTGCTGCTGATATATTGGTCGTAATATCTTATATTCTGCTCTATGATATCCGGGCTGACTTCACCCTCTAAGGCTTGTCTCAATTGATTCAGAAACTCTTCTCTTTTCATGCTGCCGCCTCCTTTGCCCCATTCTATCATATAAAGGTAACCCAGTAAATTAAATATTGATTATAATTCCCTTAATCTTAAGGAATTACTATATGATTAGGATACTCTATTCTGTTTCTTAGCAGTCGGAAGCAGGCTTTTGGAATAAAAAAAAATGTGTGCAAGGCACACATTCTGATACATAGTGTATGCTAGAGGATTCGAACCCCCGACCTTCTGGTCCGTAGCCAGACGCTCTATCCAGCTGAGCTAAGCATACATAAATTTTACAAATATAAGCAGTGTATAAAAAGCTTGCTACGCTACTAGGAAATATAAACCACAAAGAAAAATCTTTGTGGTTATAAATGAATGCCGGCGACCGGAATCGAACCGGTACGGGAGATTAGTCCCGCAGGATTTTAAGTCCTGTGCGTCTGCCAGTTCCGCCACGCCGGCATCAATGGGACCTATAGGGCTCGAACCTATGACCCTCT
>JAEZNB010000056.1 GCA_023441965.1 Bacillota bacterium
GAGTACGGCGGAGGCGAAATCTATTTTGACGATGTATTGATTCGAAAGAACGGGCGATTTGTAATAGAGGAGCTGGATTGCCTGAATCCTGAAAATCTGATCTAAGGAGGCGTATATCCGATGAAGCTTCTTACAGCTGCGATACCCTGCTATAATTCTGCCGCCTATATGAGCCATGCAATAGAGACGCTGCTTTCCGGCGGGGATGAGATGGATATTATTATTGTAAATGATGGATCTTCCGACGATACCCAGAAAATCGGAGAGGAGTATCAGACGAAATACCCCGGAATCGTCCGTATCATCAATCAGGAGAACGGAGGCCATGGGGAGGCAGTAAATACTGGTCTGGCACATGCCAAGGGCCTATACTTCAAGGTGGTGGACAGTGATGATTGGGTCAGTGAAGAGGCACTCCATCAGGTGATGGATACCTTGAAGAATCTGATTGCAGACGGGAACAGTCCGGACCTCTTTCTTTCCAACTATGTATATGAAAAGGTGGATGCCAAGAAGAAGAGGGTAATCAACTATAACTGGGCCCTGCCAAAGGGACAGATCTTTACCTGGGATGACATCATGCATTTTAAGCAAAGTCAGAATATTCTGATGCATTCCTGTATTTACCGCACCAAGCTCTTAAAGGATTGTGGAATTCGCCTGCCCAAGCATACCTTTTATGTGGATAACATCTTCGTGTATCAGCCGCTTCCGTTTGTAAAGACCATGTATTACCTGGATGTCAATCTATATCGGTATTTTATCGGCAGATCGGATCAATCCGTCAATGAGCAGGTGATGATCAAGAGGATTGACCAACAGCTTAAGATTACAAAGATTATGATCGAAGCTCATAACCTGGAGCAGATCAAGAGTGTGAAGCTTCGGAATTATATGATCAAATACCTGTCCATGATGCTGACGATCTGCACGGTCTTCCTGATCAAGGAGGGCAGTGAAGAGAGCCTGTGCAAGAAGAAGGATCTCTGGGATTATCTGAAGAGCTATGACAGATGGCTCTACAAGAAGATTCGGTCACAGATCCTGGGACGCTCGATGAATCTTCCGGGTAAGTTCGGCCGTAAAATCATAGAGGTCGGCTATAACATCACTAGGAAGATCTACGGCTTCAACTAGAGGATAGTCCGCGAGGGAACGGGTTTCACGGTATCATAAAGGGGCATATTCTGCTTTCCATACATACTGTCAGCAAAACTGCAGACAGTATGGGATGGAAAGGGAATATGCCCCTTGCATATATCATCATTTCGGTGAACCGGCCCTAACTGACGTCCTATCTGATTAGCTTCGATCAAGCTTAAGAAAGACCGGCTTGTACTGCTTCATCAGCCCTGCTGGGAGGCCTTGGACAGCTCCGGCTTTTCATGCCGGAATACCTTGCCCCAGGAAGGCACATAGATAAGAACATACATGATGAGGCTTAAGGCAATTCCGCCGAAGATATCCAGGACGGAATGCTGCTTTAAGAATACGGTGGATAAGCAGATGGATATGGTCAGGATCAGGGCGGACCACTGCAGCCATCTAAGCTTCCGCAACCGTTCACTTTTACGGATTGCGATCATAGCACCGATAGAATTGAAGACATGAATGCTGGGAAACACATTCGTTGCTGTATCAAATCCATATAAGCGGGATAAAATGTCTAAGAATATATTGCTGCGCCCCAGGGAAGCAATATCCACACGGAGCACATGACCATTGGGCCAAAGGGTATAGATGATCAGGCAGATGGTCATTCCGATAAATAAATAGGCGCAGATCTGATAGAATTCTGACTTCGAGGTCAGAAAAAAGTAGGCTACTGTGACAAAGATATAGAGGAACCATAAAAAGTAGGGAATGATGAAGATCTCCATAAAGGGGATTAGGTCATCCAGCCTGGAATAAATATGGATGAATTTTGAATCGTTTGTGATTGTACGCTCGAGATAAGTAAACCACAGCATATAAACAAAAAAATAAGACAGGATTACTCCATGCTTATATTTTGAAATCAGATGCTTCATTGCATTTTTGATTTTCATGTATATCCAGCCCTTCCTGTTCGAAATAAAATCCCTATCCTAACTCAATCTTCGGCCTTGCGTGGCACACAAAACAACGCTTCACTCGCCTGCTTCGTCCTATTGTATCACAAATCAAAAAAGATAACAATATACTTAAATTTACTTTTCCTTACTGATCAACAAAGTGACTGGGACTTTTCTTTGAGGAAGGGATTAGCTCCGCGTCGCTGCTTGGGAAAAGTCTGATGAAGTCATGGACTTTATAGGATAAGTTCATTATAATAAAAACAAGGATTGACAGAATGGAGGTTCTTATGAAGAGAGTGTTTTTAGTGGTATTGGATAGTGTAGGCATCGGAGAACTGCCGGATGCCGGAAATTATGGGGATGAGGGAAGTAATACGCTGTATGCGGTGTCGCAGAGTGCGTATTTTGCTATGCCGAATATGAAACGACTGGGGCTTTTTCATATAGACGGAGTGAAGGAGAAGTTCCCCGAGGACAGTAGGGGTGCATTTGAGGGAAGTGTGGCGAGGCTAGCGGAACGCTCCAAGGGAAAGGATACGACAACCGGTCATTGGGAAATCGCCGGCATCATATCGGAGCAGCCCTTTCCTACTTATCCGAACGGATTCCCGGAGGAGGTCATTAGGGCCTTTGAGGAAAGGACAGGCAGGAAGGCAATCTGCAATCTGCCTTATTCCGGGACCGATGTAATCC
>JAEZNB010000018.1 GCA_023441965.1 Bacillota bacterium
ACCAGGGCAAGCTTCAGCTCATTGCCTGTTATCGTAAAGCTTCCATTGTCCGTATCCCCTGCTCCGGAGACCAGCGTAAAGGTAAAGGAGCTTCCGGCATCCGGGTCCGTACCTGTCAGGGTCCCTATGGTGGTTCCGACTGCGGTATTCTCTGTTACCTCGGAATTGGACAGGCTGATTCCCGTCGGTGCTTCATTCACATCTCCCACTGATATGGTAAATTGTTTTTCATAGGTCAGGCCATCGTTATCCGTTACCCTGATTCTGATCTCATAGGAAGCCTTGGACTCATAGTCAAATACTTCGGCGCTCTCTAAGTCTGTACCGTTTATTACAAAGGAAGCGTTGTCCGTATCCCCTGCTCCGCTGACCAGCGTATAAGTAAAGGTGCTTCCTGCATCCGGATCTGTACATGACAGGGTCCCTATGGTGGTTCCGACCGCAGAGTTCTCTGCTGCCTCGGTCTCGGACAGACTGATATCCGTCGGGGCCTCATTCACATCCTCCACCGTTATGGTAAACTGCTTCTCATAATATAAGCCGCTGTCATCAGTCGCCCGGATCCGGATCTGATAGCTTGCCTTCGTCTCATAATCCGGTACTGCTGCCAGCTTCAGCTCATTTCCTGTGATCGTGAAGCTTGCATTATCCGTACTGCCTGCTCCGGCTACCAGGGTATAGGTAAAGCTGCTGCTGTCCTCATCACTGGCGCTTAAGCTGGCTACTCTAGTACCTACGGCAGTGTTCTCGGCTATGCTGCTTTCTGACAGGGTGATATCGGTCGGTGGCTCGTCACCGTCTGTGATAGTAATCGTAAACTGCTTCTCATAGCTTAAGGCTCCATCACTGATACCTATCCTGATGCTATAGCTGGACTTTGTTTCATAATCCGGTACGATGGCAAGCTTCAGCTCATCGCCATCTATTGTAAAGCTTGCATTATCGGTATCCCCTGCTCCGGAAACCAGTCCATAGATAAAGGAGCTTCCGGCATCCGGGTCATCACCTGTCAGGGTTCCTATGACTGTTCCGACAGCAGAATTCTCTTCTACTTCGGAAGAGGACAGATTGATATCCGTCGGTGCTTCATTTACATCGATTACCTGGATCGTAAAGGCCATCTCATCATATAATCCAACATGACTTGTAGCTCGAACTCGAACACTAAAAGTGTTCTTGGTCTCATAGTCAGCAGTGATATTCGATCGCAGATGACGACCGTCTATGTAAAAGCTGGCGTTGTCGGAATCACCGTCTCCGGCTACCAAGCTGAGGGTAATTTCATCCCCATGGTCATCAATCGTGATGATCCCTGCATTACTGCCTGGTGGATCATTTTCATATATGGCTGCACTGGCTATACCGATAATAACCGGTGGATCACTACCGTCTATTATCGTAATTATAAATGACCTCTCCTCAGTCAGGGTACCGTCACTGACAGCAACCCTGATGCTGTAGCTGTCCTTGACTTCAAAGTCAGGAACAATACCCAGCTTTAATTCATTTCCATCAATAAGAAAGCTGCCATTATCATCATCACCGGTCCCCGATACAAGAGAATAAGTAAGTGTTGCACCGGTATCCGGATCAATAGCCGAGAAGGTTCCGATTACCGTACCTGCCTCACTGTGTTCCAGCACGCTGCATTCGGATAGATCAAGGTCTGTCGGCGCCTCATTTATATCCGTAACGGATATGGTAAAGCTCTTCTCATAGCTTAAAGCTCCGTCACTGACCTGAATACGAACAGAATAAGAGGATTTTACTTCATAGTCCGTATCAGTGTTTATCTTCAGCTCATTCCCAGCTATGGTAAAGCTGTCATTGTCTGTAGCTCCGGCACCCGGAACCAGAGTATAGCTTAAGCTGCTATCCGCATCCTGGTCTATTCCCGATAAAGTGCCGATGGTCGTACCGAGAGCTGAATTTTCAGGCAGCGTTGCATTAGAAAGCGTAAGATCTGTCGGTGCTTCATTGACATCCGCTATACTGATCACGAATTCTTTGACAAAACTGCCCCCGGCCTCATCCTCCGTCCGAATTCGGAGTGTGTAGCCAGATTTTACTTCAAAATCCGGAACTGTATTCAGCAGCAGATCACTGCCGGATATGGTGAATGCCTCATTGTCAGGGTAAAAGGCTGTATCAACAAGGGAATAGGTAAAAAAAGTGCTGTCAGCATCTGTCGTACTAAGTCCACCAACCTTCGTTCCTACTGCCGAATTCTCCTGGATGCTGCTTGAATCCAGAGAAAGATTCGTTGGTGCTTCTGTTATAACACTCAAGGAAGCGTAATTTGAAGAAGAGGTGTGTATCCCTTCACCGGTTACATTACAGCGATAGAGATTGTTGTTCATGGCAGCAGTTGCTCCTGTGATACTTAGGGTCGATGTGGTCGCACCGCTATATACTCCCCCATTAGAGATATTGGTATAGCCGGTCCCTGTTCCCGAGGTATCTACCTGCCACTGATAGGTTACGGAATTACCTATTGCAGTCACACCAAAGCTTGTATTCTCGCCCGATTTTATAGATCTACTACTAGGCTGTGTCTTAATGGCTGGACTAAGTGAGATATTAAAGTTATCGAACAGCAGCTGTACATCATCGTTCCAGCTTAGCGTAAAGGAAGTAATTCCATGAAAAGCCGATGAGGGTGTCACCACGACAGTGTTACCCTTACTCAAAGTAAAATCTTCAGTGACTGATCCAGTCTTTAAGGACAGGGTATCAGTTGCATGATCATCAACAAAACTGCCTTTGCCACATACAAAGCTTTCCACCGAGAAGTATTTTCCGTCTGCCAGTCTCACGGTAATCGTTCCCTTGGGCTTATATGCAAGCATCGTCGCCCAATCCAGATAAGCCATCGCAACCACATAGTCATTCATATATACGGGATTAAATCCTAACATAACTTCCCCGCTATTAGAATCCATATAGCAGTTCGTCACATAATCATCAACCGTAATGGATGAGCTGATT
The DNA here is from genome assembly GCA_023441965.1 of Bacillota bacterium. Lineage (GTDB taxonomy): Bacteria > Bacillota > Clostridia > Lachnospirales > Lachnospiraceae > Mobilitalea. The sequence goes on from JAEZNB010000018.1 coordinate 2,989, forward strand.
ACCAGGGTATATCCGCTCTTTGTCTCTGATATGGTATTGTCCATTTCACTCTCCGACTCCATCGTATCAAATCCGAAGGTGATAGCCGAAGCCATGCCTGCCGGTAACAGAAAGGCCAGCAGGCAGGTCAATACTGCTCCATATAGTAATTTCCTTAGCATCCTTTTCCCCTCCTATCCGGTGCAATCACCACCAAGACGGATAATGTCCTGTAACACATATGATATATTTCAGAGTCAGAAAGGGCTGCATATTCTCATGGGCAACTCCTGCTCCGCTTACGGATACTGTCTCTGAGTTCAGCATGGTATCAGGTACTTCCGTATTATACATATTGATGCCGTTTCCGGGTGTGCCGAAAAGATTATTGGTACCAACACCAGCGCCAACTGCATTCGGGTTATTGTTGGCATAGACCAGGTGTCCATGGGGCGGGACTTGGTTTAAAGTCAATGGAACCTTCTCTGACCCTCCCATTTCTCCGGCATTATGATAAGAACCTCCGGGAAGCTGTCCTGCTCCAAGCACTACCCTTCCACGTAAATCAGGTAAGGCGAAGTTATTTCCGCTTCCGCCATATGTATAACCAATGATAGAAAATAAAGCTTGATAATATTGAACTGATAGCAATCTCCCGTCACAAGGCAAGAATTCACTGGGTATCCGTTGTGGCGATGACCATAGTAAGACCTGACCTATAACTGCTTCCATTTTTACATCCCCTTTCAAATGAATGATAAATTCGTATTTTCTTTACTGTCTTACCGGATATAGACCGTCAACACATATAATGTACCAGAATGTGGTATATGGCTGAAGGTTTGTATGTGCATTCCCAAGCCCGTTCAAAGGACTTAATGTAGCAGGGTGCAAAGCAACAAAATCGGTGGAACTGCTATACTGCTTGTATAGTTGAGTCGCAGCAATACCGGCTTTCGACACTCCGGGTACCTTGTTTGAATCCGGCTGGCTTGAGCCTGTCGTGGTAAAGTTCGTATTTGTCCGAATATAATGACTATGATTCGGAATCTCAGAAGCGGTAAGTGCAACGTTCTCAGTTCCACCGGATACTGCTGTAGTTGATGCTGCTCCTACAGCGACCCGTCCATTCAGATTTGGCAGAAAAAAATCATTACCGTCTCGCCCATAACGGTAGCCGATTATACTAAACAGTGCTGACCATTGAGCGGGATTCATCCTTCTTCCGTCACAGAAATACCAACCTCGAGGTAGCCTGTTAGTTACCCAAGGAATAATTGAACCTGTAAAATATAAATCATCCATATGCTCATCTCCATTCTATTAAATTATTCAGAGGCCTAGCCCCAGCCCTTGGTATCGATGCCACATCCCATGTTAGTCAGCATCTGACATTGGATACATACCATCCAAGCAAATAATATAGGTGATCTCCTGAAAGGGCATCTGGTTCGCATGGGCTGCTCCCATACCGGTTGAGAGTGACACAGAGACCGCATTAAGGTTACTCAGTGTTGCTCCCGAAGCATCATCATAAAAGGTTACATTTGTGTTGTCCAAGGCACTTAAGGTACTGTTTGCTGTTGGAGTTGATTGGGTTCCCACATTTTGTGATACATTGAAGGCATGGGTATGCGCCGGGAGATTCTCTGCCTGAAGCATAACCGTATTCGATCCGCCGAACTGGCCCATGCTCCGGGGAGTTAAGCCTGGCGCCTGTCCATCTCCTATCGGTACCATGTTCATTAAGTTAGGCAGTCTGAAGGTATTTACTCCATCTCCTCCATAAGTAACTCCAATAAGAGAATATAAGGCCCCATATTCTGCTATGCTGAGCTCACTTCCGTCACATATAGCCCAACCCGCGGGAGCATAGTTGCCGGCAAACCCAATGATTAAGCCTATACAAGCATCTTCCATAGTTTCTTCTCCTTTCTTCTGGGTGCATCCGGTGATTCCCTAAGGATGCAAATTTTTTTGAGGCTTTCCACCTGTTTTTTACATTATAACCGAAATTTTTCCAGCGAATCAAGCGAATCCTTACTATATTATCCATTAAAGTGGGATTTTTTTAAATATTCCGTTTATTATTACCATAAAAAGGGCCTGCCACTTTATTGTGGCAGGCCTGATGCTGCTTATCTGTTCTTTTCCATGAAACTATTTTCCAAAGGTTACTCTTATTTTGCTTTCTTCAACTCCCTGCACCTCTTTGATTTCAGAAAATAGAGATACCATCCGATACTAAATGCCAATATATATGCAAAGGGCACGACCAATTCTCCGATCACCATCTGCTCTACGGTTTGGTATCGATCATTTCCCTCACCGATCAGATGCCTGTGGTTTACATTGAAAACATACATAAGGATGATACAGCCTACATAATAAACCACTCGCAGAAGCAGATAAAGCTTAGCCAGGGGAAGCGTTTTTTTATTCATCTTATAACTGTTTACTGCAGTTAATAGGATAAACAAGATGCTTATGATACACAGCCCGATGATGATTGCCCGCTGGACAGGGCTCGAATATGCTTCACAAAGCTGGGCTGTAAAGGAAAAGGTCTGCAGTGTGTCGATCACAATGAGCATGATGATAAACACCAGTAAAAAGCCTCTTTTCTCTTCATCGTATTCATATGGTTTTCTAAACATCTCATCCATGTATCTATCCTCCTTAGGTATCTTATCACGAGCCGATTTCAGCAAGATTCATTATAACTCATATTCCATTATATAGCAATTACTTTGACGAAAATCGATCACTGCTATCTCACTCCGGCCACCGGTAACTGTGCTTGTTGCGATTGAAGAGGTTAATAAATAATATATTTGTGAATATATTGTCAGTTCTTGAATGATTCTATATAAAATGGTATAATTTCTATATAAATATATATATATTGCATTTTAGAATAGAATTATAAAAAACATTGGAGGATATGCCATGAAAGATAGTGATCAGCATAGCTTATGGTCTAGGTGGAAAGCTGTATTCTTTAAAATATTAGCATCCGTGAGTAAGATAGCCCATAATGTAAAAAAACCGAAGATAGGCGGAGTGAAGCCGCGGTATGTTAAGAACAAACAACCGGGTAATGCTCAGAAGTTGAATTTCTTTTCAACTTTGAGATTTCGGCTGATTGCATCCTTTTTAATACCGATTTCCTCAATCATCGTTATCGGTCTGATATCATCGGGCCGGGCTTCCAAAGGACTCGAAGATAACTTTAAGGGTTCTACAGCAAACTCGATTACTATGGCGGCGGAATATCTGCGATTTGGTTTAGGAACCGTGGTAGCCACAAGTAACCAGTATGCCAGTGATACCGAGCTCATCAATTACCTCGGAAACCGCGGAGATACGAAGCAGCTCGGCAATACCCGAAGTCAGATTCATAAATCCATATCAACCAGGATATCAACAGATGAGTTCATCAAGAATATCTATATCATTACAGACAGTACCTTTTCCATAAGTACGACACAGTATAAATTTAACGACGGCTTCTACGCCGGTTTTGCAGAAACCGAGATAGGTAAATATCTGATTGCGAACCGCTTCAGCATCGTCTGGGACGGTGAGGATGAGTATTTGGACAGCAGATTGAAGACCGGGCCGAATGACTATGCCCTGCGTCTGATCAGAGGCTTCGGTAATCTGGACTCCGTTCAGATTATAGATGTCAAAGCAGAAACCGTACTGAATATTCTGGCGGGTCTTGCTATTGACAAATCCGCTTATCTGGGATTCATCGCACCGGACGGCCGGGAATTGATCGATCATTCACAGGACGGGACAGCGGAAGATGGGAATAAGGAAGCCACTGCTTCGGAAGCTTCCTCTCCTATATTTTCAAACGAAACCTTCTATATGGATGCAGTTCAATCAGAGTTAACTTCCGGATCATATGATGTAAACTACCGGGGAGAGCCTTATCTCTTCCTATATTCTAAGGTCGGTGATACCGGCTCCATGATTTGCTCCCTGATGCCGATGTCTGCCATCAACAGTCAGGCAGCGAAAATCAGGTTAATTACACTGGCCAACGTTGTTGGCTCCTGTATATTGGCAATCCTTACGGTCATACTGCTGTCTCTAAGCATTGACAAGACCATCAAGGGCATCAATGCCAAGCTGAAACTGGCAGCAAAGGGCGACCTTACCGTGAAATTCACCTCTAGGCGTAAGGATGAATTCTATATCCTGACCGAAGAGTTGCAGACCACCTTTGATAATATGAGTGTGCTGATCACTCAGGTGAAGAATACCAGCAGTGAGGTATTGGAATCCTCCTCCGATCTGTCTAAAACCTCTGAGAGGTTCCTCCAGTCAGCGGAAGACATCTCAAATGCCATGACCGAGATTGAAATGGGCGTCAATCAGGAGGCCAATAATGCTGAGGAATGCCTGAACCTGATGGATCAGCTGTCAAAGCGGATCGAGCTGGTCAGTGAAAGCACTTCGGAAATCGGTCAGATTGCAGATAATACGAAGAAACGGGTCGTGGAAGGAACTCATACCACCGATGAACTGAATCAGCAGACCGCTTCTACCATAGCGATTACTACAAATATCATTCAGGAAATCGAAAAGCTGGCTGAGAAATCCTCCTCCATCTATGCGATTATCAACGTTATCAATGATATCGTTAACCAGACCAACCTACTGGCATTGAACGCTTCCATCGAAGCTGCAAGGGCCGGGGAATACGGTAAGGGTTTTGCTGTAGTAGCAAATGAAGTCAGAATTCTTGCCGAGAAGTCCAAGTCCTCTGTAGCGGATATCAAGAATATCATAAACAGCATTCAGGAGGATACCACCAGTGTGGCTGGGATTGCCAAGCAGGCAGAACAGGTGCTTAAGCTCCAGGAGAATGCCGTGAAGAATACTACCGTCTCCTATCAGGATATTAATGAGAGTGTTGAGAAGCTGGTCGTATTCCTGCAATACATTACCGAGAATGTATCGAATATAAACGATGCCAGAATCAGTACCTTAGCAGCCATTGAGAATATCTCCGCTGTTCTTGAGGAGATTGCCGCTTCCTCCAATAATGTCAGCCAGGTATCCGGTGAACAGCTGAAGTCGGTAGAGTCTCTGAATACTGCGGCCAGTAAGTTAAGCTCCAATGCAAACAACCTGGTACAGGAGGTACAGAAGTTTAAGGTTTAAAGAATCAGTATCCTAACACGAAATGTAATTTCATAGTATGAACAAAAGCCTGCCAGGGGGTGTTGGCAGGCTTTTATTCATGACAAGTGAACTGTTCTTGAGTTCATCCTGTGTGCACTATTGCTTGATGTTACGGATTATGGTAATTTACTTGCTTACAACTGACCAGAGAGTATACGGCTTTTTCAGATCTGCGCCCTTATACTCGAAGAGCTGGCTTAAGGTTACAAATACATAACCCTGTCTCTGTAATTCCGGAATCAGAAGATCCAGCGCTTCTACCGTCTTATCATTTCCGGGAAAATCATGCATCAGTATGATCGTTCCATCCTTCATCTGACGTAAAATAGCTAAGTATCTGTCCTCCGGTGACTTATTGCCTTCCCAGTCGGAGCCATTGATTCCATTGATAAAGGTCAGCTTGATGTTATCAAACATCGTATTATTATAGGAGATATAAGGCGGCCGGAAGAATTTCGGAGTAACCCCAACCAAATCTTTGATTGCTTTATTCGTATCAGATATTTCTTTCTTTAGTTGAGCCGGTGTCATGCTTGTCATATTGTTCCCATGGCTCCAGGAATGATTCGCAAGCTCACAGCCCAGCTCCAGCTGACGCTCCATAACCGGCTTCAAATCCTTCGAAATGTTTTGCCCGATCAGGAAGAAGGTTGCCACCACATCGTATTTCTCAAGCTTATCAAGAACCTGAGTGGTAGTCGTATTATTCGGACCATCATCAAAGGTCAGAGCAACCAGCTTTGCCTTCTCATAATCAATGGTTCCATCCTTCTTTAACGGGGGCTTCTCAGCGGGTGCCGGGGTAGGAGTAGGAATCGGTGTAGGACTAGGAGTCGGTGTAGGTGCCTTCGCAACAGTTACCGTTAAGGTACCGACCTTTGTCGTCTTCTTTCCTATCGTACTGTTCACTGTTATGGTTGCAGTGCCCTCTTTCAATGCCTTTATGGTTCCGGTATTGCTTACTGTTGCAACCTTTGTATTGCTGCTCTTATAGGTATAGGTTGCGTTCTTTTCTTTCCCTGTGATATTCACCTTATAAGTATTGCCTGCAGTAATTTTAACATTACTTGTGGACAACTTGGCTGCTCCGAGTGCGTTCTTGGGTACATTGGCAAGAGCAAGAACCGCGATCACAAAGCTGCATACTAATGCTAATATTTTTCTGAATTTAATCATGTTATCTCCTCCTTTATATGTAAAATATAACATTTAATACTAAAGTTGTCTAATTCAATAATATTATACAAAATATAATCTATAACTTATATCAGGTTGATTCATATATCACTTCCCTTATTTTTCTGCTGTTTGCAGATCCGGTAAGCAGACTGCCGAAGGGGCCGCTTCTTCCCAAGCATTCCCCCTGAATGAATTGTATTCCATCATAAGATATGATATAAATATAGTAAATATCCATATCATACCAAGGAGAAGGACATGAGAAAATTAAGCTTAATCCTCCTGCTCACGGCCACGACGATACTGCTTCATGGATGCAGCTCTTCCGGGGAGACAGGCATAGCAATGAATACTGATCCGCAGCAAGCCGCAACAAGGGATGAGAAACTAACCAATAAGGATACAAAGCATAGCCCTGCCGAGGAGACTGAATCGGTCGGGGTTACACCGGTAACGCAGCATGATGCTCCTGTGAGTTTTTCAGCAGACAGTGGTTTCTATGATGCCCCCTTTGAATTATCCATTACTGCTCCGGAGGATTGCAGGATATATTATACCCTGGATGGCAGTCTGCCCGATGAGAGTTCGACCGAGTTCAAGCCTGACGAGACCTTATCCGTATATGACAGGTCCATGGATCCGAATGATATTTCCATGATAGAAGGGACCACTACAGGCCAATTCTATGCTCCGACCCTGCTCATTGATAAGGCAACCATTTTGCGGGCCGTAGCTTATAATTCGGAGGGTCCTATCAGCAAAGTGATTACCAAGACCTATTTTGTCGGCTACGGGGATAAGGCTGAGTATTATAAGGATGTGGCTGTCATATCTTTGGTAACTGCTCCCGAGTATTTATTTGATTATGATACCGGAATCTATGTAACCGGAGCCACCTTTGACAACTGGAGAACAGGCAAGGATTATAATCCCACAACCCGCTACTGGCATCAGCCTGCAAATTATAAGAACAGCGGCATGGAATGGGAACGGCCCGCCCATATAGATTTCTTTGAGGAGAATGGCGTACTGGGGTTTTCGGAGGATATCGGCATCAGATTACGGGGCGGTGCTTCCAGGGCATTTCTGCAGAAGAGCTTCAACCTCTATGCCAGGGGCAAATACGGAAGTAAAAGCTTTCGCTATTCGCTCTTTCCCGGATTGACCTCCCAATATGACGGAAGTAAAATTGATAAGTTCGATTCCCTGATGCTGCGAAACGGCGGTAATGATACCGAGCTGACGAAAATCCGTGAGGTTATGATCCATCAGCTGTCTGCAGAGCTTGATTTCTGTGTACAGGCCTCGAGACCGGCCGTGGTGTTTCTGAACGGAGAATACTGGGGTCTCTATAACCTTCAGGAGAAATACAGCGAGGACTATATTGAGAGCCATTACGGAGTAGATAAGGAGAATGTGATTATAATAAAGACGGATCAGGTGGATGAAGGTGAGGAAACAGACATTGTGTATTATGAAGCGTTATTTGATTATGCTCTGAAGCATGATTTATCTGATCCCAAGGAATACGAGCACTTCTCTTCCATGCTGGATATCGAAGGCTTTATCGATTATGTGTGTACCGAGGTATATGTGGGAAATGTAGACTGGGGTACGAACAATGTGATGCTTTGGCGTTCCAGAACGGTATGCACAGACGGATCAAATCCCTATGAGGATGGCAGATGGCGCTTCATGCTTTATGATACGGAGTATTCCACCGGCCTGTCCTATGAAAACTCTCTGGCTTTTGACGCCAGGTATAACCCTTCCGTGGTCTATGAGAACTCCTTCAATCGGGCCATGAATCCTGGCTCTACCGTAGGAAAGCTCTTCAGCAGTCTTCTTGCTAACGATGGCTTCCGCAGACAATTCAAAGTCAGATTCCGGGAGCTGGCAGATACCATCTTCCATAAGGATCATGTACTTCCTCTGCTGGAGCAGTATGCCGCTACCTACCGTCCCATGATGGCAGACACCTTAATGAGGTATCGCTCTATCACCAAGGAGGGGGCCCTGCAGCAATTTGATTATGAAGTGAAAAAGATACGGAACTATTTCAACCTAAGATATGATATCATCCTTGAGGCCCTGAATAGTACCATTCCGGATTGAGTCTCATCAAGCGATAGAAAATTTGGGCTGTTTCATAAAGACCATACTTATTCAAGAGACCACCTTTATATTCCTCTCACACACTAGTTAGAAGACACAACACCGTATTTGTATGCTGCTATCGGACTGGGAGTCCGCTATCAACTATACAAATATGGCATCATGTCTGCTAATTAGTGCATTATGAGGAATATAAAGGTGGCCTCATTGTATCTGCATATATCATGAAACAGCCCATAAATATCAGTATTCTCTTATGACTTTATCTTCTCCAGATCACATTCGGATCGATCTGCTTAAGATCGGGAGATCCGGTACGGGCCATAACTGCTGCAAGCTCTGCAGTAATGTCCTCTATTCTCTTCTGAACTCCTGCAGCACCGTTTTCCTTCAGGGGATGGATGAGATCCCGCCCAACGCAGACAGCATCCGCACCCAGGGCAAGGGCTTTAAACACATCAATTCCGCTGGAGATACAGCAATCCACAAAGATCGGAACTGCCTTGTTTACCAGCTTGACCAGCTTCGGTAATATCATCAACGGGGGGATGGCAAAATCCTGTATTCCATGATGATGGGATACCAGTATGCCCCCTGCTCCTGCTTCAAGACATTTATACGTATCCTGTTCGCTTAAGACACCCTTAATGATAAAGGGTAGCTTTGTAGCACGGATGAAGCTCTTGATCTCCTCCAGGGATTTTGAGGCCATCGATAAGCCCAGTACATTATCGTACCGGCCTCTACCATCGAAGGAGTGATCAATGTCCATTCCGACTGCCATAGCTCCGCATTTCTCTGCATGCTCGATCTTATCGAATATGATATCATTGTTTTCATGGGGCTTAATGATCTTAATGGTTCTGGCTCCGGTTGCCGTAATTGCCTCCAGCTCCTCTTTTTCCCCCATACCGCACCACATGACTGCATTTGCACGATATGCTCCTTCTGCCAGCTCTGCCATCCCGTTCGGGTGGGTCTTAGACATATGGGACAGGGCAGCCGTCATGACCGGTGTTGAAAAGGTCTCTCCATATAAGTCCAGCTTCGTGGATGGTATCACCGAGTCAATATAACGCAATTCGATTAACAAGGAGTCAAAATATTCACGGGTTATATGGTCTGAATCTCCTGCTCTGTATTGTTCCATGGTAACCTCCAACTATTCTATTGAGTCCCCTTCCGGCTATGGTTTTACCGGAGGTAAGTATATTGTTCTATTTATTAAAGAGGGCCGAATCTGCTTTTCTCTTCTTCCACATCACCCATAAGGGTCCGGCGATGCAGATCGTTGAATAACAGCCACTGACTGAACCGACTGCCATCGGAAGTGCAAAGCTCTGGATGGAGTCAATGCCGTTGGCGAAGGCCAGGAAGTACACGATGGTGACACTGATGATAACCGCTACATTCGTCATGACTGACCGCATCATGGACTGAGTGATTGACAGATTTGTAATCGTCTCCACATCAAAACCTACATAGATCTTGTTATTTTCTCTGATACGGTCATAGATTACGATCGTATCATTGATGGAATAACCGATGATACTCAAGGCAACTGCGACAAAGGAATCACCGATCGGTATCTTGAAGATAACGCAGGTAAAGAAAACGACCAAAACGTCATGGAGCAAGGCGATCAGCGCCATGACACCTGCGGAGAGTCCGCCCATCATCTTGAATCTGATCCATACATACAGCATGACCAAGACTCCGGCTAACAGGATGGAGAACATTCCTCTCCTTAAGAACCTCTGTCCGAAGAAGGGCTCTACCATGGAGGCCTCCGACAGATTCAGATTATTCTCAGGGAAGCGCTCCTTCAACCGGGTATCAAACATCTGCTGATCCCTTACATCAACACCGGACTTACCGGCGATATTAAAGATAATCCTCTGATCTCCGGAAGCAATGTCTTCTGTCAGCTGTGTAGTCACCGGGCGATCCAGGACCCCACTTACGATATCACCTGCCACATATTCATCAATTGTCCCGGTATAGGTATACTTCAGCAGAGCACCGCCTTTGAACTGTATATCCAACTGAACACCATTGATAAAGAGGGCTATGATACCAATCAAGAAGATGCTTAAGGATATAGCAAAGAAAATTTTTCTTTTCTCATAAAACTTAATGATTTTGTCCTGATTCATAGTGATACCCTCCTTGATAAGCAGGTATACAGCTTCGGCTTGCGCAGGGCTTTAAATGCGCTTAAGGAACGGATCATCAGACGGGATGCCGTCACACCTGCAATAAAGTTAAACACAATTCCTGTAAATAAGGAATAGGCAAAGGATAACAATGAACCGGAGCCTAGGGTCATCAGAATGAAGGCAACAATCAATACGGTGATATTGCCATCGAAAACGGATGAGAAGGCATTCTTAAAGCCAGCTGCAATCGCAGAGGACACGCTCTTGCCTGCTTTGATTTCCTCACTGATACGTTCTGATATGATAACATTTGCATCCACACCCATACCGATGGAGAGGATGATACCCGCTATACCGGTCAGAGTAAGGGTCATCTGCGGAATTGATAATGACAGGATCTGTCCTGAAATCTGAATCATTAAGGAGACACAGGCCACTACTCCCGGCAGCTTATAGTAGGAGATCAGCAGGATACAGATGACGATAAAGGCAATCAGACCTGCCTTCAGCATGACGCTTAAGGCTCCTGATCCTAAGGACGGGCTGATTGTAGAGTAATTCTTTGTCACCATGGAGAAGGGCAATGCTCCCGAATTAATCTGGTCCGATAGCAATTTTGCTTCCTCGTAAGAGTTCTGACCCGATATCATCGCTTCTCCGGAGGTGATCTGGTTTATAACTCTGGCATCCGAGATCATCTCTTGATCCAAAAAGATTCTGATGTTTTTACCGAGATATTTCGCAGTAGCTTCACTGAACAGTCTGGTTCCCTCAGCATCGAAGCTAAGACTTACAATATAGCCTTCCTCCAATCTCTGTCCCACTCCGGGCTTACTGTTCTTTACATGAGAGCCGGTGAGGATTACCTGATCATCCGGACCGACAAAGGTCAACTGTGCTGTTGCTCCCAGCTCCAGAATGGCCTTTTCCGGATCAAAGTCCGTCTCATCGGCCTTCCAGGGAAAACGCACAAGTACATAACCATTTCCTTCATCCGTGGTTACATCACGATCCATGATATTCTGTTTATCTAATCGTAATTCAATAATGGTACGGGCCGCTTCCAGCTCGGATGCCGTTGGCTTACGGTCCAGATCAACGGGCTGGTATACCGCTTCCACACCTCCGCGGATATCGATACCAAAGCGCATGTCCGGTGACCCCATAATCTTAAGTCCACCCAGCTCTAACCCAAAGAGAGCCGTATAAACCATGAGGAGAGCGAAAGCTACGATAATAAAAAATACCGGTTTATTTTTCTTCATGCTTATGAGTCCTTTCTATCTTATCTTCTATCAATCCTGATTAATATTGCGGAGGTGCATGTCCTCCGATAGAGAGAATACCCCCCCTCCATAATAATATCTTCCTATGATAAATTACCACAAGAAGAGGCTTTTGTATACTAGAATTTATACGTTTAACATAGTATTCGAACATATGTTTGACTATTTTCAGAGCTAGTGTTATAATTTAGAAGAATAAGTAATCATCTGTTATGGAGGTCTCAAATGGTTCATATCAATCTCACCCCAAGCCTTTCCCCGCAGGATAAGCTTCTTCAGATGCAGGAGGATGCGCTGTATGATGTGGCAGATGCCGAGCTGTCCTATGGAGGACAGAAGCAGGAGCTGGAGTGTATCCCGGACCCTTCCATCTTCAGCGATATCCGGTCAAGCGGAAATCCTCCCAAGGTCCCTAAGGTATTTCTTTCGAATCAGTGCAGCTTTAATTGTGCCTATTGCGGCTGTAGGGCAAGCCGTGAGGATAAGGTCAGGTACTGCAGCCAACCAAGGGAGCTGGCAGAATTATCGGTGCGGACAGCACAGGACAACGGACATGGAGTGTTTGTTACCTCGGCCATCTTCCGGAATGCTGATTATACGGAGGAGCTGATTATCGAGACCCTGCGGATCATGAGGGAGGAGCTGTATTATAAGGGTTATATCCATGCCAAGGTCATGCCGGGTACGGATCCGATGCTGATTGCGAAAGCAGGCCGTTATGCCAATCGCTTGAGTGTTAATATCGAGGTTGCGAAAAGCTCCGGATATGAGCGGATTGCCAAGCAGAAGAATAAGTATAATATCCTGGAACCCATGCAGGCAATCAGTGAACTGGTCCAAAGCGCCAGACAGTATAAGAACAGGACTCCTCTTCTGGTAAGATCACAGACCACACAGCTGATGGCCGGAAGCACAGAGGAGACTGACCGGACCATCCTGACCCTGTCCCAAGCCTTATATAAGAAGTATCGCTTAAGCCGTGTCTATTATACTGCCTTCAAATACCTTCAGCCTGCGAAGGGTTATGATGACCTGCCTGAGGTCTATACCCCCTTCTGGAGGGTTCACCGTCTATATCAGGCAGATCGTCTGCAGCAGCTTTATGGCTTTACGCCGGATGAGGTTACACCGGAGCAGGCTCCGAATCTTTACGAGGATATGGATCCCAAGCTTGCCTGGGCCTTGCGAAATATTCATCTCTTTCCCATAGAAGTGAACCAGGCTGATTATGAACAGCTGCTTAGAATCCCGGGAATCGGCCTGACCTATGCACAGAAGATCCTCCGTGCCAGATTGCACGGAACCATCACCCATCGGACCCTGCAGCAAATGGGTATCTCTATGAAGAAAAGCGCCTACTTCCTCACCTGTAACGGTAAATATGAAGGCGGAAGACTGCTGGAGGAACCGGAGCTTTTATACCAGCTGCTTAAGGATAAGCCGGGTCCTAAGGATCCCATGCCGGACTATCCTGCCACTACCCCCTGTTAATTGCCTCACTACCATATGGTTCAGTGATACATCCCTTGATTTTTTTCCCATCCTTCTATATAATGAGTTCTATCAAGACTTGGATAAGAAAGGATACATCCTATGAATAAAGTGAAACGAATTGCCTCCCTGGTCGGTGTCCTATTGATACTATCCCTATATATTATTTCCATGATTGCGGCCATCTTTGCCAAAGAATCTGCCAAGGCTTTATTCCTGTCGGCTATTTTCTCTACTGTGGTCATTCCCATTATGATCTATGGCTTCATTGAGGTATACAAGTTCGTCCATAGGAATGATCCGCCCAAATAGGTGAATACACAGACTCATAATATCAGAATGTACAGAAAGAGGAAGCTTTTAGGCTTCCTCTTTTAACTTCTTCAGATGTTCCTTAAGCTTTCTCTCATAACCGTTATCCGAAGGGCTATAAAAGACGCGGTCTGCCAGCTCGTCAGGCAAATATTGCTGTTTCACGTAATGGTTCTTAAAATTATGGGCATAGAGATAACCAATTCCGTGACCCAGATCCTTGGCTCCCTGATAATGAGCATCCCTTAGATACGCAGGTATCGAAGCGGTCTTTTCCTTCTCAACAGTCTCCATTGCCGCAGCGATGGCTGTGACCGCAGAATTGCTCTTAGGCGCACAGGCTACATAGGTGGCTGCCTGGGAAAGAACTATCTGGGCTTCCGGCATTCCCAGCCTTTCAACTGCCAGAGCAGCCGAGGTAGCGACAACGATCGCATTCGGATCCGCATTTCCCACATCCTCCGAAGCACAGATCATGATACGCCTGGCAATAAAGGCTACCTCCTCTCCTGCATACAGCATCCGGGCCAGATAATATACGGCGGCATCCGGATCCGAGCCTCTCATGCTCTTGATAAAGGCTGAGATGGTATCATAATGATTGTCCCCACCCTTATCATATTTTAACACTCTCTTCTGGATGCATTCCGAAGCCACCTCCAGGGTAACATGAATCAGTCCGTCCTCCGAACGCTCTGTGGTCAGGACTCCCAGTTCTATTGCATTCAGGGCAGCTCTGGCATCTCCGTTAGAGACATCTGCCAGGAATTCCAAAGCATCCTCATGGAGCACTGCCCGGTAAGCTCCCAGGCCTCTCTCCTCATCCGTCACTGCCCTGTTCAGAAGGATCTTGATATCCTCCTTCCCCAGGGGCTTCAGCTCAAAGATGACGGATCGGGACAAAAGAGCCGAATTCACTTCAAAGTAGGGATTTTCGGTTGTGGCTCCAATCAGGATGATGGTGCCGTCCTCTACGAAGGGAAGCAGATAGTCCTGCTGCCCCTTGTTAAAACGATGAATCTCATCAATGAAGAGGATGGTCTTCTTCCCATACATACCAAGGCTATTTTTTGCCTCCCCAACCACTGCCTCCATATCCTTCTTTCCGGCTGCCGTAGCATTGATCTGGGTAAAGATCGCACTGGTGGTGTTGGCGATTACCCTGGCCAGAGTAGTCTTACCGGTACCGGGAGGTCCATAGAATAAGATGGAGCTAAGCTTATCCGCTTTGATTGCCCGATACAGAAGCTTGTCCTTACCGATAATATGACTCTGACCTACAACCTCCTCAAGACTCCTCGGTCTGAGCCTGGAGGCTAAGGGTCCCTCCTTCTTCATCGAGTCCTTTCTCATATATTCAAATAAATCCACTGCTATCACCTTCTCTTTTATCAGACTGACGGGTGTGACCCGCAAGAGCATCTTGTATTTTTCTTCGAACTATGTATAAAATAAATCATTAGATCTTCGCATACTTAAGATATGTAGCTTATGTGCATACCATAGCTGCTGTTCTATCAGAGGAAACAAGGCGATGAGCCTAAAAGCCTCACCATAAGGAGAAAATTATGAATCTGCCAAAGGACCCTATCATTTTATTAAGCTTTATTAATACGAAATTAAGGGATTATTATCCCTCTCTGGAGGAGCTCTGCCTAAGTATGATGGTTGACCAAAGCCAGCTGGAGCATACCCTGGATGAGGCGGGCTACCGCTATGAAAGCTCCCTGAACCGTTTTATTCCGACTTAAGCTCCGGCCTCTTCTTATGCCTTACGAGCTTACCGGTTACTTTCACTGCCAGGAGAAAAGCAAGCGCTCCCAGTACCGCACCGGAGGAATCGATCAGAACATCCTTCAGCTCTCCGCTCCTGCCGGGCACGAAGCGCTGGTGTAACTCATCTGTAGCGGCATAGGCTGCGGTGAAAAGTACCGACCATAACCAAAGCTTGCCCCCCTTCAGTCCCCGGACATACAGGGGATAACAGATTGCCAAAGCCAGAACCGCATATTCAATCACATGCGCTGTTTTTCTGATATAATGATCCAGAGCAAGAAGCCGGTCTGCTCTCAGCCCTTCCTCCACTTGCATACCCATTATTTTCTCATATAGTCTCATGATATACTCTGTAAGCCTTAAGCTGCTTTCTCCCGAAACGGAAGCCGGTTTGGATGATAAGTAAAATATGAGCAGCATAATCAGGATAGCAGGCAACCATGAAATGTACTTATTTCTCATAAATCCCTCCGTAATGACATATAGACCATTATATCATATATCACTAAAATCGCAAACATATGTTTATCTTCGACATTCTTAAGTTGCAGGCATATCATCTGCTTGCTATAATGGAAATGTTCAAAGAACCAAGGAATTAGAGGAGAGGAAACCATGGAGCTGAAATCAGAGGCGTTTCAAACAGTATTTCAAGGAGGAACCGGTGAGATCACCGTAAAGAAATCCCGTTTTATTGCCACTGTCCAGCCTGTCTCTACGGAGGAAGAGGCTTTGGAATTCATAGAGGGTCTGAAGAAAAAGTATTGGGATGCTACCCATAACTGCTATGCTTATATCATCGGAACCAAGAACCCGCTGATGCGCTGTTCCGATGACGGAGAGCCCAGTAAAACTGCAGGTAAGCCTATGCTGGATATCCTCTTATCCCATGAGCTTACCAATCTTGTGGTCGTCGTAACAAGGTATTTCGGAGGCACCCTCCTTGGTACCGGTGGCTTGGTGAAAGCATATCAGGCAGCTGCCCTGGAGGGGCTGCAGCAGAGTCTGATCATAAAAAAAGAGCTTGGTCTCCGCATGAAGCTGACTACGGATTACAATCTCATTGGAAAGCTTCAGTACTATATCGGGCAGGAGGATCTGCCCATTCTGACCTCAGCTTATACTGATGTGGTGATGATGGAGATCCTGGTTCCTGTCGGCAGAGTGCCGGCCTTCGAAAAGAAGCTTACAGAGCTTTCTAATGGAAGCTTAAAGCCGGAAATAAATGAACAGGTATACTTCACTATCATAAATAAGGAAGTACACCTGTTTCAAGTGATTTAGAATCCTATTGTTACAAGATCATCGATAATCTCTGCCATAGACACCGGCGTAACCTCAAACTGAAAGAGCTTCCGCAGCATGGCAATTACTTGATCTTTAGAAAAGGAAATGCCTTTGACTTCACCGGCCTCCACAGCATCCCCCAGATACTTTGTAATCCGAATCCCATAATAGGGCTCCGAACTGTCCCCCTCAGTAAAATTCTCTGTCAGACTATAGTCAAGCTTCATCCTTCTCTCGTCTTCCAGCACAATTTCATTGCTAAATAGTAACTCCAACTTATTCATACATATTACCCCCAATATATATTAATTACGTTAACAACTGACAAAAACCATTATACACAGCTGAAATTATTATTGAAAGTAAAAAATAGCGCATCAATTTATCGAGTTCGTTGTATTTCGACATTACTTCACGATTCGTGAACTTCAAAATAATGAATAATTAAGTACATATGCGTTTTCATGTATAAATATGAATAATGTCCTAGTTAAAAAAAATACAACCTGTCACAATGACTATTTTACATAAAATGGTTAATAATTGTGAAAAAATCATTAACTACTTTAATATCTATAGAAGAAATGATATAATACGTGATAGGCAAAGCAAAGTGGAAAGAACTAATTATTAACCAAGCCACCGTTTACTTACGAATCCCAGCACATAATGGCACTTACCATGCGATAAGCAAAGAGCCATGGCAAGATGTCAATACGGAAAACTGCTTTTGTTTTCACGGATTGACATATTACCATGGCAGAAGCGAAGCGGACGAATGAACGAAGTTCATGAGCTTTGCTTATCGATAGTAAGGTACTGAGGTGATTAAAAACATTTATGAACTTCTCCACAGTGCGCGCAACACGAGCGAAATGAACGAAGTTCATGAGCTACGCACACAAACGCAGACACTAAGCTTCTATCGTAAGCTTGAACGAAGTTCATGAGCTACGCGCACAAACGCAGACACTAAGCTTCTATCGTAAGCCTGAACCCGGTTCATGAGCTACGCGCACCAGTCATCAGACCATGTTTTGCCCCAAAATGGAGGTTTTTATGGATTACAGTAAAAAAGGTATAGAAGAAAAACAACATTATATAAAGTCCACTTCACGGAGGTTGATTTCAAAGACAAGGGTGACCCTCTTCCGTCTATGTATCATCGTCACTGTATTTCTGATTATCGTGGGTTCCTTTGCCGGCTTTGGCTACATCAAGGGTCTGGCCGACAGCGCTCCAAAGCAGATTGACGTAATACCAAAGCGCTATACAACGAAGGTCTTAGACAGCGAAGGAAATGAAATCGAGAATCTGGTCGGTGCCATGTCAAATCGTGTCTATGTCACCATAGATGAGATTCCGGATGTGGTGCAAAAGGCTTTTATCTGCATTGAGGATGAGCGTTTTTATGAGCATGACGGAATCGATGTCAGAGGAATTTTCCGGGCCCTCTTCTCAGGCTTGAGCAAAGGAGATTTTGATGAGGGTGCCAGTACGATTACTCAGCAGCTGATTAAGAATCAGGTCTTTGAGGGTGGCAGAGAACAGAAATTCGTTGACCGTCTGGAACGTAAGGTACAGGAGCAGTATCTGGCAATCCAGTTGGAAAATGAGTTAGAAAAGGATAAAATCCTGGAGTATTATCTGAATACCATTAACCTTGGTGCCGGAACCTTCGGTGTGCAGACAGCATCGAGACGTTATTTTAATAAGAATGTCCAGGAATTGACCCTGTCAGAGGCAGCAGTTATGGCAGCAGTCACACAACTGCCGGTATATCATAATCCGATTACCTACCCGGATAATAATGCAAAGCGCAGAAATGAAATCCTGAACGATATGCTGGATCAGGACTATTGCACTAAGGCAGAATATGATATTGCCATGGCTGATGATGTCTATGCCCGTATCCAGACTGTAAATGAAGAACTGAACTCCACTTCCTATTATAGTTATTTTGTTGATGAGTTGATTGAGCAGGTCATAGAGGATCTTCAAAAAGAGCGTAAATATACTCAGGCGCAGGCATCCAACCTCATCTATACCGGTGGTCTTACGATTTATACCACCCAGGATCCTGTCATCCAGAGGATTTGTGATGAGATCTATGCGGATGAATCCTATTTCCCTGAGCTGGGCGTGTCCTTTTATGAGCTGACCTATGCTCTGTCCATCCAGCATGGTAATGATGAGACTACAGCCAGACATTATCATAACCAGGATCTGTTAGAGTTTTATAAGGATTATGAGGATCCTGATAATTTATATGTGGATTCCAACGGAAGTAAATTCTCCTTATTGTTTATTGATAAGGAGGATATGCAGAAGAAGATAGACGCCTTTAAGGAAGCAAAGATGGAGGAGGGTGATATTATCCTGGGCGAGAAGGCGATTATGACCATTCAGCCTCAGTCCTCCTTCGTCGTCATGGATCAGCGAACCGGATATGTCAGTGCAATTATAGGTGGCCGCGGAGATAAGACCGGTAACAGAACCTTAAACAGAGCTACGAACACTGTCAGACAGCCCGGTTCCACCTTCAAGGTTCTATCTACCTACCTGCCCGCTCTGGATACCGCCGGCTATACCCTTGCCAGCGTGCAGGATGATGCAGGTCCCTATTACTACCCCGGTACAGAGACCGAAGTGAACAACTGGAAGTCCAAAAAGGAGTATGAAGGCTTAAGCTCTCTTCGTAAAGGAATCTACGACTCCATGAACATCGTTACAGTAAAAACTCTGGTGGATATCACCCCGCAGGTCGGCTTTGATTATCTGAAGGATTTAGGCTTTACCTCCTTAGTTGATTCAAGAAAGGAGCCGGATGGCCGCGTTGTATCAGATATCAATCCACCCTTAGCCTTGGGAGGACTTACGGACGGTGTTTCCAACCTGGAATTAACCGCTGCTTATGCAGCGATAGCAAATGGCGGTATCTATACAGAGCCAATCTTCTATACAAAGATCGTAGATCATAACGGAAAGGTTCTGCTTGAGAATAAACCCTATAAAGAGCATGTGATGAAGGAATCCACAGCTTGGCTCCTGACCAATGCCATGGAGGATGTGGTTAAGATCGGTACCGGTAAGAATCTGAAGCTGACCGAGATCAATATGCCCATTGCCGGTAAGACCGGTTCCACCTCAGACTATAATGACTTATGGTTCTCCGGCTTCTCTCCTTATTATACGGCAACCATATGGTCCGGCTTTGATAATAACCGTTCACAGACTGACCGTACCTATAACAGAGTTATCTGGAAAACCATCATGGAGCGGATTCACATCGAGAAGCAGCTGGAGATACAGGAATTCACCATGCCCACCTCCATCGTGACCGCCAATATCTGTACAAAATCCGGCAAGCTGGCTGTAGATGGCTTATGTGACCATTACCTCGGAGGAAATGCTACTAAGGTTGAATATTTTGCCAAGGGAACCGAGCCTACAGAGCGTTGCGATGTTCATGTGAAGGCAACCATATGTAACGCTTCTAAAGCCCTGGCAACCGACAACTGTCCTGCCGGTTCCTTGAAGGAGGCTGTTCTCCTTAGTAAGAATGAAATAAGTGAAACCTATGATACGCCATATGTTCTTCCTACCAACAGCTGTTCGGTCCATAAGGCACCCGTCATCAACTACTATGAGGATGAGCCTGTTTATGAAGATGAACCTGTAACGGAGGACCCCTTTAACGATGAGCTTCCGATCGGGAACGCTCTGTTTAACAGAAGTCTCACCTTTGAATGATCTGTAATCACAGACCATGGATTGAGTATCTACTATAAAAGGGGCTGTTTCAAAATAATTATAGAGCTACAAGAGGTTCCCTATATGTTCCCCTCACACACTGGTTGCTGGACAGATTTTGATTATATGCGCCATCTTCGGACGCACACGTCCGCATTTGGCATCATATAATCATCAATCTGTTCAGCAAACAGTGCATTATGGGAAACATAAAGGGG
>JAEZNB010000012.1 GCA_023441965.1 Bacillota bacterium
TATCATTACTTCTCAGGATAAACTTCGTCATAGCCTCCGGTTCCAGGGGCTTATGGCCTAACAGAGCGAGATCATACAGCTGTTCGCAGATCATCGGCGTATGCTCTGACTGCTCGTTTGTGAGGATAAACTGAACCAGCTTATGATTTGCGTTGAGTACCAGAGTTTCACCTTCCCCGAACATACCGCTGTCCATACCGTTCATGCTGTACATTCTCATCATGTCCTGCATCCTGCGGCTTTCTTCGGAGAGGGTAATGACAGAGGAAACCTTATCATTCTTCAGCTTCTCTACCTTAACCTCCAGCTTCTCCCTGCCCAGTACCTTACGGAAGAGCTTTGTCATGGCTTCGGTATTGTTTTTCAGGACCTTCTTATCCTTCTTCTTGGTCTCCTCACGGAAGCTGTCTGTAATATCTGCATCGATACGCTGGAACCTGATCTTCTGATCCTTATACTCCAGTCGGGTGATGAAGGGCTGGTCGATCTGATGGGTCAGGATAAAGGCATCCAGGCCGGCCTCCTTGAACATGTTGATATACTGGCTCTGCTGCTTCTCATCGGTGACATAATAGATGGTTGTCTTATCCTTCTCGTCAACCTCTTCCTCTTCATCCTCTGCTGCAGAGTGATCATGATTGCACTCCTCGCCCGGCTTATGGTCATGGCCACAGCTGCTTTCCTGCTTCTGTTCAGAGCCTTCTTCCACAGTCTTATCATCAGAGGATCCATCTGACTTGTTCTCAGCCTCTGCCTTTTTCTCGTCCTCTTCCGCTGAACCGTTACCCTTAACGGTAGCCACATAGTCAGAGATCGTGATGTATTTGCCCTCCAGGTTCTTAAAGATCAGGGAATCCTGCATCTTCTCTGCAAATTTCTCGTCCTTTAAGCAACCGAATTTAATGAAGGGACTGATATCGCTCCAGTACTTCTCATAATTCTCCCGCTCCACCTTGAACATGCCGGACAGCTTATCTGCCACCTTCTTGGTGATATAATCAGAAATCTTCTTTACGAAGCCGTCATTCTGCAGAGCGCTTCTGGATACATTCAGAGGAAGGTCCGGACAGTCAATGACACCCTTCAGCAGCATCAGGAACTCCGGTATAACCTCCTTGATGTTGTCGGCAACAAATACCTGATTGTTATAGAGCTTAATGACGCCCTCCAGGGAATCATACTCAAAATTAATCTTCGGGAAGTATAAAATACCCTTCAGATTAAAGGGATAATCCATATTCAGGTGAATCCAGAACAGAGGCTCCTTATAATCGTGGAATACCTCCCGGTAGAAGTTCTTATATTCTTCCTCGGTACAATCATTCGGATGCTTTGCCCAGAGCGGATTCGGGTTATTGATCGGCTGAGGCTTCTTGTCCTCTGCCTTCTGCTCCGTGCTTTCGGAAGCCTTGCCCTCCTCATCCACGGTAGCGTCTACGATCTGCTTCTCCTCTGTCTTCTCCTCATCCGGCTGATTGGCATTCTTAAAATAAATCTCTACCGGCATGAAGGAGCAATACTTCTGCAGAACTTCCTTTACACGGTATTCATTGGAAAACTCATAGCTGTCCTCATTCAGATACAGAGTAATATCCGTACCCCGTTCCGTACGGCTTCCCTCTCCCATCTCAAACTCTGTTCCGCCCTCTGATTCCCAATGGACCGGTTTCGCACCCGGCTGCCAGGACAGGGTCTCAATCGTAACCTTCTCGGCCACCATAAAGGAAGAATAGAAGCCCAGACCGAAATGTCCGATGATCTGATCCTCATTGGTCTTATCCTTATACTTTTCCAGGAATTTCTGGGCACCGGAGAAGGCAATCTGATTAATAAACTCATCCACTTCCTCCTCCGTCATACCGATGCCGTTATCGGAGAAGCAGATGGACTTCTCCTCCGGATTGATGGTAACCACAAGCTGAAAATGGTTGTCTTCGGGAAGGGTAGCCTCTCCCATCACCTCCAGCTTCTTGAGCTTCGTGATCGCATCACTGCCATTGGAGATCAGCTCCCTGACAAAGATGTCATGGTCGGAATATAACCACTTCTTAATGATCGGGAATATGTTCTCCGAATGAATGGATAAATTACCTCTTCTTGTACTCATACTGATTTCATTCCTTTCCTGATGTATATAAATTTTAACCTGATACTTAGTAAGTTTGGCGGCTGATCCGGGAGGAATGCCTATGCCGAAACATGGACTTCCTGATAAACCGCTACATTGTTAATCATAATACTGATATTTGTAAATGTCAATATAAAATTAGCACTCTTTACACAAGAGTGCTAACAGTTCGTTGACTTATTTCTACTTCTAAGAATCCTCTTCGCAGGCGATGCCCTGCTGCTTTAAGATGCTTCTTACCTTAGAATCCCATTCCTGCTCCAAGGTCTTATCCATGGTAAAGGTCTTGATGGCAGTTCCGCTGATAATACGCAGCTCCCCCTTCTCGAAACGGATATTCATGTAAAGTCCGCCCACATCCTCGGGCTTCAGCTTCCCTCCAAGACTTCTTACCAGCTCTTCGGACTCCTCCTTGGGCAATTGAAAGATCAGCTTCATTGCCAGCGGTGTTTTATTGCCCTTAATCATGGATAAGGCAATGGCCTTGATTTCACTCCAGGTAACTGCCCTCATGTCACCTCTTTGTTCCAGCTCCTCCTTGGTGAAAAACTCCTCGTTGAATTTCCCGCTGATATGGAAGGTGGTAAAGGTCTGAATCTCCAGCTCTTTCAGGATATAATGGTCGAACAGCGTATTGGTCAGGAGCTTAGCCATGAAAGGCTTTATCTCTGTTATATGAAAGGAAATCATGTTTTCACCGGCCTGTCTTTTAAGAATCAGTTAAAATTTGTAAATCTCTTATGGTTCACTGATATTACTAGTATAGAATTTGCGAAGTTACAAACAATATGAGTAGTCAATCCATTGATATTATAATACTCTGACAAAGGAGGATTGTAATCATGCTATATGAGCCATCCCGAAAAACCTACTACCGTTTTCCTTCCTCGCAAAGCATCTCGGAGCTGGATTCCAGAAGATATTTTCCCGAGAAGCCGCTACATGCCAGGGAGGATGCCAGAAATGCGTCCCAAACCTCAAGGCATGTTCCGGAAAGAGAAGGCTATTATGATATCTAAGCTCTATCGGCCCCGCTTACCCGATCAAATCAGTTCCTAAGGCAGGCACCGATATAACCGATGATCTCGGTAAGTATAATCATTTAAATACAGAGATCAGCCACAATATGAGAAGATGTGCAGGGTAAAAGATATAAAAGAAGTATTTTATGTCTTTACCCTTTTTCCCTTTATAGAAAGCAATCGGAAGCATTCCCAGCAGGGCGAAGGTTTCAATATTCAAGTTGCCGTTCGCGCTGGGGAAGAAGGTTCCTATGACGATAAGCAGGCATAGGGTGGTGACAAGCTTACTGCCACGGAAGAGGTAGAAGGCAACGATCAGCAATATTCCCTTCATATCATAATCTGTCCGAAGCAGTACAGCTGCGGTACAGAAGCCAATGGTAACTAAGGCATCAAACAGGTTGCTAAGCAGGATCTCCTTCTTGTATTTGTTTTCTATCATGCTCATGAAGTATAAAGCGAGCAGTCCTAAGAAAAGGGTGAAGAATACATTCTGATGGGACAACAGGGTCTTAAGGAAGGTATTCAGGACCGCCGGGTCAGTAAAGGAGGCCTTAAAATCCGCAAGGAAATCCCTTCCCGAGAAGCTCTGATAGAAAGCCATATCAAAGGGAAGCTCCGAAATCAATGCGAAGATTCCCAGCCTGGTCAGATATTTACGGATATTGCTGGTATGATAGAAGCCCTCCACCAGCATGAAAACAAAGATCGGAAAGGCAATTCTTCCGATGGTCCGGGCCTGCCAGTAGAGTTCCGGATTGTCCCTTAAAAGCACAGCTCCGATATGGTCAATCAGCATCGAAGTGATCGCAATCAGTTTTAACACAAAGATACTCATAATGTTATATTCCTTTCGATAGGTTATATATGCATTCTTTTATTTAGTTCTGCCTTCATATTATCCCCCTCAAAGATAATCAGCGTCGCCAGGGAAATCGCACTGGCTGCCACACAGATTACGGAAGGATACGTCACCTTCAGCCAGCCAAAGAGGAGAAAAATCAAGGGCACAAAACCAAAGATCGCATCAACGAACAGATAGACAATCAGGTCTCTGACTCCTATCTTTAAGAGCTTGGCTCCGATGGCCATTACA
Organism: Bacillota bacterium; assembly: GCA_023441965.1. Lineage (GTDB taxonomy): Bacteria > Bacillota > Clostridia > Lachnospirales > Lachnospiraceae > Mobilitalea. The sequence continues at coordinate 4,247 of JAEZNB010000012.1, forward strand.
ACCATAGCCAACACCCAGACCCCTGGGATAACATAGTCGATCGACCAGCCGATCCAGCCCATGGATCGGTCCCATAGTACAGACAGGACACTGATCAGTCCAACCTGCCAGACAATGGTCTTGGGAATATTGTTCTTCTTCCGGATCAGGATAAAGAGGCTGATCCACATACAGGCAATGGCTGCTGCCACCAGCAGAGACCATTTGGACTCTCTGGTAAATATCACATTCACCGCAAAGCTGACTACGACTGCCACTACAGATACCAGGATTATGATGCGGATAAACAGATTAAACTCCTGATAAATCGTAGGGATATAAGGAAAGACCTCTTCTTCAGGCTTGCCCTCTCCCTGAACCGGGGCTCCGCACAGAGGACAGATATGATGATCTCCCTTCACCTTTACCTTACAATGCTCACAAAACTGCATTCGCTACTCCATTCCGCCCGAAAAGACGATCAATGAAGGTCTTCCTTCAATCCGGGCTAAAAAAATGAAATAAAATCTAATGAATCTCCGCAGCTACGCGGCCTCTTCGGGAGTGCATTTACAGATCCCCCGAATTCGTCGAAATCGTGACCTGTACGCCCTCCTGTGTCAGGCTGCGGAAGAAATTCTTCTGGATATCCGTTCCGACAAAGGGGGAAGCGAAGCTCACCACCAGCTTATTCTGATAGGAGCAGATCGCGATCTGCGGCCGTATCGCACTGGTAAAGCAATTTACCATATGAATATAGGGGGTGAACTCCTCTGCCATTGTAACTCTACCCACATTAGAGAGGGTTGCTGTAATTCCCCTGTCACTTAAGTATTTCGCAAAACGGAGTACAAGATCCTTGAGATAAAGGGGAACCACCCTCATGAAGGCATTATGCTCCAGGGCTCCTAGACGGTTCATCTGCTCCCGCAGCTTCTCCTCAGTCAGCTCCCGATCAAAGCTGGCCTTGACCTCAGCTATGATATCCTCCAGCTTGTCCTCCTGCTTACCGAACTGATATCGAATATTGATGGTCCCGAAAAAGTTCCTGGCTGTAACTGACGGAAAATAGGACCTTAGGTTAACCGGAACAGACAGTACCACAGGATACCTTCTGCTGCGTAGGGGCATCTCCTGATATATGGACTGAAAAAACAGTGCGGTCAGATATACCGTCAGGGTGCATTGATGGTGGTGGGCCAGTTCAAGAACCTCCTTCACCGGCATCTCTCCCTCAATGACCTTAATACGGTTATCGATGGGTCTGCGTCCCTGTATGTGATATGCCTTCGTCAGTCTGATCCGCTTCGGCTTCTTATTCCCCGTGTAATTCTTCAAGAAGCTGTCATCCATCTTCTGCGACAGGGAGGCATCATAATCCAGCTTCGGAAGCTGACCCGGAAGCTCCTGACCGTATTTCGCAGTAATATAGTAATATAGGAGGGTCTTCAGGAAACTCAGGGCTCCGGTTCCATCCGTCAGGGAGTGGAAAACCTCCAGGTTGATTCTCTTTTTATAATAGGTCAGCTCAAAGAGCAAATTCCTGCGGTTGGGGTGATAGAGCATACTGCAGGGCAGCTTACTCTCTTCCCTTACCAGCGGGTTTTGCTCCGAATGCTCAAAGTAATACCAGAATACTCCTCTCCTCAATACGCATCTGTAAAAAGGAAAAAGGGGCATGGTGCGGTCAAGCGCGTCCTGTAGCAGCTCCTGATCCACCTCATCTCTCATCTCGCAGACAAAGCGGAACACCTTGGTATCCTTCTCATTCGCGGTCGGGGGAAATATCTTTGCTGCATTATCTAATCGGGTCCACTCTATGGGCTTTCTTCTGGTCATGACAGATGGAAGTCTCCTTTCCATAAAGAGCAAATAAAAGCTAAGAATATATGACGGCATCCACCCATTCTCATATCTATGCTGCCGATCGGTCCATCCTGTGGATCAGGTCTGCAGGAACTGAAGAATCAGCTCATAGGCCCTCTTCACATGGACAAAATGCTTTGGCAGGGTGATAAAGCCATGCAGGGCATCCTTCATCCTGTATAGCTCCACAGAATTGCCGAATTGAGCCAGCCTCTTCCCGTATTCCTCAGCCTCATCCCTGAGCGGATCGTATTCCGCCGTGATGATCAGGGTTTGGGGCTGCCGGGACAGATCCGGTGCCAGCAGCGGAGCAAGATAGGGGTTCGTCAGATCCTCCTCCGAGCTGATATATAAGTCCATAAAATCATTGATTCTCTTGGCAGTCAGCAGATAATCGGTCCCATTCTCCCGCACGGAAGGAAATGGAGAGTTGATGCTATGGTCACTGGCTGTGGAGGGATACAGAAGAATCTGCCTTGCGGGCAGGAAATCTCCCCTGTCCCTGGCCATGAGGGATACCACGGCAGCCAGGTTGCCTCCAGCACTGTCACCAATCAGGGTGATATCCTCCTGCTTCACATTGAACATATCTACCACTTTATATATTTCCGCGGCTGCTGCATAGCAATCCTCGCAGGCTGCGGGAAATCGGTGCTCAGGTGCCAGCCGATAGTCCACCGAGATAACAATATGCCCGGTCTGCTTTGCCATATTTGCGCATACCTTGCTATAGCTTTCGATATTGCCGATGACCCAGCCGCCTCCATGGAAAAAGATCAGAAGCTTGTGTGTCGCCTCCGGGTCCGGCGGCCAGAAGATCCGGACCGGAATCTCATGGTCTGTCCCTCGAATGGTATGATCCCACATCTCGTATAAGGGCTTGAAATAGGGATGAACCGCAGCCGTCACCTGTCTCTGAAGCTTATAGGTCCTCTTCGTATCCAGATCCGGATAGGATAAGGCCTTTAAGGCGAGTCTCATCGCTTTGTTTATTGCCATAGAACCCTCCGCTTTACTTGGTGATTTGCTAACTACATTCTAACCAAGTTATATTTAAAAGTCAAACAAAACAGAGAATTCCTGTAAGCAGAGTATATCCCAACCATCAACGAAAATATAGGATAATCCATTGAGTGAAGACTCCTATTATGCTATACTACAGAACGATAAGATTACAGTCACCGAAGGCTTAGTTATATAGACAGGAGGAAACACATGTATTATAAAGAGTATGGCAATACCGGCATGAAGGTATCCGCAGTCGGTATGGGGACCATGAGATATAACAATGAGGATGTCAGTGCAGGTAGATATGACAAATGTGCTGAGGTCGTATTATATGCCCATGAAAAGGGGATCAATTTCTTTGACAGTGCCCCCTTCTACTGTCAGGATAAAAGTGAAGAAATCACCGGATTAGCCTTATCACAGCTTCCCAGGGATAGTTACTTCATATCCTCTAAGATGAATATGGGAACCATCAATCATAAGGGAACGGCAGATGAATTCCGGCACAGGCTGGAGAATTCCATAAAGCGGCTGAAGGTAGATTACCTGGACTTCTATTATCTCTGGTGTCTGCTGGACTTAAATTCCTTCCGCAAGCAATATGACATCCTTTATCCCTATTTTGAACAGGCGAAGAAGGACGGCTTGATTAAGAATATTACCTTCTCCTCCCATATGCAGGGCAATGATCTGGAGCAGGTAATCGAAACAGGCTCCTTCCGGGGTATGCTGATCGGTTATAATGCCCTGAACTACCGCTTCCGTCAGGCAGGAATCTCTGCTGCCAATAAAAAGGGTATGGGTATCGTTGTGATGAATCCCCTGGGTGGAGGCTTAATTCCCAGCAATCCCGGTATCTTCAGCTACCTGGCAGAGGGCAGTGATCTGACCGTAGCCCAGGCAGCCCTCCGCTTCGTAGCCTCCCATAAGGAGATCTCCGTTACCTTAGCAGGCTGTACAACAAAGGAGCATGTAGACGACGCAGTCCGTGCCGTGGAAGGATTAGAGGAGAGAGCTGCGAAAGAAATCTATGCAGAATATGAGAACAAGGGCCTTGCTCTGAATAATCTCTGTACCGGCTGTGCTTACTGTAAGGGCTGTCCGCAGGATATCGATATTCCCAAGTTCATGGATTCCTATAATGAGAAGCTTCTTGGTCACAAGATTGAGGACCGCGTCAGGTGGCATTGGGGCCTATCCGTCTCACAAGCAGCAGACTGTATCCGCTGCGGCCAGTGTGAAGCCCTCTGTACCCAGCATCTTCCCATTATGGACAGGCTGGAGGAGATTGCTTCCCTGTCCAAATAAACTTAACCTCTTAGGAGGGCTGTTTCCCAGCAGGCTTGATTGCTGCCAGGAAGCAGCCCTCTTCCTGCCATATCAGCAGAATCCTTTCAATCACTCATATCCTCTCCTGCTGTTTTGCGCCTGATCAACGGCAAATCTCTGTCATATCCTACAAAATGCGATGGTCAAACCCCGATAAAATCTACTTGCAAAATAGCTAATATCAGCTACAATAGAAATGATGACTTTTAATATGTTTTAAGTTGGTTCCGCCGCTGCTCTTATGCCGGATTAATCAGAACTGCTAAGCTGCCGGAAGCCCCGGCATGAACGAAGACCGAAAAAGCGGGGACCCTACAGGAGGATTATAATGATACAGGCTAGTAACATAACCTTAAGATTAGGAAAGCGTGCTCTCTTCGAGGAAGTGAACATCAAGTTCACGGAGGGCAACTGCTATGGCATTATCGGTGCCAACGGTGCCGGTAAATCGACCTTCCTTAAGATATTGAGCGGGCAGCTGGAGCCTACCAAGGGTGATATCATCATCACCCCGGGACAGCGGCTTTCCTTCCTGCAGCAGGACCATTTCAAATATGATTCCTATGTCGTATTGGACACCGTAATCATGGGTAACAAGCGATTATATGAAATCATGAAGGAAAAGGAAGCCATCTATGCGAAGGAGGATTTCACAGAGGAGGATGGCATCAAGGCCAGTGAACTGGAAGGGGAATTTGCCTCCATGGACGGCTGGGAGGCTGAAGCAAATGCCGCATCCCTCTTGAACGGCCTTGGAATCGAGACCGACCTGCACTACAAGAAGATGAGTGAATTGAACGGTAGTGAGAAGGTGAAGGTCCTGCTTGCTCAGGCCCTCTTCGGCAATCCGGACATCCTGCTCCTCGACGAGCCCACCAACCATCTGGATCTGGAAGCGATCCGTTGGCTTGAGGAGTTTTTGATCAACTTCGATAATACCGTGATCGTGGTATCCCATGACCGTTATTTCTTAAATAAGGTATGTACCCACATCGCAGATATCGACTATGCGAAGATTCAGCTCTATGCCGGTAACTATGATTTCTGGTATGAATCCAGCCAGCTCATGGTCAGGCAGATGAAGGAAGCCAATAAGAAGAAGGAAGAGAAGATCAAGGAGCTGCAGGAGTTCATCCAGCGCTTCTCGGCCAATGCCTCCAAATCCAAGCAGGCAACCTCCCGTAAGAAGGCTCTGGAGAAGATCGAGCTGGATGACATCAGACCTTCCAGCAGAAAATATCCCTATATCGACTTCAGACCCAGCCGTGAAATCGGTAATGAGGTCCTCCATGTGGAAAATCTCTGCAAGACGATTGACGGTGTTAAGATTCTGGATAATATCAGCTTTACTGTAGGACGTGAGGATAAGATCGCCTTTGTAGGACCCAATACAAGCGCCACCACTACCCTCTTTAAGATTCTGGCAGGGGAACTGGAGCCGGATTCCGGTACTTACAAATGGGGTGTCACCACAAATGTTTCCTACTTCCCCAAGGATAATACCAAGCTCTTCGAGGGTGATGAGACCATCGTAGACTTCCTGATGCCCTTCTCTCCCGAGAAGGATGTCACCTATGTCCGCGGCTTCATGGGCAGAATGCTCTTTGCCGGTGAGGAAGGCTCCAAGAAGGTGAAGGTGCTCTCCGGTGGTGAAAGAGTCAGAGTCATGCTCTCCAAGATGATGATTGCCGGTGCCAATGTTCTGATCTTAGATGAGCCGACCAACCACCTGGACATGGAATCCATCACAGCCTTGAATAACGGCCTGATCAAGTTCCCCGGTGTAGCTCTGTTCACTTCCCCGGACCATCAGTTCATCCAGACCACGGCTAACCGTATCATGGAGATCACACCGAACGGCCTGATCGATAAGATTACTACCTACGATGAGTATCTGGACAGCGATGAGATGGCTCGTAAGAGACAGATCATGCAGTTCAATAATGAGGAAGAGGACGAGGAAGCTATGGAATAAGGCACTTCTGCTCAAGACTCCATACAGCATATGGAGAAGTATAGGTATCGAAAGCATACGAAAGCCAGATATCCCAATCATGGGTATCTGGCTGTTTTTATGAGCTTTTGTTTATGAATATGTAACCCAGGTACATCCTTATTCAACAATTACTCTGTCTCCATCCTCCAAGGACAGATTCTCCTCCGGTTCCACTACGATCCTGTCACCTCTTCTAACCCCCGAGGATACATAAACAGAGCTTTGATCAATCTCCGGCAATTCAACGAAGCTGACCTTATCCTTATGTACATAATATAGCGTCCTGCTAAAGCCCTGCTCGCTTGTCACGATATAAACACTTCCATCTTCCGTTAAAGCCTCTCTGGGAATCGTAACATATTCTGAACCCCCATATGTAACAGTGGCCTGAATCACACGTACTTTCACCTTCGGTGTAATATATTCATAGATTCGGTTCCCATATAAGGTGAAAAAGATAAGAAGCAGCAATAATAAAGCCGCACATAGTACTGATATTCGTTTCATGTTCACCCCTGTTCCTGCGCATATATACGCTGATTTTGCACTTACTGATGATCATAAGCAACTGCCTTCTAGTGAAATTAAGGTTCTTTCCCTTTATCACCACTTGAATTTTTCCATTGATTCTTGCAGAGTATCACGGAATAATAGGTATACAAGCAGCACGGGATACAGATACATGGTCGCACCGGCATATTTCACATCCTGCGGAAGAAGTGTCAAGGTCACCGATAAGGGCATTATTTCAGGAGCTTCAGATGCGAAAATAATAGCCTGTTCCACCATATTCCAGCTTTCGCAGAAGATTAACACAGCCAAAGCTGCACATGCCTCTTTAAGCTGAGGTATCACTACATATCGGAATATCTGAAATACCGAGGAGGTCTCCAGGGACGTATATTCCAGTATATCGTTTGGAATTCCTACGATGAACTGCCGGAACAGAAAAACAGCAAATGGAGAGAACATCATAGGAAGCATCAGTGCATAGGGGGTATGAAGCAGCTTCATATCCCTTAGCTGTATGTAACTGGGCAAAAGCGTTGCTTGAAACGGTAGCAGCATCACGATAATAAAAACAAAAAACAGAAACTCACGTCCGCGAAAGGTAACCTTTGCGAATAGGAAGCCCAGTGGAAAGGATACGATGATACATACGATGGTTATCACACCGGCATATAATACGGAATTCCAAAAAAATCGCATAACAGTATTGTTGGTAATAAAAAGTTCACTAAATTGCCGGAGTGTAACGATTCGTCCCCCATATTGTAATGACTTCATTATGGTCACAAGAACCGGAAACACATATGCTGCTGCCAGAATGACCAAGACAAATAACATTAGCTTTCTCTTCATAAGCTCACGTCCTTTATAAACCGATTCTGTATTCGGTAGGCTATGTATAAAATCAATGCCAGTACGATAGCTACTATCGCCGAAGCACATGCCAGATTCTGATAATTCAATCTGCTAAAATGGTTATTCATATAGTACTGAATCGTATAAGCAGGATCGGGAGGATAATTCGTATTATAGAAGAGATAGCTCTCCTTAAATATCTTCAGTGAGTTTACAAAGGACAGTATTCCAACAAAATACAAAGCAGGAGTAATGAGCGGAAGTATGATATGACGATAAAGCTTTAAGCCTCTTGCGCCATCAAGCTCAGCAGCTTCAAGTACTTCACCCGGCAACTGTGTAAAGGCAGCGGTGAGCAGGATTACATTAATCCCTGTGTTTTTCCATACGAAGAGCGCATAGATCGGCAGGATCTGAATGATTGAAATACCTGACTTCATCCATTCGAAATAGAGGTCATTATCAAATACCATTTGCCATACAAAGATAACGCTCACACTGGGTAGGAGCATGGGCAAAATAAATGCACTTTTTAAAGGTTGAAATTTCTGTACCAGCTTTGACAGCCCCAGTGCCAGTAAAAATGACACCAGAAGCAGTATCATGATACCGACTGCCGAGAAGATAAGCGTATTTTTAAGAGCAAGCTGAAAATACTGATTTTTCAAGACAGCCCGGTAATTATCAAACCATACAAAATCCTTATGATATACATCATTAATAAAGGAGTACCACAGACTTTTCCCGAAGGGCCACAGGAAAAATAAGAGGAAGCCCGCCAAGCCCGGTATACACAGCCCAAAGACCTTAAGTTTAAAACGTCTGCTATTCATGTAACCACATCTCCGCTTCACGCTGTATCTTCGTTACAGCTTCATCCAGTGTAAGCCTTCCATTTTGATAATCATCCACAATATCATTGCTTACGAAGAAGCTTCTTTCCCGCAGTATCCCTTCTTTCATAATTTGATATATATCCTCAAATGCAGGTTGGTTGATATCATAATGGTCTGCATACATTGGTTTATCCTTGAACATAATTTCCGCAGAAAATCTTGAATAACCAAAAGGATCACTTGCGATTGCTTCTAGGTATTCCAGTGCCAGCTCCTTGTTATTACTATAGGGATTAATAAATGCACAGGTCATATCAACAATATTTCCCTTCACATCGGAAGTGATGTGGGGCATGGGTAGTACCCGCCATCCCTCGAGAGAGTTAGCGCCTAGATCTACTTGCGTACCAATACTGCTCCATTTATATATCACCTTTGATTTATCATAAGACGCAGAATCTGATAAGAGCTCGCCCTTATAATCGTCACGGCTGTCACGGAACATGGGATGCCTGGGATTCTTGGAGTAGTTCACCCACCCTGTCCACATTTTATCGAATATATCTTTATATATGGGTGAATTAAAGTTAATCAGTTGATTCGCATAATCATTATAGGTCATATCAAATTGATCATGAACTTCATATGCGAAATTACCTGCATAATCCACATAGGCAGCATAGGAACCGCTTTTTGGCATCCGCCCACATAGACTAAGAAAGTCATCAAGAGCTCCGAACTCCTTAAGGTCTATATCAAATTTTTCGATATTCTCAGGTACATACCATATGACATTGCCATCAAGCGATATTGGCAGCATCCAAATATCACCGGAAGGAGCTTTCATCGCATCCGCTATAAAAGCAAAACACTTATCCATATAACTGTTTATTCTCTCAGACTGATTCAGTGAGACATAGATGCCATTGGTCTTTACACCATATGCAGGATAGTTTGTATAGGGAATAATATAGATATCAACATCAGCATCTCCTGCCATTATCTCGGTTAACAACACTTCCCCATATACACTCTGGTCAACGATTCTGGTACTGATTCCACTTATTTGCTTCACAGCCGTTGGATCGATATAATTCCTGAAGGCAGTGGACACGACGATTTTCCCCTTGTCCTTGACTGCTTCCCCTTTATTGCTGTCAGCAGAGCCAGGGTTTCCATCAGCTACCGCATTCTCCGATTGGCCATCCAGAGTGACATCTCCCAGATAGATGGAATTGAATGAATTAGGTCCATCAGCGTAATAACCAAAATAGATCACATTCCCACTGATATAGGTCATATCATTTCCGGACAGAATTAACAGTCCATCATCCAGCTGTTCTTCTATACCACCAGATAAATCCCGTACCATCATGCTATTATTATTTAAGTGAGCGTATATGAAATAATCTCCCTCATATATAAATGCGCTTATGTAGCCAACATCGTTCATATCGTATAGCTTAGCGCTTTTTTTATTCTTTGTATTATAAGAATACAGGGCGTATGTATCTTCCCGATAAGCATAATAATATACCATACCATCTGAAGCATAATATATAGCTATAATCTTATCTTCATTCGTATCCTCTATCTTACCGGTTTTCAAATTGATTCGATACAGTATTTCGCCATAGTCTATATATTCATTAAGACCCGGTTCAAAGCTCCCATGTGCTTCCGGGATTGATAGGGCATATAGATATTCACCGGTTTTAACAAGCTTCAAAACCTCATCTGCTATGAACTTTCCTGTGATAACTCTTATCTCTCCATCCCCAGTATTCAGGCTGACAATCTGATGCTTTACAGCATCATATGCATATATCATTCCCTCATCACTGCAGATTGCCGTAAAATCTTCCGTATTTGCATATTCCTGCAGTACAGTCCCCTCATTACTATATCTCGTTAATAAGCCACCAATCTTCAGCACATAGAGATTGCTGTCTGACGATACGGTAAAAGCTACCACATCGGTGGCAGTATTGGTAAAGCTGATCTTCTGAAAGGGCTGGGATTCTCTTGCTTTATCATGGACTGATTTGTCACAGCCTGCCAGTAATGCAAGAAGAAGAAACATAACTATTAGAACGCATCTGCGCATGGGATTTCCTCCTTAGCGGATAGTATAATGATTGCAACCGGTGCCTTTAAATGGCACCGGTTACAACCTCAAAAATCAGTTTCAATGGTTCTCGATATAAGTTGCGCAAATTCCGTGTATTTCAGTACAACCATATTACCATATCCTGGGCATGTGTCAACTAATTTTTACATAATATATTAATTATTCCCATTTATTGCAAAGAGTGTATATAAGTTATGTAATTTGTAACTTATTTGTAACTTATTTATAATTGTGTAATATACCTCAACAACTATACCAAATTTTTACGGTATATGTCAATCCCTTCAATATCATGTTATATATTGCTACATTGTATGAACCATGATTGACAAGTAATCCCTATAAGATTACAATAGGCATTGAGAAGTGTTATATTTTATCATGCAGGAGTTTCCTGCATAGGAGCAGGAGGCATTTATGAAGCAAGTGAAATCCATGTTACATAAGCATCTTACCGCTGTGATCTTTCTTGCGATTTATCTGGTGATGGCAGTTTCCTTTCTCTTCCTGGAAGGCTTTCAGGCAGAAAGCCAGTATAATCTGATCACCGCTATACTGCCCTGCATACTGCTAGGCATGGTATTGGACTACATGATCAGCCGTAATACGGTATTGAACCAGGGACAGAAGCTTTTCGCGCGGATTCTCCCCTCCGGTATCTTTATCCTGTACTTTATTACATTGATCTTCCAACTGGCAGACCGTACTCTTCCTGACTACTATAACTATTTTTATTACCTATTAATCGCAGGACCCTTTATGATGGTCAGCTATCAGAAGGAAGGCCATGGGAAGAGGATGATCTTCTCCCTGATCGGAACCGCTTTGATATTTGCCTTTTATCTGAATCTGACAACGAAGACAGATCAGCTGGATAAGGACTTCGGCTTAATCATCTTCATGATCTCATATTTTATGATGTTCTATTCTGCTTCCGCCATCCGCAGACTGCCTTATCTGCCCGTCCTTCTCGGAGTATTGAATACAGCGGTCTTATGGTATCTGTATCGGGATCCTTTATCCACGGATGGGCTGCCCCATAGCTGGGATTACGATTACCTGCTGTATTTTGAGTATATCATGCTGGGCTTCTTCCTGGTTTGTATGCTGATGAGATTTCTGGCAGAGATCATCAATAGGCCTGCTGTACAGAAGGCAGACCTACAATAAAAGCTCTATCATAAAAGTTACTTGTTAGGACTTATCCCAGATCAGAAACCCCAATCCCAGAATGGGCTGCTCCATAGCTGGGATTGGGGTTTCTTTTCGAGAGCCATATGGCTAGAATAATGCCTTTATGTCATTGAAAAAGACGAAAACCATGAGGCACATGAGCAGAACGAAGCCCCCGGCATGAATATAGGCTTCTTTCTCACGGCTGATGGGCTTACCTCTTACCGCTTCAATCAGAAGGAACAGCAAGCGACCTCCATCCAGGGCTGGTATTGGTAATAGATTCATTAGACCCAGGTTTGAACTTAACAGGATAGACCAGGTCAGGAAGGTAGATAGCAATGCTTTTATTCCTAAGCTCTGGGTCTGATCCACCGATTCACTGATACCATTGATAAGCCCTACCGGCCCGGTCATCTGATTTAAGCCTACTTTACCAACCACAAGATAGCCTATACTTTTAAACCCTGTCTTTATCCAATAAATAAACTCCTGATAACCGTACTTTAGTGCGCTTATTCCTTTTGCACTATAATTCTTATAGCCATAAGAAAAACCGTAGTTATGGTATTCATAGGGCTTGGGTTTTACAAGAATGTTCTTTTTCTTATTATCATGCAGATAGGATAATTCTATTTCTTCCCCGTTGAGAGGGTTTTCCGCAAGATAGTCTCTCAAATCATCTCCAGACTCTATTTCATTCCTGTTGATTGAAATGATAAAGTCCCCTGCTTGCAGGCCTTTCTGCTCTATCGGTGATCCGGGCAGGATAGCAGTCACCTTAACAGGACTGTCATTCTGATTAAAATCAAATCCAAGCAGATACTTCATATATTCTTCCGGCCTCAATGTGGTCTGTATTATTTTATCATTACGCCGTATATCCATACGGATCTCTTGCATCGTATGCATGGGATTAAAATAATCTAGGAAGGCCAAATCTCCATAGGAGGATATTTTCTTACCGTTATAGTTGATGATGACATCTCCATCCTGAAGTCCGGCTTCATAAGCCGCTCCTTTTTCTGTTACATCTGAGACAACCGGAAGATCATATCCATTCATATTCACATAGATTACGGATAAGATAAGTGCCAATACAAAGTTAAAAACCGGACCCGCCAATATCGTAGAAAATCTGGAAAAGACACTTTTGCTGATAAAGGAATCTGTTTGCGTATCATCCGTCCCGTCTTCACCAAGCATCATGCATGACCCTCCCAGCGGCAGAAGCTTAAGTGAATATCTTGTATCCCCCTTAACAAAGGATGCGATTCTGGGCCCCATACCTAAGGAAAATTCCGTCACTCTAATTCCATTCTTCTTTGCCAGTAAATAATGGCCCAACTCATGAACAAAAACCACTAAACCAAAGATAATTACAGCAATAATGATATTCATATGTGTTTCATAACCCCCATCGTAATTTATATATTAATTATATGCCTTATGTGTGAAAACTACTGATTTTTATGTGATTTCTTTCACCACCCGATGCGTATAAGCTCTGTACTTATATAATTTTGCTATGGTTAACATACTTTTATTGTGGTCAAAAATATCGGCAATCATATATTTTGCTCCCATTTCTTTCCCCCAATCCTCCAGCATTCTTCTGAATTTCGGTATGATACTGACAGCAAAATGCTTTCGGTATTCGTCTGATAAGTTAAAGTTACCTACATAAATATGATTGCCTGCAATAAAATTCAATGACTCCATTAAGAAGAATGCTTCAGCAAACCCTATTACCTGATCATCCTTTCGGGCAATGATAAGGAAGTAATTCTTCAGTTTTACTTGCATCTGTATATTATGCTTTATTGCATCTGCCTCTACAGTTAATGTCTCGCCACCATCAGAAGCCTGTGATACTAATAAATCCATATATAAGTTTACGATATCGTTCAGGTAACTGCTGTTATCATCTGCAATTCTCTCAAATATCATAATAGACCTCACTTCTGTGAAAAACGCGCTCAGCTATGATTAAGGTGATTCCTTAATCATAGCTGAGCATCAGCTGATCAGTTCCATTTCCTTGATATAATTATCCCAAAGATATTCATTCAGGATATACTTTGCTACATCGCATCTGCAGGTATCCTTTGAGAAGTAAGCAGGACATCCTCCCATACATAAGGGCAGTATATCGCAGCTGCTGCAGCTCATATTTTCCAAGGGTGAGGATAAGATATATCTGCTGCCGCGGGCTTGAATATCTAAAATATTCTCATTTTTCAGCAGATTCCCTATACAATACTTGGTGTCACCCACATTTTGAAAGCATTTGTATATATCACCGGAGGGGTCAATCAAAATGGAATCAATACGGTCTGCTAAGCAGTGGTTTAATTTCACCTTTGGATCATACAATTCCTGATGGAAGCTAAAGCCCTTTTGGCGTAAATATTGATTGAATTCATAGGATAGATAGGAATACTCCTCAATTGAAAAGAAGTTACAGGATAGAGATTGATTTACATACTCATTATCCGTAAGGAGACCCAGATTAAAGGATATATGATCCCTGTTCTCTATATCATCAAATAATTCCACTACTTTTTTCGCCTGATCGATGTTTGTTTTATCAATATTGATACGGATTCTGACATGCAGATACTTCACTAATTCCTTTACATTCTGTAATATTCTATCAAATCCGCCTATACTGCTGCCCTTTAATCTTCGTCTTTCATTATGTACCTCTTTTGTCCCATCAATTGTTATTTGAATTTGCCGGACTTGTTGATCCCTTAGCTTCTCATATTGATGATTACTTAATAAATAACCGTTACTAATCATGGTTGCCGAGTAGTTCTTGCCCTTTTTCTTGCACAGATCCATCATTCTTTCCGATAGGCTGATTATGGTATCATATGCCAATAAGGGTTCTCCGCCAAACCAGCATATTTCCAAGGCTTCATAATTACTTATATTATTCTCGATTAATGCTATGATCGCATCCTCTACTTCCTTATTCATATATATGTTCTTTTTCTCTTCAAAACAATAATCACAAACAAAATTACATGCTAAAGTAGGTACGATTGTCAGCCCCCATACACGAGTCATTCCATATCGTCCGGAATTACTTAGGATTTTTATCTTGTCCAGTTCGTTAATGGATTCGTCTACAATAAACCCACCCCTGATCATTTCTTGCAGCATCTCATGATCTTCCGGATGAGCATCTATTTGATCACAGCTATTTAATAAATTCAGAAAATCGTCATCCACTTCTGCCAGACAACAGCTTAAGCTATTAAAGGCAAGCGTAACATTATCTTTATATATCATTCTATTGAAAATAGATTTCTTAAGCATTTTGTATCTCCTTATACTTGAATGATTCATTATGAAATAAATAAATGTTGAGCCATAAAGCAGCCCAACATTTATTATGCTTTATTTTCCTTTTGTCTTATGCATAATAGCCGCCAGGGCAGGTTGTTTGTGAACCACATCCGTTATTTGGGCAAAGTACAATTCCCACATTTACACAGATGCTATTTACCAAATAGTTTTTTTTCGGCTTAATTATGTACCTCATACATAGCTCCTTTCTTCTTGTTCTACCTAAATCAGTTCATTCTATCCATGATAATATTTCATAATTAGATAAAATTACTAATTTTTGGTATTTTGATTATAATACATTTATTTCCGATCAGCAACAGAATTTGGTTTACAATTACTTGTCTATACTTACATGAAACCTAAAAATACAACCTGATCTACAGGTAAAAACTATTTCAGGAGATATTTTCGAAGTCACTTTGACGTCCACCTCGAATATGATGTTAATGAAAAACCGAACTGAGGTAAGGACAGCGTGGCAGCTTTGAGCAAAACCAAGATTGCATTGCAGCATTCCGATTATGTACCTGTGATTAAGGACTCTGCCGTCTCCTATGGTGGCAGCCAGATGTGGTTTCCTGATCAACGCTGGTTCAGCAGGGATTATATCTTACACAATTACGGCTGTGGGACAATCGCCATTGCCGATCTGTTTCTATATCTGGCCATTCATCAGGAGGCATATCGGAACCCGATCACAGAAGCGGTTTTACAGGGGACAGAGGCTGCTAATTACACGGAGTATATGGATTATGTCAGAAAGATAGACGCATATTACACGAAGACAAAGCGCTGGCTGGCTCTTCTGGGACCAAAGGCTGCCACAGCGGTAAATGATTATTCTCGTATGTTTTGCTTACACTTAAGAGCAAAATGGAGATGGTCCCTGACCTATTATGATATGCTGGAGGTGATCGAGGCCATGCTGTCACAGGATCTTCCTGTGATTTTATCCATCGGTCCGAACACTCCTAATCTTTGGGGCAAGAAAGGAATCTCCTTGTATCAGCAGTATACAGAAGCCATTCCCACGAAGGGCTCTGTGCCCGGTGTGAAGCTTCCCTCCTCAGAGTTTGATATCATCATCCGCTATAAAGCTGTGCAGCAGGATATCAATGGTCACTTTGTAACCGTAACCGGAATCATTAAGGATTCTGTAGCCTCCAGAATCATGCTTCAGATCTCCTCCTGGGGGAAGATGTACTATATGAATTATGAGGAATATCGGGATTATATTGCAGACTATAGTGGAACCTACAGCAGCAGCCTGCTGGATATCCAGAGAAAAAGATGATAGGATCGGCATACGATAAAAGGGCAGGAAGCTTCTTCCTACCCGGTACAAAATGTCTTATAAGATTATTTATCTCCTGAAGCTGAAAATCTTACCTTCTACATCCTTCTGAACTTCTGATACCTCTGCTCCAGAAGCTCATGAAGCGGCAGCTCCATCAGTTTCTTTAAGTCCTCTTCGATCACTGCCTTCGTATTCTTCATAACCAGCTCATAATCATTATGGGCACCGCCCTGGGGCTCCTGGATGATTCCGTCGATGATGCCGAACTGATGCAGATCCTGGGCAGTCAGCTTCATATCCTTGGCTGCCTGCTCTGCCCTGGAGGAATCCTTATATAGGATGCTGGCAAAGCCCTCCGGAGACAGGATGGAATATACGGCATGCTCCAGCATATAAACCCGGTCTGCCACCCCAAGGGCCAAGGCTCCGCCACTGCCCCCTTCCGAGATCACGATGGAGAGGATCGGTGTCTTCAGCATCGCCATCTCTGCCAGGTTCGTTGCGATTGCCTCTCCCTGACCCCGCTCCTCGGCTCCGAGTCCACAGAAGGCTCCCGGAGTATCGATAAAGCAGATGACCGGGCGATGGAACTTCTCTGCCTGCCGCATCAGACGGAGGGCCTTACGATAACCCTCGGGATGGGGCATGGAGAAGTTTCTTGTGATATTTTCCTTGGTATTCCTGCCCTTCTGCTGGGCAATGACAGTCACCGGGATATCGCCAAAAAAAGCGATGCCTCCGACGATTGCCCTATCCTCGCTGTAGAGTCTGTCACCATGCAGCTCAAGAAAGCCGGTAAATATTCTCTCTATATAATCCAGTCCGGTCGGTCTGATCGGCATCCGGGCTAATTTCACTTTTTCCCACGGTGTAAGGTCCATGATGCCCTCCTCCCTATGAGTTATTCTTTCTCTTATTCAGTCGCGTCCGTTCTATGCCCGTTGGCTGCTTTATACTTCCTTTATGGGATGCAGCTTCAGCAGGGAGCCCAGCGTATGCTTCAGCTGTTCTCTGGTTACGATCCTATCCACAAAGCCATGCTCCAGAAGAAACTCAGCTCTCTGAAAGCCCTCCGGCAGCTTCTGTCCGATGGTCTGCTCTATGACTCTGGGTCCGGCGAAGCCGATCAAGGCTCCGGGTTCCGCCAGTATGATATCTCCGAGCA
Organism: Bacillota bacterium; assembly: GCA_023441965.1. Taxonomy (GTDB): domain Bacteria; phylum Bacillota; class Clostridia; order Lachnospirales; family Lachnospiraceae; genus Mobilitalea. The sequence continues at coordinate 21,752 of JAEZNB010000012.1, forward strand.
TGGCAAAGCTGGCGGTAACACCGCCTGTAGTCGGATCTGTCAGTACGGTGATATAGAGAAGACCTGCTTCACCGTGTTTGGCAACAGCCGCACTGACCTTCGCCATCTGCATCAGGGAGAAGATTCCCTCCTGCATTCTGGCTCCTCCGGAAGCAGTAAAAACGATGACCGGGAGCTTCTCCCTGGTCGCCCGTTCGAACAGCCTGGCCAGCTTCTCACCGATGGCGGTTCCCATGCTTCCCATGAAGAAGGCGGCATCCATCACTCCAACACATACAGGCATACCGTCTATTTTCCCTTTTCCGGTAACAAGTCCGTCCACCAGTCCGGTCTGTGTCTGTGTCTTCACTAATTTATCACCATATCCGGGAAAATTCAGCGGATCCCTGGTAGAAATCTGTGGATCAAACTCCTGCAGCTCCTCATCATCTAATATCATGGCAAGCCGCTCATTGGCAGATACCTTAAAATAATAACCGCAGTCATCACACATTTTAAGGTTCTTGATCAAGAGCTTCGTATAGATGACCTTACCGCATTGGGGACATTTGGTCATGATACCCTGCGGTACATTCGGCTTCTCCTGACTCGGCTTATCCATATCCTGGGGTTTGGCCCGATAAATTTTTGATGTAGCATATTGCTTAGACTTAAACGGATTTTTGTTCATTATGCCTCATGCCCTCTGTTTCATAAATTGGCAGACTCATTCATCATCCTCTGAATTAAGCCGGTATCATAATCTCCGGATACGATCTCCTGCCGTTCCAGAAGCTCATACTGGAAGTCTATGTTCGTCTCTATTCCGTCTATCACGAATTCAGCCAGGGCTCTCTTCATCCTCTGGATCGCTTCCTTCCTGTCCTTGCCGTAGGCGATTACCTTGGCCAGCATGGAATCATAACAGGAGGGCACCTTATAGCCCGGATAGAGGGCACTGTCCACTCGGATGCCGAAGCCTCCCGGAAATAAGACACTCTCCACAAGGCCGGGACAGGGCATAAAGCCCTTCTTCGGGTCCTCCGCATTCACACGGCATTCAATCGCATGACCGCGGAATTCGATCTCCTCCTGGCTGTAGGGAAGCCTCTGACCATCAGCGATTCTGATCTGCTCCTTAATCATATCGATTCCTGTGACCATCTCTGTTACCGGATGCTCCACCTGAATCCTTGTGTTCATTTCCATAAAATAATAATTACCCTGCTGATCCAGCAGGAATTCGATGGTGCCTGCATTGACATAGCCTGAAGCCCTCGCTGCCCTTACGGCAGCACTGCCCATCTCCTCCCGGAGCTCCTTGGTCATCACCGCAGAGGGAGATTCCTCCATCAGCTTCTGGTTTCTTCTCTGGACCGAGCAGTCCCGCTCACCTAAATGTAACACATTTCCATACCGGTCTGCAAGTATCTGGAACTCAATATGCTTGGGATTTAAAATTAATTTTTCTAAATAGATTTTATCATCACCAAAAGCCGCTTTGGCTTCACTCCTGGCAGAGAGGAAGGCACTTTCCAGTTCCTCCGGACCATGTACCGCCCTCATGCCCTTACCACCGCCGCCTGAAGAGGCCTTGATCATCACGGGATAGCCGATCTTCTCTGCTATGGCAACTGCCTCCTGCAGGCTTCCGACCTCCCCCTCAGAGCCCGGAACAACAGATACACCGGCCTTCAGCATGGTCTCTCTCGCCTTTGACTTATTGCCAAGCAAATCTATGGTATCCGCCTTCGGACCAATGAAGGTAATGTTACAATCCTCACACATCCTGGCGAAGGAGCTGTTCTCGGATAGGAAGCCGAAGCCCGGATGTATCGCTGTGGCTCCGGTAAGGACCGTTGCACTGATGATATTCTGCATATTCAGATAGCTGTCCTTGGATTTGGCCGGACCGATGCATACCGCTTCGTCAGCCAGCATCACATGCAAGGCTTCCCTGTCAGCCTCAGAATAGACTGCCACGGTTTCTATATCCATTTCTCTGCAGGCCCGGATGATTCTGACTGCAATTTCCCCACGATTTGCGATTAATATTTTTTTAAACATCGTAACTCTCCCTTAAGCTTTCCTATGAAACGAGTGACCGATATCCATCGGCTGCTTAATCTCCGATGGCAAAGGTAAATATTGCTTCCACAGCAATTTGATCCTCTACATAAGCCTTGGCCGATCCGACACCGAAGCTGCCCTTACTCTTGATGATTTCCACATCCAAGGTAAGCACATCTCCCGGAACCACCTGACGCTTGAATTTGACCTTATCCATTCCGCCGAAATAAGCGATTTTCCCTGCATGCTTCTCTACCGTGAGCATGACAATCGCTCCGGTCTGGGCCAGAGCCTCAAGAATGATGACACCGGGCATCACAGCCTTACCGGGAAAATGCCCGACAAAGTAAGGCTCGTTCATGGTAACGCACTTTCTTCCTACAGCATGCTTTCCCGGCTCCAGCTCATCGATACGGTCAACGAGAAGAAAGGGAGGTCTGTGGGGCAAGATTTTTTGGATTTCATCTATATTCAACATATTATTCCTCTCCTAGATATAAGTGATTCTGAATAAAAACCGTTTATGCCAAAGGATTGGCTCTTCTATCCTTTCTTTTGACATCTGCCGATCGATCATAACACTTTATGCTTATTTGATCAGAAAGAGGGGCTGGCCATATTCTACCATTTCCTCATTCTTTACAAGTACCTCAAGGATCTCTCCGTCAAATTCGCTTTCAATCTCATTCATCAGCTTCATGGCTTCGATGATGCAGATGGTCTGACCCTTCTTCACCTTATCCCCTACCTTGACATAGGGGGGCTTCTCCGGTGCTGCCTGAGCATAGAAGGTTCCAACCATGGGGGATACCAGCTTCTTCGTTCCGGAGGTATCTGCTGCCGGCTTCTGTTCTGCCGCTTCTGCAGCCGGATGAGCGGTTGCTTCTCCCTGTATTAAGCCAAGGGATGCCGCCATATTCGGAACAGGCAAGCAAGATCCCTGCGGTAGCTGAGGAGGCAGGAGGAACTGGGGCTGTGAAAGTACTGCCGCTGAGCTTGGATTTGCCTTCTCCAGACAAATCCGCAGACCCTCTGCTTCGACCTCCAGCTTTGTAAGCTCTGTCTGATTCATTTCCTTCATTAGGTTGATAATAGCTTTATAATCCACGATTACTCCTCCATTTTTCTGAAAATGATAGTGGCATTGTGACCGCCAAAGCCTAAGGAATTTGACATCGCCACCTTCACCTCGGCGCTTCTTCCCTGATTGGGTACATAATCCAGATCACATTCCTCATCCGGTACCTGATACCCTATGGTTGCCGGAATATAGCTCTCCTCAATCGCTTTGATGCTTGCTATGGCTTCCACTGCACCGGCTGCGCCCAGCAGATGGCCGATCATGGATTTGGTGGAGCTGGAGGGGATTCGATAAGCCTCTTCGCCGAAGGCCGCCTTCATCGCCAGCGTCTCCAGCCTATCATTGATCGGTGTACCGGTTCCATGGGTATTGACATAGGAAAGCTCCTTGGGAGTAATTCCTGCCTCCTCCATGGCCAGCTTCATGGCTCTTGCACCGCCATGTCCGTCAGGAGAAGGTGCTGTGATGTGATATGCATCGCAGGTGGCGCCATAGCCGACGACTTCCGCATAGATTCTGGCTCCCCGCCTAAGGGCATGCTCATATTCCTCCACAACCAGGATTCCGGCTCCTTCTCCCATGACGAAGCCATCCCTCTCCTTATCAAAGGGAATGGAGGCTCTTAAGGGATCTGTACTGGTGGATAAAGCAGTCAGGGAGGTGAAACCGGCTACCCCTAAAGGTGTGATGGAGGCTTCCGTACCTCCTGCAAGGATGACATCCGCATAGCCATGCTTAATGCTGCGGAAGGCTTCACCGATGCTGTGGGTCCCTGTCGCACAGGCTGTCACTATATTCGTACAGACACCCAAGGCTCCGTATTTGATCGCAATATTTCCTGCTGCCATATTCGTTATGATCATAGGGATAAATAAGGGATTCACTCTTCTCGGTCCCTTATCAGCCAGGGTCCTGGCTTCCTTTTCGATGTTTTCCAAGCCGCCGATCCCGGAGCCAACGATTACACCGAAGCGCTCCATATCAAGAGTAGTAAGATCCAGACCCGCGTCCGCGATGGCTTCCCCGGAGGCGGCAACCGCAAACTGGGAGAAGCGGTCCATTCTCTTCGCTTCCTTCACATCCATATAGTTCCTGGCATCAAAATTCCTAACCTGAGCGGCCAGCTTTACGGAGAAATTCTCCGTATTAAAGCAATCTATCAAACCGATCCCACAGCTGCCTTCCCTGACTCCGGCAAAAAACTCCTTCACACTGTTTCCGATAGGGGTGATGGCCCCCATTCCGGTAACTACAACTCTACGCTCCATATCATTCCTCCATGCTGCCCATACCCAAACCGGGCGTCAACACAATATTATATAGTAAACTGCTGCCTGTCATGACAGCTTCGATTCCTATGTGAAGCAACCTTACTTTCGGCTTTCGGTCACATTACCATACCGCCGTCAACCTGCAGTACCTGACCCGTAATATAGCCTGCTGCATCAGAAGCGAGAAAGCTGACTGCTCCTGCGATCTCGTCGGCAGTACCAAAGCGCTTTAAGGGAATACCTGCGATGCTGGCTTCCTTTACCTTCTCCGGCAGAACCTCTGTCATATCCGTCTGAATGAAGCCCGGAGCCACTGCATTCACTGTTATGCCCCGGCTGGCCAGCTCTCTGGCTGCGGATTTCGTCATACCGATGACACCTGCCTTGGAAGCGGCATAATTGGTCTGGCCTGCATTACCTGTAAGTCCGACAACGGAAGAGATGTTTATGATCCTGCCGCTTCTCTGCTTCAGCATGACTGTTGCGGCATGCTTCAGGCAGAAGAAGGTTCCCTTCAGATTGATGTCAATCACATTGTCGAACTCCTCCTCCGTCATCCGCATCAGCAGATTATCTCTGGTGATCCCCGCATTGTTCACCAGGATATCCAGTCTTTTGTAATGCTCGATGGCAGCACTGATCAGACCCTTCGCTTCGTCTTCACGGCTGATATCCGCCCTTACTGCAATCGCTTCTCCGCCTGCATTCCTGATGGTGGCTAAAAGCTCCTCCACCTGTGCGATACTGTTACGATAATTCACTACCACCTTAGCCCCATATTCGGCAAATTGTAAGGCAATCGCCCTGCCGATACCTCTGCCGGCTCCGGTGACCACTGCAATTTTTCCTTTCAGCATAATTGCTTTCCTTTCTATATGACCGCCTTGATTGCTTCGGCAGCTGATTCCAGTGAAGCAATATCCTCCACATGATAAGTACAGAGTCCTCTCTCCACCTTCTTAACAAAGCCGGAGAGGATCCTTCCCGGACCGATCTCCACAAAATGTCTGACTCCACTATCCAGCATTTTTCGTATGGTCTGCTCCCATAACACAGAGCTCATGACCTGACGGTAGAGAAGTCCCTTTATCTCACCGATCTCTCCGATGTAAGCTGCATTTACATTACTGATGACGGGAATATTCAGCTTACCCAAGGTCATCTCCTCCAGCTCTGCCTTCAGCTTTTCCGCTGCCGGCTTCAGCATAGAGGTATGGAAGGGAGCACTGACTGCTAAGTCTACCGTCTTCATCGCCCCCATTTCTCTGGCCCTTCTGGCGGCCTCCTCCACTGCCTTGATTTCACCTCCGATCACGATCTGTCCGGGACAGTTAAAGTTAGAGGGTTCTACGATACCAAAGTCCTTCGCCTCCTCGCAGGCTGCTCTGACCTTATCCCCGGCCAGACCCAGGATGGCGCTCATCTTACCCTTCCCCTCCGGTACGGCCTCCTGCATGAAGCGTCCCCTCTTCCTAACCAGGGGGATTACCTGGGATAGGGTGAAGACACCGCTGGCGGTTAAGGCAGAATATTCGCCCAGGCTTAAGCCTGCACACACCTCTGCCTTCAGCTCGTACTGGGCAAAGGCCTGGTAAGCCGCCATGGTCATGGTGACGATGGCAGGCTGTGTATTCTCCGTCAGATCCAGCTCCTCTTTCCTACCGGTGAAGATCAGGTCAGAAAGCTTCATATGAAGGCTCTCATCCGCTTCCTCAAACACCCTCCGGCAGACCGGGAAGTAATCATAGAGCTCCTTTCCCATGCCGATATACTGGGACCCCTGCCCAGCAAATAATAAACCTATCTTAGACATTTCATCCTCCATACCATATCCGTGGTCCGGCTTTTGGCACCTGTCCTGGGCATATCTTACGTCCTGGGCAGTGCCTCATTCCTTCCTTATATCCAGTCACGCTTCAGCAGATCTCCTGCTTCAGCCATCAGCTCTGCTATGATTTCCTTACAGCTCTGTTCCTTCCTAACGATTGCTGCAATCTGTCCTGCCATGACACTGCCGTAATCCATATCGCCCTGCGTGACCGCTCTGGCCAGGGCACCGACACCCAGCTTCTCATATTCCTCTGCCGGGGCACCGGTTGCCTCCAGCTCCATGAACTGACGGGCCAGCTTATTCTTCAATACTCTGACCGGATGTCCGGTACGACGGCCGGTAACGACTGTATCAATATCCTTGGCATCCAGCACCTTCTTCTTATAATTGGGGTGGACCGTACACTCATGAGCGATCAGGAAGCGGGTTCCGAGCTGTACTCCGTCTGCTCCCAGCATGAAGGCTGCTGCGATACCTCTCCCGTCAGCGATGCCTCCGGCGGCGATGACCGGTACCTCCACCGCATCCACAACCTGCGGGACCAGAACCATGGTCGTAAGCTCACCGACATGACCTCCGGATTCGGTTCCTTCCGCAATGACTGCATCCGCTCCGCTCCTTACCATTCTCTTGGCAATCGCTACGGAGGGTACGACCGGAATTACCTTGATGCCATGCTCCTTCCACATCTCCATATACTTACCGGGAGTACCTGCTCCCGTGGTAACCACCTTTACTCCTTCTTCGCAAACCATTTTCGCCATCTCATCCACATTCTCACTGAGCAGCATGATATTGACTCCGAAGGGTTTCATGGTCATTGACTTGGCTTTCCTAACCTCTGACCTGATATAATCGACCGGAGCGGTACCGCCGGCGATAATCCCCAGCCCCCCTGCTTCCGATACTGCCGCAGCAAGAGATGCATCTGATATTCTGGCCATAGCCCCCTGAAAAATGGGGTACTCTATATTCAACATTTTACAAATCCGAGAATCCATCCAAACCTCCTACGCTCTTTGGGAGGTTTTATCCTCCCTTGTTTTCCGGGAGGATTTCTCCTCCCTACTCTCTTTGGGAGGCTTTCTCCTCCCCTGTTTTCCGGGAGGATTTCTCCTCCCTATGGTTTTCCGCAAGTTTTTACACAACCTATCTGTACTATTATGATCTTACGCTTCTTTCTTATTGCTGATATAGCTTTCGATATCACCTATGGTGCAGATGTTCTCAGTATCCTCGGTAGGGATTTCAATTTCGAACGCCTCCTCTAAGGACATGATAATCTGGAAGAGGTCCAGTGAATCCGCATTCAGATCCTCCTTCAGGTTTGTCTCCTTCTTCAGCTCTGCCACATCTACTCCTAACTGCTCTGCTACCAGTTCTTTAATCTTCTCAAAATCCATTGTTTATTCCTCCATCATATGATTTATCATTTTATTTTTACTAGGAGCTACTTTGTGCTCCTAAATTCTATGACTCTATCACTACATCTCCAGCAGTAATGCTCCGCTGGTCATACCGCCGCCGAAGCCCACCAGGATCAATTTGTCTCCGGGCTTTATACCTTCGTTTCGAAGCAACTCATCCATGGCAATCCCTATGGTGGCAGCAGAAGTGTTCCCATACCTCCCCAGGTTAACATAGAACTTCTCCAAGGGGATGTCACAAAATTTTGCCGCCTGCTCAATGATTCTTATATTGGCCTGATGAGGAATGATGTATCTGATCTCCTCCGGAGCCAAGCCGGATTGCTTCAGAACCGCCTTGATACTATCCGTGACGGCGCGGACAGCGAACTTGAATACCTCCTGTCCCTGCATTTCTATCTTAAAACCAAGCTGGATGGCATCCTGCTTTACGAAGGGATTAACCAGAGGTAGCGCCGGACAGGTCAGGACAGCTCCTTTACTGCCATCCGCTGCCAGGGTAGAGGCCAGTATCCCCTTACTGCTGCCTTCCGAGGAAAGAACCAAGGCCCCTGCTCCGTCACCAAAGAGTACACAGGTTGCCCGGTCTCCCCAATCAAGCACCTTAGAGAGTGTCTCCGCACCAATGACCAGAATATTCTTATACATTCCGGTTGCTATGAACTGATCTGCCGTGACCATGGCATAAATCAGTCCGGTACAGGCCGCCGTAAGATCGAAGGCTGCCGCATTCACTGCTCCCAACATATCCTGAACGATACATGCGGTTGAGGGCATGAAGGAATCCGGTGTTATCGTTGCACATATGATTAAGTCAAGCTCCTTCGGATCCAGCTTCACCTGCTCCAATGCCCTTACTGCCGCTTTATATGCTAATTCGGAGGTGGTCTCACCGGTAGTAATCCTCCGCTCCTTAATTCCTGTCCTGGTTACGATCCATTCATCACTGGTCTCCACCAGCTCCGAAAGGCTATCATTTGTCATCACATTCTCCGGAACATAGCTTCCGCTTCCGATGACTGCTCCATGCTTCATTCCTAACTCCCCCTGCTAATCCTTCACCTATTGTCCCTTCTTTATGCCGATCTGTGAATAAAAAAGGTACTTATTTTCTGTTTTTGCTGCTTGGATTACCGTTCGGCTTATAGATATCCTTTAAGTGCATATTCAGCTTCCGGAGGGCATTCAGAAGAATCTCCTCCTCCTCTGCCGTAAAATCACTCATTATCGCTTTGACCATATCCAAGTGGAATTTTTCATGAATACGGTAGGCCAGCTTTCCTCTCTGGGTCAAGCTCACATTCACGATTCTACGGTCGGAATCACTTCTGTTGCGCTCCAGATAGCCCTTCCGAATCAGCTTATCCACAGCCGTGGTCAGTGTACCCATAGTAATCTCCAACACAGCCGCAATCTCCGACATCGTTTTGGAGCCATAGAGGCCAACAGCCTCCACCGTATGAATCTCCGTAATGGACAGGTCACTGAAGACTCCCTGCTTAATCGAGTACTCTTCAATATGATTTACGTCATCATAAACCTCGACAAGTAACTTATTGATTTCAAGCATTTTTTCTTTCACGTAATTCACCCCTAAGCGATGATATCTATCAAGGTATTTGTTTGTATCACAAATATTTTGATAATCAAAATATATAGGAAAATGAATAAAATGTCAAGAAGAATTTAAGGGCTGTTCACAATCAGTGAACAGCCCCAAAATGATGTATCAAGCGAAAACACCCAATATTACACTTCAAATAACAGATCGCCGTAGGTAGGTACCGGCCATAAATTCTTATCTACAATTACTTCCAAAGCATCGATCGGAGCTCTAAGCTCTGCCATAGCAGGAACCACTTCCTCATGGTAGGCTTCTGCCATCTTATGGCCTTCCTCGATGGAGCTAGCCTTAGCAGTCTTATCCTGAAGCTTCTTCAGCGCAGCCTGTGCCTGAACCAGAAGACCTGAAGCCTCCTTCAGAAGCTCAGTCTGTACACTTACATCTGCATCCGGAGCAGCTGCCTTGATCGCATTGATCGAATCGGCCAGGGTCTTGGTAAAGTTAATAACAGCAGGGATATACTTCACGGAAGCCATGGAAATCATGGTCTTCGCTTCTATATTGATTGCCTTCGCATAGGACTCATACATAATCTCGGCGCGGGAATGCAGCTCTGCCTCGCAGAATACCTTATGCTTCTTAAAGATATTCACTGCCTTCTCGGAATCCAGATAAGGAATTGCTTCAACCATGGACTTGATATTCGGAAGACCTCTTCTCTCTGCTTCCTCTACCCAGGCCTCGGAATAACCGTTGCCATTGAATACGATACGCTTATGGTCGCTGACCGTCTTCTTGATCAGATCATGTACTGCCAAATCAAAATTCTCAGCCTTCTCCAGTTCGTCAGCCATCTCAGCAAATACATCCGCTACGATGGTGTTCAGAATGGTATTGCAGGTACCGATGGATGCAGAAGAGCCAACCATACGGAACTCAAATTTATTACCGGTAAATGCAAAGGGTGAAGTACGGTTACGGTCTGTTGCATCCTTGGAAAGCTCAGGAATCGTATGAACACCGACATTCAGCTTGCCGCCGTCCTTACTTCTCTTCGCTTCGCCGGTCTCAATCAGCTGTGCCAGTACATCTTCCAGCTGCTCACCAACAAAGATAGAGATGATGGCCGGAGGAGCTTCATTTGCACCCAGTCTGTGATCGTTGCCGGGATTTGCTGCGGATACACGGAGCAGATCTGCATGGAGGTCAACTGCCTTTAATACTGCTGCCAATACCAGCAGGAACTGTACATTGTCATGAGGAGTCTTGCCGGGATCTAAGAGGTTCTTGCCCGTATCTGTCACCATGGACCAGTTATTGTGCTTACCGGAGCCATTCACTCCTGCAAAAGGCTTCTCGTGAAGGAGACAGGCAAGACCATGTCTGTTTGCAACCTTCTTCATGCACTCCATAACCAGCTGATTGTGGTCGGTGGCGATATTGGCTGTAGCATAAATCGGAGCCAGCTCGTGCTGAGCAGGAGAAACCTCATTATGCTGTGTCTTAGCGGTTACGCCCATCTTCCAGAGCTCAATATTAACCTCCTTCATGAAGGCGGATATTCTTTCCTTTATGCTTCCGAAGTAATGATCCTCCAGCTCCTGTCCCTTCGGTGCCATCGCACCAAATAAGGTTCTGCCGGCAAAGATCAGATCGTCTCTCTTTAAATACTTCGCCTTATCTACTAAGAAATATTCCTGCTCGGGACCAACCGAGGGGGTTACCCTCTTCACGTCCGTATGGCCGAACAGCTTTAAAATACGTACTGCCTGAGTGCTTAATGCCTCGATGGAACGGAGCAGAGGTGTCTTAACATCCAGTGCTTCTCCGGTGTAGGAACAGAAGGCAGTAGGGATACAGAGGGTCACACCGCCTGCATCTTCGCGGAGGAAGGCCGGTGAAGTACAATCCCATGCAGTATAGCCTCTTGCTTCGAAGGTGGCTCTTAAGCCGCCGGAGGGAAATGAGGAAGCATCCGGCTCACCCTTAATCAGCTCCTTACCGGAGAACTCCATGATCGCCCTGCCATCTACCGTAGGGCTGATGAAGGAATCATGCTTCTCAGCGGTGATACCGGTCATGGGCTGGAACCAGTGGGTATAGTGGGTAGCACCTCTCTCGATCGCCCAATCCTTCATCGCATTTGCAACAACCTCTGCTACATTCGGATCCAGATCCTCGCCATTCTCAATGGTCTTCTTCAGTGCCGCATAGATCTTCTTCGGCAGGCGTTCTACCATTACCGCATCGTTAAACACATCAACGCCAAATAAATCAGTTAATCTCTCTGACATAACTTATCCTCCCCGGTTAAGATTTAAGAAAAAGGTGTCCTCAACCCTATGAGAACACCTTCGCTCTTTACTTCAATAATATATATTAGTTTATATCACGTTTTCTGTGAAAAGAAAAGTACTTTTTTTCAAAATAGTTACTTTTTATGAAAACTGCTGAAAAGCTTCCCACAATATTCAGTTATTTCTTATGAAATCTACAAAAAACGATTATTCCAGATACCATTCATCCTTGCCTGTCTCTTCTCCGAGGCCCTCTGACTTGGGCATATACTTCTTCAAAATATGCTCCATCATGAAGGAGTTAATAAAGACAGCGGTAGCCGGTACAAAGAAAAGCAGCATGGGGAAGAACACAGTAAGTACAGCGGAAGCAACAACTACAACCAGCATCACAAAGGTAAAGGGAAGATGCTTCATGGACATAAAGACCGCAGCCTTGAACAACTGTTTTATCGTCATCTCGAATCTGGACAGAATCGGGAATGCAAACATGGTAAAGCTGATTGCCAGGAAGGTAAGAGCCAAATAAATGCCCAGAAGTATGGAACCCTTATTGCTCTCATCACTCAAAGACTGCCAGGAAATATTGATATCAAAGATCAGGACGACAAATACAGCCGTGAGGATTACTCCGATGATCGCACCCCTCTTAAAATTCAGCTTGAAGGACTTAAAGAATTCACGGAAGAGATAGCCTCTGTCCTTGCGGATCACCTTAACTGTAGTGTAATATAAGGCAGTCGTTGCAGGTCCGATCGTGATGACCGGGATACATAAGAACACCCAGAGCACACTTAAGAATAAGATATCACATATTTTACTTAATACCGTCAGAAGCGGACTATCAATATTAAAAAGATTACCCATAAAATATCTCCCTTATCACATATTTCTGTAGTCTGACCCCATTTCTTACTTGGCAGGTCCTATCATCATATTATTCTAACACATCCTGTCCATATATAAAAGTAAAATAATTATTAAGTAGTTCCCCGCTTATAAGACACAAGAGACACCCTTATGCTTCCTTCAGCTTGTGTAATCAAGCCTTCTGCACCGGTCCGGTGAACGGGTTCGTTCTCCGGTCCGATGTCTTCCTGGAAGCATGGTGCCTCTTGTATCTCTTCCTATATTATGATAATGAAATATTACCTTATGTATGAAACCAAATGAATTAGAAGCAATCATCCAGCAGCTGGAAGTAAGCCTTGGGATGCTTACAGGCAGGGCAAAGCTCCGGTGCCCCGTCTCCCTCATGCACATAACCGCAGTTCAGGCATTTCCAGTATACCTTGCCATCCTTCTTGAATACGGTTCCATTCTCAATGTTCTCTAAAAGCTTGCTGTATCTTTCCTCATGATGCTTTTCCACCTTAGCAATTAAGAGGAAGCGGGAAGCGATCTCAGGGAAGCCTTCCTCCTTGGCTGTCTGTGCGAAGGCAGGGTAATCGACCTCGGATTCCTCATGCTCACCGGCTGCCGCAGACTTTAAGTTTGCTACAGTATCCCCATAGGCGAAGGGATAGGTTGCATTGATATCTACCGGTGCAGGATTCTCTCCATCCAGATTCTCCAGAGCGAGCTTCATGAATACCTTGGCATGCTCCTTCTCATTCTCCGCCGTCTCCAGGAAGATATTCTGTATCTGCTTATAACCTTCTTTTCCTGCTACAGAAGCAAAGTAGGTGTATCTCATTCTTGCCTGAGATTCCCCTGCAAATGCCTTCATCAGATTTTCCAGTGTCTTCGTACCTCTTAGATTTGCCATATGTATGACCTCCTTATGTTGATGTGATAAACCTGTGAGCATTGCGAAGATTTCCGCAGCTCCTTCCTAAAGTATAGCACTAAAAAGAGTGGAAAGGCAAGCCCTTCCACCCCAGGAAATATATCTTGAAAATATATCTCTTTCTGTCTTTAATCCAGAGAGTGGATAAAAAGACCGCTTCTTAATTTCGGTTCAAACCAGGTTGATTTCGGAGGCATCAGCTTCCCTGCGTCTGATACGTCAAAGAGCTCGGTAATCGAGGTGGGATACATGGAGAAGGCCACCTTCATATCCTCTGTTACCCTCTTCTCCAGTTCCTTCAAGCCCCGGATTCCACCGATGAAATCAATCCGTCTATCCGTTCTGGGATCCTCTATGCCAAGGATCGGCTGCAGCAGATAATCCTGCAGAAGTGAGACATCCAATGCCTTCACCGGATCTGTAAGGCTTCTTAAGGCTTCCTTCGCCTGAAGGGTATACCACTTCCCATCAAGGTACATCCCAAACTCTCCCTTGCTGCCGGGAGCAAAGGGCTCCTCTGTTGCAGGCCTAAGCTCGAAATGTATCTCGACCTTTTTGAAAAACTCTTCCACGGTCAGTCCGTTCAGGTCCTTTACTGCCCTGTTATAAGGCATGATCATCAGCTGATCATGGGGAAAGAGAACCGACAGAAAATAGTTGAACTCCTCTTCTCCGCTATAGCCAGGGTGTTCCTGTCTTCTTTTTAAGCCAACCTTAACAGCGGAAGCTGCCCGATGATGCCCATCAGCGATATAGATGCTGTCTATTGCTTCAAAAGCCTTCCTTATGTTCTCTACCTGCTCCCTCCGGGAGACTCTCCACACCTGATGGCCTATTCCGTCCATCGCTGTAAAATGATAAAGTGCTTCCTCCTGTTTGGCCGTCTCCACAATCCGGTCAAGCTCTGCTCTGGCCCGATAAGCCAAGAAGATAGGGCCTGTCTGGGCATTGCAGATATCTACATGGCGAATCCGGTCAAGCTCCTTGTCTTCCCTGGTATTCTCATGTTTCTTAATGATATTATTCTGATAGTCATCAATGGATGCACAGGCAACGATACCCGTCTGGGCCCTTCCCTCCATCGTAAGCTGGTAGATATAATAGCATTCCTCCTTATCCTTCAGAAGGACTCCCTCTTCTGCCATGGCCGAGAGCAGGTCCCTGGCCTTCTCATATACCCTTGAATCATAAGTATCCACCTCGTCGGAAAACTGCGTCTCCGCCCGGTCGATCTTCAGGAAGGATAGGGGCTCCCTAAGGGTCTCCTCCTTTGCTTCCTTCCGGTTATAAACATCATAGGGTAATGCTGCTACCCGTTCGGCTACCTTTCTCTCCGGCCTGATACATTGAAAGGGTCTTACTATTGCCATCCGTATTATCCTCCACTCTTCCTTTAGCTCATTTTCTTCATTGCACTTCTCTGTTCTCTCATCCTGATGTTCAGCTCCTTGATCCGGCCCACTGCTTCACTGATATGGCCAATCTGGGAGTTTTCCTCTTCTATATAGGAAAGAATCTCTTCGGTCGAGGCTGAATTTTCTTCCGAAATGCTGGCTACATTCATCAGCTGCTCCTGTATCTCGATAAAGTTACTAACCAGACCTTCCATTTCCTTCACGTTCTTCTGGAACTCTCCGTTGGTATCCTTATAATAGTCCCTGATCTGCTTAAAGAAGTTGGCCACCTCATTCATCATAAGAAGTCCGGACCTGGCAGCATTGTCCCCTTCAGTGGACTTATCTGCTGCTTCCGCCGACTTCATCGAGATACGGTCGGTTACCTCTGTGATATCTGCTACGATGGCCTTACTCTGTTCGGACAGCCTTCTGATCTGTTCTGCTACAACAGCGAAACCCTTCCCCTGCTCACCGGCTCTTGCAGACTCAATGGATGCATTCAGGGCAAGCAGGTTCGTCTGGCCTGCGATATCCTTAATGCTTAATAAGAGACTGTTGATCATGTCCAGGCTTTCCTTGAGCTCTGTAACAGTAACCGCAGACAGACTGATGGCGGATTGTACCGTACTCATACTGTCCTTGGCAGCCTCCACCTTCCTCCAGCCATCCTCTACCATGCCTTCCATGCTGTTGGTCTTATCCATGAGCCCATGAGAGAGCGCCACTGACTGATTCAAGCCCTCCATGGAGCTGTTCATCGTTCCGTTGATCACATTCACACTGGAGGCTTCCTCCTGTATGGCGGCTGAAATCTGCTGAACTGATTCTAAAATACCCTTGCTTGTTTCATTTATATTAAGGGTCTTCTCATTTAATTCTGTAATATTTCCATCCAGGATACCTGCAACCTCTTTGACGGACTGAAACATACCGTTCAGCCTTCCGAGCAGCTTACCTGTTTCCGCCTCCTTCTCGGTAGTCTTATTCACCAGATCATTTCCCCATTTGGTAAGGAAATAGAGAATGGTCAAGATACCGTCGGTCATAACTACAATGGTTATGAAATCCTCTAACCTATAGATATCGGTCATAAAATTCGCAGGAGCAGACAGATAAAGGACCACATACTCGATATTTATGATGATTCCATGGGCAAGAAGCAGTTCCTTCTTGAAATATAGGGCAACCATGGCTATGGTTGCGATAAACATATAGTGCTTATTCAGGCTGAAAGGATCCGCTACCACGATGCCCATAATGACGATCGAGGTCAGCGAAGCGAATAGAAGCCCCCTAAGATATCCGTTCATAGGAATAAAATAGTTTACTACCATAACTATGCATACTGCAGCTCCCGCAAGCAATTGAGCTACTCCCTCTGAAATCCCGTCTGTGTAAATAACCTGTCCGCATATGATGACTACAAGTAATAAAACCGTAATAAGATTAACCCTGTCCGCTTTTCTTAAATTGTAACCCATCTGATTTTCCCCCAGTCATATATCGTTTTCTGTAAAACCACTATCATAATAATACTTTTTCTATGTTTTTACAACAAAATACCCCTAAGAAAAACATACTATTTACAAAATTGAGTTCCATATGATCCATTGACAGACACAGCAGTATACAAAGATACTGCAGACGAATTACATCAGCAACCCGTCTGCAGCACCTTCTTCTATTCCCTATCCACTCTAATTAGAAAGACTGTTATTTGACTATTCTTACCTTTAATACTCCCTTGATGGTAGCCAGCTTCGCTACAATGTCTTCATTGATGGAAGCTTCCACATCCAGGACTGTATAGGCATAATCACCCTTACTCTTATTCACCATGTCGGTGATATTAATGTTCAAGGATGAGAAGGCACCGGTAAATTGGGTCAGCATGTTTGGTATATTCCTGTGCAGGATTGCGATACGTCCCTGTGTCTGACATATACCGGCATCACAGTTCGGGAAATTCACAGAGTTCTTGATATTACCGTTCTCCATATAATCCATCAGCTGCTTTACTGCCATGACCGCGCAATTATCCTCGGATTCTTCCGTGGAAGCACCCAGGTGGGGAATTGCGATTACTCCCTCCAGCTTCGCTGTCTTATCATTGGGGAAGTCCGTCACATATTTCGCTACCTTGCCGGACTGTAATGCTTCTGCGATATCATCATCATTTACCAGCAGATCTCTTGCGAAATTCAGGATGATCACACCATCCTTCATCTTAGAGATCGCTTCCTTATTGATCATCCCCTTGGTATTCACATCAGGATTCTCATCCGCTACCAATGGAGTATGTACCGTGATATAATCACATTCCTTATAGATCTCATCCCTGGTCTTCACATGAACGACATCCCTGGATAAATTCCAGGCACTGTCCACCGAGATAAAGGGATCACAGCCATATACCTTCATTCCCAGACGGTTTGCTGCATTTGCCACCAGAACACCGATAGCACCGAGACCGATTACACCGAGCTTCTTGCCCTGGATCTCACGGCCGGCAAACTTGCCCTTGCCCTTCTCCACCAGCTTGGCAACACCGGCTTCGTCCTTAATGGTCTGTACCCAGTTGACACCGCCGACGATATCACGGGATGCCATGATCAGGCCTGCAATTACCAGCTCCTTAACACCGTTCGCATTGGCACCGGGGGTGTTAAACACTACGATACCCTGTTCCGCACATTTGTCCAGAGGAATATTATTCACTCCGGCTCCGGCTCTGGCAATGGCCTTCAGCTGATCGGAAAATTCCATCTCATGCATCACTGCACTTCTGACCAGAATGACGTCCGCTTCCTTCACGTCCTCCACCTTCTGATACTGGTCAGAAAATATATTTATTCCTACATCTGCGATAGGATTCAAACAGCTATACTTCATTTTGATTGCTCCTCCACTTTCGCCTTATTATGCATTCTCTGCCTCAAACCTCTTCATGAACTCAACAAGCTTCTCCACACCCTCGATCGGCATGGCATTATAGATACTGGCTCTCATGCCGCCTACGGACCTGTGTCCCTTTAAGTTCTCAAAGCCTGCTGCCTTAGATTCTTTTACAAATTTCGCATCCAGCTCTTCGTTGCCGGTTACGAAGGTAACATTCATCAGGGAACGGTCCTTCTTCTCGGCTGTGCCTTTAAAGAGCTTGCTCTGATCCAGATAATCGTAGAGGAGGGCTGCCTTCTTCTCATTATGGGCCTTCATGGCTTCCAGACCGCCCATATTCTTAATCCACTTGAATACCTTGCCACAGATATAGATACCATAAGCCGGCGGGGTATTATACATGGAGCCTTCATCTGCATGGGTCTTATATTTTAACATAGTCGGTGTTCCGGGAAGGGTATCCTCAGAAATCAGATCCTCACGGATGATAACAATGGTCACACCTGCAGGTCCGATATTCTTCTGTGCTCCGCCGTAGATGAGTCCGTACTTTGTCACGTCCACAGGCTCTGACAGGAAGCAGGAGGACATATCCGCTACCAGTGGCTTACCCTTGGTATTCGGAAGTGTCTTATACTTGGTTCCGTAGATGGTATTATTCTCACATATGTATACATAGTCCGCATCCTCGGAAATAGGAAGATCCGAGCAATCCGGAATATAGGAAAATGTCTTGTCTGCAGAGGATGCAACGGCATTGATCGTACCGAAGAGCTTAGCCTCCTGATATGCCTTCTTTGCAAACTGACCGGTAACGAGATAATCTGCTACCTTATTCTTCATGAGATTCATAGGTATCATCGCAAACTGCTGTGAAGCACCGCCCTGCAGGAACAGAACCTTATAGTTGTCAGGAATATTCATTACTTCCCTAAGGTCCTTCTCCGCTTCCTGAATGATCGCTTCGTAAGCCTTCGATCTGTGGCTCATCTCCATTACGGACATTCCGGTACCTCTGTAGTCAAGCATTTCTTCTGCGGCTTCCTTTAAAACCTCAACCGGTAACATCGCCGGTCCTGCAGAAAAATTATATATTCTTCCCATACTCTCATCCTCCCTTGGATCTCCTATTACATCTCTCTCACTATACGACTTTAAATGAGTAAAGTATACTCTTCATTATAAAACTATGTTATTTTTTTGTCAATACAAGAATATCGCTGCAGTGATTAATGTTTTAGACCAAATTCATAAGAAATTATTATCAGTGCAGCCTATTTCTGGATATCCTCTTCCGAGAATACCTCCTCAATTGCTGCACCCGGTGCAACCATAGGCCATACCTTCTCATCACTGTCGATGATGCATTCAATCAGAACGGGCTCACCGAGGGCGATGGCCTCCTTCATAACACCTTCGACCTCTTCTCTCTTCGTAATCCGGTATGCCTTCGCTCCCATGGCCTCAGCCAGCTTAACGAAGTCCACCTTATCCCTTAGGTTCGTATGGGAATATCTCTGTCCGTAGAATAAGGTCTGCCACTGCCGTACCATTCCCAGTACGTGGTTATTGAAGATCACCTCAATGATCGGTATATTATAACGGGTTGCCGTAGCCAATTCATTCATATTCATCCTGAAGCAGCCGTCTCCGGCGATATTGATGACCGTCTTATCCGGCCTGCCCAGCTTGGCTCCGATACAGGCACCGAGCCCATAGCCCATGGTACCTAAGCCTCCGGAGCTGACAAAGGTCCTTGGCAGCTTATACTTATAATACTGTGCTGACCACATCTGGTGCTGTCCAACCTCTGTCGTAATGATGGCATCCCCTTCAGTGAGCTCATAGAGCTTCTCCAGTATATAGGGACCGGTCAGGATATCCTGGCGGTATCTGAGCGGATATTTCTTCTTCAGCTCCTTCACATGGTCCAGCCAGTCCTTATGATCCTGCTGCTCTAAAGCAGCGTTCAGCCTGGTCAGAACCTCCTTCACATCACCGATGATGGAGCTGTGGGCTGTTACATTCTTATTGATCTCTGCCGGATCGATATCGATCTGCAGTACCTTGGCCTTGCTGGCAAATTTCTTCGCATTTCCCGTTACCCGGTCTGAGAAGCGGGCGCCTACCGTAATCAGCAGGTCACATTCCGTGATTCCTAAGTTGGAGGCCTTGGTTCCATGCATTCCAACCATACCGGTATATCTGGAGTCCGTACCGTCGAAGGCTCCCTTACCCATCAGCGTATCTGCCACAGGTGCATCTACCTTATCCACGAAGTTCTTCAGCTCATCATGAGCTTCGGAAATGACCGCACCGCCGCCCACAAAGATAAAGGGCTTTTTAGAATGGCGGATCAGCTCCAGGGCTTGCCGGATACCCTCATCTGTGATATCCTGGGTCACTCTCTCGATCACTTCGGGTGTCTTGGGGCTGTACTCTGTCTTAGCGGCAGTTACATCCTTCGTAATATCCACCAGTACGGGGCCGGGCCTGCCTGAGC
Source organism: Bacillota bacterium (assembly GCA_023441965.1). Classification (GTDB taxonomy): domain Bacteria; phylum Bacillota; class Clostridia; order Lachnospirales; family Lachnospiraceae; genus Mobilitalea. The sequence goes on from JAEZNB010000012.1 coordinate 41,859, forward strand.
GGGCGATACGGAAAGCCTTTCTGATGGTATCTGCCAGTTTTGTTATATCCTTAACAATGTAATTATGCTTTGTGATCGGCATGGTGACACCGGCAATATCAATCTCCTGGAAGGTATCCTTACCTAAGAGATTTACCGCGACATTTGCTGTGATTGCCACAACCGGTACGCTGTCCATATAAGCGGTTGCAATTCCGGTTACCAGATTGGTAGAGCCGGGACCGGAGGTTGCTAAACAGACTCCTACCTTCCCCGTTACCCTGGCATATCCGTCTGCCGCATGGGCAGCTCCCTGTTCGTGGGAGGTCAGAATATGCCTGATCTCATGACTGTGCTTATAAATCTCATCATATATGTTCAGGATGGTACCTCCGGGATATCCGAATACGGTATCAACTCCCTGTTCCTTCAAGCATTCGATTACTATTTGCGCTCCTGTTAATTCCATAGAAACCTCCATTCTATCGCAAGCAGCTCCCTCGCTGCATAGACTCATCTCTTTTACTTTTATTATGCCCCCATCGGTGCTTTCAGCATCTGCTTTCTTTGTGGCTGCATCCCGACAGCTTACTTAGCTCTTGGTACTTCCAGGATGGCACCACGGTTACCGGAGGTTACCATGGCGACATAACGGGAGAGATAGCCGGTTGTGATCTTGGGCTCCCTGGGCTGCCATTTTGCCCTTCTGGCCTCCAGCTCTTCCTCTGTTATCACAAAATTAAGAGAGTTCTTATTGATGTCTATCTGAATGATGTCTCCCTCTTCCACAAGAGCAATATTGCCTCCGACCGCCGCTTCAGGCGATACATGGCCGATGCAGGCTCCTCTGGAGGCTCCTGAGAAGCGGCCGTCCGTAATCAATGCCACAGAGGAACCCAACCCCATACCCATGATGGCACTGGTCGGATTCAGCATTTCTCTCATGCCGGGTCCACCCTTGGGTCCTTCATAGCGTATCACCACCACATCACCGGGGACAATCTTTCCTCCTGTAATCGCCTTGATTGCATCCTCTTCGCAGTCAAATACTCTGGCAGGTCCTTCAAATTTCATCATGGAAGGATCCACTGCTGACCGCTTTACCACTCCGGAGTCCGGTGCCAGATTTCCCTTTAAGATGGCGATGCCGCCGGTCTCACTGTAAGGATTTTCAATCGGTCGGATTACCTCGGGATTCAGGTTGTTGCAGTTCTGTATATTCTCACCCACTGTCTTACCTGTAGCGGTAATCAGATTGGTATAGAGGAGTCCCTTCTTATTTAATTCATTCATAACCGCATAGACTCCGCCGGCCTCATTCAGGTCCTCCATATAGGTATGGCCCGCCGGTGCCAGATGACACAGGTTGGGAGTTCTTGCACTAACTTCATTGGCAATATCTATATTCAGATCAAAGCCCACCTCATGTGCAATGGCGGGAAGGTGGAGCATGGTATTCGTGGAGCAGCCTAAGGCCATATCTACGGTCAGGGCATTCATAAAGGCCTTCTCGGTCATAATATCTCTCGGGCGGATGTTCTTCTCATAGAGCTCCATAATCTTCATGCCTGCATGCTTGGCAAGACGGATTCTCTCTGAGTATACTGCCGGGATGGTTCCGTTCCCCTTCAGGCCCATGCCGATTACCTCGGTCAGACAATTCATGGAGTTAGCCGTATACATTCCCGAACAGGAACCGCAGGTAGCGCAGGCCTTGTTCTCATACTCTTCTACCTCTTCCTCGGTCATTTTACCGGCATTGTAAGCTCCGACTGCTTCAAACAGACTGGACAGGCTGGTCTTACAACCCTTCACCCTGCCCGCCAGCATCGGTCCTCCGCTGACAAAGATGGTCGGTATATTAACTCTTGCCGCAGCCATCAGAAGCCCCGGGACATTCTTATCGCAATTCGGCACCATGACCAGAGCATCAAACTGATGTGCCATCGCCATAGCTTCGGTGGAGTCGGCGATCAGATCCCTGGTCACAAGGGAGTATTTCATCCCCTGATGTCCCATGGCAATTCCATCACAGACGGCTATTGCCGGAAAGACGACCGGTGTTCCGCCTGCCATAGCCACGCCTAGCTTGACCGCATCTACTATTTTATCCAGATTCATATGTCCGGGAACGATTTCATTATAGGAGCTCACGATACCCACCAGTGGCTTCTGTAATTCTTCCCTGGTGTAGCCCAGAGCATTAAATAACGATCTGTGGGGGGCTTGCTGTATCCCTGTTTTTACTGCGTCACTTCTCATCCTTAACCACCTTTTCCTTATTATAATAGATATTAAGTCAGCCATTCGTTTGTCTGTCAAAGCTTCGGTCTTGCCGAAATATTTACTGCTTTAATGTAGTACAGTATATAATAAAGGATTTCCTTATAAAAATCAATGTTAAATTCAAATTATTTTCCCTATGAAGCGTAAGAAGCCGAATACACTCTATATTTGACAGGGAATAAGCCAACTTACGCAAAATTTCATTGCTTCTGCTTTCATTACATGATAATATTCAAGTGTATGAGCAAATATATGGCAATATCACCTTTTACTTTAGGAGGCATAAAATGAGTTTGTCTGATTTTTTGCAGCAGCTGTTTTCTAACCCGGCGCTCTTCATCACGGTCCTGCTAATTCTGGGAGTTATCATGGTGAATGGCTGGACGGATGCACCAAATGCGATCGCAACCTGCGTATCGACCCGGTCCATCAGTCCCAAAAGGGCTATTATCATGGCTGCTTTTTTTGATTTCCTCGGCGTATTTGTCATGTCCATGGTAAGTAGGGAGGTTGCATTTACCATATCCAAGATGGTGCAGTTCGGAAGTGATAAGAGTGCTCTGGTTGCTCTCTGTGCGGCTTTATTCGCCATCGTGGTATGGGCTACGGCAGCCTGGGCCTTCGGTATCCCCACCAGTGAATCCCATGCCCTGATTGCAGGTATTACCGGTGCTGCAATCGCTCTGCAGGGCGGTAAGGGTGTAAACGGCAGTGAATGGATCAAGGTCATCTATGGTCTGGGCCTTTCCACCGTAATCGGCTTTGGATTGGGCTTTCTGATTACGCGGCTTACCGCTTTCTTATTCAAGCATACAGACCGGAGAAAAACCAATAAATTCTTTAAAGGTGCTCAGGTTGCGGGCGGTGCCGCCATGGCCTTCATGCACGGTGCCCAGGATGGCCAGAAATTTATCGGTGTATTCATGCTTGGCATGTTCCTGTCGAACGGACAAGGTGCCGTTACCTCTGATTATGTTATCCCTGTCTGGCTGATGGTTCTGTGCTCGGTCGTCATGGCCTCCGGCACCTCCATCGGTGGCTATAAGATCATTAAGACTGTCGGTATGGGTATGGTGAAGATGGAGCCTTATCAGGGCTTCTCAGCGGATGCCGCGGCTGCAATCAGCCTCTTTGCCGCTACCACCCTGGGCATACCGGTCAGCACGACCCATACGAAGACCACTGCTATCATGGGCGTCGGTGCATCCAAGCGCTTATCCAGTGTGAACTGGTCCATCGTAAAGGAAATGGTTGCCGCCTGGATATTGACCTTCCCCGGCTGCGGTCTGCTTGGCTACCTTATGTCCTTGATCTTTATCCGTATCTTCTAAAGTTTTTTCAGACTTAGCGCTGATCCTATAGATATACCGTACATTATGAAAGAAAGGAAGTATCCTATGGCAAGGAAAAACGATTACAATTACTTTGAAGCTTTTGCGAATTTATCCAAGTTTTCTTTAAAGTCTGCTGAAATACTTCATCAAACTCTGGCTGATTTCAATCCTGCACAGATGCCGACTAAGGTAAAGGAGATGCACCATATTGAACATTCTGCCGATCTTGCAAAGCATGAGCTTATGAATCATCTGTTGAGGGAATTCCTTCCTCCGATTGAGCGTGAGGATATCACCGATTTATCCCAGGTGATTGATAATGTTACGGATTCCGTGGAGGATGTACTTCTCTTCATCAATATGTTCGATATCCAGAAGATCCGTCCTGAAATCTTAGAGTTTACGGCCTTGATCGAAAGGATCTGTAAGTCCATGGATGAAGCCCTAGTTGATTTTAAGAATTTTAAGAGTTCGAAGACCCTGAAGGATAAGCTGATTGAAATCAATCGGCTGGAAGAGGATGGAGATGCGCTGTATGTAAAGATGGTCCATAATCTCTATCATACCTCCAAGGATCCGATTGAGCTCATGACCTGGACAGAGATCATGCATCGCCTGGAGCTATGCTGTGATTCCTGCGAGGATGTGGCAGATGTCATTGAAGGAATTATCATGAAAAACTCCTAATATATCATGATACGATATAGATAAACTTTAAAAGACATAAAGAAAGGTTCGGTTCAGAATGAGTATTGAAAAACAGAAGGCATTTCTCATAAATGCCATATATATAGCAGTTATCCTAGGCCTGCTATACATTGCGATTAAGTATTTTCTTCCAATGCTGATGCCTTTTGTGATCGGCCTGGTAATCGCTGTTTCCTTCCGGAAGCTGATTGATTTCATCGAAGCAAAGCTTCATATCAAGCGAGCCTTTGTATCCATCTTTATCTTAATAATTTTCTATGGAATCCTGGTTCTTCTGATCAGCCTGATCGGGGTGAAGATATTCACCTTCCTAAGGGATCTGTTCGGACAGCTGCCAAGCCTATATGAGGAGACGATTCAGCCTGCCATCGATAAAGCGACGGATAACCTGATGGACCAGTTTCCCCGGATCAAGCCCTATATTGAGGATATGAATGATACCATCTTTGCTTTTGTAAAAGAGGCCTCTTCCTCCGTCATCGGCATGATTACCGGAATAGCAGGAGGTCTACCTACCCTGCTGATCAAGCTGATCTTCATGATCGTATCCTCCTTCTTCTTTACGATTGATTATTACCGGATCTCCAATTTTGTCATCCGCCAGTTTAAGGGAAACCGCAGAGATATGCTGCTTAAGCTGAAGGACAACGGAATCGGCACTCTGGGTAAGTTTATACGGGCCTATGCCGCCATTATCTCTATTACCTTTATGGAATTGTTCCTCGGCTTGTGGATCATCGGTATCCCAAATCCCGCTTTATACGGAGCCCTGATCGCAATCATAGATGTGCTTCCGATCCTGGGTACGGGCCTTATCCTTCTTCCTTGGGCAGGAATCGCATTGATTCTGGGGAATACCAAGGTCGGAATCGGAATGCTGATCCTCTACATTGTCATTACCGCAGTCCGTCAGACAATCGAACCAAAGATCGTGGGCCAGCAGATCGGTCTCCATCCCATTCTGACTCTGCTGCTGATGTATGTAGGTGCCCAGCTGATGGGAGTTCTCGGTCTCTTGTTATTACCGGTCATAGCAACCATCATCAAGAAGCTGAATGACGAAGGAACCATACATGTTTTTAAATAGAATACGATTTGATCTATTAGAATAAGAAAAAACAGAAACAGGATGCCTGTAGGAATCCCTTCCGGATTACCTTAAGCATCCTGTATTTCATTACTGTATTTAGCAATTTCCTCTTCTACTCATTCTTTAACTGAAGGAATCCTTAGGAGCAAAGGTAGCACAATCCGTATCATCGGATGCAGATGCATTTCTGGGCTCCACCACAATCTTTTCTGCCGTACAGTGATCACCGGTCATATAATACTCACAGGTATTTACGATACATTTGATTCCTTCGTTAGGTTTATCCATTTTTCTAACTGTCATCTTTATCCCTCCATCATTCAGTGTACAATCTTATTGTTAGCAGGAACAAAGATTTCATACCAGGAAATTTAATCACAGCGTTTAAAAATTTTTAACAGTCGCAGATAATGACTGGCTTCCCGCAGGGTATGATCCGCCAGCAGAGGTATGATGATGGATTTTATTTTGCACTCTAATAATCCTTCCGTGCCCTGGGCCTTGAAATCACGGATGTCCTTGGTTGCCTCCAGACTCTCAGCCGTAACTCTGTCCAAGGTCGGTCTTGACATATCCATGGCTTCCTTGGCCTCAAGAGTCAACTGATCGAATTCCTTGCCAAAATTATCTGCAGCCTTGAATAGCTCTTCCTCGGATGGATCCAATAGTCCCCTGATAAATTTGGCATGCTCAGCCATAATTCTGTTCCAGAAGAATTCCTGCTCGAAGGCCTCCCGGCTGATATTGATCTCTTCCCTGGCCTGCAGCCTTCTGATCAGCCTCTGGTAGAACCTTGCCTCTCTTAGGATATGGTCGATGAGCAGAGGATAGTTCACCGTAAACATCTTGCAGTTCAGCACTTCATTCAAAATGGTACACTTAAAGCGGATAATATCATCCAGCAGCAGGATACATCTCCTATTAAGTACAGCTACCTGTCTTTCAAGAACAGGGCTGAATTCATTGCCTCCCCGGAGTCCGAGCTCTTCCTCTGTGATTTTTGTCCTGATTCCTACTGAGGTATAGAATTCTGTAACCCTTTCTGCTTCCAGGGTAAATTTGGTCAGTACCTCTCCGGACTGCAATACCTCTTCACTAACGACTCCGTTGGACAGGGCCACGCAGTCTGCCAGGAAATCCTCAAATTCATGCTTTAGTTCATCCGCATGCCGTATAAGCTTATCATCCCTGGGAGTAAAGCCGATCTGCAGGAAAAATGCATGTTCCTTCATTATTCTTGCAAAAAACAGATGGGTCTCAAGGGACTGACGTATAAAATCTCTTCTTGACAGCATATCATCGCTCCTTCATCTTATTCTGTCATGATGTATTAAGCCTATTATCTAAGGTGATAACACAAGTGACATTTTCAATGTCTACAATATACTATTAAGAAACTACGTAAAGGTTCTTATATCCGCTAGGACTTTTGAGTGTCCCAATAATTTTCATCTAAAAAACAAGGAGCTACCTGCCTTACCTGGCGGGTAGTTCCTTGTTTGCTTATACTATGTTTTTCCTTTGGGATGCCTTTTGAGGGAAGACATCTATGCCGTATCTCTTTCGTACAATATCGATACGCGGTAACTTTCCTAATAAACTGCTGAAGCTGCTATCTGAGGCTTTTGATACATCTTAGATCAAATGATAATTAAAATTGAGCTACAGCCGGAAACTGTTTTGCGATTCCTTCCGCCATGATGTCTGCCATTTCAAGGGCCTGTGCTTCGATATCATCATATCCCCGGATGCTTTCTTCAAAATCTCCTTCCAGCATATCCATAATATTTGTCTGTAACAGCTCGAGGTGCTCATTCATCATGGCATTCCAATCCTCGGTGCTCCAATTGGGGTTAATGCTTCCTAAGTATTCTGCGATCCGGTTTGCATTCTCATACCATCTTTGCTCTGCATCCGCAGCAGCCTCCGTATTCCCTGCTTTGGCCGCCTGCACCAGCTCTGCGGCGATTGTAAGATGATTCGTCAGCAGCTCTTCGATACTCTGTGCTACCGCATCCCCATAAAAGACTCTGAAGGCATTACCGAAATCCACCGGGTTTCGTAAAAGCCTCTGCAGAATGAGCTCCCGATCCTGAAGCTCATACAGAATACCCATGACTGCCAGTCTGGTCCAGGTAATATGCTGTTCCCATAGCATGCGGAAATAATTGACCAGATCGCTCATCATACCATCCGTTTCCATATCCATATCCATATCCATGTCCATGCCCATATCCATATCATCATTAAAATCATCCATGGGACCTGCAGTGGTTCCGTTAAATGGCGCATAGTATTGATAACCCGGCATTATCGCTATTACCTGCCCCACCTGGAGGTTCCTGGGATCGATCCCCGGATTTAACTCCATCATCGAATCAACGGTTGTATTGAAGACCTGTGCTAGCATCCATAAGGTATCATAGGGCCGGATTGTATATCTAATTGTACCACTCATAATGAATATCATCCCTAACTCTAAGTTCTATTTCAACTTATGATTCAGGAGATGAAAAGGTTCCATCACTTCGGTATATATCCCCGGAGTTATTCCTTTCCTATGCTGAATATCCTATAGCACCAGTACCAGGGTGCCGACAGCGATCAGGATGCCTCCGATTGCTGTCTTCGCAGTGAAGGCTTCTCCAAGAAAGAAAAATGCCAGGACCATCGTGATAACGACACTCAGCTTATCGATCGGGGCTACCTTCGAAGCTTCTCCCAGCTGCAGGGCTTTAAAATAAAAGAGCCAGGAAGCACCCGTCGCCAGACCGGAATAGATGAGAAACCTCCAGTTCTTTCCCGTCAGGGTCGATAGCTCCTTGTGCTTGCCGGTCAGAAACACGATTCCCCAAGCCATAATCAGAACAACGATGGTTCTGATTGCCGTAGCCAGATTAGAATTGATATTCTTAATTCCTATCTTTGCAAGAATTGAAACCAGTGCGGCAAAGACTGCTGACATTAACGCATAAAAAATCCACATCCCTACTCCTCCTATACATCTTCTGCTTCTATAGAACGCCTGATCATAAGCGATGGGCATATCCCAAGAAAAACCAGGTTACTTCTAAACCTCATTATAACATATCTGTCAGAATAGCAATACTGTAATCTAACATTACCCTGCTCTATCCTAGCTCTATCCTAGCTCTGTCTTGGCTCTGTTTACTCTATCCTAGCACTGACCTGGCTCTCTCCTGGTTATATCTTGGCTCTGTTTTATCTCTATCCTAGCACTGACCTGGCTCTGTCTTGGTTCTATCTTCACCATCCTAACTTCATTCTACCTCCATCCTACTTCTATCCCAACCTTTATCCTAGCTATCAAGTCATATCATAACTTTCGTAAACCATTGGGTCTTTATACTTCATCAGCAACGATTAGGCAAATGGAAAGCGCCTTAGGTTCCTTCTCGATTGATCGAAAACCTAAGACGCTTTATGAATTCTTCCTCTTACTTTGTATCTTACTTATATCTTGCTCTTACGCTTAGTCTTAGTATTTACTCTTTGCTTACTCTGCTTTTCCGTTGATATAGTTAATCAGACCTTCTGCCTTAATGATTCTCTGCATGAACTCCGGAAACGCCTGTCCCTGATAGGAGGTACCCTTCGTCTTGTCATAGATCTTACCGCTGTCGAAATCAATTTCTACCTCATCCCCTGCTTCGATTTCCTTAGCCGCCTCAGGACATTCAATGATCGGCAGACCGATATTAATCGCATTACGGTAGAAGATTCTGGCAAAGGTCTCGGCGATGATGCAGCTGATTCCTGAAGCCTTGATTGCGATGGGTGCATGCTCTCTGGAGGAACCACAGCCAAAGTTCTTGTTGGCTACCATGATGTCTCCGGGCTTTACTCTGTTAACGAAGTCCTTGTCGATGTCCTCCATACATTTCGCTGCCAGCTCCTTCGGATCGGAGGAATTCAGGTAGCGGGCAGGTATGATAACATCCGTATCCACATTATCACCGTATTTGTGAACTAATCCATATGCTTTCATTCTATCGCTCCCTCCTTATTATAAACCCAATTCTTCCGGACCCGATATCTTACCGGTAACCGCACTGGCTGCAGCAACAGCCGGGTTCGCCAGATAAACCTCGGATTTCACATGTCCCATACGGCCCACGAAATTACGGTTGGTTGTGGCAACCGCTCGTTCTCCTGCTGCCAGGATTCCCATATGACCGCCCAGACATGGACCGCAGGTAGGTGTACTCACTACCGCACCGGCCTTAATGAAGGTTGCAAGCAGTCCCTCCTCCATAGCCTGAAGGTAGATTTTCTGGGTAGCAGGGAAAATAATGGTCCTGACGCCCTTCGCTACCTTCCTGCCCTCAAGTACCTTGGCTGCAATTCTAAGATCTTCGATTCTGCCGTTGGTACAGGAACCGATGACCACCTGATCAATTTTGATATCTCCCACATTGTCAATCGTGTGAGTATTTTCCGGGAGATGAGGAAAAGCCACTGTCGGTTTTAAGGTAGACAGATCAATCTCATAGACCTCATCGTACTCTGCATCCGCATCTGCCTCATAAACGGTATATTCCTTATCGGAATGCTCCTTAATGTAAGCCAAGGTAGCCTCATCCACAGGGAAGATTCCATTCTTGGCTCCCGCTTCGATTGCCATATTCGCCATGGAGAAACGGTCATCCATGGAGAGATTCTGAATGCCCTCTCCCACAAATTCCATGGACTTATAAAGAGCGCCATCCACTCCGATCATACCGATGATATGCAGGATGACATCCTTACCGCTGACCCATTTGGCAGGCTTTCCGGTCAGCACAAACTTCAGAGCAGAGGGAACCTTGAACCAGGCCTTGCCCGTAGCCATACCGGCTGCCATATCTGTGCTTCCTACACCTGTAGAAAACGCTCCAAGGGCTCCATAGGTACAGGTATGGGAATCAGCTCCGATTACCACATCTCCTGCCACTACAAGTCCCTTCTCCGGAAGCAGGGCATGCTCAATACCCATTTCCCCGATCTCAAAATAATTCGTGATCTCCTGGTCCATGGCAAATTCCCGAACGCATTTGCAATGCTCGGCGGACTTGATATCCTTGTTCGGTGTGAAGTGGTCCGGCACCAATGCAATCTTATCCTTATGGAATACCTTCTTTGTCGTAAACTTCTCAAACTCATGGATGGCAACCGGGGCTGTTACGTCATTGCCCAGTACCAGATCCAGATTCGCCTCGATCAGCTGGCCCGCGGTTACCTTCTCCAGTCCCGCATGGGCGGCCAGAATCTTCTGCGTCATTGTCATACCCATCGCATGCTCCTCCTAACTTTTTCTTTATTTACTTACTTTTGTCCCGGCCACCTACACAGAATGAACCGGTCATGGCCTGTGAACTGCATACACCTCTGTTACACTCTTACAACTTATATCTCATTTGCGATCAGATCGCCCATTTCCTTTGTTCCCACGAGGGTCTTTCCCTCTGACATGATATCGATGGTCCTGTAATCCATCCGCAGTACTTCCTTCACAGCGGCCTCGACTCTGTCAGCCTCCTCCGTCAGGTCAAAGGAATAGCGGAGCATCATTGCAGCCGATAGGATCGTCGCAATCGGGTTAGCCTTGTTCTGACCTGCAATATCCGGTGCGGAGCCATGGCTCGGCTCATAAAGACCCAGCTTGGTATCCCCAAGGCTTGCGGAAGCTAACATACCGATGGAGCCTGTAACCATACTGGCTTCATCTGACAGGATATCTCCGAACATATTCTCCGTAAGGATGACATCGAACTGTTTCGGATTCTTCACTAACTGCATGGCACAGTTATCAACCAGCATATCAGACAGTTCTACCTCCGGATAATCCTTAGAGACCTCCTTGGTCACCTGTCTCCAGAGTCTGGAGGAATCCAGCACATTGGCCTTATCCACACTGCAGACCTTCTTGTTCCTCTTCATGGCAATCTCAAAGGCCAGCTTAGCTATTCTTCTGATCTCGTTCTCATCATAAATCAGAGTGTCATAGGCCTTTCTAAGTCCATTCTCTTCGTAAGTTTTTCTCTCACCGAAGTATAAGCCACCGGTCAGCTCACGAAGCACTACAAAGTCAAAGCCATCTCCGATGATGTCCGCTCTTAAGGGGCAGGCTGCCTTCAGCTCCTCAAAGAGGACTGCCGGTCTGATATTGGCATAAAGCTTTAGGCCCTTACGAATTCCCAGAAGTCCTGCCTCAGGTCTTAAATGAGGCGGAAGGCTGTACCAGTTGGACTGGCCCACATTGCCGCCAACTGCTCCCAGAAGCACGGAATCACTCTGCTTCGCTGTTTCCAGGGCTTCCTCCGTAAGCGGTACACCGGTCTTATCAATGGATATGCCTCCCATCAGTACCTCAGTATAATGGAAGCTATGACCGTATTTCTGACCGATCCGGTCCAGTACCTTTTTCGCCTCTGTTATGATCTCCGGACCGATGCCATCGCCCGGAATGACCGCTATGTTGTAATTCATTCTCTCTCCTCCCAACAAATAGGTATCTTTATATAGACTGTTGCAATTATAGCATAAATTTTGGTATAATTGAAATACATATTACGAATAGTTATTATAACTACCGATTATATCTAACCTGTTGGATTTGATCATGAGTGAAATCGAAAGGAGCCCTATGGATCAGAACTTATCTCTTTACCATATCTTCAACTGTGTTGCCGAGACCGGTAATATCTCCCACGCTGCTAAGCAGCTGTATATCAGCCAGCCTGCCGTCAGTAAAGCGATCAACAACCTGGAGGAGAATCTGAAGACGACTCTCTTCCTTCGGGGCTCCCGCGGAGTTCGCCTGACCGATGAGGGTAAGCTTCTGTATACCTATACGAAGAATGCCTTCGATACCCTGAAGCAGGGTGAGGACCATATCCACCGGCAGCAGGAGCTGGGAATCGGTCATCTTAGAATCGGAGCCAGTGCAACCCTCTGCAAATACCTGCTGTTGCCCTGTCTTTATCGTTTTGTAAAGGAATATCCCCACATCAAGATAGCCATCGAAAGTCAATCCTCTGCCGAAACCCTGAAGCAGCTGGAGAACAACACCTTAGATATCGGCCTGGTGGTCAAACCGGAAGCAGCGGGCAGCTTCCATTTTCATACCTTAAGTGAAGCCGAGGATATCTTTGTCGCCACAAAGGACTATCTGGATAATCTGAAGCTTCGGGAGCATTCCCAGGACATCTTCTCCTCTGCCAACATCATGCTATTGGATAAGAAGAATGTCTCCCGCAAATATATCGAACGCTACTTCCTGGATCATGGCATAGAGCCGAAGCAGATCCTGGAGGTCAGCAGCATGGAGCTGCTCATTGAATTTGCCAAGACCGGTCTCGGGGTTGCCTGTGTTATCAAGGAGTTCGTGGCCACAGAGCTGAAGGAGGGCTCCCTGGTACAGATTCCCCTGCAGTTTCCGGTCAATAAAAGAGAGGTCGGCTTCTGCTATCTGAAGAATGCCTTCCTCTCCGATTCCATGAAGAAATTCATAAGCTTTATCTGTGAATGATCCCTGCTGTCAGCTTTATCCCTCGTATTAAATCTCCGGAGGCAATTGGTTGGAATCCGGCTCCGCAGTCGGGGTCGGAATCGGTGTCACCGTCGGAGCTGTAAGGAAGGCCGGCTTCTTATCCGACAGGTAGTCCGCCTTAACATAACGGATCACACCCAGATGAACGAAGCTTGCCCATCCATCCTCGATGCTGATTACCTCTATCTTCTCTGTATGTACCAGGAAACCCACAACTTCGCTATCCGTTGAGGGGGCCGACCTGATGTTTAAGATTGCACCATAGTTATCCAGCTTCACATATTTGGGTGTGGTCCTGCCGACATAATCCATCTCATCACTATCTCCCGGCTCGTCCTCCATATCCTTCCCCTCTGTTTCCTCGGGCAGGAAGGGTATGGTATCCTCGTCTTCTTCCTCCACCCCCGGGGTAGGGATAAAAAAGGTCTGCTCATCGGCCGTCTTACAGCCGGTAAAAGTCAATACTGCCAATATAAGCATCAAATATAATCTATTCTTCATCGTATCACTCCAAACTAAATAAACTCTTCCTGATTTCCTTATACATGATAGCACATTTATCCTGCTTATCCAACTTAAAAATTTATGAATTTCTGAAAAGCATTGGGGAGAGCATATTTTTCCTTCAGTTCCTGACTGTCAGCCCAGGTCAGTTCCCGGTCCTTCCCTTCCGCCTCCAACCTCTGAAGCTGTACTCGATAGCCCAGCATATGCCACTCAATATGGGTAAAAATATGCTTCGCCTGACCTACCGCTTCGATGGCCTCCGGCCTCATACCCCATTCCTTAAGCTTTGCAAGTACCTCCTCCTTCGTCCGCTGACCCGGCAGGGCCGGCAGCTCCCACAGACCTGCCAGCAGCCCCTGGTCCGGCCTTCTTCTGATCCCCAACCTGCTCTCATATTCCAGGAGCAGAATGGTTCTCTCCTCAATCCTGCGCTCCTTCTTAGGGGATTTTACCGGAAGCTCCGCAGTGATATCCTGGCGGAAAGCCCTGCACAAATGCATGATGGGACATTTCTCGCACAGAGGCTTACCGTTTGGCAGGCAGACAGTCGCTCCCAGCTCCATCAGAGCCTGATTGAAATCACCCGGCCTGTCCTTCGGCATAATCATCATAAGCTCCTCCTGCAGCTCCTTGCGGACGCTTTCCTTCGTGATGTCGTCATAGCTTCCTGCCAATCTTTTGGCTACTCTAAGGACATTGCCGTCTACCGCAGGCACGGCAAGTCCATACGCGATGGATGCGATCGCCCCGGCTGTATAGGGTCCGATTCCGGGAAGCTTCAGTAACCTGTCATAGTCTGCCGGAAGCGCTCCATCGTATTCCTCCACTACTACCCTCGCGGCCTTCTGCAGATTGCGGGCTCTGTTATAATAACCAAGCCCCTCCCAGAGCTTCAAGAGCTTCTCCTCGGATACACAAGCCAGGGACCTAAAATCGGGCAGGGCTTCAATAAAGCGGTCAAAGTAGCCTTTCACTGCCTCTACCCTGGTCTGTTGCAGCATGATTTCAGAGATCCAGACCTCATAAGGCCCGGATTTCTCCCTCCAGGGAAGAATTCTGGCATTGTAATCAAACCAATGCAGTAAAAAGGGGACAATTTCTTTATAATCATAGCTTATGCTCATCTGCTCACTCCATCGGCCGCTGATCGCTCCCCTTATGTTTTTCAGGTGACTGATCCCGGCTGCTTCTTTCGGTCTCATTTTATATTCAGGTTAGCAAGCTTATTGTAACCTATCCTCTGTCATCGCTTCAATAGAAAAATAATACTGTACCGGGTAAGAAAATTATGGTATATTAGGGTTATTCATTCACCTGACATGGGGGTAACCGTATGTATACACATATCATTTGGGATTTTGATGGAACCTTATTCGATACCTATCCGGTTATGTCCGGCGTATTCATGGACATGCTGGAGGAAATTGGCTACCACGAGCCACAGGAGGACATCCTCCGCAATATGAAGGTATCCCTCTCCTATAACATGCAGGTTTACAGTAAGAAGTATCATATTACCCCTTCCTTCGTTCAGGATTTCTGGCAGCGAAGCCGTGAAGCAGAGGTAAAATATTGCAAGCCCTATCCGGGTATTGAAGAAATCTGCCGCTATATCGTCGAATCAGGCAGATATAATTATGTCTATACACATCGGGGAGAGACTGCCCTGCAATTTCTGAAGGATTTCCAGCTTTATGATTATTTCCGGGATTTCATCACCTCTCAGAGCGGTTTTCCCAGAAAACCAGATCCGGAGGCCCTTCATTATCTGATCGGTAAATATGATATGAAGCCGGAGGAGGCCCTGATGATCGGGGATCGGGAGATTGATATCCAGGCAGCTGTCAATGCCGGGATTCACACCTGCTTCTTCCGGGAAGCAGATGCTTACGTAGAAGCCGACCACGTTATCCTGACCTTCGATCAGGTAAAAGACCTGATCTGACACCTACTTTCCCGCTACTTCCTATTGGATAGCTTTAAAAACCCAAGCATATGTTAAGAGCAGCCATCTTCCGTTAGAAAGGTAAGGCTGCTCTTTCTTTTAGATTGCTTTCTCTAAGAACTTGTATTGAGAAAGATAAAGCTCATGATAATAACCCTTCTGCTCCAGCAGCTCCTCATGAGTACCCATTTCCTTAATCTGGCCTTCATCCACGTACATGATACAGGTAGAGTTCTTAATCGTTGATAAACGGTGGGCAATGATAAAGGAGGTTCGGTTCGCCAGGAGCTTGCTTAAGCCCTCCTGCAAGAGGATCTCTGTCTCTGTGTCGATACTGGAGGTGGCTTCGTCCAGAATCAGGATCTTCGGG
The DNA here is from genome assembly GCA_023441965.1 of Bacillota bacterium. Classification (GTDB taxonomy): domain Bacteria; phylum Bacillota; class Clostridia; order Lachnospirales; family Lachnospiraceae; genus Mobilitalea. Next base: position 57,630 of record JAEZNB010000012.1, read on the forward strand.
TCGGCCAGCAGTGCCCTCGCAAAGCTGATCAGCTGTCTCTGACCCACGGATAATCTGGTTCCCCGTTCATTTACCTCGGTATCGTAGCCCTTCTCCAGGTTGATGATAAAATCATGGGCCCGTACGGTCTTCGCCGCCTCTATGACCTGTTCGTCACTGGCTTCCATATTGCCGTAACGGATATTATCCATGATGGTTCCGGAGAAGATAAAGCTGTCCTGAAGCATAACTCCCATCTGCTTTCGCAGGGATTTGATCTGTACCTTACTGATATCGATCCCGTCTATGGTGATCTTGCCGGAATCCAGGTTGTAGAATCGGCTGATCAGGTTGATTATGGTTGTCTTGCCTGCTCCGGTCGGGCCTACGATGGCAATGGAGTCTCCGACATTTGCCCGAAAGCTGATTCCGTTCAGTATAGGAATCCCGTCCTCATAGCTGAAGATCACATCCTTGAATACCACCTTGCCGATGATTGGCGGCATCTCCACTGCATCCTCACAATCCTTCACCAATACCGGCTCATCTATGGTTTGGAAGATACGCTCCAGATAGGATACTGCGGTCAGGATGGAATTGTAGAAGCTGGCCAGAGTATTTACCGGAGCCCAGAACCTGCCGATATAGCCGGTCATGGCAATGATGGCTCCCACGGTAACTCCCTCCGCTCCTCCCGTCAGCCAGGATACCCCAAGGATATAGACAGCACAGGTGGTCCAGGTGGAGATATTATTGATTGCCGGCCAAAGAAGAAAGTTCAGCTTCACCGCCTTCATCCAGGCCTTACTGTATTCACTGCTTAAATTATTGAAGATACGGATGTTCTCCTCTTCCCTGGTAAAGCTCTGGGTAACACGGATACCGTTGATGCTTTCTGCAATATAAGCATTCAGATTCGAGGTCTTATTGCTGGAATTCTGCCAGGCCACCCGCTGTTTTTTCTTAATGACAAAGATCAGGATCATCAGGAGCGGCAGACCCAGCAAGCATACAAAGGTAAGTCTTACATTGACCGAGAACATGAAGCCCACGATAAAGAAGAGGCTGAAGAGCTCGGTTACTGTGTTTACGATACCATTGGATAAGAGGTCACTTAAGGCGTTGACATAGTTAACTACTCTGACCTGAATCTTCCCGTGGGGCTTGTCATCATAATAGGAAAAGGGAAGCTCCTGCAGGTGCTCAAAAATATCGCTTCTTATCTTATGTATGATGTTCTGTCCCAACCTGGACATGATTGAAACCTTCACTCGGATGATCACCGAGATGACAAAGTATATTGCCAACAGCAGGATACTGACCAGAATGATTTCCTTGATCTTCTTTCCGGGGATGTAATCGTCCATGATCGTCATCATCACCCTCGGGGTAAGCATACTTAAGGCAGAAGATAGGGTCAACAGGAAGATGGTAAAGAACATCTCCTTCCGGTAAGGCTTTATATAAGTCCCCAGCCGTTTTAAGTGTGAGACATTAAATTCCGTTTGCAGGGTTTCATCGATATCATATTTATTTCTAGCCATGATAAACCTCCTAAGTCTGTTAAACAGACTTTAGTTTGCGGAGCAAATTGTTGTCTGCCGGAGCAGACCTGACTGTGGAAGCAAATTTATTATGAAGCATTCCTTTACATTTCGCTGTATTACCGTGCTTTATACAGCTTATTGATCTGGTCGAAATCCCCATACTGGTGATGGAATACTGTCGCGTAGTAGCCACCCTGCTCCAGGAGCTGGTCATGGTTACCGGACTCAATGATTCTGCCCTCCTGCACAACCAGTATCTGGTCTGCATCCTTAATGGAGGAGATTCTATGGGCAATGACAAAAACCGTATGGCTCTGATTGATGTTCATCAGGGCGTTCTGGATCTGGGCCTCCGTCTCCATGTCCACAGCCGAGGTGGTATCGTCCAGGATGATGATGGAAGGGTTCTTCAGTAGCGCTCTCGCCAGGGAGATCCTCTGCTTCTGTCCTCCGGAAAGGCCTACACCCCGTTCACCGACGATCGTATCATAGCCCTCCGGCATCTGAAGAATGAAGTCATGGGCATTGGCAATCTTCGCTGCGGCCTCGACCTCCTCGAAGCTGCAATTGGGTCTTCCGTAAGCGATATTGCCCTCCACGGTATCTGAGAAGAGAAACACATCCTGCATCGCCATACCGATGTTATCGCGAAGTGAAAAGAGGTCCAGCTCCTTGATGTCGATGTCGTCAAGCTTTATCTCTCCCTCCGTCGCATCGTAGAAACGGCACAGCAGATTCATCAGGGTGGATTTGCCGGAGCCGGTAGCCCCAATGATACCAACCGTCTGTCCCGGCATCACGTGGAAGCTGACATCCTTTAGGATCTCCTCATCCTCCGCCTGATAGCTCACATGTTTATATTCAACCTCTCCGGTAAATCTCATCTTTGTGATAGCATGATCCGGCTCCTTAATCGCTGGCTCCGTTTCCACTGTGGAGTAAATCTTCTCTACGGAGGTCACAAAGCGCTGATAATCATTTGCCAGCCAGCCGGCCATACGGAGGGGCTGATTCAGCATCCAGAGATATCCGCTGACCATAACCAGCTTACCCATGCTCATATGGTCATAGATTACCATGAGACCGCCTACCAGTAAGAGAATGACCGAAAGTACATTGGCCAGAAATTCGAATATCGGTACATATTTCTTCCATATGTCGGCTGCATTCAGCTCAGACTCCCGATAGGCATCATTTTCTTTGTTAAATTTGAGGATCTCATAATCCTCCTTGGCAAAGGCCTTGACGACCCGGTTCCCGCTGACATTCTCCTGCACGAAGGTATTCAGACTGGAGAACTGCTGCCTGATCTTGAAGAAGGCCGGCTTCACCGCCTTCAGCTGCTTCATGGTACACAAGGCTGTAATGGGTAGGACGGCAATCATACTTAAGGCGAGGCGGAAGTCTACAATGAAAATCATGATCAGGGCTATGAAAAACAAGAGTGCATTTTCATAGACAGAATATATTACAAAGGCCACAAAATGTCGGATTGCATCCATATCACCGGTCTGTCGGCTCATCAGGTCACCGGTCCGGTTCCTGTTGTAGAAGCTGAAATCCTGCTGTAACAGCTTGCGGTACACATAATCCCTCATCGAGTAAAGCATCCCCTGGGAGGAGGTCTCAAAAATAAGCAGGAACCAGTACTTCACTACTGCCCGGATCAAAGTTGTGGCAATCATTATGATTACCAGCATCGGTAACTTCTTATAATTCCCTCCCTTAATGACCTCATCCACAACGATACCTGAGATCTGCGGATTTACAATTGCAAAGATACAGGTGATCGTAACCAGTACCATGGCAAAGATAAGTCTGTGGCGGTATTTCTTCAGAAAGGTATAGAACCATTGCATTGCAGTCATCGGATGGCCTCCTCATTGGCACGAAAAGCTAGAATAAATGCGAGTTATGAAACAATATAATATTATAGCTTTCTTGTCAATAATAAAAATGTAGATTGTTATTCTTCGAATGTACTTTATTATAATAGATTTTGTTGTAATATGTCAGAAGAGCAAAAGCCTCCCCTCCTTCTGAACGTCTTGTGTCATTGCTTATCGTCTGATCCGGCCTATGAGGCTGATGGTTAACTAGTGCAATAGTTTTGTTTTTTGAAAATGTATTTGCGAAAAAAATAATGAATGTTATAATATTCTTACTATGTTTTGCTAAAGCAAAGAGAAATCAAGCTACTGTTAATATGAGGTGATCGGTATGGCCTTTGATTACGACCTGACCTATAACGACTTTAACCCCACTGTTTTCTACGTATCTAAGGTGAAAATGACCAATGATGGGGTCTATCATGACCATGATTTTCCCGAGCTAGCCTATATCCTGTCCGGTAAGGGCGGTTATCTGGTGGACGGGAAGGAATATGAAGTGGAAGCAGGGGATCTGGTGATCTGTAATCCCGGGGTTAAGCATACCCATATCATCACCAACCCGAAGGAACCGACGATAGAATTTATCTCCGGCTTCACGGATTTTCATTTTAAGAATATGGCTCCGAACTCCATCGACTTAAAGGATGGCTACTGCATCATACATACTACTGCGGAGTTGAAGCAGGCGCTGTCCATGCTTTGCTATTCTATGATTGCGGAGAAAGAAAGCAGTAATGTGGGCCGGTATTTCATGCTAAAGACCCATATGATGCAGATGCTGCTGCTCATCATGCGAGAGATCTGTGATGGAGAAGGCATCCCGCAGAAGGGCTGTAATTTCGAATCCTACAACAAGAGCTATGCGGTAAACAAAATTATCAGTTACCTGAACGAAAATTATGACCAGAAGATATCTTTGGAACAAATCGCACATAATATGTTCCTGAGCCCGGTTTATATCTCCAAGATATTTAAGGAGGAAACCGGAGAATCTCCCATCAACTACTTAATTAAGATCAGACTGGAAAAAGCGAAGGATATCCTGCTGAACGGTAACGGCGGCAGCATCAAGAGTATCGCCAACCAGGTGGGCTATGATGATGTCTACCATTTCAGTAAGCTCTTCAAGAAATACTACGGTATTTCCCCGCTATATTACAAGAAAAGGGCACAACAAAAACAAGCGTCGAACCAGTAAGGAAGAAGGTTATTACCATGAATATGTTTGATGTTATATTTACAAGAAGGTCTATCCGCAGCTTTCTGATGGAGAAAGTTGAATGGGAGACGATCTCAGACATCCTGGCATTTGCAAACAAGCTACCCCCGCTGATCCCCGGCATCTCCATCGAGTTCAAGCTGGTTAGCAACATTGAGAAAAAGCAGGGCTTTGGCGGTCTCTTCGCCATCACTGCCCCCTATTATATCTGCATCTCCTCCGAGGATAAGGAGGATTATCTGCTGAATGCAGGCTATCTGATGCAGCAGTTGAACCTGTACATCGAATCAAAGGGGCTCGGTGCCTGCTTCCTGGGCTATGCCAGTCCGGGCCGGAGCCTGAAGTCCCTGATGAAATATGAGTATGTCGCCGCCCTTGCCTTCGGCAAGACCGACCAGCCCCTCTTCCGTGACAGTGCCAGCGCAAAGCGCCTTCCGGAGAAGGATCTCATCATCTATAAGGAAGATGTAACCACCGACATCAAGAAGCTGCTCTCTGCCGCAAGGCTTGCTCCCTCCAGCTTTAACATCCAGCCCTGGCGTTTCGTGGTCTATAAGAACCGCATCCATATCTTCGCCAAGAAGAATGCCCTGATCGCAAGAGCTCTGGATAAATTCAAAATGGTGGATATGGGCATCATGCTGGCTAATCTCCTGCTCGCCGCCGAGGAGCTCTGGATCGACGTCACCATTACCAAGTCTGAGGCAGTAAAGAATAAGCCTCTAAAGAACAACGAGTATGTGACCACAATTGTAATTAACTAAATTATGCAAATAATATAAATAATAAAGAAAATTAAAAAACCTTATCTAAAGCTATTGACAAACAGCCCAAACTATATTATATTATGTCATGTGCCTGTTGACACAAAAACATAATATGCGCGAGTGGCTCAGTGGTGGAGTATCGCCTTGCCAAGGCGAGGGTCGCGGGTTCGAATCCCGTCTCGCGCTTGAATATGAAAATGGACTCTTCGAAAGAAGAGTCCATTTTTCATATTCAACCACTAGATCAGATTCGATCTCATACAGAGTGACCATTCGGGAGAAAGAGGACGGAGGCCCACACGCCGACGTTCTCTTTCTCCCTGCGGCTTTGCGAAGCAAGGACTCTGTCCTGCTCTGCTGAACAAAGACGCTGCGAGGAGGCGCGGGTTCGAATGTCTCCGCTCCGCTCCGGCGCTCGAGGTTCCCCGGACCTGGTGCGCCGGATACTGTGTATCACGGTTTTTTTGCTAAATATAAATCCATAGAGTCATAAACTTTTATGTTATTGTTGAAGTCATAAATGACATTACGCATATCTGTGAAAAACTGTGTTTTTTCAGGTTCGTGTAAAGCAATATTATCAGAATATGTGCTTAATAAACCAATATATTCATCCGCAGTAAATTCTCTTACTTGATCATACAAGCGACACTCAACTTTAACAAAACCATATTTCTCAATAGTAGTTTTTATTTTTGCATACCGTTCTTGTGGATTTTCACGCTCAATTTTAGCTTTTTGCATTTCTTCCGAGCTACGGTATTTCGCATACACTTCCTGCATTTTTAAGTGCAGTGGGTCTTCCAAACTCTTAGGTCCTGGCCTATTCCAAAAGAGCGCTAATGTTCCTCCGCTTTTTAAAATATTATAAACTTTAATATATCCGGTCTCCTCAGATATCCAATGAAAAGCTGTCCCGGAAAAAACAAGGTCATACTTGTTATTTTCCAATTCATATTTTTCAAAATCAGCATTCTCTATATGAAAATTCTTATACTGAGCAAATTTATTTCTTGTAAATTCTGTAAAATTGCTTCCGAGCTCCAATGCTAAAAGTGAGCTTCCAGTCTTTAATATAGGTTCAGTAGCTTGTCCTGTACCGCAACCTATTTCAAGACATTGCGTATTTGAATTAATCTTTGAATGTTCTATAATATCGTTAAATAGTCCAGTACAATAACGTGGTCTCCACTTATCATAATTTGCAACCTCACTATCAAAAGATTTTCTTAAATCCATAATGACCTCCTCCTTCATTAATTTTTTTCTTGGCAATTGTAAACGTCAGCTTATCAATACTTGGTTAGGTAAAAATTCCCTATCCTTTAAATCATACCACTAATATATATTAACATCAATATTTGTAAAAGATATTCTCCAGCGAAACAAAAGCTCTAGTCTGGGCAGGTCACCAAGCTCTGGCTATATATTTATTTTATTCAATGTGATATTATATTTCAGGAAATAGAAGAGTGCTGTAACTAAATATGAAGACAAATTTAATTTTATCGGGGTGTAATATGCGCATTTATGATTATCAAAGATTAGTTGGTAAAATTGAAGATATTACTGAATTGCGAAATGAGTTTATTACTGTTTTTGACACAAAAGATAAAAATGAAATGGCGAGATTTGGATTAAAATACGCTGAACATATTTTGGAAATCACAGGTTATACAGCAAATAATGAGTTATTGGCTGGATTTGAAGCAGTGAAAGAGTGGATTGACGGTAAGACAAATTATCATAAGGCAAGAAATATTGCATTAACTCATTTATATAAAGAAGTAAGGGAAAGTAATGATTTGATAAGAAAGAACTTTGCAAAAACTATGGCACAATTAATCTGTATTCCTCACGTAAAGGCTCACGGATTATGGGGTTCGGATATGGCTATTATTTTAATAAATGCAATGTATCCTAATCATCTTGATAAAGTTAAAGAAGAAAGAGAAATGCAAATTCAATTGTTGAAATATATAATATAAGCTCCAATTTGCCGAGGAATGAATGAATACGCCTCGTACAGTAACTGTAGCTGCCCTGCCCGCTCTCCGATGGATCTGCGATCTTTTGAGGAGATTTTTGTTTCATAATTGGTATTTATTTGATATAATAATTAAAATATATTTAAGTAGAGCTTTAGAGAAGCAAAATATGAGCATCATTTGGAGGAGCAAGGAGTAACAGACTGAGAAGAAAAACCGGAGGAATTTAATAAATACATCGGTGTTTATAAGGCAAGATACATTGATAATGAATTCAAAGAAGAAATCATCCCAAGAAATGGTGCGTTTCAAGCATTGCTCGAGGGCCTTATAAATTTTCTAAAAAATTCATCAACACCTCTTGACTCTTCCTTTAGGGAAGCCTTTATACTGGACCCATCAAATACAGAAAAGAGGTCGAAACTATGAACAACCTAATCAAAATCAATGATGTATCAAGCAAGTATAACATCACAGCCCGCACGCTGCGCTATTATGAGGACATGGGGCTAATTAACAGTACCCGAAGCGATGACTACGCTTACAGGATGTATGATGAAAGCGCCATCAGGCGGCTTGAGCAAATACTCATTTTACGCAAGCTGAACATTAGCATTAAAGACATTCAGCTCATTTTTAGCACGTCCAGCTCCAATATAGTACTGGAAGTCTTGGGAAAGAAAGTGCAGAGCATTGACGATGAGGTTGCTCTCCTGCATGAGTTGAAAGATATTGTTCTTGATTTCATACGTGAAATCGAGCGAGTAGATTTTGCTGATAACTCCGACATAAAGCAACTGTATGACAAAGCGAAGGAACTGGAAACACAGTTGATCAGTGTTGACTATATCGGTAAGCCCTCCAATATCAACCGCCTGATTGAAGTAACAGAAAAGCTAGATAAGAAGATTCCTGATATAATGGTCGTCAGAATACCGGGATTTAAAGCAGTATCGTCCGGTATCCAGCCATGGGAGGAAATGTTCAAAGCAGGCGGATATATGCACCAATTGTGGCAGTATTGTCATCTATATAAGAATGTTATTTTCGATTGTTTTGATTTTCTGATGTTCAAAAATGAAAATGCCGAATGGATATGTGCGGTGAATGATGAGGTTACCGATGCCGATGTCAGCCCCTTGAAGATAGTAGACTTTCCGGGAGGCTTATATGCTATGGCGGTAAGCATCGATGAAGACGACGAAAGCCTACAGAAGGTTGAAGAAAAGGTTCGTCGCTGGATTGAAAACACGAATTTCGAGTTTGACAAAGAGAATCATGTTATGTTCAATATGCCTTATTTATATGAGGATGGTAGAGATCCTTTAAACAGAGACATTGAAAAGGGACTTGGATATAAACAAATGCAAAGATATTTCCCGATCAGGCTAAAGGATGAATTTAGATAATATGCAGGGAGGCTCATATGCAGGTTGGAGATAAAATAGTATTTGGTAAATATGAATGGCGAGTACTTGATATTCAGGATCATAAGGCTTTGATCATAACCGAAGATATCATAGAGCAGCGATCATACCATGACTCTTACATAGATATCACCTGGGCTGACTGCTCCTTAAGAAAATATCTGAACGGTGAATTTTATAACCAATTTACCGAAGCGGATAAATCAAGAATCATACCGGTAATCAATAAAAATCCTGATAATCAATGGTATGGTTCAAAAGGCGGAGCAGATACGAGAGACAGCATATTCTTGCTAAGCCTTGAGGAAGCAGCTTGCCGGTATTTCGGTGATAGTAGTTCAAAGCTGTATCAACCGGGAAAAAACCAAAGATATTGGTTTCAGAGAAAAGATGAAAACAACAGTAAGCGAATAGCAATCAATAAGAGTGAGCAATGGTGTCATTGGTGGTGGCTGCGGTCACCCGGCCGGGTTAATGTAAAAGCCGTATACATCCACCCTGACGGTAATATTGGGATCCAAGGCAACAATATACTGAAAGGCAACCTCGCCGAAGGCTACTGCAAAGGTGGTGTCCGTCCTGCCTTGTGGCTGCAGCTGTAATAGAATAAGATTTTTCACAGCTGCTCTCCCGCCCCGCACTTACGAAATCCCTTGATTTTCAAGGGATTTTTTTCTTTCAACAGTTTATCAAGATTTAACATAACGAAGCCCTTCTTTCAAAGAATAAAAGTATATGATTTATTAGCAAAAAAGTATACACCTTTTGGGCAAGGGCTGAGAATACCTATTGTTAATATGTGTACACAGGATTTTGGTAAATTTAGTTTATTTTTTGAATTTAATGTGATAATATAGGTTTTAGAAATAAAGAGTTCACTATTGTTATAAATTATGAAATAAGAATTTTTATAAGCGGAGGAAAGATCATGTCAGCCAGAGCAGATGTTTTTGTAAACATAAATCATTCTGAAAAAGAATTAGGGGTAAGAACCGTTGTAGATTTTGATAAACCTATATCAAGCTTTAGATTTTCATTAAGCTCCTTATTAAAAATAGATCATATTGAAGCCGACACTACTATCATCTGGGAAATAGTGAAGGAGTGGCAGCCACAATGGCGTTATAATAGTAATGAAATACTGGTAACAGGTGAAACCCCCATTAATAGAATAGCGATCGTTTATCACGGTAATATTTCCGGTTGGTGTAATGCGATTGAAGAAAAAAGAATCGCACTCAGCTCATACTCAACATGGTATATTACAGAAGCATCAGAACATATAAATTATAACTTTGTTTTACAAGATATGGAAGATTATTTTGTTGTTAACGGAAGCTTTGATTCTCAAACAGGGGAATGGATATATGGTAATACTAACCATGATGAAGGCAATATCATTGCTTTAAGAAATGGATCTTATCATGTTTCAACAACCGATAACTTTAGTTTTTATTATCTAAATGAAGCAGAAAAAGTGTATGCTGATAATTACATATATTATTATAAAGAAATAACAAGCTACTATTCATCTGTATTTCCACCAAGGAATATAGGTAAGATGGACATCGTTTCTTTGGGCTTGGACGGTGGTGGCGCATATTTTCGTAACGAGTTAATTGTAATAAATTCTTTGAATGTTAATTGTGATATTGAATCAGTCAAAGAAAATACTATAACACTATTAGGACATGAACTTGGTCATAACTGGTTTTTTGCTGCAAATACTTCTTCGTGGGAAGATTGGCTTAACGAAACAGGGGCTGAGTGGTCATCATTGTTATATATTCTGTCATTATCGAATCATAAATTGTTTGAACAACAATTAGATTGGCCCTTAAAAAATTATCAAGAAACACCGCCAATTAAAACCCCGGATCTAAAACGTCCTGAAGGCGTTCATATGAGAGGTACAATAATGTTTTATGAAATATATAAGAAATATGGTAAAGAAGTTATTTTAGCTATACTACGTACTCTAGCATCATTAGATGAAATGACCACAGAAAACTTTCTCAATAAATTACGTATTGAAATGGGTAATGTCATACCAGATATTATTGAGAAGGGTCTAAACCTTCAAAATTATTCAGAATTGTTCGAAGTATAAGAGAAATTTTGAGCAAGCCCGTCTTGCGTTCTCTAATCTTTCCCTGAAACCCCCAGATATCAAGAGTTCTGGGGATTTTCTTTAGGATACTTGAGTACGCATAAGTACCAGCGCTGGAATATCTTGGCTTATCATAATTTTTATGCTATAATAAATTAATTTTCGAGTAAGGAAACTTAATGCAAGTAATGCTTGTCGATTATACAGTCCTGGGTCATTCATTCAAAAATAACAATCACAGTAAAATGGGTGATTATTACGGAGTGTACGAAAAGAATCAACCATTGCGCGAGTTTGTCAAATGAAAATCAGGCGAAAAGTAAATGAATCAACAACTTGGAGGAAATATGCAAATCATTTTTGATTTGGATGGAACATTATTTCAAACGAAATATTGCGTTATCAATGCAATCAATCGCTTATTCGATGCATTTGGAATTATGAGAGCCGAAGAACAATACATTACACAGAATATCGGGAAGAAAACGGAAGATTTTTTAAGTAGTCTATTGCCCTCTTCGATTAACATACAGGATGCCAGTGTATTATTTCGTGAGTTGGAACAGAACGAAGTAAAGGAAAACGGGATTTTATTTTCAGATATCACAGAAATGTTGGAAAACCTATTTACAAAAGGGCATTCCCTTTCTATTTGCTCCAATGGCAGTTTGGAATATATTGAGCTTGTTTTGAACAGAACCAAAATCAGAGAATATTTTTGCGAGATATACAGCGCAAAGCACTATGCTTCTAAAGCAGAGGCAGTGAAATCGATCATAAAGAGGAATCCGTCTGCAGTCATGATTGGCGATACCTTCTCTGATATAGATGCTGCAAAGAGAAATCGTATCCCTTCCATTGGGGTGGCATATGGTTATGGTAATAAAGAGGATCAATCTAAGGCTACTTTTATTGCTGAGAATGCGAATGATATTATACCCTGTCTCTCACAAATTGAGGTATTTCATCATATTACCCAGAAGCTTATAAATAGGGGTAAGAGAATACTCGGTATTAATGGAGTGGATACCTCCGGCAAGACCCTATTTACCCATAATTTTTCAAGGTACCTTGATAGCATCGGCATTCATAATACCATCCTGCACATAGATGATTTTCACAATCCATCAGAGATTCGGTATCGGGGCGAAAATGAAATCGATGCTTATTACAAGAATGCCTTCAATTATAATCAAATAATTAATGACATACTGAAGCCGTTGCTAAGTGATGGGTATATAGATAAAAATATTCCTTGCCTTAATCTTGACACGGATCAATATGATAAACATATCCATTTTAATATCAGATCGGATACAATTCTGCTGATAGAAGGCGTGCTGCTGTTCCGAGAACCTTTGTCAGAATATTTGGAAGGGAAAATATTCCTACATATAAATTTTGATGAAGTAATCAATAGGGCGCGTATGCGGGATGTACCAAAATACGGGATTGCGTTCCTGCAAAAATACAAGGATAAATATATACCAATTCAAAAAATGTACCTATCAGAGCATGCTCCTGAGCAGAAAAGTGATATCGTAATAGATAATAACGATTATCTTAATCCCGTGATTATGCGTGACACGGGGATGGCGTGATATGGGGACGGCGTGACACGGGGACGTGTGACACGGGGACGGAGGTAAATAAACAGATGCGATGCTTACTGAAGAATGCAACGATTGTAGACAGTAGCGGGGAAAGAGTAGTTGTTCATATATTAACTGATGACAATAAAATCCTAAAGATATCCAGAGATCCTCTTGATATTCCGGCAATGGAATATGATTTATCCGGCTATACGGTAATGCCAGGTTTTATCAATACTCATGTACACCTAATGGATTGTTTTGATGGTTTTAATAACGATAAACTTAAGAAATGGCTTATGTCCGGTATTACATATTTACGTGACCAGGGGATTTTATCAAGACACAGCGTATATGATGCGATTACATGGAAAGACCACATCAGAAATTCTTGTATGTATCCGAGTATAGCTGTATGTGGTAAGTTTATATCAGCAGTCAATGGATATGGCGGCATAGCTCCGATTGGTATTACGAATGAAACTGAAGCTAGGGATGCTGTTGATATGCAAGTAAATGCCGGTGTTGACCACATTAAGATATCGCTAGATGAGGGATATGACGCTTACACTCAAAGTTTAGACTTGCTTCCTTTAAATATTTTAGCTGCCATATGTGATCAATCCCATAAGCGCGGTAAAAAAGTATCCGCTCATGTTAATCGAAGTGATAAGTTGGAAATATTGTTAAAAGCAGGGATAGATGAGGCTGCTCATGCCTGTTTTGACAAAATTCCGGATGCAATCCTTGAATATATGGTAAATAATAAAGTATATATGACACCGACATTAAGTGTTTATGGTGAAATAACAACCAAATGGGGGGCTCCATTTTTATATGGTGCCATGGATAACACAAGAAGGTTTGTTGATATGGGGGGCGTCATTGGACTAGGGAATGATTATATAGAAGAAAAAGAAATTTGGTCACCGGTTGGAATGCCAATTATGGAAATTGAATTATTATTAAAAGCCGGACTTACTACTGACCAGGTAATAAGAGCTGCTACACTAAATGGAGCTAAAATATTAGATCGGGATGATTACGGCAAAATAGAAGAAAAATGTATTGCAGATATGATCGCAGTAAAAGGAAATCCATATGAACTGCCCTATCTACTATCAAGTGTTAATTTTGTAATGAAAGATGGCGTAGTTGTAAAAAATGATGACGTGTGACACGGGGACTATGTGACAAGGGGACGGAGATACTGTCACGCACGAGGGCTTGTGTGACAGTATCTCCGTCCCCTTGTCACACGTCCCCATGTCACAGTCCCCTTGTCACACAACTCCATTTCGCGATTGACTTCCTATATTTTGACATGTATAATTAGATAAATTTTTTTCTGCTTAGGAGGAGTGAAATGTTTGATTGTGAATTGGTTGGTAAGATTGGCTCAATGGCATTAATAAGACGGGATGAATATGACATAGATTACAATGTTTTTAGCAGAGTTGGAGCAGAGCTTACCCCGGGCTGTATTTGGATTAGCTCTGGTGCTGTTGAGATTGGACGTCTTGACTATATGAAAAGAAATAGCGGAAAGGAAATTGATAATACCAATACCGAAGAAATAAATGCATGCTATGCTGCGCAAGGACAGAGTATTGTCATGGAAAACTACAGGAGGTTTATTCATCCGGCATATTCTGTAAGACAAGTATTAGTAGAACATCAACATTTTAATGAACCCGAAAAATTTAACTTTATTAGAAAACTATTGCTCGATAGCATAAATCAAAATGCGATTCCTATTATTAACTATAATGATTCTATTAGCAACACCGAAACGAGGAAAATGGAATTGTTTAATCTACGGCAACACCAGGAAAAGGTCGTAGAATGTATCGATAACGATGAAACCGCTTCAGAAATAGCGACTCTTGTAAAATCAAAGTACTTAGTTATATTGACCTCATCCATAGGTTTACTAGAAGACCCACAAAATACTGATACCTTAATAAAGGAAGTGTCGGGGCACAATATATATGAACTGATAGATAATATTAACGAACTAAAAAAATGCTGCGTTGGAGCAAGTCGACTTGGGGCAAATGGTATGAAAGCAAAACTTGAATACATTTCAGAGCCAATAAAAAATGGGACAACCGTTATCATCGGTCATTCTAAGTATAGAATTAAAGATTTAATCGCAGGTAATGTGGAAAGAACCATCTTCCATGTGAGATAGGTAACAATGTGACAAGGGGACGGAGATACTGTCACGCAGGCTTGCGTGACAGTATCTCCGTCCCCTTGTCACCCCCGTGACAGTATCTCCGTCCCCTTGTCACCCCCTTGTCACTCCATGGAAAGTATACTTGACATTTCCAACTATATACAATATAATATACTCATGGAAAGTAAACTTTACATGATAGAGGTGATGATTTGAAAAACCGCTTAGAAGAAATTCGGAAAGCAAAAGGGATAAAGCAAGAGGAGCTGGCCTTGGCACTTGAGGTATCCAGACAAACCATTGGTTCCCTGGAAAATGGTCGATATAATCCATCGATTACTCTTGCCTTTAAAATCGCCCGTTATTTTGATATGAGTATTGAAGAAATCTTTATCTATGAGGAGGAATAGGTATGAAGAAGAAGTGGTTACACATTGCATTACTCATACTGGGAGCAGCTTTGCTTGCTTTCAGCTTTATCTGTTTGAAGGAGGATGCATCAAGAAAGTTGAATGGTGCCTGTATCGGCATTGGGGCTGGACTGATCGGACTTAGTTTTGCAAATCTGACGATACTTGGTTGGTTTCAAAGACATCCTGATGGTAAAAGGCAAGCGGAAATTGATTCTAAGGACGAAAGGAATCAGAGCATCCGATACAAAGCCAAGGCCAAATCTTCGGATGTTATAAAGTGGATTATAATGGCATTTGCATGGATTACAATCTTTACAGATCTTCCACTTTGGATTACACTAACACTAATTGGTATTTTTGTCTTCAAAGAGATTTTTGAGCTATTCCTAATGAACCGATATAATAAAGAAATGTAGGTAACGAGTACTTACTTCCGCTATGACCAATCAACATTACAAGTTTTGCTTACCATTATAAACGGTAAGTCCTTATTATACAATCATCGTCCTGACATCCACTTCAAACAATCGGATCAGGCAGAATGGAGAGATGACATGAGAAAAACAACAGAACTTGGTATCGGTATCATAACTGTAGTATCAGCGCTGCTTTTAGCAGGCTGCTCTAAGTCCCTGGATAACGGTGCCGCCCCTACGAATACTCAGAATCCGGAGCCTACAAAGGCTCAGGCAACCCCGCAGGCAGACCCCACTACTGCTCCTACTCCTACCAGTACGCAGGCACCTACATCATCACCGACTCCTGCCGCACAAGAAGCAGAAGCTGCTGCTCCATCCATGGTTGCCATGTCAGATGCTTACATGGAGGCGATTATGATTACAGAAAAATGTCCGGAAACCGTATATGAAAAGAAGGAGACTGTTACCTATGGTACAGTGCTGCATGAAACCTATGCTTCAAAAACTACCGGTCTGACCAGAGGTGTCAGTATCGTGCTTCCGCCTAATTATGATGAAACAAAGAAGTATCCGGTTTTATATCTTTTACACGGCATTTTTGGAAATGAATATTCCTTTACCGGCGATAAGGGCAATAAGCTGGTTGAAATCAGCGGTAATCTGATTGCTGAAGGGAAAGCAAAGGAAATGATCATTGTGTTACCGAATATGTTTGCTGCTTCGGATCCCAATCAGCAGCCGGGCTTTCATGCTGAAGGCATAGCTCCGTATGACAACTTCATAAACGATCTGGTGAATGATTTAATGCCCTTCATGGAAGAGAACTATTCTGTTCTTACCGGAAGAGACAACCAAGCAATCGCCGGTTTCTCCATGGGAGGCAGAGAGGCATTATTTATAGGCTTCACTAGACCGGATCTCTTTGGTTATGTGATCGGAATAGCACCTGCACCCGGTCTTACTCCCGGTACGGACTGGGCTATGGCACACCCAGGCCAGATGCAGGAGGAAGAGCTTAAAATCAAGAACAGTGAAGAAACTCCCTATCTGATCATGGTTTGCTGCGGAACAAACGACAGTGTTGTCGGAACTTTCCCGAAAAGCTACCATGAAATAATGGAACGGAATGAGGTAAATCATATCTGGTATGAGATTCAGGGCGCCGGCCACGATAATAATGCCATTCACAGTGGTCTGTATAATTTCATTCCTTCTATCTTTAAGGCTGAGGAATAAGCAGAGGAAGCTTCAGATACGAGTTTTATAATTTTAATCATGTCTACATCTCAATATCTTGATATAATGTCATAGATAGGAGGTGTTTTATAAGCGCATTCGTTAAGATATTCAGATCCGTTGAATATATGAATAACAACATTACTTCAGTAATAATTTATCAGCAACACTGGGCGATGAACAAATCATACAGGAGTACAAGGATAGATCCATTCGTCCTTCCATCGAAGATATCAACTGCTTCGGAATTGGTTCTAGGATGTGCCTTAATAGCTATTGTGAAGCCTTTCAGGCAAATCCTCCAACCTGAGGTTGGATTACTGTAAGTGAATTCAAACCAATGCGTTATTGCGTTTCCATATACGTGCCTTATAATAAAGCTGTAGCTACAAATATAAAAAAGGCGAGGTGAAACGAATGGAAATTATGAAACTAAATGAGCAAATTGCTTTTCTGCGTCGTCAAAGGAATATGACGCAGGAGGAATTAGCTTCCGCTCTTGGGGTAACGAATCAAGCAGTATCTAAGTGGGAGTCATCCCAATGTTGTCCTGATATACAGCTTCTGCCTGCGCTTGCTAAGCTCTTTGAGGTTAGCATTGACGAACTGATGGGATATAAAGAGGTAGATACTTTTGATAATGTATACTTAAAAATCAAGTCTCTGTTTCAATCATCCCCTGAAGAAACAGTATTCCGTAATGCTTTCAGATTATCTATCCTATTACATGAGGCTGCCTGCACCCGCGGTTACAAGGGTTATATCCCATGGGACGCAGATAAAAATCATGGATTAGAAGAACGCCCACACCGATGGGGATATTCCGCATGCTCTGAACCGGAGGGAACCACTGTATATACAGGCAACGGAATTTTTATAGCGGACGGGGCGATTTATCAATCGCCAACACCATCTCAGTTACGCGATTTATATATGTTCTTAGAGGGTTTGGCTGACAAAACAGTATTGAAGGTACTTTATACCCTATATGATATGACAGTGAATGATCTCGATTCGTATGTTTCGTCAGCTGATATCGCTGTAAACTCCAGTCTCCCGGAAAATGATGTTATGAAGGCACTGGAGCATATTCCTGTAATAACAAAGGATAGTGATAACAACAAGCTGCTCTATCGAATAGAGGGTGCGTACATGCATATTCCTCCCCTACTCTTATTGCTTCGGAGCAGATAACAATGCAAAACGGGTCATAGAACTGAATTCTTCGAATGGTCTGATTAATCAAGTATCATTACCATGATTATTAAATTACAGGAGTTTAAGATGGATATTGCCGTTCTAAGTGATATACATAGTAACTATGTGGCTTTAGAAAAATGTATTGATTTTGCTGTAAATAGAGGTGTTGTGAACTTCTTGTTCTTAGGTGATTATGTCAGCGATTGTCCTTACCCGCAACGCACCATGCAGCTGCTGTATGATCTGCATGAGAAATATGCCTGTTGGTTTATAAGAGGGAACAGGGAAGATTATATGTTGGATTACAAGCTGAATGGGGAGCAGGGATGGATTCCGGGCTCAAGCTCCGGCTGCTTACTCTATACATACCGTAATCTGACGGACAGGGACTTGGATTTCTTTCAGGGTATGCCTGATCATTTAAAAATAACCATACCCGGCTTCCCCTCCTTTTACTGCTGCCACGGTTCCATAAACTCAACTCGGGAACACTTATATAGAGACAGTGCGCTCGCTAAATATACTCTTAAAAATCTGGAGACCGACATTTTACTATGTGGTCATACCCACGAGCAGGGAACCTATGCTTACTTGGGCAGGAAGATCATTAATCCCGGTTCTGTCGGCATCCCTTGGTATTATTCCGGGAAGACTCAATTTGCGATCCTTCATGGAACAGAGAAGGAATGGAGCGAAGAATACTTTCAACTCGATTATGACAGGGACAGTATATTGGAAGCATATGAGAACTGTGGACTTAATGTAGTCGCGCCCATGTGGTCAGTACTGGCGAAAGAGGTCATAAAAACAGGAAAGGATGTAACGATCCCCGTTTTAACCAGAGCTATGGACTTGTGCAAGAAGGAAAACGGAGAAGTAACTTGGCCCTATATACCTGAAAAGTATTGGGAGCTAGCCGCTACGGAGCACGGTATATATTATTGGTAATATGTGAGCCGAAAATGGACTCTTATTCCTGGGAGTCCATTTCTCGTATCCAAATACTTGAGCATGTAAGCATCTGCTTTGAGCATTACATGCTTTCCATATCGCCCTTCCTTATATTTTCATTAAAAAACAGGATTATGCTTATTTCTAAAAAATCCATGATATAATAGGAATAAAATTCATAGGGGGGAAGCATATTGAGCCTAAAATCAGATTATGAAAGAAAAAAGGCTGCCTGGCAGGAGGGTGTCGCTCATGTCACCTTAGATCCGGATGGTCCCGGAGTGGCTAGGCTTCATCTGGTACCACCGAAGCCCTACTTCTTTAAAGACCCGCCAAGTCTGCTCATCATTAACGGGACCTGGTTTCTGCCGGCTGGACCATCCTGGTCTGCCTTGCTTAGGGTATTCTTTCAGGAGCTGCAGCACTACTGCAAGGACAAAAGGGAAATCAGCCCGGAGGAGATTGACTTGATTGAAAAGGGTGTGGTGACCAAGGTTACCCGCCTCTACCCGAAAACCGATCCGGATATGATAAGGAATGATCTAAAGGATATTGTGACGCTTGCCGTGAATATAGCTACGAATCAAAAGGTCCCGGAGGAAACAGGGACGGGACTACATTTGGACCGGTACAGCAAATTCATGACAGCACCTCACCGAATGGATCTGATTGTAGCACCGATGTCTGTCAGGGGAAAGCGGTCCTGTCCCCTGGATTGTGCCTGCTGTTATGCTGACTCCGGACAGATCATGGATATTGAGAGCCCTCTTTCTACCGATGAATGGAAGGAAATCATTGATAAATGTCAGGAAGCCGGCATCCCCATGCTTACCTTTACCGGTGGAAAGCCCTTAACCAGGCCGGATATTGTTGCACTGGTGGAGCATGCCCGGTGGTTTGTAACCCGCTTGAATACGAATGCCTATCTTCTCACTCCTGAGTTGGCAAGAGCCCTGAGGGAGGCCAGCCTGGATGGCATCCAGATCACCCTATATTCCCATGATTCAAGCGTTCATGATGCGCTGGTGGGAAAACCGGGTGCCTTTGACCGGACCGTGGAGGGGATTACAAATGCACTGAATGCCGGTCTGGCAGTCAGTGTAAATACTCCGATTGTACCCCGGAATAAGGATTATGCTAATACTCTCCGCTTCCTTCATGAATTGGGTGTCGGCTGTGTTACCTGCTCCAGCCTGATTCCAACGGGAGGTGCAGTGGAACAGATTACAGAAGGCAATTTTCTGACACAGGAGGAATTGCTTCAGATCTTAGAAGCTGCGGTAACCCTATGCAATGAACTGCATATGGATATCTCCTTCACATCTCCGGGCTGGGTAGCTTCAGAGGAGCTTCTAAAGCAGGGCTTATTAAGTGCTCCTGTATGTGGTGCCTGCTTATCCAATATGGCTATCGCTCCGGGCGGGGAGGTCGTTCCCTGCCAGAGCTGGCTAGATGGCAGGACCCTCGGCAATATGAGAACCCTGTCCTGGAAGAAGATCTGGAACAGTCCGGACTGCAAAAATATCCGCAAGAAATACGCCGGCAAGAGCTGCTGTGGGCTAAAGGAGGAAAATAAGCTATGAAGAAACGACTGATCCTATCCTGCTTTATTCTTTTTCTCCTTATCACCTTACCCTTTGCGATAGTTTCGGCAGCCACACCACCGGATATCATACATTCCATGGTGGTTGAGATTACTCCGCAGTCCGATGGAAGCTTCACTATGGTCTACACCTTTGATTATGAAGCAACCACGAATTTTCCTTCCGATACCCAGTATCTTGAGATCGGTGTTCCAAATCCGGATTTCACCCTTCAAAGCTTTACTCCGGATACACTAATCTCGGAGGGCTATCCAAAGAGAGGGAGCAATACCTCACAGGTACATCTAAGCTTTCGCAAGCTGCCTAAGGCCGGAGATCGGTTTCAGTTCAGCTTTACGATCAAGCAAAAATCCTTGGTTTTCAAAGCCGGTGAGGATGTCTCCTTCCAGTTTCGTCCCGGCTGGTTTGATTTTGCCGAGATCAAGGAAGTGAAGGTACTGATCGATACCTCCGGCCTGCAGAAAGTAAATATGAAACCGGCGGCCAATACAGTCCAATCCGACAAAGCCATCTGGATTGCGAAAAATCTTAAGCCGAATGCAAAAATGAAGATGATCACCGTAACCTGTACCAGAAGTTTTTTTCACCAAATGACCGACCGGGATATCAAAAAGAACAACACAGCAGGTGATATATCCTTAGGAATCATATTTACTGTTGCAGTTTGTGTCATTGCCGTACTTCTGGTTTCCAGACGCCGTGGGCACAGCTTTGGAAGAGGCCGTTACATCGGAGGCTATCGGGGTGGCTTCAATGCCCTTCACCATACATCCACCTTTGGCAGAGGCGGTGGTCGTGGTGGTTGTGCCTGTGCTTGTGCCTGCGCCTGTGCTTGTGCCGGTGGCGGTCGGGTAGGCTGCTCCGAACGGGGCTATCAGGTAACCTATTGGATGTTGCGCCGGCAAAAGTAGTATGATAAAGGAGAACACATATGCATTTTACCTATTGTCCGCATTGCGGAAGCAAGTTAATTGAGAAAGAAATTGGTGATGAAGGTTTGATACCCTACTGTGAACCTTGCCAGGTGCCATTATGGGATATGTTTACCACCTGCGTTATTTGTGCCGTTACCAATGAGTGGAAGGAAATTGCTTTGATCAGGCAGCAGTATGTTTCCAATACGAATTATGTATGTATCGCAGGAGTAATAACCCTGGGGGAGAACGGAGAGGACACCGCCATACGGGAAATCAAAGAAGAAATCGGACTGGATGTCGAAAAGCTAGAGTATGTTCGCAGCTATTTTTACAGCAAGAAGAATATGCTCATGCTGGGCTATAAAGCAACCGTAAAAAAAGCCGAATTTACCATATCAAAGGAAGTAGATTCCGTTGCCTGGATACCCTTTGCTGAAGCTTTATCCAAATTAAGCGAAGGAAGTATCGCCTGGCAATTGGTGAAGGAAGTGATTGGATAGGATGATGAAATACTCGCATTTTTGGGTTTCCTCTTTCTATTTCATAAGGTATAATTAATTGGTAAAGATTAGTTATTGAGTATTATAGAAAGGTCAAGTACCTAAGACAGAAGGGAGATTTAATATGGAAGAATTAAAGGTTATCTTAGAAAAATTTATAGCGTCAGGTTGGGATCTGATTGCAGTCCCCTCAAAGGCATACCTGGAGGGAACCGGAACGAAGGAGGATTTAAGGAAAGCAGTTGAACAGGCGGACATAGAATGCGGAAGCTGTGGCTGTGAGTTTGACCCCTTGTATAAAAAATGTCTGGCAATCCTGTAAATAGTCCGCAATCGTACCGGCATACAACAGCAGTGAAAATAACAGTAAGGAAGAAACACATATGATAAAAGTAGATTGTAATACCAAACTTAAAAATGTATCCCATGTGATAAACGAGCATTCTCCAAGCTTCTCCGGTATCGTGAATCAGGAGTGCAAGGGGGAGCTTTGGGTGGATTCTATTGATGAGCCCAAAATCGCAATTGCAAGCTCCTATGCAGTGGGAAGCTATGCCTTTCTTGGTACATATGAAAGACCGGAGGTCTTTTTGCACTTAAAAGATTTCTTAGAGAAGGAGCTGTTTGCAAGGCTAAGAGAAAATGGCTGTGAATACTTCGAGTTCTCGGTTGAAAGCGAAGGAATACACGATTGTATTCTGGATATGTTCAAAGACAAGTCTCCGGAGACCGAGGTCGAGTACTCTCTCCGGGTAAACAAGGCTCCGGTAAGCAAACTGCCCATACAGAGAGAATATCAAGTAAAAAAGGTGGATTCGGTCTTCTGGGACCAGCTGAACAAGGGTGCATATGAAAATGAGGACTTCTTAAGGACTCGCTTATTAGAATCCTGGCATTCCTTTGAAGAGTTCGAGGCCAGGAGCATAGCCTACTGCGTTCTTTTCCATCACAGAATCGTGGCGGTCATGGTTGGTACTGCCAGCTTCCGGAATGTGATTGCCATCGATATTGAAACAGAGGAAGCTCACAGAAGGAAGGGCTTAGCCCATGCTATGGCGGTAGCGTTTATCTCCGATTGCCTGCAGAAGCAGCTCATTCCCCAGTGGGATTGTGTTGAATCAAACCCCACTTCCTATGATATGGCAAAAAAGCTGGGCTTTGAGAAGTTCAAAGAAAATACTGTCTACTGGTTTAAGCTTTAGTCAGAAGGGGAGGTACCATGATGAACATGAAGATCAGTGAGATGCTTTCTATCTACAATAGAAGCTTCCCAAAGCTTCAGACGGATGAAGCCACCTTTTCAGAACACTTAATGCTGGATCAGGGGTCAAGGGTATTCGATTACCGGATCGGCAATGTGCTTGTCGGTTATTCTGTAGTGAATGCTGATGGCATTCTGCTCTTATGTGTTGATCCGGCTTACCGTAAGCAAGGCATAGGAAGTCATTTGCTTCATAGGTCTGAAGCATATATCAGCAAGAGCTATGATCTCATTCAACTGGGCTGTTCAAAGGATACTTATCTCCTATGCGGTGTTCCGATGGATGATGACTGCGACTCCCATGAGTTTTTCCAAAGGAGGGGTTATACCGAGTGCTGGATCAGTTGTGACATGATTGTTGATTTACGCACCTATGACCGCAGACCTGAGCTTGATAACAATGACCCACATATCACCATCAGACAACGCAGAAATGACCCAGAGGAAATAAGAAAAACCATTCAATGTGCAGATATCATCGACGGCTGGGGTGAATACTTTAAGAATGCGTCGGAGGTAATCCTTGCAGAAGCTGACGGAGAGATCATCGGACTCGTCATAGTAGAAACCGAAAGCTTATTCCCCGTATCCCTAAAGGGAGCAGGCACTTTGGCCTGTCTGGGAGTCATTGAGGCCTATCGAAAGCATGGGGTCGGCATGAGGCTTTGCCAGGAGGCCCTAAGCAGACTGAAGGAAAGCGGCTGTGATATGTGCCATATCGGGTATACTTATCTTGACCGGTGGTATGGTAAGCTCGGTGCCAAGAAGTACATCAGCTACTGGATGGGAGAAAAAAGAGTTAAATCATAAGTTACAGAAGGAGTGTCAAATCATGTATAGATACATCTATGCCGAAGATACACCTGAACTGATTATACAGTTATCTAAGACCTCTGCTATGCAAAGATTGGCAGGTGTCGGTATGCATTGCGGCTGTGAATATACGAAAGTACCGCTTTATCAGAAGGAGAGATCTACATATACCCGGCTAATCCATAGTGTAGGAGTATCGAAGATTGTTTGGAACTTTACCCATGATATACGGCAGGCAGTGGCAGGATTATTGCACGATATAGCAACTCCTGCCTTCGCCCATACCATAGACTTTATGCGAGGTGATTATTTAACCCAGGAATCAACGGAAGACAGAACCCTTTCCTTCATTGAAAACTCCGAAGAGATCACTGAGTTATTGAGCAAGCATCATATCCGTATGGAAGATGTGAGTGATTATCATAAGTATCCGATCGCAGATAATGACACCCCCATGCTTTCGGCAGACCGCTTGGAATATACCATCGGGAACGGATATCACATCTATCATATGGAAGCGGAAAAACTGGGTGAGATTTATAAGGAGCTGACCGTCTCTGAAAATGAGCATGGCACCGAGGAGCTTTGCTTCCGCTCCCTGAATGCCGCCTTAAACTTTATAGAGATATCCCAGCTTAACTCTCACTACTTCGTATCAGATGAAAATCGTTTTTCCATGCAGTATCTTGCCGATATCATGCGTTCCGCAATGAATCAAGGCCTTCTGGGTCCTGATGATCTATATACGACGGAAACCGAAGTAATTCAGAAGCTAAATACGGAGAAAGAAATAGCTAAGCTGTGGAAGAGCTATACAGAAATAACTTCTGTTATGGCTTCTGCCGATAAACCAAAAGACTGCTATAGTGTCAATGTCTCCGCTAAAAAGCGTTTCATAGACCCTTTGGTGCTCCAGGAGGGTAAGCCCAGAAGACTCACAGAGATCGATTCCGGTATCAGAGACCGGATACAGACCTTTCTGAATACTGATTTCAACAGTTGGATCTTCCTATGATAAGTATGGTTTTCCTGACACCCTGTCCTTCATCTTTGCCGTAACGTAGTGTGTCAATGAGTTGGAAGAGTATCGTTATCGCTTCCTCGGTGATGATGTTATTCTCTTCGATCGCATCGATACCTGTTTTTCCTACCTGGCTCCGGGGGAAGAGCTGTTCAAGATCATCAATGCACTTGCTGCCTGCAGAATATTCTTGCAGTCTGTTTTAAATAACGAGAGCATGGATATATTATGGTGTTATACATATAGGAGATGTTAACTATGAAGACCGGTATCGCATATATTATTAACTCTGCTCCGGGAGTGGGCAAATCTACTCTCCTTAAGAATCTGCATTTGGGGTTGCCGGATGGCTTCGCAATCATTGACGGAGACGATGTCGGCAGAGTCCTGCCCTATCAGAACGATATCAACTGGCTTAATCTGATCCAGGACAATATTGCCTCTTGCTGTTCTAATTATAAGAACTATGGTTATGGTAACTGTATCATCAGCTTTGTCTTTCCCGTCGAGGAACGTTTAAGGCGTATCACTGACCTCTTAACTGCCCATGGCTTTGCGGTGGTCCACATTCTGATTGATTGTGAAGAGAATGAGATGGTAAGAAGAATAACCGAGCGGAATGCCAGCCGAATGATCTCCGTAGATAAAGCGAAGGTCCTCAATCAGCAGATGAAGGCTCTCCCCGCAGATTTCAAGGTTGATACAACTCATATCCTTCCGGATCAAGTCTCTGACCTCGTGATCGGGTATATCAGCAGTACCCTTCAGTAATCTTAGGAATGATCAGGAAATAATTCTTGACTTCATCCACCAACCGCATATAATAATAGTAATAACATAAGAAAAGCAATGACGGAAAAGAGTAAATCAGCAGGAAGCATACAGAGAGAGGGACACAGGGTGGAAGTTCCTTATGTGAAATGTGATTGAAAACCATTCCTGAGCTGTAGTACCGAAATAAGTAAGTGCTACCGTATACCTGCGTTAAAGGTTAGGATTTGATGGAATCCGAAGTGAAAAGTCAAGGTGGAACCGTGCTAGAATTCATGCACCCTTGAACAGAGGTTACTCTGTTTCAGGGTGCTTTTTTGCATCCAGATTCTTTTCTTATGTTATCAATTTTATTACCGAAAGGAGACATAGGAATGAAAGTGATAATGAAGAAGGGTGAAATCATGGAAAGCTCATTTGGAGAGGAGCTGGGAAGGAATGCCTTTCGCCACACAGCCGCCCATATTCTGGCGCAGGCGGTAAAACGGCTATATCCGGAGACAAAATGTGCTATCGGACCTGCAATCGAGAACGGCTTCTACTATGATTTTGAATTTTCTTTCGATTTTACTCAGGAGCAGCTGCCTGAACTGGAAGCTGAAATGAAGCGAATCGTGAAAGAAGCCCTGCCCTTGGAGTACAGTACCGTCACTCGGGCAGAGGCAATGAAGGCCATGGAGGAAAGGCAGGAAAGTTATAAGCTGGAGCTTTTATCAGAACTGCCGGAGGATGCACAGCTCAGCCTCTTCCGTCAGGGAGAATATGTGGAAATGTGTGCCGGCCCTCATGTAGGGAATACCGGTCTGGTCAAAGCCTTCAAGCTGACCTCTCTGGCCGGTGCCTACTGGAAAGGCAATGAGAAAAATCCTATGCTGACACGGATCTATGGCACAGCCTTCCCGAAGCAGATCGAGCTGGACGACTACCTGGCGAAGCTTGAAGAAGCCAAGGCCAGAGATCACCGTAAATTAGGCAAAGAGCTTGGACTCTTCTCCTTGCTGGAGGAGGGTCCCGGCTTCCCCTTCTTTCTTCCCAAGGGAATGGTTCTGAAGAATCTGCTTCTGGATTACTGGAGAAGGGTTCATCAGCGGGAAGGCTATGTGGAGATCTCCTCTCCCATTATGTTAAGGCGTGAGCTGTGGGAGGTCTCCGGTCATTGGGAAAATTACCGTGAGAACATGTATACAACAGAGATTGACGATACTGAATTTGCGATCAAGCCCATGAACTGCCCCGGCGGAATGCTGGTGTATAAGCTACAGCCCCACTCCTATAAGGAGCTGCCCATCCGTATGGGGGAGCTGGGTCTGGTACACCGTCATGAAAAATCCGGTGCCCTTCATGGTCTGATGAGAGTCCGCTGCTTTACCCAGGACGATGCCCATATCTTCATGATGCGGGAACAGGTTACGGAGGAAATCAAAGGTGTGGTACGGCTGATCGATGAGTTCTATCAGAGGTTTGGCTTTAAGTATCATATGGAGCTCTCCACAAGACCTGAAAAGTCCATCGGCTCTGATGAAGAATGGGATGAAGCAATCGAGGCCCTGAAGCAGGCCCTTGAGGAAATGAAGCTTCCCTATGTCATCAACGAGGGAGATGGGGCTTTTTATGGTCCCAAGATTGATTTTCACCTGGAGGACTCCATTGGAAGGACCTGGCAATGTGGAACGATACAGCTGGATTTTCAGTTGCCTCAAAGATTTCAGATTGAGTATATCGGCACAGATGGCGAGAAGCACCGGCCGATCATGATTCACCGGACCGTATTCGGCTCAATTGAGCGCTTCATCGGTATTCTGATTGAGCACTATGCCGGCAAATTTCCTGTATGGCTTGCACCGGTACAGGTGAAGCTTCTGCCAATCTCCTCCGTCTATTTACCCTATGCCAGGTCTGTAGCGGAGCTGCTGAAGGCCGCAGGTATACGCTACGAGCTTGACATACGGGATGAAAAATTAGGCTATAAGATCAGGGAAGCCCAGCTGGATAAGGTCCCCTATATGGTGATTGTCGGCAGGAATGAAGCCGAGACCGGATTCATATCCGTAAGAAGTAGGGACAATGGCGATCTGGGTGGCATGTCCGTGGAGGACCTGATCAGAATGCTATCATAATCCTGTGCACTCCCTCTTGATATATGGAAAAATTTTGATATAATGAAACTACAGGTTATACCATATCCCGACGTTTCGTCCGGGTGCGATGAGAAGAGATCCTAAGGGCAGGTAACTGCCCTTTCTCTTAATCAATATACATTAGATAAAAAAGAGGTAATACGATGGAGATTCATATCACAAAAGGAACCGTTCGGTATCTGGATGCCTGTGAAGCGGCATTGACCGATTCCGAACTGGGCAGACACTATTTTTCGCAGGAAGGAGGTGCCCGCAAGGCTATAGAGGAGGGATTTGGTAAGGATGAAATATTTGTGGCTCTAGACAGGGACCAAAACTGTGCAGGCTTTGTATGGGTCATTCCAAACGGCAGCTTTCACTCCTTTCCCTATATCCATATCATTGCTGTGAAAAGTGAGTATCGCGGTCAGGGGATAGGAAAAAAACTATTAAGCTATATCGAGGAGCTTTATTTTCCCAACCATTCTAAGATATTCCTTGTAGTAGCCGACTTCAACCCGGATGCGAAAAGGCTCTATGAGAGTATCGGCTATACTGCAATCGGTGATATTCCCGATCTGTACAGAAAGGGCATCACAGAGTGCCTGATGATGAAGGCAAGGGAATGACTTAAGCTGCATGCCCTACAAAAGCACAGAATACATAGGTTTAGTGGCCTTATGTAACATAGAAGAGAACAAGAAAGGAAGGGTGCCTTATATGAGTAAGGAATTCAAATTAGGAAATGTCATGGTAGATTGTGAAGATCAGGAGAAGCTTCGTGAATTTTATCACCGGCTACTCGGATGGGAAAAATGTGAGCTGTTCGGCCAGCCGGCAGTCCGCAGTCAGAACGGTATCGTATTCCTCTTTAATACGGAGGAAGGGTATGTACCTCCTGTATGGCCGGAGGAACCCGGTAAGCAGCAGAAGCAGATGCATTTTGACTTTCAGGTGCCTGACGTACCTGCTGCCGTAAAGCTTGCAGAGGAGCTTGGAGCCGTGAAGGCCGGTCCACAGTATGGCGGTGAACACTTCACAACCATGTTTGATCCTGCAGGTCATCCCTTCTGTCTCTGTGGTGAGGATAATTACGAATAGTACCTATTTGGGAGGTGTCATATGTTATCAAGGCTTTTGTATAAGAAGAACTTAGGCTTTCCCTATGTTTCTCTCTTTTTACTGCTTAGTTGCCTTCTGGTCTCGCTCCCTACCTACTTTTCCATAAACTATTACTCCCTCTTCGGAGCCTCCGACTCCCCGGCTTATCCCTGGCAGAATCCGATTACCTCCCAGCTGGAGCACGGGTCTTACATAACCGAGTTGACCGGTGATGGGATTCCCTTATTGGTGCATCTCTTTGGCAATGTGATGGTGATACTATTCTTTGGAGTGATGGCGGAACGGCTCCTGGGCACCTTCCGCTTCCTCCTGCTTTCTGTCATCGCGGGACTGGTCAGCTATCTTCTCACTATAACCTTCCGCATGTATGAGAATGGTGCCTCCGGTATCGTCTGGGCCTATGGACCGGTCGCCTTCGTCATCTTGGTTCAGCTGTTCAAAAAGGATAGAAGACGTCTGCTGAAGGACATCCTCTTCTATGTTTCAGTCCTTCTGCTCTTTCTGATGTGGATCGTTGTTTCTTTCCTTGGGGGACTGTCCACCTTACTGTTTCATCTTGCTTCCACAGCCGTCGGTGTCATCTTCACCTGGCTCTGGAGAAAGGATATCCATACCCGGACGATAAAAGCTGCGGACAGCGTAATTCTTCCGAAGCTGACCAATGTTAAGCTGGTTATCTTCAGCACTCTCCTGCCCGTCCTTATCCTAATCCTACTCCTATTGTCAAGTACCGGCATGATCACTGTAAGTACTCCGGCATAGCTTGCTGTTCAGAACCGGCAATCCTATCCCGATATCTGACTAGAAGAGTGTCGTACACAGATGTGAACGGCACCCTTTATTTTTTCTTTTAAAAAATCTTCCATTTTTTACAATTAATGATTGACATTCAACTACAACTACTATATACTACATTACATAAGTAATGTAGTATAGCGAGGTGATAGTGTTGAAAATTGACTTTAACAGTATGAAACCGATCTATCTCCAGATCGCCGAAGGAATAGAGGATGATATTATCCGGGGTGAACTGAAGGAGGGAGATCAAGCCTATTCGCGGCTGATTATTTCAAGAGAACTGGGAGTCAATCCGGCGACCGCAGCGAAGGGGATCAATGTCCTGGTGCTGAAGGGTATTCTGGAGAAGCAAAGGGGACTGTCCATGGTCGTTGCATCAGGAGCAAGGGAACGGCTCCTGGCCGATAAAAGGGATAACAATATTCATAGCCTGACGAAGGAGCTTGTCACACAAGCCCGCAAGGTCGGTATGAATAAGCAGTCTGTTCTTAGGCTGATTGATGAATTATTTGATAATGTGGGAGGGATAGAAGGGAATGAATGACTGTATCATCAGTACCAGACAATTATACAAGCATTACGGTAGCAAGCCGGCAATCAATGACTTTACGATTGATATTACACCAAATATGATCACCGGCCTGATCGGAAAGAACGGCTCAGGTAAGACTACCCTGATGAAGCTGTTTGCAGGCCAGTTGGTTGCAACCGGTGGAGAGGTAATCGTGCTATCAGAACCTCCGATGGATAATCTGAGGGTTTTGCAGCATATCGTCTACACCTACCATAATTATATACACCTACGCTATATTGATCTGAATACGATTATTTCAAATTATGCTACTCTGTTTCGGACCTTTGACAAGGACTTTGCTCTAAAGCTGCTAAAGTACTTTGACCTGAAGCCCGGTATGAAGTATCATCAGCTGTCACAGGGTATGGCAAGCACCTTCAATTTCATCTGCGGCCTATCCTGCCGAACGAAGCTTACGATGTTCGACGAGCCGGTGCTGGGCATGGATGTCTCCATAAGAAAGTCCATTTATGAGGTACTCTTAAGGGATTATGCCGAGCATCCCCGTAGTATTATCATTTCCAGCCATTTGATCTCGGAGCTGGAGGGTGTGCTAGGCGATATTATACTGATTGATGATGGGAAACTGCTGTTACATGATGCCATTGATGCCATCCAGGAATATGCTTACCGTGTTGACGGCGCGAGGACTGGCATTGAAGCCTTTACCCGAGGTAAAGATGTGATCTACTCTAAATCCGGGGAGATCGGATACTTCTCCATTCTTCGTGGACCCATCACAGAGGGCATCCTTAGTGAATGCAGGCAATTAAGCCTGGAGCTCTCTCCGGTCAGAGTTGAGGATCTATTCGTATATCTGACAAAACAGAACAAGGAGGTGGAATTAGAATGTTTATGGGAAACGACGAAATAAAGAATACTCTTGCTCTTACAAGAATCAAAATCAGATCCTCCAGAGTCATGGCCCTTAGAGTACTCCTTATTATGGGGCTGGTATACCTGGCAGTAATCATACTCACCCTGATAAATGTCCTGAAGTACAAAGCTGTCGTATCGGATATTCTGATTTATGACTATTCCTACTTTCATTTCCTGGCCATTGTAGTTGTCGCGATTACTACCAATATCCGATATAAGCAGATAAATGATGTATATGCCATATATCCTCAGACAGTCAGCAGCCGCTATCTCTCAACCCAAGCTTTTCTTCATTTATGGCTGGGCGTGCTTACGATCCTTCCCTTTATCGTATACGTGATTCAGTTCGTGACCTATAAGCTGTTATCTGAATTCAACAGCAATATTATACTCGCCTTCCGAACGGATCTCGAAATGATTCTTATGGGCATACTCATCTTCTTCCTGTATGGGATGCTTGCGATTGCTCTGGTTTCATTGATTGGAGTCCTCATAAGGAAATTTGGCACCATAGCCATTGCCTGCTTCACGCTATTGATTGCATTTATTCTTACCAGTGAAGACGGGTTATGGGGCTCCATCTCAAGAATGTTAAGCTACCTGACCAAGGAGCAGCGTATCGGTATCTTCCTGATCAAAGTGCTGATTACCTGGCTGTTGCTGTTTGTCAGTGCCCTGCTGATCAATAAATATACCGTATATTATAAAGAACAGCGCAAATACAGTAATGCTCTTGTCACAGCCATTGGGATAGTTGCCTTAATCGTGATCAGCATCATACGAACCTATCAGGCGGATAACGGTGGTATCTTCATAAGCGCTCCTTACATGAGTTCTTCTGACAGCAGTATTTGGCAGGATCGGGTTCTGTATGTTACAAAAGAGGATACAAGTAATTCAGGCCCAATCACAGTCAAGACAAACTTTGATCTTGAGGAAGACAACATGCATTTGAATACCTCTCCCTCAATAAACAACGCAGATACCATAAAAATTCAATACCGACTGCCGGTTCGTCTCTACAACAATTACAATCTGACTGAACTGACAAAACCCAGTCTAACCGCCAAGCTTGAGGGCAATGTGTTGAATATCAACTATGACTACATTAAGAATACGAAAGTTGTATACTTATCTCCCTGGTTCGTAATGAAGCAGTTCGAACGATATCAGAATAGAGATCTCTTTTTCATTGAGTCGAATTTTTATTCCTCCCGCTCCATAAGCAATGGGCATGTGAGTATATCTGCTAAGTAAAGCTCATCTCGGATGCTAGGCCATACATTGGTTTAGATATCATGATAACTCCCCCTATACAGTCCTCTTCTATCCCAGGAAGAGGACTGTATTTTCGTAGCTGTCGTATAAATCCTTGACAACACATAGGTCTTGCTATATATTGTTAATTAGATTTCTAATTAGCTTTTTGAAGGAGGTAGTAACATGTCTTCTAGTAACCCCCGGCTACATACAGCCTTAATCGGCTGCTCTGCCGCCCATAAGAAATGCAGCATGCGTGAGTTCCAGAAGCTTGACTTAACTACCGGACAGCCCAAGGTCCTATCCATACTGTCTCAGAAGGAAGGTTATCTTCAGAAGGATCTGGCAGTACGCTGCCATGTGGAGCCGGCGACCATGACCTCGATTCTGAATAATATGTTGGATAAAAAGCTGATTTATAAGAAAAAGGAATCCGTCTCAGGTGGTAAGAGAGCGTATTCAATCTACCTGACAGAAAAAGGCCATGAAATGGCCCAAAAGGTGAATCAGATTGTGGATGATATTGAGGTCATCAGTTATCAGAGCTTTCGTGAGGATGAGAAGCAGCTGCTGATACATTTATTGAACCGTATCCAGACCAATCTGGAGGAGAAACGATTAAGGGAGGATGTTATATCATTATGAGAAAGATCAGATTTCTATTACCATTAGCCTTAACTATCCTGCTGGTAAGCTGTTCCGGAAAGGAGGATACTGCAGAAAGTAATTCAGATGTAAAGAATACAATTGAAAAGGCGGAGGAGAATTCTATGAAGGATATTACACCGACAGAGGCTGCTATCCAGAATAATACTGATCAGGCTGCTGTAGAGAGCTCCGACAAGGATAATTCGTCTGAAGTAAGTGCTGACAGCCAGAATACGGATGCTGCCGAAACCGTTGCTGATGAACCGACAGTAGTGATCGAGCCTTATATTCCTGTTGATAAGATACCTGAAGAATACCTGACAAAGCGTACAGATTCCTTTGGAACAATCGAACAGATCTCCTATCCTACCTATGATTATTTCGGAGATAGCTCTGTTGAGATCACAAAGTCTGCATTTGTTTATCTGCCCTACAATTATGATGCAAGTAAGCAGTATAATGTACTTTACCTGATGCATGGCATTGGTGGTACCGAAAGAGAATGGGGTATGGTAGATGAGAACTCCAGAGTGAAGATCATGATGGATAACCTGATTTATAATGGTGAAATCGAACCCTTTATTATTGTAACTCCTAATGGACGTTCATCCGTTAAGTTTGCAGATGCCTCTTCTGATTACAATTCCTTCTATATATTCGGTAAGGAGCTGCGGAATGATCTGATTCCTTACATAGACAGTCATTATTCTACTTATGCCAAGTATGATGCAAATGGCTATGACCTTACTGCAGCAAGAGATCACAGGGCTATGGCCGGTCTCTCCATGGGTGGCATGCAGACCATAAATATCGGTCTGTGCGAAAGCCTTGACATTATCAGTGCCTTCGGTGCCTTCTCTTCTGCTCCGACCACTTATACAGCTTCACATATTGCGACCGTACTGAAGGATTTCCCTGACAAAGATATCAATTATTTCTACAACATCTGCGGTAGGGATGACAGCATCGCAATTGCCAGTGCATCTGCTGCTGTATCCTCCCTTAGCACCTTAACAGACAAATTGATCGAGGGTGAGAACTTCATCTGGCAAGAGGTCGACGGTGGTCACGGTTTTGATGTATGGTATCTGGGCTTCTTTAACTTTGCCCAGGTCGCTTTCCGGTATACTACCAATTAGTACAGATAAACTCCAATGAGAATGAGCGCATACCCTTGTATCTATGATAGAATCCCCTCGTTACCCGGATACCCAATGCTCATTTACCCAAGTCTCAAGCTAAATCTCAAAAGAATGACAGCAAAACTGGCTGTCATTCTTTTTATGCCATAGGAAGCGGTGTATCGGTTCAACTTCGCATGTAGGTAAATGCGGGAAATTTGCGATAGGAATTTCAATCAGGTTAGGTTATAATAATCTCACACCTTCAATCATAAAGGCAAGCTTACAGATCCGGTCAGAATTTGATCATTACGCGATATGCTACGGCGGGGGGATAAGAGGATGGAGCTTTTAAAGCTATGGAATATCGAGGGCCAGGAGGTTCATGAAATACAGAAAGAGGTTTGGTTAATTGATCAGACCTATATATTAAAGGCTTATGATAATGAAGCAGAATGCAGGAAGAATCTAATGATCTATGATTCCCTGCGGCATTACGACATACCAATCCCGGAGCTGATCCCTACGAAACAGGGGGAAGCCTTCGCTACCGCTAATCAGGTCTTTTACCTCTTGACCCGTCGGCTGAGCGGAAACCATTTGACGAAGGAAGAGGTCTTTGCCAGTCCTGAGCTTGCTTACAAAATCGGTAAAACAGTAGGCAGACTGCACAGGGCATTTGCAGATATTACCGGGCAGATCGAGGTGACCGATAATAATTTTATTCATGAGATGAAGGGCTGGATCAAGCGAAATCTTCAGGAGCATGCCACCGACAGCTTTACCTATGGGATCATAGATGCGTGTACGGAGGAACTGGCAGCAGTGTATGATCAGCTGGAAAGGCATCTGATCCATCGGGATATGCACTTGGGAAATCTGCTCTTTGAAGGCAAGGAGCTGACGGGCTATATCGATTTTGATTTGTCGCAGATCAATGCCCGTATCTTCGATATCGCATATCTATGTGCCGGCTGGGCAGTCGGTCAGGTAGGTGATGCTGCATATATGGGTAGCTGGAAGCAAGCCCTGCAGGTGATCCTCTCCGGCTATCAGGAGGAGCAACCCCTCTCCGTCACCGAGAGAAACAGCCTGGGTATCATGATGTGCTGTATAGAGATATTATTTGTGGCTTACTTTAGCAGTAGCAAGGATACAGCGAACTCTGCCAAGGCGGAGGAGTGTCTGCGATGGTTATGGGAAAACCGTAAGAGTCACACAGAAAAGGAGTGATTTTATGAAGGTAATCATGTATGGTGCAGGAATCTGCAAGGATTGTGTTCAGGCGAAGGAGCTGCTAAGCGGTCATCCCCAGATACAGCTTGACTATCGGAGTATCACTGACAGTACCAAGACATTGAAGGAATTCCTGTCCTACAGAGACCATGAGGATATGTTTCTCTCTGTTAAGGAGAGGGGCTCCATCGGAATCCCCTTCTTTGTACTGGAGGATGGAAGCAAGACCTTTGAAATAACGGATCTTATAGCCGCAGAGCTTGCTGATCGGACCGGAGACAGCTGCTCCCTGGATGGAAAGGGCTCATGCTGATATATTTTTTTGCCCGAAAACCATATTCTGCAATTGACATTTTCAAAAGTTTTGATATACTTTTCATATATCGATGGGGCATTAGCGCAGCTGGGAGCGCACCACACTGGCAGTGTGGGGGTCAGGGGTTCAAGTCCCCTATGCTCCATTTTATATTGCCAACAGAAAACCTCCGGGGCTTTTCCCGGAGGTTTTCTCTATAAACAACTCTTAATATTACATACATATGATCTGCATATCGCTTACTTCAGCTTCGCCAGCGCAGCCTGCGCTTCGGTTTCGCTGTCACTATAGATAAATTTATATAGCTCTGTCAGGTTCTTATCCCAATCCAGAACCAGGGGATATCCGATGCCGTTATACTTCTTCGGGTCATCGAAGGCATCGTCTACCGGTACCCGGAAGGTCTCCAGAGTTCTGATCTTATTCTCCACTACCGCTGCCATCGCATCCTCGATCTGCTTCTGTGAAAGATTCGTATTCACATAACCCAGACATTCCTTCGCGAGCGGAAGCAGCTTGAAGAAGCTCTTGGATTTATAGCTGTCAAAGATGGCATTCAAAGCCCTCTGCTGGCGGACGATACGGCCATAATCGCTGCTGATGCCTCCCAAGGTCTCAACCTTACGGACACGGCAATAACCTAGGACCTGATTTCCATTCAGATGGTTCCAACCGGGCTTCACATTTCGGTTGGCCTTCTTGGAAATATAGTTGGTGGTATTCAGGTAATTGGCTTCCTTCTTACCCAGTTCTATATCCACTCCGCCCAAGAGATCCACGATTTCCTCGAAGGATTCGAAATTCACCGATACATAACCATCCAGCTCAATTTTAAAGTTGTGCTCTATAGTCTCCATCAGGAGCTTGGCTCCGCCCTTTGCATAAGCCGAATTCAGCTTATTGTCTTTATATCCGGGAATCTCTACATAGCTGTCACGAAGCAGAGAGGTCAGCTTCAGGGTGTTCGTCTTGGTATCGATGGTCGCGATCATCATGGAATCTGTATTTCTTGCTCCTTTGATCTCTTCGATACCGAAGATCAGAAAATTCGTAATGTATTTCTCGTTTCTTACAAAAGGGTTCTCCTTCTTAACCTCTGTTTTATTCGGCGTGTCAGCACCCTCTCCTTGGGTGTCCTCTATATTCATACTACCGAATACAAAGCTGCTGGCTGCCTTGTAGATCAGACCGCGTCCCGGCTTCGTCCCTACAGCAAGAGCGACCAGTACCAGGAGGATGGCAAAGCATATACCGACAACCTTAAGCACTTTTTGCTTCTTCTTTTTCTTCTTTGACTTCGGATGCCTCTTCTCCTGCTGCTCCTCGTTCATGATATCAAGTACCTGTTGTTTCAGCAATTCTTCTTCTCTCTTATCCTGCATGATGATCCTCTTCTCTTATAATTGGCAACAATTTCATAAAGAAATTGATTTTTACGGTTTCAGTGATATAATAATGAAGTAACTAGTAATTTTTGGAGTCATAGCTCAGCCGGGAGAGCGTTCGCCTCACACGCGAGAGGTCATGGGTTCGAGCCCCATTGGCTCCATTTTTTTATTTTAACACATAATCGTCATAATTCAACAGGATTTATCATTTTACAGAAGAAAGGCATTATATGAAAATTAAGGATAGCTTTCATCCCTACGCCATCATAACAATACTCTTATGGTCCATGGCCTTTGTATTTACCCGTAAAGCCCTGACTTATTTCTCTTCATTTTCTTTGGGTTTCTTAAGATATTTCATTGCGACCCTGGTATTGATCCTGATCGTTCTGTTCATGAAGCTTAAGCTCCCGAGGCTGTCGGATCTGAAATGGTTCCTCCTATCCGGCGCAACCGGTTTCTTCCTCTACATGATTACTTTCAATAAGGGCTGTGAAACCGTATCCTCTGCCACCAGCAGCGTCATCATCGCCATGACACCGATTATCACTGCATTGCTTGCCCGCCTCTTTTTTCATGAGCAGCTGAAGAAGCTGCAGTGGGCTGCTATCTTGGTCTGCTTCGGCGGTGTGATTGTCCTGACCGTTTTAGAGGGTGGCATTACCGTGAATATCGGAATCCTATGGCTACTTTGTGCAGCGGTTCTGATTAGTCTCTATAACCTGCTGCAACGTCGGCTGACAAAGCGTTACACTGCTATCCAGTCCTCTGCCTTCAGCATCTTTGCCGGAACCCTCCTATTGTCAGTGTTTCTTCCCGAATCCGTCAATAAGGCTGTCGCTGCCCCACCGATACAGCTTGTATACATATTATTCTTGGGAATCTTTCCGAGTGCAATCGCCTACATCTCCTGGGCTAAGGCCTTTGCGAAGGCTTCTCATACCTCCTCCGTCAGTAACTACATGTTCGTTACCCCATTGCTGGCAAGTCTTTTTGGAGTTTTAATCGGACATGAAACCATCGATTTGTCCGCCATCATCGGAGGCAGTATCATTATTTTCGGTCTTCTGTTGTTTAACTTCGGAGATAAGTTAATTCTAAAATTCAAAAAATCGAATGAATTACAGAAAGGTTGTCATTGATATGAAGCTTGGTAAAAAAATTGGGACCGGTTATTGCGCAACCGTATACGAGTGGGAGGAAGGAAAGGTAATCAAGCTTTTCCGAAAGGATTTCCCTACTAGCTCGGTGGAGCACGAATATCAGAATGCATTGGCAGTCAGAGACCTGCCCTTCTCGAAGCCAAAGGCCTATGAATTGATTACCTATGAAGATCAGTTAGGGATCATCTATGACTATATGGAGGGGGAGTCTCTGTTAGATTGGGTGATTAGAACCAGAGATATCAGGCAATGTGCCATCTATATGGCCAAGCTGCATCAGTCCATCCTTCAGAATGAGGCAAAAGAGGTCTCTGATTATAAGGGCTTCTTAAGGCATTTCTTAAGTATGATCTCTGACACAGAGAAGAGAGAAGAGGTCCTGAAGCGATTGGACCGTTTACCGGAAGGAAATACTCTCTGCCATGGAGATTTTCATCCCGGCAACATCCTGCTATCCGGCGGAGATAATGCCGTTATTGATTTCATGAATATCTGCCGAGGTCCTTATCTGTATGATATAGCAAGAACCGTTTACCTGGTACAATACACTCCTGTCCAGGAAGAGGGAGATCTGCGGGAATATGTCCTTCAGTTTAAGAAAACCCTGACTGATCTGTATCTGATGCAGATGCAAGTCACCAGAGATATGATAGAGGATTATCTGTACGTGATCAAAGAGGCCAGAAAATGCGAATGCCCTGATGAAAGGTAAAGGATGAAGCATGATGATAGGTGAAGTGTGTTTAGAAACAAATGATGTGATCAGATTGGCCGACTTCTATCGAAGGCTGCTTGCGCTTGCTGATAGCAATGAGAATGAGGATTCCGTTCATCAGTTTATCATTACGGAAGGAACAACCCTGACTGTATACAATGATGGTAGACCTAAGAATAACCAGAATCAAAATATCAGTCTGGCCTTTACGGTCGAGGATGTGGATGTGGAGTATGAGCGTCTCATAAAGCTTGGAATTCCTGTCATCGATCCGCCAAAGCTTCAGCCCTGGGGTGTAAAGAATATGCATCTCTGTGATCCTGACGGAAATCACATCTATTTCCGAAGTATCCCACAATAATGCGATCAAAAGGGTGGGACCTGTTCTCCCACCCTTTCACATACTTACGATACACCAAGTGAATGACTATCCAATCTCTTTCGCTGCTCCTGTATTTCGCTGTGCCAGAACCCGGTTAATCCAAGCCTCGTCCTGTTTCATCAGTCTATAGGTTCTTAACCACACCAGAGCAAATACAAGTACAAATAGTACCGTGCTGACAAATATATTCCATGGTCTGAAGCCGAACCATTTTAACAGATAAGCTGCCGTCATAAATATCGTATAATTCACTATGAATTCGGCAACGATCTGTATCCTCCAGCTCTTGAACTCAATCTTCTCTAAGAAGTAATCCAACACAAACAGGAAGCCCAGAAATCCGGCTAATTCCAAAATAAAGAGCTGAGTGTTATTAAGATCATCTCCGCCGACAGCCTTCAAGACAGAAAGAAATACATTAACCAGGGTAAATGTGATACATAGATTTGGGAAATAATATTTTCTTATCGCATTCATCGATTATCCTCCTAATCCTCCAATTTTTTCTTTAAATGCTCAATGTAATTTCGTGAAACGATTAATTTTTCTCCGCTGATCAAAATTGCTTCCATTCTATGATTTAAGAAGGATTTCACACATTTTAATACATTCAGGTTCATGATGCAGCTCTTACTGATGCGAACGAAGGAAGTATGTAATAGCAGCCGGTCCAGGGATGCCAAGGTCTCCTTATATTCATAGACCTTATCCTGACAATATAAAAATGTCCTTCCGTCCACCGATTCAATATAATGAATATTCTCCAGTGGTATACTATATCTCTCCCCATCCGCAAAGCCTATAAGGGAAAAGGAATATTGCCTAATATACTCAATCAGCTTCCTCAGCCTGTCATCCATCATGGAACAATTGACGATGATTTCCGTCTCCCCATACTCGAGGCTCTGGTTAACAGTTAGCTTCAAGTAAATTTCACCTCCAAAGATCTATTGTAAGCTTACAGCTTCATTATAGTAACTAATTTTCCTGATAGCAATAGCTAAGGCACCAGATGCCCTGCACAGGGGATCAGATGCCCGAAAGTACACAAAGAATATTCAAAAATCCATACAAGTTTCCTCAATTAAGGCTTGACAAGGAGCCCCCTCATAAGCTATGATATCTCTTGTACTCGGTACAGCAACCATATATGCGCGAGTGGCTCAGTGGTGGAGTATCGCCTTGCCAAGGCGAGGGTCGCGGGTTCGAATCCCGTCTCGCGCTTACGAAATCCCTTGATTTTCAAGGGATTTTTTGTTGCGCTGATATGTGCACCGTATGTGCACTAGTTTTTAATGTACCTTTTATCACTCTTTTTCAGAGCTTCATTCATAATGTTAAGGTTCTCTTGTTCCGTGTTTGGATTGTAAATGTAGCCAAGGGTTGTCTTTTCATCGACCTGTCCAAGCATATCCCGAATCTTATCAAGTGGCATTCCTGCCGTGCTCAATCGGCTTGCTGTAGTCCTTCTTGTGCAATGAGGACTCTTGTATGTAACTCCAGCATCTCTGCAATACTTACTAAGCCAATAGGTTACTGCTCTTGCAGTTAGTCGCTCACCATTTCTTTCAAAGATAAATTCACCTTCGGGATTAAGCTCTCTAGCCTTTCTTATGATTTCCTTTGCTACGTCAGTAAGAGCGATAAAGCGGTATTCCGACTCGTTCTCCTTTTTCAGATGCTCCACTATCTGGACACCGGCACTCTTAAATTTCTCTCCGTCAAAGATATGTACCTTTTCTTCCATCCTTTGAATTGCTATCTTTCCATACTCAATATCAGAGAATTTAAGTGCTACACCCTCTCCAATACGAACACCAAGCTGGAACATAAGCTGGATGCATAATGCTTCTATAGTGCTTTCCTCTTCGAGGTGGGTATCTAAGGTATCATATTCATCGTTCAGATACAGCTTGGAACCATCACTCTTCTTTCTAACAGCACGGAATTTTGCTTTGATATAGATACCATTCATTGGATTCTCTGCAATTATCTCTTCATCAATAGCAATCCGCATTAACGCAATCATTATGCTTTTCATGTTGTTGTATTCTCTGTTAGAGAGATTAAATTTGGTAATGGCAGAATTAAAGAAATCATTCAACATCTTGGTGGTCAGCCTTGAAATCGGCACATGAATAATGGAATGGTCTTTGTAATACTTATTCCAATGCTCATTATCCCGTCTGACGGTTTTAATATTAAGGCTCTGGTCCTTCAGACGTTCTGCTTTCCATTCCGGGAACAAATCATTTAAAGTCAATTTCTTCTTGTTCTCAAAGTAAAACAGATACAGTTTATCAAGCATATCTTCCATTGTTACTGCTGATATCTGCTTGAGCTTGCCATCCTCCCTTAC
Source organism: Bacillota bacterium (assembly GCA_023441965.1). Classification (GTDB taxonomy): domain Bacteria; phylum Bacillota; class Clostridia; order Lachnospirales; family Lachnospiraceae; genus Mobilitalea. The sequence continues at coordinate 99,517 of JAEZNB010000012.1, forward strand.
TGTGGTAATAACTCTGCCGTTAGTACGGCTGTTAATTGCATATGGATGCTTTTGTTCTACTAATTTTCTACGTGTCATCTTTAACATATCATCCACTTCTGATACTGTTAGGATACCATGATTAATTGCTTCTTTCAATGTCTTATCATTATTTAACATATCGAAACCCTTCTTTCAAAAAAAAGGCTTCTGTTTGTTATGATTTTTCTCTGATTCAGAGTGTCTGATTTTAATTCTGCCTTATCATTGCTAATAGTTACTTATCTACCATTTTTGTGATTGAAATCACGGTCCTCCGGTAAATCTTCATCGTGTATAATTTTATAATCCAATAATTCTCGAATAAATTCAGGACACCTATTGAACAGTTTTGGTAAGAAGTCTTTGATTATTCTAACCAAAAGGTCATATTTTTTGTTTTTCTGTTTAGCTTCATCAAGATAAACCTGACGTAGCTCTTTATCAGAAACTTTGATATTCAGAATATCATTGGTTCTATCCTTCTCCAGTAATAACTCTTTCTTTATTTCGGAGAGTTCTTCCTGCTTATTTTCAATTTCATGATTCAGGGTAAGGATTACATCATCTTTTCCGTTTATCAGATGATTTAGCTCATCTTTCTCTTTCTGAAGAAGAGCGTTCTTATCCCTTTCCATCTTTAGCGCAAGGTTGACAGCCTTATGCTGCTCAATCACTTTCTTTATATTTAGTATCGATACATGCTCTTCTGGTTCTATGTCCTTTGCTCTTTCCGAGAGTTTCATTTCCTTTTGATTAAGTTCCGTTTCTCTCTTGTTCAGCAATTTGGCTTCCTGCTCTAACTTATATGCCTTTACCTCAAGATGCTTTTTTGCTTCTCCAAAGTCATGCTTCTCTCCGCGGTCAAAACCATATTCCTTTCCAACCTCATCATACATAAAATCCTGGAATTTACGATAACTGAACTTTCCTTTCCATAATTCTGAGATAGAGATTTTCTTACAATCCTGATTTTTATCATGGACTACTGGAATTGCAACAACATGCATATGGGGTGTTACTTTCCCTTCGGGAAAGAGAGCTTTCATCTCTTCATCCAAGGGATGAAAAATTTCATCACGATGAATATGAGCTGATAGGATAATCATATCCGGGAAATACTTCTTTAGTGCTTTCATCTCTTTCTGGAAGAATGCTTCTTGTTCTTCAAAACTCATTTCTGTAATTTTCTCATAAGGCGGGTAAACAAGAAACTCTTCCAAAAACTTTGTTTGCTTATCCACTGCCCCTTGTACCTTAAGCTGCCCTTTAAATTCTCCACTCTCATATAGACGCTTAAATGCTGTTTGATAGGTTTCTCCATCTTTCAGATTATTAATTAGTGTCGAATTGAGTGGAGTAAGTGATAGGTCAATATTCTCGTTCCCATAATTCTTTAGAGTTCTAAAATTATGTTGAAGCGGAAATTGCATCTTTGATTTTATGTAACCTTGATGTCTTACAATGCAAACATTAGCCATATGAATTCCTCCTTTAAAAACTTGTTTATTGGTTTCATTAATTAAAATGATAGGTAAATTTAAAAAGGAGTACTTTTTTACAATTTTTCAGAAAAAGATTTTTAACTCATATAATTCAGATTATCTGTATTAACTCACTAGGGCAGTTTGACAACTGCCCCGCTCGCTCTCCGAGGGGTCTGCGACGCTTTTGCATCATCCCCACATCAATAAAACGAAGGATCCATGCGCAGCATGGAACTTCGTTGTTTCAATTCCACCACTCCGATGGTGGATTTGGCATTAATTAATTTTAATTAAAAAGAAAGTATACACCTTTTGGAGAAGTGTAGAGAATACACTTTGATAATAAGTGTACACAGAGTATTGGTAAATTTAGTTTATTTTTTTAATTTGATATGATATTATATTTTTGGAAATAAAAGAGTTCGCTGTTTATAAAAGCGAACTACAGATTATATTAGGTGGTGTATATTAATGAATTTATTAATTATTAGACATGGGCAGTCAGAAGCAGATATATTAAAGGTAATTGAAGGCAGAGCAAACTATGAATTAACGGAAGAAGGAAAAAATCAAGCACAGTTAATGGCTACATGGGTTTCAGAAAACTTTTATGTAAATAAAATTTTTGCTAGTCCACTGAAAAGAACCACTCAAACAGCACAATATTTAAGCCAAAAAATCGGAATATCAGTTCAGTTTGAAGACGACCTTATGGAATGGCAAAATGGTCTTTTAGCAGGTCTTCCACGTGAAGAAGCACAAATTAGATATCCTGAACCACCGATAAAATATCCTCATACAGCAATGTATGAGTGCGAAAGTATGATACAGTTCAGAGCTCGTGCGGAAAATATTCTTTCAAAAATTATTAATGAAAATCAACCAGACGACTCTATAGCAGTTGTTTCACATGGTGGTATGATAAACATGCTTTTCAGAAGTTTTTTACAGTTACCAATTAATGGTAATATTTTCCTATCTACAGGAGATACAGGTATACATAAATGGAGCATCGAAAATAATAATCGAAGAATAATTTTCGCTAATAGTCAAATACACTTAAACTGTTTCAAATAAGCATTATCTTCATCAAACTTCTTACACAATATTCACGACTGCGTACGAAAAACTAAACAGACTTTTAATAATTAAGTTATAATTCAGAGCATAGAATATGTGCACTATTATGTGCACATAAATCAGAAGTGGATGGAACCCCTTTCTTTTCAGTATTTGTAGGATAGGATTATGGTTCGAATCCCGTCTCGCGCTTGAATATGAAAAATGGACTCTTCGAAAGAAGAGTCCATTTTTCATATTCAACCACTAGATCAGATTCGATCTCATACAGACCGAGCATTCGGGAGAAGGAGGACGGAGGCCCACACGCCGACGTTCTCTTTCTCCCTGCGGCTTTTGGCGGAGCATTATGGCTGATCTCCAGCTCCATTTCATTCTCAAGATAGAGCTTAGAGCCATCCTTCTTCCTTTGGATGGAACGGAATTTGACATCCGTATGCGTGTTCAAAAGCGGATTTACCGATAGAATCTCCTTATCCATTGCTATCCGATAGACAGCATTTAGAATAGTTTTCATGTTATTAAATTCTTTTCTTGAAAACTTGAACGTGGTAATGGAATCATTCAGAAAATCATTTAACATTCTGGTGGTTACTTTCTTAATAGGAATGGTTATAAGCTTATTATCAGCATAGTATTTGCGCCAATGCTGCTCATCCCGTTTGACAGTCTTAATATCGATAACACCTTCTGCAGACTGCTTTCCTCGCTTTTCTATCCACATCTCATATAAATCCTTGATAGTATAATCCCTTTTACGTTCATTGTAATAATCGTAAAGCTTACTAATCAATTCTTTATACGATGGTGCGGCTATCTGCTGTCTTTCTTCGTCTTCTATCCTTACGGTGGTTATGAAGCGTCCATCCTTACGGGAACTTATAGAATATGGATGACTGGTTTGTCAGATAAATTCCGTTACAGATACGTCTTAAGTCAAGAGAACTTCGTTCTCTCTTCTTTTCTTCTTACAGACAACCAGTATACCGGATATAAGGTTTTATAACTTCATATCACCTTACGAAAACAAAATATATATTTTTTCTCTGTCTGTTTGTTTCATCTGTTTGTTAAATAATAGAATGTTTTTATTTGTTTTGTTTTCTCCTTTCAACTTCTTTACAATTCTTAGGCGTTTGTGAAACGCCACAACCCGCATAAATACGGGGTATTTCAACGGGGTATTTCTTTTAATAAAACAATATAACTCCTCACCGATTTATGGTAAAATTGAATTGTCGAGAAACAAATCTACCAAAATCCGAAAGGAGTTATACACTAATGATATCATATAAACAGCTTTCGTTGGCAGAAATTTTTTCAGATTGCCAAGAAAAATTTGAAAACGACAAACCTGCGTTTCTTAAACTCGTGGAAGAACATTTGAATATCGATGAGTATATTTCTGTTTCTTTCCAAAACCATTACTATGCTTCGACCGGAAGACCACGGAAGTATCCTCTATCTGCTATGCTATGGGCTCTGGTTTTACAACGTATCTTTTCTATCCCTACAGATTCCCTTCTTATTGTTTTCTTAAAATACTCCAAAGAATTAAGGGATTTCTGTGGTTTCCGTAAAGTACCGGACGCTTCTAAACTTACCCGCTTTAAGCAGGATTTCAAACCGGACTTACAATCGTTGTTCGATACCCTGGTTGATGTGACCGAACCGATCTGCCAGTCTATTGATAAGGACCTTGCTTCCATGTCCATCTTCGATACCTCCGGTATTGAAGCATTTGTTACTGAAAATAATCCCAAGTTCGCCAACCGTGTCATCAGTCAGCTAAAAGCTTATGCGAAAGCTATGGGCTATGATAAATCCTATGATCCATACAAGGCAGCCTATCATTCCATGCCTTCCCATGCTTCAGCTAATCCTGCAATAAAGCAGCTATATATCAATGGTCATTTCTGCTATGTCTTTAAGTTTGGTATGATTACCAATGGCCTGGGCATTGTAAGAGACATTTCCTTCTACAATGAGGATTTCCTGAAGGCACATCCGGACATTGTCATTGATAAAAAGTCCGATTCCCCTGATGAGGATAAATCATTGGCTGACTCAAAAGCCTTAATTCCTGTCCTGAAGGACTTCTTTGCAAAACACCCGCTGATTAACCCTAAGACCTTCCTTGGCGATTCTGCATTTGATACCATTGAGATTTATAAGTCCTTATTCCATGATCTGAGGTTTGAAAAAGCCTATATCCCCTTGAATAACCGCTCCAAAATATCCAGTGACGACTTTACCGTAAATGCAGATGGCATACCTTGCTGTCCGCGTGACTCCTCCCTTCTGATGAAACCGGAGGGAAACACTTCACATCTTCGCTGCGGCATTAAAACCTTTAAGTTCGTCTGCCCCAAAATGGGCTGGGACAGATGCGAAGATGGAAAATACCGACGAAGATGTCATTGTGAGGATCCCTGCACAACATCACCAAGTGGCAGAATGGTCTATGTTTATCCAGAGAAAAATCTCCGTGCCTATCCGGGTGTTTTACGTGGCACCGCGGAGTGGTTTGAAACATATAAAATCCGTTCTGTAGTAGAAAAAGGTATCAACCACTTCAAAGATAGCTACTGTCTCGCCGGTCGCAGAACTCAGAATGAAAAAACTCTGCATGCGGATTTACTATTATCAGGGATTGCCCAACTGATAACTGTTGTACTCGCTGACAAGATACATCAGCATAAGTACATACGGAGCTTAAAACCACTGATTGCATAGACTGTATCTGTTAGGATATCGGTTTAAATACATTTCTGTCAGTTCTTTTTGTGTACTCTTTTTTCAATTAACAGCCTATGCAATGCTGTTAAATGAACCTTGAAATAATAAAAATGGTTTTTTTAACTATATCCATAGATCATTTCTTTTTCTTCAGTGAGTTTCGCAATTACTTATCTTTACAATTCTAATATGTCATATTTAAATTTTAACATCTGAAATTTGATGAATATTTACCGACCATTCGTATTAATAACCGTTTACTCGAAGATGGAACGAGTAACCGTTATCATTATAATTTTATAAGTGTACACATTTCCCTAGTGTAGATATACGATATTTGACTTCCTTTAATTGGTAAAGTATAATCTAAATGAAATAATGAAATAATCAAAACAGTTCAAAAAGGGGGAAGTCATGCCTAATTCAGTAATTCATATGTGGATTGCAAGGGAATTCGCCAAGAGTTATCATCACTTGCACAATGACCCAAACTATTATTTGGGAAATATAGCTCCTGATGCAGTATTGGGACGAGCAGGTTGTAATAATGAGATGAAGAATAAATCTCATATGCTTAATCAAAGAAATGAATGGGAAAATGATGTATTAAATTATTGGAACAAACATCCAAGAAAAACACCCTATACTATAGGATATGTGATGCATATATTAACAGATATTCAGTTTAGAAACAACTGCCGAAAATTTGAGGATGATAATCTAATACCTTTAGAAGAAAGAGATAAACTGTTGTCAACTGCCACAGCCATTAATATTCGTAAACAATTTGAAAATATTGAAGAATATTATGATATAGTACATCTTGCCGAACAGTATTCTATAACTGAATATGGACTAGATTTAACTGATGATGATATGAAGCAAAATATAAGCTTTGCAAAAAAGGTACTCAATATGTGGTCTATGCCAGAAAAAATGGATACAATTACGTATCCAATAATTGATATGACCATATTAAGTGTTCAGACAGTAGAATATCTTCGAAAAGTTCTGCAGTTAGAAAGGAGCTTTATTTGAAAGCCTTATTCTTTGACCTCGATGACACACTTTTAAATTCTGAAAAAATTATATCTGAAAGAAATAGAAAAGCAATAATACAATGTAAAATTCAAGGTATGCTTATTGGTTACATTACTGTACGGTCTCCCAGAAAAATGAAATTATTTTTAAATGAATTACCTTGCGATTGTATTGCGAATTATAACGGCGCCATGATTTATGCAGATGGTAATCTGATTGCTCAGAACAATATACCATATTCTGAAGCAATTAACTTTATTGAGCGAGTTCTTCAAGAGGCCCCAAATATAAATATGGGTTACTATTGTGAACCATATTGTTTCCGCGAAAATAAACTTATCAATACAGTAACCAATGAAATTCTAGGGGGAAGTATGATGACTTTATCACAATCTGATTTTCAAAGGATTAGAATAGTTCTAAATGGTTATGAACAGATTGATTTCAAACAATATGCTTCTCAATCAATGAGATATCAAGTATCTATTCATAATACCGCCATTATTACAAGTAATGGAGCCACGAAAGAAAATGCACTTAAATTATTGATGAATTATTATAACATAACTGCTGATAGCGTTATTTCGTTTGGTGATGATACGAACGATATCGGAATGTTAAAGGCAAGTGGTATAGGTGTGGCTATGGGAAATGCCTTAGTAGAAGTAAAGAAGGTAGCTGATTATATTACTTTATCAAATAACGATGATGGTGTTGCTGAATATATCGAAAATTATATATTATGAGCAGATGATAAGAACAACAAGAAGCAATTAGGATAACGTATTAAAACTAATACTATACCGTATTTGAAATCATTAGAATAAGTATTTCTCATGTGTGCAACCATGTGTGTGCAGATAAATAACAGAAGCCGCAAAACCTCCTATTTATCAGTGTTTGTGTGTGCGGGGATTTGTTCGATGTCATTCGAAATGCATGATTAGTGGTAATATTAAATCCAAGAGAATTACATGTCCTTCTTAAGTGGTCTGTAATGGCACGTAATGTAAGCCATAAGCCATCTGCATTGCAGAATACATATTCAGATACAATGTTATTCTCCTGTTGAACTTGTTGAATTTCCTCTAAAAGTTTTCGTAGCCTTTTATTAATTGGAAATATTCTACCATTTCTGGGATTTTGACGTTCGTTCTTTGTGTAAGCATATTGATACTGAATCGCGAAAAGAAGAAATCGTAAGCAAAATTGTAGCTGGAGAAATTCGTGAATTTAATTTCTATAAGGAAATTAGCGGAACCGAATATGTTAAATTTAAATCCGTCATCGACAAGGCATTTTTATATCGTACAGCAATGTTAAAAGGTGCAAGCATTTCTTACACAGATGTTCGTGGCGTTCCCAAAAAGTCTCTGTATCCAAGAGCTTACAATGCTCTCGTGCAGTTTCTGATTCGATAAGTTGCTGTTCTAAATAATCTTTTTGAAATAGCAAAATTCTGTATGCTTCTTTTAATTTATAAATCTCATCCTGTAATTCGTCAATGTTGTTAATTCTCATAGTGGTTGCCCCCTTTTAATTTTATGCTAATAATATGATACATTTCGGAATTCAATATCTAAACATTGATGAATAAATAACATAATGTTATAATAAGGAAATAAATAAAGAATTAGGAAGACAAATCCAATCTTGATGAAGGAGAAAAAATGTTACCAGATAGGGAAAAAGCATTAAACTTATTAAATGAGGCATATGAAAGAAATCCTGGTCCTTGGAAGGACCATTCCATAGTTGTAGCAAAATGTGCATATGTAATTAGTAAGCAATGTGATGATATGGACGAAGAGAAAGCATATATAATTGGACTTTTACATGATATTGGTCGAAGGGAGGGTGTAACAAACCTTGCTCATGTTATTGATGGATACCATTATTTAATGGCACTTGGATATGATGAAGCTGCCAGAATTTGTATCACACATTCCTTTGCAATAAAAGATATTAATACTTGTATTGGTAATATGGATGTTTCAGATGCAGATTTGAAGGAAATATGCGACTTGATAGATGGGTATGAGTATGATGATTATGATACTTTAATACAATTATGTGATAGTATGGCTCTTCCCGATAGACCTGTAAAAATTGAAGTGCGAATGAACGATGTAAAGCAAAGATATGGATATTATCCCTCAAATAAATGGAATAAACACATTGAAATAAAACACTATTTTGAGAATAAGTCAGGGTTGGATATTGATTTCTTAGAAATTTAACATTAACGTAAACTGTTGAATTGATGTTGAACTTAATAAGGTGAGGTTGCGGAAGCCCCTCCTTTCTTAGTTTTTGGGAAGCGGGGTTCCTTCGAATCCCGTCTCGCGCTTGAATATGAAAAATGGACTCTTCGAAATAAGAGTCCATTTTTCATATTCAATCACTAGATCAGATTCGATCTCATACAGACCGAGCATTCGGGAGAAGGAGGACGGAGGCCCACACGCCGACGTTCTCTTTCTCCCTGCGGCTTTTGGCGGAGCATTATGGCTGATCTCCAGCCAGATGCAGAGCAAAAAGACGCTGCGAGGAGGCGCGGGTTCGAATGTCTCCGCTCCGCTCCGGTCCGTGCAGAACCGAGGTCCCCCGGACCTCGTGCACCGTCTCGCGCTTAACTAAGAATGGCAGGAAAGCTAGTAAAATCAAGCTTTCCTGTTTTTTTGGGTAGTGTAAAAAACTTTATGTCCGCACCCCCTAACGTATAATTAGTTTCATAAACGTACACTTTTTCAGGTAAATTTTGTTTTTTTATTTCGTCTAATATGATATTATAAATTAATAATTTAACAGAATTCATAACAAAAAATGTGAAATATCAAAGGGGGATATTATGATATACTACATGTCAAATACTTTAATAATCAGAGATATGGTTATAGAAGATGCCGATGTTCTCTATAATACATATTTATCATATGGATGGCATCCATCTTTGGACACTTATTTGGGATATTATAATGAGCAACAAGAATATAAAAGAAAAGTTTTTGTTGCTGTATATGAGGGTTACGTATCAGGGATATGTACACTTGTATTGAATCCAGAAGAGGGCCCTTTTGGCAACAAAAAAATACCAGAGATTGTTGATTTAAAAGTGTTTTCTGACAAACGCAATTGTGGTATCGGAAATAAATTATTAGATGTTGTGGAGGAAGAAGCCGCTAAAATTTGTGATTTGGTATATCTGGCAGTTGGCGTTCATTCTGGATATGGAGCAGCACATAGAATATATGTTAAACGCGGATATATACCTGATGGTACTGGAGTTTGGTATCAGGACAAGCAATTAGAACAGTACTCACAATGTTGTAATGATGATGATTTACTTCTGTTTTTTTCCAAAAAGTTAAATTGAAATTAAAGAAGCACGCAACATTTAATAATGTTGTTACTATAAAAAAATATGTGCACTATTATGTGCACATATATCAGAAGTGGATGAAACCCCTTTCTTTTCAGTATTTGTAGGATAGGATTATGGTTCGAATCCCGTCTCACAACCACTAGATCAGATCCTTTCGTCTTAGATACCTCAAATATGATTAAACTTGAAACTCGATATCTGAAAAAAGATAAATATTTCAATATCCGTTTATAATGACAATTAAGGAACAAGCTGCTATTTATAACCATACATATACATATAACCGTTATTGGAATATGTTGTCATATAATATTGTTAATGTTATAATTGATAAGTAATTGAAATGTAACATGGAGGGAGATAAAAAATAACCTCCCTTACAGAAATGGAGGGCATTTATGTCATTTAACTGGATCGATAAATCCCAATATACGCTGGATAGCTTTTTATTAATGGATCGGTGGCTAATCAGAATGATTATTAATACAAGCAATGCTTGGCCAGAATTTGCTCGGAATTTATCATTAGCTTTATCCTCAAGGCCTTATGTTGCTTGGTATTGCATGAAAAAGGCTCCTGAAGTCAAGGAAAGAGTGGAACAGCTTCTTAAAGCAGCACCATTAAATGCTGATCCTATTCAGATAAAAGCTGCTGAAGAGTTTATCGTTCAGGCAACAGAGACCTCTATTATTTATACTGACCCCATCAATATGAATAAAAACTGTAATTATATCTATAACTGGAAGGAAGAACACTTACTGGAGTTGGTGGATTTTCGGGACAAGCTTGTATTAGATATCGGAAGCGGAACCGGCAGATTAGCATTTGCAGCTGCAAAATTAGCACGCAAAGTATATGCATCCGAACCAACCGATATGCTTCGTGAATTTATGAGGGATAAGATTAAAAACGAGCGTATATCAAATGTAGTAGTCGTGGATGGAACTGTGGAGCATATCCCGTATGAAGATAACACGTTTGATATTGTCATGTCCGCTCATGTAGTAGGCGACCATTATGATGCTGAAATTGCAGAAATGCAAAGAGTAACAAAACCGTATGGTTATATCATCGACTGTATAGGGGATGATGATAGAATCAGAGAAAAACCTGATGAAGAGCTGTTAAAGAGAGGTTTTGAATATTTCTACCATAAAAGTACTTTAGGTGGTGATATTTATCGTTACCGGAAGCAAGTAATCAAGAGTTAAGTCCTGCTACCTGCCTGTGGCTGCAGTGTTTTGATCAAATCCCATCCACCGCTTAACCAAAAACCCTATGTTTTCTTATAGATCATAAAACATAAAGGATATACCCACTTCTTTTCAGTGTTTAATAGAAAGGATGAAGGATGAAGAATTATTTTGCTCATTTGAATCGAATAGAATTTATGGTAACTATGGCGTGTACCGGACATTGTAAGCATTGCTCTGAAGGGGACCATTCTTCAAATGGAGAGCATATTGATGCTGATACTGCAGTGAATGCAATTCATGAGCTATGTAAGAATTACAAGATTGAGTCGCTTATGACCTTCGGCGGAGAACCGTTGTTATATCCTAAGGTTGTAAGTAAGATTCATTCCGCTGCCGAAGAAATGAATATACCAAAACGGCAGCTGATTACGAATGGTTTCTTTAGCAAGGATGTGAATCGGATTAATGAGGTCGCTCATCTGTTAGCGATAAGTGGCGTAAATGATATTTTACTTTCTGTTGATGCATTTCATCAAGAAACCATCCCCCTTGACTATGTGATGAATTTTGCTAAGGTGATCGTTAAGGAAGGGGTAGCTATTCGAACAAATCCCGCATGGCTGGTCAGTGCAGAAGATAATAATGCTTATAATATAAGAACCAGAGAAATATTAGAGCAGTTTCGTTTGTTAGGACTTAGTTCATCGACGGGGAACATAATATTCCCTAGTGGAAATGCAATAAAGTACTTAGGTGAGTTCTTTAATCAGGATACGAATTACGTGAATCCTTATGAAGAAGACGCAGATGATATATGGACCTTATGTTTTTCGCCAAACGGAAACGTGCTAAACAGGAATGTGTATCGGGAAAGTATCCTGGATATAATGAACTCCTATATCGTTCATGATTAATCATCTGCTATGGTATTCATGTAGAGGCAAGGGTGCACATGGTTATAAGCGAAATTTGATTCCGTAGTAGAAAAATAATGATTAAATATTGAGGTAGAGGTCATGGAAACACATGTACAAAAGTCAATCAAGCATTGCTTGGATATGATTGCTCCATTTGAAGCATCGAATCAACAACTGGAAAAGGGTCAATATCAGTTCTATCAGTTTATGGTCTCAATCTATCGGGAAATGTATGAAAAGCCGGAAGTATATATGGTTTTTCCTGGGCCATACGAAGAATACATAATAAAATCAAAAGAAAAAACCAAGCAGAGGCGGCCGGAAAAGGCGCATGCAAATGACTCCAGGGAAAGTACCCTTAGAAATACATTTCAGCAAGCGATACAATTCTATGCAAAATATTTCTATCACTTAGGGATCGCATGTAGCGGAGTTGATGAACACTCAGGTGCTCTGGTGATTTCAAAAGAGGCATACAGCCATGTGTCAGATCAAATGCACCGTATTCATGATGCCAAAAACAATGGGAAAAGACTTGAATTGCTATCAGTGCTTGGTATTCAAGTATATGAGAGAAATGATTTGATTTATATCCTTCATGAAACTTACACCTGTGCGATGTTTGGTCTGCACTATCTTTGTAATGCACCTGACAATAAATATAAATGGATGAATTATCTTCGGTTCGATTATAAAAATGCATACTCTCCCATTCCTACAGTAGATGTTATCAAAAAAACACTTCCGCTGAAAAGTGCTGAGATAATAATAAGACTAGAAGACAGCTTGGCAGAAATGAAGACCAAAGTAAAAATAAAACCCTTAAGGGGAATTGTATCTGATTTCAGATGGAAGGTAGAATACTCCTGCAAAGGGAGAAATCTATGCGGTTTTTATGCTGATAACGAGTATTTTATGCTCTGTATCTACTTTAATCATTATCAAAACATTAATGAGCTCGCACGTATTTTGGATCAAGAGGATCACCACTTATTTCAATGGTTCAAAAATCAGTTGCCTGAGAGATTATGCAAATGCCCCAGTAATCGAAAGGTTCGTTTAGGAGAGGAAACACGACGTATCTGCGGGTTATCAAATCGAACGGAAACAGTTCATCCAAATGAGTCTGATTTAGAAAACGCAATACGTGTATTAAGAAGATACCGAAATATGAGCGAATAAATGGATGATATCAAGGACCCTTTTCTAAAGAGACCTGACTTTAGCATGTGATAATGAAGCAATCAAAAATCCTCAATTAAATACATCCAAAATGTTGAAACTACCTCTTGATATGTCTTCGAACGTTTATTTTCACCGATATTCATGTGCCCACCCTCTGTGAAATAGCTATCTTTCTTCTCATTTAATAAGCTCTTAGGAAATGAGTATCTTCCGCTTAATAATCTAAAGGTCCTTAAAAATGTCATCATATCATTAAGAAGCTGCGTGTCCTTTGATACCGCAAACCTTGATAAAATAAAAGTTTTAAAGATTATACTTTGCATATTATTTCCGCTTAAAGCGTCATTCATATCAGGAATATCAAAACTCCTGATCAAGCTTTTTGCATTATAGCTATCATCTTCGGAATAGATATAGCCATACCTTGTTTTAATCTTACGGTATTTCTCATTTAGAATCCATGATATTATGGTGTCTGTTTTCATTTTTTGATCTTCATTTAGATACTCATACATTCCGGCTAATAAAATTATATCAAAAACGGATGGTATAGACAGATTGCCATCTGCGTATAACGATGGGTTAATAAGTAAAGCTTGCCATTCCTTTTTGACGCCTGGGTACTTTGATCCATCTACATAAATATCATACCCTTTGTCTTTCGTAAAATCATACAAATATGAAATACGTTTATTCGTTATTCTTAATAGACTGGGTTCAGCCGCATAACCTAAGAATGGTAAATAGCATGATAGTACCGTCTCGTAATCATAGTATGCGTATATTTTTTGATATGTTGTCCCGTTATTCTGTTGAGAGTTAACATGTACATCTAAAAAGTCAATGTACATTCTCATTAAGGTATCAAATTCTGTTATATCTTTCCGTAACCCAAGTAACCAGCATTTACCCAATATATTCTCGGTGCGATAATCATGGCTGCCATGAATATTAGTCATGTCTGAATTGCTAACCTTAAACTTTAATTGCCCCAACCAATATTTACATTCCTCATTACTTAACAATCCATCGATTAGGTTATTATTACTTGTCAATTGAAATTGTATTGGAAGACTCCCATTTTCAATTAACCATGTTCTATTATCCATGATCGCCTCCTTGAAAGATATAAAATCCTAATCATAGAGTACCATACTTGATTTAACATAATATCCTCTATCTTATTAATATAACACTTATACATAATAACATCAATCATTACTAGCAGAATATTCCATAAATAAGCTAAAGAAAGGGCAGCTGTAGATATATGGTTTGACTTCCTATTTCTTGAAATGTATAATAGTATAAATTTAGAAAGATAAACATAGAGATTTTACTTATTCTTTTTGAACAGTCACACTAAGCACATATCCGGAGTGATGATACAATTGATACATAATCATAGGAGGGAATGAATATGTCGGATATAAAATTATTAGAACCAACCTTAGAATACGGAGATGATATTTGGAGCTTTCGCCAAGAAGTACTGGATTCCGATGATAACGATAAATTTGCAGGATGTGGCAGCCTTGAAAAATGCTCCTCTGCAAAAGAATGGATAGACAACATTCGGCTTATCAGTATTCCTGAGACTTGCCCGGAGGACAAGGTTCCATCAAATGTATATATTGCAGTCAGATTAAATGATAATAAAATCGTTGGGATCATTGATCTAAGACACCATATCAATCATCCGATCTTATCTACTTGGGGTGGTCATATTGGTTTTTATGTTCGTCCAAGTGAAAGAAGAAAAGGATATGCAACAGAGATGCTGAGACAGAATTTATTAAACTGTCGAAGATTGGGAATTGAAAAGGTCTTAATCACTTGTGATGCTATAAATACTGCGAGCGAGAGAACCATTCTTGCCAATGGTGGTGTTTTTGAGAAGTATATTGAAGTGGGTAGCACTATGATGAAACGATTCTGGATAACTCTAAGCGGAAGTAGTGAGGTTATCAAATGATATTTCAATTTCTTGGCACTGCTGCTGCCACATCAGTACCCTTAGTGTTTTGTAATTGCGAGTTATGCCAACAGGCTCGGATAAAGAAGGGCAAGGATATCAGAAAAAGAGCATCAGCCCTTATTAATCATGAGTTGTTGATTGATATAGGACCGGATTTATGTAGTCAGGCTGAGCTTTATGATATTGATTTAAGCAAAATTAAGTATTTACTTCAGACACATTCTCATTCTGACCATTTCGATGGTGGACACTTTATCACAAGATGGAGCGATTATGCAACAAAGAACCTAACTCATCTTGATATCATTTGCTCTGCCGGTACCTGTATCGATATGAATCATTGGATCAAGGAAAATGAACCATCCTTTGATATACATACCATCGGTTGGAAAAAAGATATGAATTATGATGTACATCTGTTAAAAAGCGGAGATCTAAAAGTAATAAATGATTATGAAATTATAGCCATAGATTCAAAACATGATGAACGAGTAGAAGCATTCGTTTATATCATCGGTCATAAGGGAAAACATATCTTTTATGGTACTGATTTGTTGTATTTATCCGATGAAGCATGGGACATTCTCCAACACTATAAGCTTGACTTGGTTGTTTTGGACCAAACCTACGGAAAAGGCTACAATCATGGAGGACATTTGGACGGCGGACAAGTAATTGAAATCATTAAGGAAATGAGAGCCAGAGCTATTATTAATGATAACTCATACGTCTATGCTACCCACATTTCACATGAAGGAAATGACACACATGATAAAATGGAGCAGGCCTCTGTTTTAAATCACTATCATATAGCCTATGACGGATTAAAGCTGGAGTTTTGATTATTTTGCTGGAATATACTGGTGGAAGCTCTCATTCTTTAAGCTCCTTTTGTTTTACAGAAGTCTTTATCTCAGATATCAACAGTCCCGCTAAGGTAAGTAAAATTCCTATCATGGAGGTTCCGGTAATCGTTTCCCTTAGCACAATCACGGAGGAAACGACGGTTATGACCGGTATCATGTAAATATATACGCTGGTTTTAATTGCGCCCAGTAATTTTACCGCAAAATTCCATGTTACAAAGCACATAGCAGATGCACCCACCCCAAGGAAGAGGATATTAAACTGATTTATCGGTTGTAGCAACTCTTTAATATTTGGTTTAAATCCAAATAGAAATAGTGCGGGTATCATAAACACCAGCCCATAGAAGAATACTCTACGGGTAGTTTGAATGGTATGATAGTGAAAGCCGCTGATTTTCTTGATCAAGATAGAATAGGCAGCCCATACCACAGCAGCCAGTACAGCCAGAAGATCTCCCAATGGATTTAACTGCAGGTTGCTTGTTCCACTGAAGCTAATAAGGAATATCCCAAGGATAGCTACTGCAAAACCGATAAAGAACTGCAGTCTCAATTTTTCCCCATCTAAGAACAAGTGAGCAACCACTGCTGTAAAAAAGGGTGCTACGGAAACCATCACACCAACATTGGATGCTAAGGTATAGGTTAAGGCAATATTTTCGAATAAAAAATAGAGGGTGACACCGCACAGACCGGCGGCGGCAAAATACAGCTCATGTTTTCTTTCCTTGACTTTCAGCCGATACGGATAGGCGACAAGTAATGCAACAAAACCCAATATAAATCTTATAAACAGTATTTCTATTGGAGAAAAGGCTTCTAATAGTATCTTGGTCGATATAAAAGTAGTACCCCAAATAAAGATCGTAATGATTGCTAATAAATGTCCGATTATGTTTGTCTTCTTGTTCATGAATGTCCTCTCTATGTATCCATTTAGTATGATTACCCTTGAATATATTCCTTTATCGCTTCGTTGTCAACCATCTGATACTTAGTATTACATAAGTTCGCGAAGTGATTTCCATTCATCATAAATAAAAGAGTACGGATTATAATCTATAGGATTACTTATATATTACTTCATCAATAAGCATGAAGGCGAATGTATTTATGAAGTCAGCTCTGGAGTAACCCATTTGCATAGTAGATATACTACTGCTATACTTATACTCATCATTGGTATCGTTATCTGGTTTTTGATATGATAGATACGGTTGTGGTGAAATTACAGTTTGAAAGAGGTAAAAATATGGATTACGTAAAAGAAAACAGTGAAATATGGGATATGAGGGCAGAGAGTAATGATACCTGGTCTACACCGGTTACTAGCGATATCATTCAGCAAGCAAAGAACGGAACTTGGAGTATCGTATTAACTCCTACTAAGGCTGTTCCACAGGATTGGTTCCCCGCTGACATGAAATCGAAAAGGGTATTATGTTTAGCAAGCGGAGGTGGGCAGCAAGGCCCGATCATGGCAGCCCTGGGCGCTGAAGTCACCGTATTTGACAATAGTCGTAAGCAATTAGAAAAAGATGAGTTTGTAGCAAAGAGAGATGGGCTGCATATTAAGACCGATCAAGGTGACATGAGAGATCTATCCGCCTTCGATGATGGGTATTTTGATTTTATTATTCATCCTTGGTCTAATAGTTTTGTTGATTCTGTTATCCCTGTCTGGAAGGAATGCTCCAGAGTCTTAAAAAAGAATGGAGTATTAATTGCCGGCTTCGCAAATCCGATTGAATACATTTTTGATTTAGGCAAAATGGAGAAAGGTAATTTAGTTGTCAAACATAAAATCCCTTACTCTGATTTGGAGCATCTGGATGATGAGGCCGTACTTGCATCCTGCAAGGGCGGGGGTTATGTTTTTGGGCATACCTTAACTGACCAAATTCAAGGACAAATCGCTGCAGGCTTTGCCATCATAGGCTTTTATGAAGATGTCGGAGGAACACCACTAGATAACTTCATCTATACCTCAATTGCGACAAAAGCCATAAAACTATAACAGCCGCCGAATACGGGGCTGTTCAGAAATAATTAGGATTTGAAACTTGAGATAATTGTAAACTTCTTTATTTATTCTAACTGATGTGAAATAATATATTAAGAATTAGAATAGATTGGTAATCTCCAATCTGTCAGAAAGGTGGCTCTACTATGATTGAAGGAATATTAGGATTTGCGTATGACTGTAAGAATGCTGATCAATTGGCTGATTTTTATGTTAAGCTTCTTGGTTGGGAGAAAGCTCCGTCAGGGGAAGGATGGGCCTCATTACGCTCTCCCCAGGGTTGGGTACTGGCTTTTCAAGAGGTAGATGAGTATATCCCACCGGTATGGCCCTGGAAAGCCGGGTCACAACAGCAAATGGCTCATATTGACTTTAAAGTAGATAACCTGGAGGAAGCCATTGTCCATGCATTACAGTGTGGGGCTACTAAATCCGGTTTGCAGTTCTATGATGATTCAACAGTAATGTTTGACCCTGAAGGCCATCCATTTTGCTTGAGCCTGGGATAGGATCATGAGTTGAATGGACGAAACGGAGAATACATAAATGATATATCTTAGAGCTTCCTCAGAAGACGAAATAATATTAGAGTATCTGAAAGGCGAAATAAATTCGGAACGATTTCGATCACAAATAATAGAAGTACTGGGTCATCTGAAAGTCAGCATCGATATCATTGAGAAGGCTGACTTAAAGGATCGTGATGAAAATGAGCGTCGAAAGGATATTTTGCGCTTATTCCGAGGATATGGAAGCAACACGCACTTGTTTGAGAATTTTCCTATCATATCAAAATGGATTTATGCTGAATGCTCAAGTGATGATATGATATTAAGAACATACGTTATATAAATTATAGCTATTGGAATGAGTTGTCTAAATATACCGGTTCTCCTTTGATTGCAGCAGAAACCATCCGAGAAGGCATAGAAATATATGGTATCTCAAATTCCAATTCGATTAAGGGGGTCGCATATCTTGAACAAGGTGGTTCTTTTCCTCCAATCATACTGCTGACCTCTGACAGGGAGAATTACATCCTATTAGAAGGTCATTCCAGAATGACCGTATATGGTTTAGCGCCAAGCTTTTTTGAAGGAAGTAAATGCTATATTGGCATATGTGAAGACAGTGCATTACGCAAATGGAATGGTTCTGCTTAGCTCTTCTTCTCAAAAACACCAATCAGGGTTAAAGTAAGGCCAAAAATACCCAATATAAGACTCAGATAAAATACACCTATTCCGCCAACCTGTATCATTCCGGTCATATATTTTCCCGGAGGCGTTGTCCATGCGCCTAAATTACTTATAAAGCGTATAGCCGGTATATGTACCGAAAGAAATAAAACAAGGGAAACCACCATAATTCCTATTCCGGCAATGATCTTCTTCATAACTTCTCTCCTCTTTATGTTTTATATTATGTACTTAATGATCTATATCTGCTTTAAATCCATATGAGTTGTGTTCGGAATTTATGCTCGGTACACATCTTATGATTAACGCCACGTCGTTCGGTAAAGCAGATCATGATTTTACATATTATGGTATTTACATTTTATCTCACATGGCTCTTAGTGTCAAGCCTGATGGACACTAAAGAGCTAAGTGTCCATACCACTCACAGCAAAAATATGTTATAATAAGGAAAATGTAAGCAAGGGGAACAGCTACCATTAAAAATCTTAAGGGGGATATGAATGATGAAAACACTTATTCTAGTAGAATCAGTCCATCACGGGAATACCAGAAAGCTTGTAGATGCCATCGCAAGTAATTACGAGGTGGATATTGCAGATGTAAGCGAAAGGAAAAGCATTGATTTTGTAGGATATGACCTCATAGGTTTTGCATCAGGAATTGCCTTTAGCAAGTTTTACAGCACTATTACAGCCTATGCAGAGAAAGTGCCTGCTGAGAAAAAGGTCTTCTTTCTCTATACCTGTGGCAGCAAAGCTAAGGATTATACAAAAGACATCAGGCAGAAGGCAGAGAAGCAAGGGGCGATCAGCTTAGGGACTTATGGATGTAAGGGTCTTGATACCTATGGTCTGTTCAAATACATTGGCGGTATCAGTAAAAAACACCCAAATCAGGAAGACATACAGGGAGCCGTATCCTTCTTCGAGAAAATCATAGAAGAAAAATAGCGAAATATGGATCCCGGTAATTAAGAAATAATATCTATAGTTAATAAGCAGGAATAGAGAGGCTGTTTCACAATCTGCTTTTTGAATACACGAGGCACCATATGTATTCATGGATGCTACTGTGAAACATCCTCTCTACATACAAACACTTTCTTTTAATCTTTCTTCTTATAAAACTCCTTGATCCGGTCCATTCTGGCTGTCATTCCCTGGAAGAGATAATCCACCAGAGTTATGGCGACCATTGACTCCACTACCACTACTGCTCTTGGTACAATGATGGGATCATGGCGTCCCTGCACCTCAACCACGATATTTTCTTTACTCTTGTTTACGGTGCGCTGCGCTCTGGCTATGGAGGCTGTGGGCTTCACGGCAGCCCGGAGGATAATATCCGCCCCATCGCTGATGCCTCCCAGGATCCCTCCCGCATGATTGCTAAGCTTGGTCAGCTCCAGATTATCATCATAGAAGAAGGAATCATTGTTATCATAGCCTGTACTACGTGCAGCTGCAAATCCGTCTCCAATCTCTACACCCTTGATGGCTCCAATGGACATCACAGCCTGTGCCAGTACTGCATCCAGCTTATCAAATACCGGTTGCCCTATTCCGGCAGGCATTCCAGATACGATACATTCAATCACCCCGCCGATGGAATTGTGGTCCTCCATCAGCTCCTGTATATAAGCCTCAGCCTTCGCAGAGGCTTCCGGATCCGGCATGTTCAGCGGACTCTTCCTGGTAAATTCCCTCTGGCATTTGGAATAATCAATGGAGATGGCACCTATAGACTTGGTATAGGTATAGATGGAGATCCCCAGCTCCTTCAATATGGCTGCCGCTATTGCACCTGCTGCCACTCTGCCTGAAGTCTCACGCCCTGAAGACCGTCCGCCTCCCCGGTAATCCCGAAAGCCATATTTCTGGTCATAGGTATAGTCTGCATGACCGGGACGGTAGAACTTAGCAATTTCAGAGTAATCATAAGGGCGATGGTTCTCATTATAGATCACCAGGGAGATTGGGGTTCCGGTCGTCCGGCCCTCAAAGACCCCTGACAATATCGTTAGGCGGTCATTTTCCCGGCGTGGAGTTGCATATTGGGTCTGACCGGGCTTTCTCCGGTCCAGAAATTCCTGTATCTGCTCTTCCTTCAGGGGCAGGCCTGCAGGACAGCCATCTACAACCACCCCGATACCGGCTCCATGGGATTCACCCCAGGTTGATATAACAAAGCTTTTGCCAAATACTGATCCCGCCATAAGCATCTCCTCTCCGATCTATCTATCGATTCATATACTCTTTCTCTAATCATAAAGAAAAGAAGCACTCTTGTCATCCAAATTTTTCATTTCTTTCATATTAGGCTAAGTCTGATACACATATCTTCTCCTTTGATCTGTTCTCTATCCACCTGATTCATGAGCCAATACCAAGCTGTTCCATGAAAATGTGAACATATGGTTGGAATATGTTGCCTGACATAATAATGAATGTTATAATATAGTCAATATTCCATACAGGATACGAACCCTAATATATCTCTGAAATGATTATCTTGTAATGATTGGTGGCGAAATCGTGGACGGCTTCAATGCAAATAAAAAATATAGCTCAATGAAAATTCCCGGACAGCAGCAGTTTCAGTTGAACGGGACTGCGATTGAATTGCCTCAGGCCAAGGCTGCAGAGCCTGTTTCACCGAAGGAAGAGATGTTTTATGAGATTGAATACGATTCCTGTCCCATACCGGGAGTAGGCAAGTTTGTTCTTAGACCTCAGAAGCTTCAGGAGCCTCAAAGGGACGAGAAGCGGGAGCTCTTCGGTCAGATGAGGGAGCTTGCCAGGGCATATCGTTCCACCTATGACAGCTCCAGATTCTTTGATCAGCGGGTACAGCATAATAATGCGATTATCTTCTATAAGCAGGGATTGTTTATGAAAGATGTGACGGATGATTATTCCGGTCAAGCCCCATTTTCGCAATACTTCCCCAACTATCAGATGATGGGCTATGAGCAGCTTCGGACCTATTTTACCTGGCGGACCCAGTTCAGACAAGGGCATGTCGCCGATATCTCCTTGTCCTATGCCTTTCTTTATCTTTATGAATTGTTGGCAAACATCGGGGTGAGCGATCCGAAGGAAGGCCTACAGCAGATAATGAATTTCTGGACAGCCTTCCGAAGCTACAATAAATCCATTGACAAGTACGTGCTCAGATGGCTGAAGGATTATCATATCTACTACGAGCTGCCCCACTCCTTTAAAGACTTCCTTGAGACAAATCATCTGTCCGGGCATTATCCGAACATGGTGGACACCGGGGACAGCTTCGATTTATTTTGCTCAATATCAAAATATGATATAAGAAAATCAGCCTTTTATACCGGCGATCAAGTGAAGCTGACCAGGGAATGCTTCTCCTTCGTCATTGACCATCTGAAGCAGGTATTTGCAGACAGGGGAATCCCCTTTGATGAGGCGATCTTCCAACCCACCAGGAAGCTGACCGAATGGAAGCCCTTCAAGGATGCCCTGTTTCACCCATGGCTGAAGCAGGCAGACAGGCGGATCGTAATGTCCGAGAATGAAATCTATCTATGCCACAATAATAAATGGTCTTTCAGTACGGTCATCACCTCCGAGGGCGGCAGACAGCTGATCGGCTACCTGATGAAGCAGATGGAGGTTGCCCTAAGAGGACTTACCAAATATAAGGCCAAGCTCACAGCCAATATTAATACGGTTACCCATGAAGCCGTTGGTATCTTGAATAAAGCCGGCCTATCCCTTGAGAGTATCATAAACGATGCAGTCTCCCGCTTCTACAGGGAGGCAACAAAAACAGTCGTAAGAGTGGATCAGGAAGCCCTATCCCGAATCAGGCAGGAGGCCCTGATCGTACAGGAGAAGCTGATCGTGCCGGAGCAGGATCCTCCCTTCCTACCGGATACTCCATACCTTCCGGACACTGCCTTCCTTCCGGATA
The DNA here is from genome assembly GCA_023441965.1 of Bacillota bacterium. GTDB lineage: Bacteria > Bacillota > Clostridia > Lachnospirales > Lachnospiraceae > Mobilitalea. Next base: position 122,582 of record JAEZNB010000012.1, read on the forward strand.
TTTCCGTTCAGCAGCCGGATCTCTTGTCCCGGACAGCGATGCAGGACAAGCCTGCTATGGTAACACCTGAAGTCCTTCCCTCTTCCTTATCCGATCCTTGGGTAAGACTGAAGCGCGAACTGACCGAAATAGAGCTTAAGGCCTTGTCCCCGCTACTGCTTGGGGAGAAGGAGCTTAAGAAATACGCGGATGAGTGCGGTATCATGCTGGAGGTCCTTGTGGAAGGGATCAATGAGAAGGCCCTGGATTATGTTGGGGACAACCTGATAGACGAAGCCTTCGTTTTATATGACGATTATATAGAAGAGGTAAAGGAATTGATAAGATGAGTATGACAAGTCAAGTACCGAACAGAATAGCCAATATCTTAATAAATGCTTTAAAGGGCGGAGTCGTACCGAGAGTGGGCCTGGAGTACATCACTGTGGGCCGGACTCAGGAGATTGCCGCCATCCTTCACGATATAGAGATGATTGAGGAAGGCAGTGCCTCCTTCCGCTTCATCGTCGGAAAATACGGCAGCGGTAAGAGCTTTCTGCTCCAGACCATCCGAAATTATGCCACAGCCAAGGGCTTTGTGGTAGTGGATGCGGACCTGTCACCGGAACGCCGGTTTGCCGGAACCAAGGGCCAGGGTCTGGCAACCTATAAGGAGCTGATTCAGAATCTCTCTACCAAGTCAAAGCCTGATGGCGGTGCTCTTCCGTTGATTCTGGAGAAGTGGATCTCCGGTATTCAGGCGGCGGTTAAGGCCCGGCCTGATGTGAGTGAGAATGAATTTGACGAGCAGGTGGAAAGACAAATATACGCTGTTGCAAGCTCTCTGGAAGGAATGGTCAACGGCTTTGAATTCGCCAAGGCTGTGGTTACTTACTGGAAGGCTTACAAGCAGGACGACTCGGCCATGAAATCCAATGTGCTCCGCTGGTTTCGGGGTGAATATCCCTCCAGAAAGGAAGCGCGGGACGATCTGGGTATCAATTTCATTGTTACAGATGAGACCTGGTATGACTTTCTGAAGATATTCGCCACCTTCTTAGTCGGAGCCGGTTATAAAGGCATGCTGGTTATTATAGATGAGCTGGTCAATATCTTTAAAATTCCGAATTCCATCACCAGGGCTAACAACTATGAGAAGATCCTCACCATGTACAATGATGTCCTACAGGGAAAGGCAAGCCACATCGGTTTCCTTATGGGTGGTACTCCCCAATGTATCGAGGACAAGTATAAGGGAGTATTCAGCTATGAAGCCCTGCGCTCCCGCCTGGCAGAGGGGCACTTTGCCACAGCCGATGTCAGGGACCTCTCCGCTCCCATCATCCGGCTGAAGATGCTGTCCCAGGAGGAGATGTATATTCTGGTGGAGAAGCTGATGAACCTTCATGCTCAGCTATACAGCTACGCTCCTACCCTGACCCATGAGGACCTGGTCTACTTCTTAACGGTAGAATATAACCGGGTCGGTGCCGAGACCCACATCACTCCCCGTGAGATCATCCGCGATTTCATAGAATTGATCAACATCCTGCACCAGAATCCGCAGAAAAGCGTATCTGAGATTCTGGGTGACAATAGCTTTGAAATGGCCAAGGGAGGGCTGTCCGATGAGGACCTGCATCAGGAATTTTTAGAGTTTGAGGTCTGAAGTAAGAAACGGGAGGACGAATTATGGATGTTTTTCATCGGCTTGCGCCCTTTATCCAAGAATTTATATATCAGAATAAGTGGGAAGAATTGCGAGGAAATCAGGTGGCTGCCTGTGAGGTCATCTTCGACAGTGATGACAATCTGCTCCTGTCCTCCGGGACTGCTTCCGGTAAGACAGAGGCAGCCTTCCTGCCGGTACTTACCGAACTCTATCATAAGCCATCGGCGTCAGTCGGAATCATGTACATCTCTCCGCTCAAGGCCCTGATCAATGATCAGTTCAAGCGGCTGGAGCAGATGCTGTTAGATTCCAACATCCCTGTCACCAAGTGGCACGGGGATGCTTCCCTGACCCGAAAGAACAAGCTGATTAAGAATCCGGAGGGCTTACTGCAGATTACCCCCGAGTCCTTAGAAAGCCTGATCACCAATAAACGCAGTGCCTGTCTGTCCATGTTCTCGGACCTGAGGTTTGTGATCATAGATGAGGTTCACTACTTCATGCGTGACGTCCGGGGCTTGCAGCTGCTCTGTGTTCTTGAGCGGCTGAAGCAGCTGACCGGCTGTAATCCCCGTCGGATCGGTCTATCCGCAACCTTGGGGGATGTGTCTCTGGCACAGGACTGGTTGAATACGGGAACCGGTAGAAGATGTGCGGCTCCCATTGTGGAGGAAGGGAAAAAACGCGTCCGGCTTCATATCGAACGCTTTGTAAACTATGCCGAGGAGCGGGATTTGGTCACCAGAGACGGTAGCGGTAAGGTGGTCAATGTTTACTCCGGCGATATGGGGGACCGTGAGCATTATGAGTACCTGTTCAAGCAAACACTGGATAAGAAAACGATTATCTTCACCAATAGCCGGGAAGAGACAGAGTTTATCATGGCCCATTTACGGGAAATCGCTTTAAAGAATAAAGCACCGGATGTTTATCGGGTCCATCACGGCAATGTCTCGGCTCTGCTGAGGGAGAATACAGAGGATGAGATGAAATCCGCAGATGAAAAGATCGTAACCGGAGCCACAGTTACCCTGGAGCTGGGGATCGACATCGGCTCCCTTGACCAGGCCGTACAGGTCGGTGCACCCCTGAATGTCTCCAGCTTCGCTCAGCGCTTGGGCAGATGTGGCAGGCGGGGACAGGTTCCACAGCTGCTCTTCACCTTTGTGGAAAGCATCAGGATTAATTCCGACGATGTTCTTGGTCCGATCAATTGGGAGTTTATCCGGACGATCGGTATCATTGAGCTTTACTTAAAGGATCATTGGATGGAGCCGATTCCACCGCAGAAGCATGCCTATAATCTGATGTATCACCAGACGATGAGCTGCTTAAAAAGCAATGGTGAGATGTCACCGGCAGGCCTGGCTCAGGCAATTCTCTCCCTTGGTTGCTTCAAAGGCATTCCTCAGGAGGATTATAAGCTGCTGCTCTCCCACATGCTTCACCTGGACCAGCTGCAAAGGACCGAGCATGGCGGGCTGATCATCGGAAGAGAAGGGGAAAAGATTGTCAACAGCCATAAATTCCTGACCGTTTTCCTGGCCCCGGAGTATCTGCTTGTGAAGGACGAAAACCGTACCATCGGAACCGTGGATAAGGTCTATCCGGTCGGTACCCGTTTTGCCTTGGCGGGCATAGCCTGGGAGACAGTGGATGTCAATGAGAAGGCGAAGGTTATCTTTGTTAAGAGAGTCCCGGGGATTTCGGTCGTGGACTGGAATGTGGACTTCAATGCAGAGCTCCATACCGTTCTGGTCCGTAAAATCCGCAGCGTGCTGAAGGAGAACGATCCCTATCCTTACCTAAGCCCCCGTTGTCAGGATAGATTAACAGAGATTCAGTACATCACCCGCAACAGCGGAATACTGGATAACCTTGTTACCCCGCTGTCTGACAGAAAGTATGCCGTCTTCCCTTGGGTGGGGACCAGACAATTGGTAACTTTGAACTATGCCTTACGGCACAGGAAGATAAAGAGTAAGCTCCCTTGGATCACCTGCGTATATCTGGAGGTGCTTTTCGATGGAACGAAGGAGGAGCTGGAGAAGATCATCCGTGACATTCTTCATAGTGACCTGAATCTATATGACCTGCCCTTGCCTGACAAGGTGCAGATTGACGGGAAGTATAACGAGTTTGTCCCTCCGGAGCTCCTTCGTAAGCAATTCATTGAGGATTATCTTGATTTTGAGGGACTTAAGGAAGCATGCCTGCACTGAAGTGCTACGCATATCATAAATACAAATCAAGTTCTACCAAAGAGAGGATGATATTATGCGTTATGAATTTAACTTTTATCGAGATGAGGATTTTAATGAAGTCGAAGCCTTAATCCTTGCCTCATATCAATGGGAATACCCTGTCTGGGGTCTGGCCAGACATGAGTTCGTCCGGGGACTGCATCCGGCCCATACCGGCTACTATCGTGCCTGGCAGCATACGGTTGCTGTCTACAGAGAGAAGGGTAAGGTGGTGGCCTGTGTCATCAATGAAGGGAATTATAACGGAGAAGCGTTCTTCCTCTTTGACTCCAAGGAACGGGGCGAAGACAGAGAGCTTCTGGCGGAGATGATAAAGTTTGCCAAGACCCACGCTAATTCTGTGAAGGAAGATAGAAGGACGAAAAGCTTAAATCTCTATGTTCCTACCTGGAACAGCGTCCTGAAGGAAATGGTTCTGCAGTCAGGCTTTCAGGAAATGGACTGGGCTGAGGAGCTCTATATCCTACCCTTTGAGAACAAGCCCTTTGAAGTAAAGCTTCCCGAAGGCTACAGCTTTGCGGATGGCCATACGGTTCCGGACTTCTATCTTTCCAACACCCATCGCTTCTCCTTTGGCTACGGTAAGGAGTCCCATGCCTGTGAGCATGGAGAGCAGGCCTTCCATGATTTACGGAAGATGCAGCATTATAATAAGAATCTGGATATCTGTGTTCTGGATCCGCAGAAGAGACCCGTTGCCATGGCCATTCTTTGGTATGATGAGCGGATGCCCTATTGCGAGCTTGAACCTCTGGCTGTCGTCTGGTGGGAAAGAAGGAAGGGAATCGCAACCGCTATTCTGCATGAGGCTGCCAACAGAATTCTAGCCATGTACCCGACATGCGGCGGCATGCTAGGCGGAAATCAGCCCTTTTACGGTAGAATCGGCTATGAGAAGAAGGCGACTGTTCCTGTTTATCACTGGGAACTGGAGGTCTTTATCTCCTGGGAGAAGGAATCCTATGATAAGGATTATGCCAAGGAAGTATAAGAACACAAGTACCAATAAGGAAATCCATTGAATTTACTGTGTGAAAAGATAACCTTTGCATATAGTATTATTAGACACAGAAGTATATGGGAGAAAAGTCATGCATCTTTTTAATGCCAGTTCAATGTTTAATGAGGAAGGCTTCAAAGAAATTCTAACTGTCGTAGGGAATAAGGAAGAATTAAAAAACAGACTGATTGGGGTAAAGAAGGCCCTCTTAGCGGATTATCACTTTAAGGCTTATCATGTACCTGTGGATTTCACTACAAATTCTTATATCATTGCTACGAATCATCTGACAGATTCCGATGCGCCTTTGATTATAAGCCTGTATTATGACCTGATGTATCCGCATAAAACCGAATATCCGGTGCTTTTTGTTTTTGCCAAGGAGAATTGCTTCAACGGAGTCTCCATCCCGGTCGGACTAAGGCCTGTATTGGAGCTTGAAAAAATTACTATGGTCGACCGCACAAAGGCCGGTGGAGCTATGGCAGCCATCAAAGCAGCAGAGCGATGGTTTAAGGAAGGCGAACAGCCAAAGCACTTTTTGATCTTCCCCCAGGGAACCATCTATGACATTAACAGGGATCTCGTAGAGGATATTGAACGGGGAGCCTTCTGGCTGGCCAAGCTGCTTGGTATTCCCGTTTTACCTGCATTTCTTGAGCAGGCTGTGGAAGGAGCAGATAACCGCCTTGTATTTTGTGAGCCCATCCATATCCCAAAGGATTGCCGAGATCTCGATGTTTATAAAAAGCTATGGCTGGATCGGGTCATTGCTGCCCAGAATGAATTAGAGGTACTGACCGGGATTCCGGCAAGAGAAGTCATACTGGACGAAGAGCATCAAACAAGGAAGAGATTTAAAGGCTGATGCATTTGCTTGATGCAGACTGACATGAACTGCTCGGATACGATCAAAAAGCTGTTATTCAGAATTGTCATATTATTAAGGGGGGCGTTATATAGTGATGAAGAGAAAGAGACTACGGTACAAGGGTCTCCTAGGGGGGATTGCTGCTGTCCTTATCATGGGGGCGGCCCTTACTTTTGCTCTCCTTTTCAATAGCCATCCTTCTGAGCAGGCAGTGACTGCTCTCACTGTTACCACGGAGCATATCTTCTATCTGAAGGACAGTTCGATCTATCATACCTATCCGGATCAGCTCCGGCCCCAAGTTCTTGTATCTGATTTTGCTCCGGGACAAGGCCTCCTCGCTCCGATCTTCTTAAGTGGTGACGGAAAGCGGCTTTTTTATCCCCTGGGTGACAAAGACAAGGCTGACCTTTATATCTATTCTTTCGAAGAAGAGCAGGAAGTGCACCATAAGCTTGCTTCTAAGGCTTCTCTCTTCACGACCAACAATGATTCCAGTAAGATGTATTATCAATCCGGCAATGACCTATATGCCGGGAATATGGATCAATTTGAGCTGATCGCCACAAAGGTTACCCACTATTTTGCCACCGATGAAGGGGACCGGATCCTCTATCTTACGACCGATCAAGCCCTCTATTATAAGGCATGGGGCCAGGAAGCCAGGATGCTGGATGAGGAGCTTGCTTTACGATATGTCTCCTTTGACCTGAATACGATCTATTATCGCAAGGAAGGAACCCTGTATCTGATCAAGGACTGTAATCGCATTCATGAGATATATACTGCAGAATTCCCTAGGGATATTCCAAGGCTTTCTTGCGTCTATGAGAATGGGGATTGCTATTTTACCGATTACCCTGCCCTATATTTCTATTCCCATTCTGAAGGAGTCACGAAGCTAATCTGTAAGAATGTGTCCACTATAAGTTATGCCCTGGACAACTCCCGCTTGTATCCACATCTGATTTCCTATGCCGGCAGCAACGACCCCATCATCCAATATAATGACAAAAACGGGGATGGCTTCCTCTGCAGAGGTGCTGATATACTGAAGAAAATCACCGGTGCCTATATTAACGCTACCATTCAGCAGGACGGCAAGGCTTTATACTATGTAGCCACACCGGAGGCTTTGGCAGATGCAGGTGATCTGTATCATGTGGCAATTGACGGCTCCTTTGTCTCTGAAAGTAAGCTCTGTGCTTCCGGTGTTTCTGTCTACGGCAAATATTATATGGGAGATACCTTTGTATATTTTAAGAATGTGGATTACAATGTGGCAGATATGTATATTGATGAGAAGATAATTGACAGTAAGGTTTATACCTGGGCCTTTTCATGGATCGACCAGCTAACGGCCCCAAACACCTTCCTTTATCTGAAGAACACCAGAGATTACTATAATAGCAAGGTGGAATCCTATTATACCATGGATACCCTGATGCTCTATCAGGAGGGGGTAACCACGGAAATTTCAGATAATGTAACAGACTATATCCTCATAGAAGATGAAATTATATACTTAAGCGTTGATGATCCGGATTCTGACCAGGGTACTCTGCACCTATACAGAATGAATGGGGAAGACCTTGTTATTGATACCGGGGTAAATGCCCTCATCCGTCCCTGTTCATTCCGCGATTACAACAGAGCAATCGATCCCGCTTACACGGAATACTACCTATACTATGGGGATTATGAATAATACGCTTTAGGATATCTGATATTCATCAATCGGTAAGGATAAAGAGGTGGGAATGATGATCTGCAAGCATTGTAATTCTGATATAGAGGATGAGTTGGGCCTATGTCCTAATTGCGGTATGGAACCGACCAACTGGCAGCTAAACCATAAGAAAACCATGTTTCTGTACTTTGCTCTTTCAGGAGCAGTGCTGCTCATGGGAATAGCTGCCTTTTTCCTGCTTTGGACCAAGGGGGAGGATTCCCTCCATAGTATCAAGAAAATTCCGCTTGATGATAGTAATCTCTATGTCACCCCTCCCTTGGAGACCATAGCAGCCCCCTCCCCCACTGCAGCGCTCTCTGAAGATTTTATATTTACGACGGTTCCTTCCAGACCCCTACCGAACCTCTTCTATGTGAAGGATAATAATGTATATCATGTATCGGGTGAGATCATTAAACCCTCTAATATCACCACCTATCCTTTTTCTTGGCATCATCTGTTCCTAATGAAGGTAAGTGAGGATGGCAGTGGCTTATTATATACGGAGAATGCCGATCCCTCCAAGGAGCATTATTATGCCGATCTTAATTACAGTGACCTGACAGCCGAAAGGATCCGGCATCTGAAGATAGACTCCGGCGTGAACAGTTTTACCATGAATCAGGATGGCTCCCTGATTTACTATCTAAAAAACAATGAGCTATATGTCAATGATCTGCAGGAAAGCAGGAAACTTGCAGATAAGGTGAATGAATTCTATATCAATAAGATGGGGGATAAGGTTCTTTACCGTACCTCGGACCAGAAGCTCTATCTATACTCTGCAAATGATAAAGTCCGGCTGCTGGATTCAGAGATATACCTAAAATATGCCTCAGAGGATTTGAAGCTGATTTACTATTTCAAGAATGATTCCCTCTACCTCTTAAAGGATTATCAGAACCTGCTCCTGATTGATTCCGGGCTCAGGGTAACTTCTGATACCATCGTCAGCATATATGAGGATGGCTCGGTCTACTATCTGAAGCCCAGGCAGCTGACAGCAGCTGATTATGTGACGGATGACCTGGCTGATGCTGATGCCGGCCTTATGGAAGTAAGTAGATCAGCTCATCCGGATGAGAAAAGCTATACCGAGGCCAGGCTGAACTATCAGGAGAAAGTAAATCGAGACAAAATCAGAGAAGCCCTTAAGAACTCGGATTACAGGGGGACAGAAGTCAACAGCTTATACTATTACTCTGAAGGTGCATCCACCCTGATCAGTGATCTGTGCATGAAGGCATGGAGATACTCGGAGGAGCAGTCCCTTCATTATCACTATCGTGGAAGTGATCAGCCCATACTGGCCTATCAGCAGCTCAAGCCTGACCAGATGAAGCTTTCTGAAGCTGCAAGCTATGAGGCTATTATGGACTTTATTTCAAGCTCCGGCCCCTCCCGTATGGAGCACTATATCTGCAGGGGTGAACAGGTCCTTGGGAAATTTGTGGAAGGTGAGATCTATCATCTGATCTATCACATCAGTCATCAGAAGATATACTATCTGATGAACTACTTTCCTCATAGCTCCCGCGGAGATCTCTATTCAGTTGCCATTGATGGTCCTCAGGTCAGAGAAGGGGGGCTCTATGAAGAGAAGGTTATCATGTATGACCCTTCCTGCTATGCAATCGGATCTCATGTTGTCTATCTGAAGAACGGAAGTAATAAAGCAGAGGATTTTATTTTATATGTTGACCATACGGAGATCGACCAAAAGGTGACCGGCTGGACCCATAAGATTAAGAATTCCGATGCCTTTCTTTATCTGCGCGATTTCGACGACCATAAGGGCAGGGGAATATACACCAATACCCTGCATCTGTATAAGGATGGGAAGTCAATCATCCTCTCAGAAAATGTTACCAGCTTTTCTATCATTGATGAGGATACCATCGCTTATACTACCGGGGACGATGATCGAACCATCCGGCTCTTCCTTTATGATGGATCAGACACAAGGTTGCTGATTGATACCTACAGTGCCGCTTCCTCTTTTGAATCAAATCTGCTGAGTCCATTAGAGGATTTCTATTACAGCTATCAGAGAAAAACTGTCGAGTAATCCTATTTTTCATCTGGATTTTTATAGCTGACTATGATATAATTGCACTACACGGAGTCATAGCTCAGCTGGGACGAGCGTTCGCCTGACGCGCGAAAGGCCATGGGTTCGAGCCCCATTGACTCTACTGAATATTTGATGATAGCTAAGCATGGATTATCTCCTGGCTTAGCTATTTTTTTGATTGAAATATACCCAAACAGGCGATGCACCTGTTATTTTTACGAATGGAAGCAAATAGATTAACGCAAGAATGACGCATGTTATCATGCGTCATTCTTTATCCCCATACACCTGTTGCTATATCCACTATAGCAAATGCATTATGAAAGTGTCACGATTACGTCTTCCTTCACCTTGTTCCAAGGTGCGGAATGGTTGGAGGAAATGATTCCTCCTTTTCAGGACCTTTGGCTTAGCCTTCTCATTGATTCGCTCTTGACTTCAACGTCAATAACATTATATGCCCTCATCAGAATAAAAACCATGTCGTTTTTGGAAAATTTCAAATAAAATTTTCCAAAAACGACATGGTTTATCTTAAATCCTCATAATATAATGAGATTGTCTTTAAATTAACTTACTATTTCAACAAGAAATAGTGTATCCCCAATCATCTTATTTTAAGGAGGTTTCATTATGAAAAACTTAAGAAAATTGTTCGCAGTATCCATGGTTCTAATGCAGCTTGCATTGGCACTCGCCTTGTTCACAGGCACTACAGCTCCGGCCGCTTCTTCCGAACCTGAAGCCGGCATTACGGTATGCTGTGATATGCCTCCCATTGACAACTTTTAGTCATCTGACAGAGATACCCGGAAGCTTTCCATAACATGTCCCTCAAATATCTGAAGTATATAGGGACTGTTAAGCGTAGAAGCGATATAGTATCCCTTTTTAAAATCACGGATACACTCGCTCAATCGCTCCTGTGGCAGCACTCCCCTTTTGATTAGTTGCTCCTTATTAAAAGCGACGCAATAGATCAACTGTGGGAGTGCACTGCTGAGCTTATACTTTCTGCAGAGCTCAATCCCCTCCTGGGCAGTCTCGGTTGATTTCTCATATTCGCCAATCACGCTTTGCCATTTAGAGAGATTATAGATATTGGATAACTGCATGAGTATCCTCTGCTGCTCGTCCATATAGCTTAACTTCAACGCACTCTTGGATTCCTCTAATATCTCAATTGCCCTCACATAGTCTTCTTTCTCAGCATAAGCGGTTGATATATTCAGAAGGAGTAAGGCTTCATTATAGGTTAAGGGCCAAGAGGCCAGGGAGATGGTTCCGTACATGGGGATTGTCAGTAAAATCGCCTCCTGAAGGCCCTCCAGGAATTCATCCGTGTTGATCTGATTCAACCGATATCTGATCAGGCTTTCCGACCGGATCAGAAACTGCTTGTCCAATACCGTATTTCCAAGGAATTTCTTGATTTCCTTTAAGATACCCTCTGCCCCTTTATAATCATATCCATGGATACAATCCTCAAATTGCTTCTTTTTCTCCAGCACTTTAAAATCCGAGATGGATAGCATGGAATATGCCCTCTCTCTGATTCTGCCCATCCGTTCCATCAGCAGCTCATAGGTATCCCGGTTGGGGCTCTGCTTACCGGTCTCCATTCTGGATAAGGTCTCTACCGAACAGATTCCATCACAGAGCTGTTCCTGGGTGATGGATAAGGACTTCCTTGTTAATCTGATGATATCCCCTAGTCGGTATCTTCCCATTGGTATACCTCCTTCAGATGCTGCTTTATCTCTAAAGCGATATCATACTCCTCACAGAAATCATAAATATAAAAGGCCTCTATGAACAGTCTCTTACAATCCCTCTTTCTTCTTTCAAAGCTTCCTTCTGTCTTTGCCAGCTCCTCTGTTGTCTGTGCTTTAATCAGAGCCAGTTCTGCCCTATAGTCAAGCTTACGGCTCCCCAAATTTCTCTCTATTCCTTTATTGCATAAGTCCAATGCTTTCTTCGTTTCGTCTTCCCTTTGATAGATCTGGCAGGCAATGATGGCTACCTTAGGATAAAGCATGTAATTCTCAGCCATAGTAATATGATGATCCAGATAGTCCAATACCCTGGTCAGGAGCTCCTTCGCCCGTCCCACCATACCGGCCGCAATCATCCTTTGAATAATATCTATTATAATATTAAGCTCCGTACTGCTTAGATAATAATCACTGATCTCACTCGTCTGAAAATCCGGTACCGTATAGCTGATCGCTTCCATGAAGAGCTCAATCGTTGTTTTTACATCTCCGCCTTGGATCTCATTCATCAATGCTCTGCAGGACACGATAAATTGCATATGCACACTGCCCTTAGCAGCAAAGATCTTTTCATATATTTTCAGCAGACTGTCTGCTGTGTGAATGTTCTTCTCTTCAATATACTTTCTGATATCCTCCCTGTTTTGGTAGGCCTCGTAGTCTAAATCCGTCAAGATCAGCTCAAATTGATTTGGTGTCTTACCTAACCTCTCCAGCAGCGCCTCCAGGAGCAGGGAGTCAACATCCCTGGCACCGGCTTCGATCCGGGACAGGGTCGGAACGGAGCACAAGCCCTTACAAAGCTTAATTTGTGAGATCTTATAGTTTTCACGAAAATATTGAATCGCCGATCCTATTTTATTATTCTCTAATTCAATTTCGTTAAACATCAGATCTCACCCCCTTTGCCCATCCGCTATGTGATTGTATCAAAGGTCTTTATCCTCGCTGTGAATCACTTTTCATACATACATTAACACAACCTACCTGTCAGTTCAATTGTATTTATTATAAAACAGCATTTTTCGAGAATAAAATTAATAAACTGATATTTATTGATAAAAATTTCACCTATAAAACTATATATAAGGCTATTTCAAGAAAATAGCTAAGGTAGGGGCTGTTTCACAAGGCTACGAAATACTAGTGAATATTTTACAATCCTAATAAAGACACGAACCATCATATGCGTCTTCACAACTTGTGCAACAAGTTGTGAGGGACAACCTATGGTGGCTCGTGTATCCATCACTTTATTGCGAAACATTCACTTGTATCTATGTGGTTCTAATGAAACAGCTCCTATTCGACACTGTTATTATGAAACAGCTACCTCTATCAGGCATTCTATGCTTTTACTGTCTCATGGTGTATTCGCCGGTGATTTTACCTACCTGGGAGCTCCGGTCAATGGAAAGAGTCCCACTACAGTCAATACTGTCGATCTTGCAGTCCGGACCGATGATAATATCCTTACCGTTTACGGAAGCTGCACTCACTCCTCTTAATTCGATGTTTGTGGCTTCAATCAGTCTAACCTCAGATCTCCATCTGCGGAACATTCTGGAAAATAGTCTGGGATGATAATCGGAGTCAATAAAGATCTTATCCCCAACAATCTCATCCGCCGAGATGTAGCCCTCAGCCTGGATGATATCTGCCGAAACCTCTCCTCCAGTCTTAATGACACCCTCGCAGATGATTTCCTCTGCCTCGATCTTTGAGTCCTTCTTCGCATTCAGGACACCTTCCACAACAATCTTCTTGGCTCTGATATTGGACTGAAAATCAGCTACTCCTTCACAATCCAGCATGTTTACCTCAAGTCCGCCTTTACAGTTGAACACACCTTCTATAATGAGCATATCCGCCTTAATGTCACCGGAGCAATTACCGACTCCCTCCACCTTGATGTTGCCAAATTCGCCTCCGTTGATGCTGCCTACTCCTTCAATATAAAAATCCCTCATAATCTATCCTCCCATCTATTATTTAAACTTATTGTTATACTTAAGCTTCAGCTTATCTGCAATCTCACTTAAGGAGATTTGTGCCTTCACCTCTATCTCATCATCAAAAACAAGTGGTTTGGTATTCGGTGAAAATGCACTATAAAAGCTATTCCCTATGGAAAACACCGTACATGTGATATTGGTACTTTTCTGCCCGCTCACTGCTGCGATACTCTTCTGTAATAAGGCCCTCAAATCCTGAGCGGATAGGTTGATTCTCTCAGCTACCTGTATCATACTGACAGTAAATACAATATCAAGGAAATCAAACTGCTCCTTACCGTAACATAGGGGCAGATCCTTTCGTAGCTCTGAGTCAATCTCAGTAATGTCAGCCAGCTGATCCACACTTATCTTGGCAGCTGCCTTGTCCGGCGCAAGAATCCTGGCCAGCTCCTCCAGAGAATACTGGTCCTTCAGCTCCTGAATAGACTTGATTCTGCTGAGTATCTGCTCCCTGGGAAAGAAGGTTTCCTGCCCTGTATAAGCAGATTGTTTTATAAACCATTCCTCCGGGATTAATCTTTCCCGTTTCCATCGATACAGCTGACCATAAGATATTCCGGTGATCGCCAGAAGATCCTTCTTGGATATTAAGTTCATAGATTCCACCTCGCTTCTGTAACGTAACATTGTTTTGTTCTATGCGTTTAATATAACATAACATTGTTACGCTGTCAAGAAGGTTTTTATAAAAAAAGAAAGGGCCGGAACCGGATGATACCTACATCCAATTCCCACCCTTTATCGTGGCTTTGCCTTGTCTCTATTCGTTTTTCTTTAGCTTACGCCCGCAGCGGGAACACTCCACAGCTCCCTCTGTGATCCTGGAGCCGCATTTCGGACAAAACACAGAGCTGATGCGTTTCGGCTTCTTCTCTTCTGTTGCCTGATCTGTCGGTCTTCCGGGCTTCTTATTATGAATGCTCGGATTGTCCGGGGGGATCCTTCTGTTAAAGAACAGCCCTGTTGCATTCGGTCTCACTACCTTAAGATAGCTCTTCATTGCCTTAAAGGCGACGATGCAGATAACGGCCATGATTGCCATCATCAATACCAGCTCTATCACATCCTGGGTACCGAATGTAAACTCTGTTCCCAGCTCTTCTTCCAGCTTTACCGGATCATTCTTGTATTTTACCATGTTCATGACAATCTGTATGGTTCCGGCAGCGATCATTCCCAGAGTAAAGCCCCAGTAAATCAAAATAAACCCGGATGCAACCAGTCCGGCGATACATAGCAGCTTCATATACTGGCTCTTGTTCTCTTCATACCATTTAATAATATAACGGTAGCCGAATACTCCTATCATTAAGATGGGCCATATTATGAAACCCATATCTTCACCTTCTTTCTGCAACAGATCTCTCCTACCTATGATCCTAAGTACATCGGCTGATCCGTCACCTTTTCAATTCTAGGGAATATTCTATCATGTATCCCTACCGGATGGCAACAAATATCCTCTTTTCCACTATAATAGGAAGAAAAATTCTAGTGATTTGTGAATAATCTGTGAAATTAGCACTCTCCCCTTGACAGTGCTAATAATAGGTGTTATATTACATATAGAACAACAGTAACAATAATATTTCATTAAAAGGAGGAAATGATATGTTATTACCTAGCATTTTTGAAAAGAACTTTATTGACAGCTTTTTTAATGATGCATTCTCCTTCCCCTTCAGCTTTACAAAGTCTGCGAACTGGATGAGCACCAATGTGAAGGATCTTGGCAATGAGTATCTTCTGGAGATGGAGCTTCCCGGCTATGAGAAGAAGGACATCCATGCAGAACTGGAAAGAGGTTACCTGACCATTACAGCTGAAAGAGAAGAGTCCAGAGAAGAGAATGACAAGAAGGGTAGATACATTCACAGGGAGCGTTACAGTGGCAGCTGCAAGAGAACCTTCTATGTGGGCGACTATCTGAAGGAGGAGGATTTCAAGGCTTCCTTCGATAACGGTGTATTGAAGCTGGTCTTCCCTAAGGATAAGGTGACTGCGAAGCTGGAGGACAAAAGGTACATCCCCATTGAGTAACAGCTTCCGGCAGGGACGGCTCTCTCGAGCTTAGGCCCCCGGTTTATATACCGGATGAGCCCCAAACAGGTTCATCTGGATAGGACAGCTAACAGGTGGAAGCGGCTTTGCTGCTTCCCTTGTTCCTAAGGAAGGCTGCTCCCCCGACAGCCTTCCTTTTACATATACCGTATGCCGGCTGATCTGTAGGCATATGTTCCATATCTTCCGGATTTATTGCTGTCGCAGGACCTCCATGATCTCCTTCACTGTGGCTGCCTTCAGGATCCGATCTGCTTGCAGTCTTACTTCATTATAATCTGTCGCTCTGATGATACTTTTTATCTCTGCTACTGCCTCACCCGATACAGAGAACTCTTCCAATCCCATCCCCAGAAGTAAGCTTACTGCTTCGGGATTACCTGCAAATTCACCGCACATGGCTACTTTCCTGCCATTCTTCTTCCCGGCATCTATTACACTCTTGATACTGCGTAATACCGCAGGATGGAAATGATTATACAGACTGGAGGTCTTGGGATTGTTTCGGTCTGTTGCCAGCAGGTATTGCGTCAGATCATTGGTACCGATACTGAAGAAATCCGCTTGCTTCGCCAGATTTTCGATACACAGGACTGCAGCTGGGGTTTCTATCATGATTCCCACTTCGATCTCCTCCTGATAGGGCAGACCCTTCTCCTTTAGTTCCTGCTTGCATTGCTCCACCAGCTTCTTTCCCTGAATCATTTCTTCCAGAGAAGTAATCATGGGAAACATGATTTTCAGCCTTCCGTAATATCCGGCTCTTAGGATTGCCCTTAGCTGTGTCTTAAAGATACCGGTCAGCTCAAGGCTTACCCGAATTCCTCTCCAACCGAGAAACGGATTATCCTCATCCCCCAGACGGTAGTAGGGCAGCTCCTTGTCTCCACCGATGTCCAGGGTACGGATGATAACCTCCTCCTGTAGCAGCTCTGCTATCTGCTTATAGGCTAAGAACTGCTCCTCCTCTGAAGGAAAGTACTGTGACTCCATATATAGAAATTCACTTCGGAACAGACCGATACCATCAACTGATCGGTTCAGTGCTTGCTTCATCTCATTCAGACTACCCACATTGGCACATACCCTGATCCTCTTCCCGTCCCTTGTTATGGCCGGCAGATTGCTGTTTTCCTCCATCTGCTTTCTGCCTAAGAGGTAATCGGTCCTTCTCTGCTCATAATAGCGAAGGGTCTCTGCATCCGGGGAAAGGATCAGCTGTCCCCCGCTACTGTCCAGGATCAGCATTTCACCTTCCTTTACTTCCTGCAGGATACCTGTGACACCGGTCAATATGGGGATTCCCTTTTGTCCCGCAATGATACTGGCGTGACCGGAGGCTCCGCCAAGCTCGGTGATCAGCCCAATGACAGAACGGGCATCCATAGAGCTGATCTCTGAGGGCGCCAGCTCTCTTGCCACGATTATGACCTGTTCCCCAAGCTCCGGCAGCTCCTGCTCCTCAATATTCTTCAGCTGCGCCATAATTCTGAAGCAGACATCCCTGACATCCTCTGCCCGCTCCTTCATATAATCATCATCCATACTTTCAAAAATTACAGTCAGTTCCTTCATGGTCTCAGATAGCGCCTGTTCTGCATTTTTATGTCTGCGGATCTTCTCTGTAACCGCCGTTACCAGCATAGGATCCCGCAGTATCAGCAGGTGCCCCGTAAAAATACCGGACCTGTCTGCCATGAGCTTCATCCTACCTTCCACAGCCTGCAGAGCCAGCTTAAATCTGGCAATCTCCTGCTCAATCTCTTCTTCGGCAATCCAATTCTCTGCAGGAGTCATATCCGGTTTCTTCCATAGATAAGCTCTGCCGATGACGATTCCCTTTGAAGAAGACTTATTTACGCTTACCGACTTCATGGGCCCTCCATCCTCATCAGATGCACAAACTCTGATGAATAATCCCCCTCCTAAGAGACCGGGTTAGATTGATTCATGCTTTTACTTTATTTTACCACATTTTGCTCATGCGGATAAAGGGGTCTTTCATGTTTTATATGTAAATTTATATGTAAAACAAGAGCAGTGTCATCTATGCAAGGATGAGACTGCCCCTGTCATATTTAGCATATTTCACTAAAAACAGCGGAAGAACAGGATTCTGT
This sequence comes from Bacillota bacterium, assembly GCA_023441965.1. Taxonomy (GTDB): domain Bacteria; phylum Bacillota; class Clostridia; order Lachnospirales; family Lachnospiraceae; genus Mobilitalea. Next base: position 140,148 of record JAEZNB010000012.1, read on the forward strand.
TTATATTGATCCTGTCAAACTCCCACCGGTTTCTTCTCCAACGGAAACCCTCGATAAAGGATCCCCTGATATTGACCGGGAAGAACCAGAAATTATTGCCGTTAAACAGCCAGATAAAAGTGAATTGGTTCATGCACCTCCTGATATTGCCCGGCCGCCGGAAGAAATCTCCCAGACCGAACTGCTCCCGATCTCTCCCGTCTCCCCGCTGTCCGCCAAACGGCTGTCCTTCCATTCTCGGTAGCTCTGGTATAAAATTGGGTGGGGCAGATGTTGGCTGACCGCCAACTCCCCGCCCGGGAGGTGACTGGGTTGGTCCTCTGCCCGGAGCGCCGGTCGGCCCTCTTCCGGGCACTCCGCCCGGTCCTCCGCCTGGTCCTCTGCCGGGTCCTCCGCCGGGTACTCCACCGGGGCCGCTACTGGGACCACCGGGGAAGAACTGCTGCCTCTTTATCTCATATTTCTGTTCTTCTTTCTTTTGATAGGGACTGTAATTATCATTATTCAAGCCGGATACCTCTTTCCACGTAAATGTTCACATAACATCTTATGATAGAGGAACGGAAAGGTGAAACCAAATATCTCATTTGACTTTTATCCCGCTTGGTTGCATAATGAAGAAAATACCAAAACGATATAGGAAAGGAGTGCCCTATGAAGCTTAGTGCCTACTGCATGTTCTGTCTGGTACAGAGACAGGAGGAGAACATCCGCCACATTCAGGATGAGAAGCTCAAATCAGAATATATGAGAGATGTGCTTCTGATCATCGCAGCTTCTCCGGAAGATGTGACCGCCCCTGTAGTGGTAGCCGATATCAATCGCCTTCACCGGGAGTACTTCGGTTCTGCCTACAGCTTCGACAAGCTGAAGCTGGAGTATAATCAGCTTATGCTTGAGGAAGAGGCCCGGATAGAGCAGGCAATTCAGACCTCTGACGATCCGCTACTCACAGCCCTTAAATTTGCCCGGGCCGGAAACTATATTGATTTTGGAGCCATGGGCTCCGTCAATAAGAATAAACTGAAGACTCTTCTTGACAGTGCCAGGGAGGAGGACTTGTCCTTCGAGGAGTATGCCTCCTTTAAGAAAGCTCTGCAGAGGGCAGAGAGGCTTGTATACCTGACTGATAACTGTGGAGAGATCGTACTGGATAAGCTCCTGATCTCTACCTTAAAAAGGCTGTATCCCTCCCTTGATATCACAGTAATCGTCCGTGGTCTGGCGGTATTAAATGATGCTACCCTGGAGGATGCCGAGATGGTAGGACTGACCTCCATCACCAGGGTAATCGGTAATGGTACTCAGATAGCCGGAACCCATTTGGCTGCGGTAAACGAAGAGGCCGGACAGCTCCTGGCTTCTGCCGATATTATCATCTCTAAGGGGCAGGGTAATTTTGAAACTCTGCATGGCTGTGGCAGAAATATATACTATATGTTCCTGTGCAAATGTGACTGGTTCGTAAGTCGCTTTGGTCTGGAACGCTTTAAGGGCGTTTTTGTCAACGAGAAAAATGTTAGATTTACATAGAATTGCGCTTCCCTCATCCTCAGAGCATATGACAGAGTAATCCGGTGCATATCTAATAAAAGGAAAAGGGGCTGTTTCATTATAACCATGTAGCTACAAGAGGCCCCTTTATGTTTCCCATAATGCACTGTTTACTGAACAGATTGATGATTATATGATGCCAAATGCGGACGTGTGCGTCCGAAGATGGCGCATATAATCAAAATCTGTACAGCAACCAGTGTGTGAGGGGAACATATAGGGAACCTCTTGTAGCTCTATAATTATTTTGAAACAGCCCCTTCTTCTTATCAAATAACTCTATTCTGCCTTTTTCCTGACCGGAATCCATATCTCGGCTGTATAGTCTGCCTTGCTGTTTTCATCAGGATAGCGCTCAAAGTCGATATCTGCGATTGGCTCTAACTCTGACTGTGGGAAGAACTCACTATAAATCCTGCGGTTCAACTCTTGGATTGCCGTCGGTATAGGACCGGTACATCTGAATACTGCCCAGGTATGATTTGCAAGCTTCCATACTTCATAACCTTTAGGGGCTACTGTATCCGGATTGCATTCAATGCCAATCCCATAACGGAAGGTATTCTCCCCCTTCTTCCCCGGCTTGCACAGACCAAGCAGCTCATTCTTAATCCCAAGACTGCACAGTGTCCGGAAGGTATCATCCTCACTGCTCTTACTCCAAAAGTCAGGTATCTGACTTCCCAATGCGTCCACGGGGAAATCCTTTGCCTTCACCAGAACGTGAAAGCTATCTTTGTTCATGATTTGGTATTCCATGATACTACCACCCTTCAATGATATTGAGATTGACAGGGGCTTGAAGGATTTAAGAAGCACCCCTTTACCACGGGCCTCTGATGGGGTTACTCCATGGAAGCGGGTAAAGGCTTTGGTAAAGCTCTCGGGAGTTTCATACCCGTACTTTAAAGCCACATCAATTACCTTAACATTGGTAGCAGCAAGCTCCTCGCCGGCTTGAGACAGCCTCCTGTTACGGATGTACTCTCCGACCGTCATATTCGTCAGAATATTAAAGGTCCGTTGGAAATGGAAGCTGGAGGAGTATGCCTTCTCTGCAATCACAGCATAATCTATCTCCTCTGTCAGCTTCTCTTCCATGTAATCAATTGCTCTCTGGATACCTCTGATCCAATCCATAATAACCTCCGCCTTATCTTCGCTGTGTGAGTCTGCTTCTCTTCACACTTATCTCCTGTCATCCTAAGAATAACACCGATAGGGAAATCTTTCCTGTCCTTTTGTGCTTTTATGTGTCCGAATCAGAACTCCTTCTTACGGTAAATTCTAATCGATATCAGGTAGGATATCAATAAGGAAAGCAGGACCACCACAGGAACAATAAGATAAATATAGTCCAGCAGAAAACTCAATATACGTACCAGAACCAGAGGCGGTTCGGGAAAGCGCTGCTTCAGAAGCTTGAAGATTCCGGCTCCGGCCAAAAAGGGCAGCATATAGATGGCTATAATGATGAACCTTGATTTTTCCACACCATATTTCGTAATAATGGGGATGGAGATACTATAGAAGAGTATGACAATCGCGGCTCCAAGGGCGCTGCCTCCGACTCCGGCAGTCACCCTCTCAGCCTTGGTAACAATATTTATCAGGACAGCAAGCCCTGAATTGATTGCCAGTCCTACAAATGTCAGCATCAGCATGAACAGATATTTCCCCTGTACCACATCGTTCTTTGAAATCGGCATCGTCAGAGCATAGCCCTCCCATTTTGCCATCTCATCCAGGGAATAGGCGCTTAAGGTCAGCATAGCAAAGACAAGAGTGAACATGGAGTTAAAATAACCGGCGTTCTCCATGATAAAGGCCATAAACCCGTAAAGCAGTGCAATTGCGGACAAAATCTTAAAATTCTTCTTCATATTGATGAAATCCTTAATGATAAGGCCCTTCATACTAAATCCGCTCCTTTCCCCTGCTGGTGAACAGCATAATTTCTTCTATGGTGGTTCTCTCCACCTGATATTGATGATATTTCCTCCGGAAGGCGTCCTTGTTACGGATCATCAGCTCGGCGCCGAAGCTGTTCTCCCTAATACCAACGATGTAAGCACTGTCGAAGCCGGCTACCTCCTCCTTCGGACAACGGACCACTCCGTATTGATAGATCAGCTGATCCTTGTTTTCACTGAATACAATCTTTCCCTTATGAATAAAGGTTACATAATCCGCTATCTTCTCAATATCGCTGATGATATGGGAGGATAGAAGGATGGTATGCTCTTCATCCTGTATGAATTCCAGAAAAATATCTAATATCTCATTTCTTACCATTGGATCCAATCCGCTGGTGGCTTCGTCAAGGATCAGGAGCTTGGACTGATGGGATAAGGCAATGGCAATAGATAGCTTCATCTTCATCCCCCTTGAGAATTCCTTCAGCCGCTTATTTAAGGGAAGCTCGAAACGGCTGATATATTGATGGTAGTCCTTCTCATCCCAATTCGGATAGATATTCTTCAGGACCTTATTGATCTCTGCAGCAGTCAGATTGTCATGAAGGCTACTTCCATCAAAAACAACTCCGATCTGGGCCTTTATCTCTCTGCTTAAGCTTCCGGCAGCTTCTCCTAAGACGGAGATCTCCCCTGCATCTGTATGAATCAGCCCCAGGATTGCTTTGATGGTAGTTGTCTTCCCTGCTCCATTCTCACCGACAAAGCCCATGATACTGCCCTTCGGTACTGTGAAGCTTATATTATCCAGGGTAAAACTATTATACCTCTTCATCAGCATTTTCAGCTCAATGGCATTCTGTGCCTGGTGGGCTGTATACTGCTTTGTTAATACTGCTGTCATATTCTACTCCTCCTCATAGATCATTCTTATGATTTCTTGAAGCTCCTCCAGGCGGATACCACCGGCCTTCGCACCATGGACAGCCTTGTTCAGATAATCTTCTACGATCCGCAGCTGCTCCTCTCGGACAAACTCCAGATTCTTCTCCGCTATGAAGCTTCCTTTCCCCACTATGGTATAGATAAACCCATCCCGTTCCAGGTCCTCATAAGCCCTTTTGGTGGTGATGACGCTGATCCGAAGCTCCTTCGCCAGCATTCTCATAGAAGGGAGCGGTGCACCTGCCTCGAGTTCTCCGCTGATGATGGCCTGCTTCATTTGGGAGGTAATCTGTTCGTAGATCGGCTTTTCACCGGAATTGCTGATAAGGATGTTCATCGCAACACCTCCTGTTAATATATTGTATATATTATATATACACACTATAACGCTGTATCTATGAATTGTCAATATAATTTTAGATAGGATTGGTTTTACTCCTGCTTTAGAAATACGACATGAAAAAGGCCCGGAATACTCCGAGCCTTATCTTAATCACTCTATTTAGTAGCTATCTTACTCCGCCTTCAGGATCTCGATATCTCCGCTTGTGGTCATGATCCGATAAGGGGTATCACTCTCTTTCTGGACCATTACCGGAATCTCACAGTCAAAGCTGCCGGATACCGTCTTCTTATACAGAACAAAGTCATCAAAGGCCGGCATGGTCAGTCTGACGTATCCTGATACGGTCTTAATTCCAAAGGCTGCGGGAGCTGCCTTTGTACTTATGTTCATTGCACCTGAGGTGCTGCTGGCACTTATCTTCTTTAAACTACCCTGGAAATTAAAATCACCGGATATTGTTTCGTACTCTAGATCCTCACTGATTGTGGCATTGAGCCTGGTAGATCCCGAGGTAGTACGGGCAGTTACATACGCTGCCTTCAGATCATCGGCCCTAATCTCACCTGAGACTGTTTTAATGGATAGTTCGGGAATACGCAGGTTTTCCAACCTCATGTCACCCGAGGTGGAGTGACATTCTCCCTCATCTGCGCTGATGTCGGTCAGATACACTTCTCCTGATACGGTTTTCACATAAAGCTTATCTACCTGAAGCTCCTTTACATCAACATCAGCAGATACACAATCCAATTTGACATCCCTTAGGCCTGCTGCCAGCTTCTTCGGCAGGAACACCTCCAGCTTCTTGGAGGGCATGTTGTTCCTCATATTTTTCGTTAGCTCACAATAGCTAACGGTGAAGCTGCCATCAGAGGTAGAATAGGTCAGCTTCTCATCTTCCTTAAGTTCACGTTGCGCATATTCCACCAGCAGGATCTCATCGCTCTCATAAGGGATCAGCTTCATCTCTCCTGCTGTCCAGTGTATATCCAGGCCATCCACATCGGTCACCTCAACCGTATATCTTCCCTGCTCTTCATAGGGACCCATTAGGAGCTCCAATCCGTATGAGTTCATGAAGCGGAAACGGTTTCCTATCAAAAACCAGATAGCCAGCCCAAGAAAGACCACAAATACAATCAACCAGCATACAATTTGAATTATCTTATACTTATTCATAAATCCTCCATGATGCCTCAGCGGACATCTCTTATCAAATCTTCCTTATTTCTTCCGAATAGAATGAACTATATTTATAATGGCTTCAATGGCAACACCGATTACAAAGATGATCCAGGTGATATACCAGGCAAAGGTTGTAAAGCTGATGATAAAATACAGGGCCAGAATTAGGCTCCATAAAGCCACAGATATGGATATTCTGGTAGCTCTCTTATCCTCTTTCTCCTTTTTCCATGCCATAAATTCCTCCACCATGGTGTCGTCCACTTTAACATAATTCGGCTTTGTCATCCCATTATAAATTAAGAGACCGGTAGCAAGGGTTATCATAACGATAAATCCGATCACACCATTCACCAATGCATACGGATTCCTTAAGAAGAGCAGCAGCGGCACGATGGACAGGATATAGAGCATCACTGCGATTGAGGTCAGCATGGCGGATTTTTGCTTCATGGCTGCTACATCCACCGTACTCCTGACTTTATTCATATCCTTCACCAGCTCATTGATATCTCCGATTCCTGCTACAGCGATGTTAAACGCTGCCTCCTCGCTCTTACCCTCGCTGATCAGATCCCGATACTTCTCTATCAGGTTCTGAAGCATCTCTTCCTTTAATTCCACTACCTTTTTGGTCTGCGGTGTTTCCTGAAACAAACCGTCTACATACTTGCGAAGCTTTTCATCCATTATTTCCTACCTCCGATTCAATTAAACTATCAATCATTGTTTTTGCATACTTCCAGTCCCTCATAAGCTGTAAATAGGCATCCTTTCCCGCCTCTGTGATTCTGTAATATCTTCTTCGTGCCCCGGTGGTCTCATCTCCCCAATAGGATTGGATATGGCCTGCTTCCTCCAACCGCCGAAAAGCAGAGTAGAGGGTGGCTTCCTTAAGCTCATATCGCCCACCTGTCTTCAGCTGTATCGCCTTATTGATTTCATAGCCATAGCTGTCTCCCGCGATCAGTTGGGCTAATATGATCGTATCCGTATGTCCTCTGATCAGATCTGCTGCAATTGACAATTTATCATCTCCTTTGCATTCTTTTACTTCGGTAGTTACACAATAACACAACATACCTCGCCTGTCAAGGTATATTTTATATTTATGTAAATATTTTTTCTTAGTATCTTTTCTATCTATATAGCTAAGCTTCAGGGGTAAATAAAAAACTATCCCGTTGATACCCCTCCAAGCTGGATGGTGTATCAACGGGATAGCCTTACACTATGTGTTTGATCTTAGCAGAAGCCCCAGACTTCTTGTATTACTATGGTGTACCGGATGCCATCATAGGATATAAGCCTTCAGCAGCTTAAGGGTATTCTCCAGTCCCCTCCTGTGAGTTCGCTCCATTCCATGGGAGGCATGGATTCCTTGTCCGATCAGAGCTCCACAGATATCATTGCCCCCACGGAGGGCTGAGGATACATCCGAACCGTAATGGGGAAAGATGTCCACTGTATAATCGATCCCATGATCCCTGGCTAAGCTGATCAGGCGGTTGGTCAGGTCATAATCATAAGGGCCGGTAGAATCCTTGGCGCAGATGGATACCTTGTATTCGGAGCCGTTCAGGTCATCTCCGATGACACCCATATCCACTGCCAGCAACTCGGTGATATCCTCCGGAACCCAGCTCGCCCCAAACCCAACCTCTTCATAATTGCTGATCAGAAGCTTAAGGCTCTTCTTAGGAAGCTGGCCGGATGCGGACAGGTCCTTAAGGAGACCGAGCAATACAGCTACGGAAGCCTTATCATCCAAATGTCTGGATTTGATAAAGCCCTCCTTGGTATAACAGAACTGTGCGTCAAAGCTGATATAATCACCGCTGTTGATGCCAAGCTTCAGAACATCCTCCCTGCCTTCAACGACCTCATCAATCCTGATCAGCATATTTCTGTCTGTTCGCTCTATGGTTTTCGCATCATCATAGCTATGGATGGAGTGGCTTTTGATCAAAATCGTACCGGTATATACTCTGCCGTCTCTTGTATGAATCCTGCAATAGCTTCCCTCTATGCTATGAATCGTGTATCCCCCGACCAAGGTAAATCTAAGGGTTCCATCCATATCGATGGACCGCACCATAGCTCCTAGGGTATCCACATGGGCGGAAAGGCCCAGGGTTTCTTCCTCCTGCCCTTTCACAGAGATGATCAGCCCTCCCTTACGGCTGCTTTCACAGGAATAACCGAAGCTCTCAGCTTCAGCCTTCACAAAAGCCATGACCTCCTTTGTAAAGCCGGAGGGGCTTGGGATATTCACCAGGCTTTCTATTGTTTTAATGATATAATCCATTGTATCCATCACTGTGTACTGATATCGAAGACAGGTATCGTCTTAGGATATCATTGCTCCTTTCTCCTCTTTCACTATAAGTATCCTATCCTTGTATCATGGCTGTGGCAGACAGCCTTCAAAAATTGCTCTTGCTTATGTAGCCTACCGGTATTCCCTGAATCATATACTATAAACTGTATATTCCCTGATAAAGTGATAGTTAAGCTTCTCTGCCAGGGCTACAGAGGCGATATTCGCAGCATCCCAACGGGGATAGATCTGACGCTCCAGACATTCCAATATGAGTTTAGAGGCACAGGCCTTCGCCAATCCCCTCCCGCGGAATTCTTCCTTGGTCTCAATGCTTACCTCAATCTTACCCTCACAGGAGGCATAGGAGGAGGCTCCGGCGATGATCTCACCCTCCTGTAAAATCATATAGCCTATTCCATGCTCCATGAAATCTTGGGCAGAACGGAAATTGGAGCAAAAGTCTAAGGTCCATGGCTGTTCAGCAGTCAGCCGGTATAGCTCCTCATCAACTCTTCGGATGGTATACTGTTTTTCCACAGCAGCAACATAGTCCCTTAGCATCTGCGGATTGAACCATTCCAATCTTCCCTCCATGGCATAACGGCTGAAGCTTCTGAAGCTGTCCGGAAAGCTTCTTTCCAGATCCGACAGAATCGGCTCCCATTGCTTCTCTATTACAAGGATCTTTCCGGGGCACGAATCAGATATGATCTGTAGAATCTCTGTCTTGACCTCCCTCTTATAATCCCCCAGTAGGTAGCAAAAATCTGCGCTTAGAACCAGGGAACAGTCGGGCTTCATCTCCCGGTCTACCCAGAGTCTGCCCATTCTTCCTTCCATTGCAGAAAAAAGCGGTACCTCCTCTTCCCTTCCTACACACAGTGCCTTGATACATGATCTCTTCTCACCAATTAGCTCCAGCATCCTGATCCTCCCGTTTACGTCAGCCTTATTGTCAAAATATACTTTCTTTGTTACTTTATTTCCTTTCCCTATTATACCTTATATTTTTCTCCGCTACTACCCTATAAAAGTATCATAAAAAAAGAGTTTAATTTTTCTCCGGCAGATAAAGGAACAGCCTATGATAATTAAATCCCATCGGTTTCATCATAGGCTGTTCTCTTATTCATAGGCTGTTTCATCCTCAGGTTATTCATAGGTCAGCCTGATAGGATCAGAGATATCTATGTCATCCAGCGAATTCATATCAAAGATATTGAAGCTTAACTCTGCCTCCTCAATCCTCTCAATTCCATTCTCGTCCAGATCAAGAAAGGAAATGCCATCATTGATCTTCTTACCGGGGGAGATATCACTGGAGAAGATGGGATCTGCCATGAAACCATTCACTGATACGTTTTCGACCTGAACCGTGATAGCTTTCGTTGTATTATTCTCAATATATACCCTTATCTCGGGTCCGAAAAACTCATCATTAGCCAGTCCCTTATCAATGATTCTGATACCATTCTTCTCATAAAGTACTTTTCCGCTGTCATCATAGGTCTGTACATAGTTATCCTTGGCTGTGGTATAAATCAGGATGGGGTCTGTCTCTGCAATGGTATCAAAATCCTCCGCAAATATATTCAGCCGCAATTCTATCTTAGCAATCTTATCTATGGCATTTCTCTCCAGCTCATTCTTAAAAAAGGATATAGAATCATTTGCTTTCTTACCTGCTGCCACATCGCTGGAAAAGGTAGGTTCCATCATCAGATCATTGATCGAAACCTCCCTGGTCTGAACGGTGATGTCCTGATCTGTATTATTTTCAATTAATACCTTAATCTCAGGTCCCAGGAATTCTTCCATCTCCAATGAAGTCGCTGTTATTTTCAGTCCACCCTCATCATAAAGCACCTGCTCGCTGATCGTAACCTCTGTTGTATCGGTTCCGCTGGCTTGATCAGCATCTTGTCCCTGATTCTTCTGCTGGTCTTTACTGTCCCCGACCTCCCCGGTCCTATCCTCCTTCTCCTTTGTGCCACAGGCATAAAGAAGGAAGGAAAGCATCATAATAAAAAAGATTAGTGTTCTTTTATACCTCATTAATCTCTCCATTCTGCCCGCTAATTCTGTTTCGGAATTCCGATCTGTTTGGGCTTTGGCACTCTATTTGCTGCCTGATACAGATAGCATACCCAATCGCTCTCTGACTATTTCTTTCTCAATACAGGAAAGTACAACCAAATGCAGCCGGTATCAATAAAAATGCACAAAAAGATAGCCCCAAACCATCTTCCACTGGTTCAGGACTATCATAAAAAGGAAGATTGAAAGCTTATTTCAATAGTATGCTGATACTACTCTTATTATATAACATGGAAGGAAATAGTCTAATAATTATATCATGATACATTCTATAATCTAAGACCTATATCATGCTTGGTTTTCAAACCATTTTGCCCACTTCGTGTAATCCGGGGCCCGGGGATTGAATATTACTCCTTGTTGGGGTAAGATTGATGTATATGGACGGAAGAAGAAGCATCATAAAGAAAAGAGAGGTTTTACGATCATGATACTGAATGAGATTAATATTCGCGATCCCTTTATCCTGCCCTTAGACGGGAAATATTATATGTACGGTACGAGAGGTGCCAGCTGCTGGGGTGAGTGCGATGGCTTTGATGTCTATGTAAGTGAAGACTTGGTTCATTGGAGCGACCCCATCGAAGCCTTCCATAAGCCGGAGGGCTTCTGGGCAGACCGCAATTACTGGGCTCCCGAGGTTCACCCCTATCAGGGCAAGTTCTATGCTTTCGTATCCTTCAAATCCCTTGACCGCTGCCGAGGAACACAGATCCTGATTTCCGAAGCTCCCACCGGACCCTTCCGGCTTCACAGTGACGGACCGGTTACCCCCCATGATTGGGAGTGCCTGGACGGTACCTTCTATGTGGATAAGGAGGGACAGCCCTATATGGTATTCTGCCATGAGTGGGTCCAGGTCCAGGATGGGCAGATGTGCCTGGTGAAGCTATCCAAGGATCTGAAGGAAGCCATATCGGAGCCGGTGCTTCTCTTCACTGCTTCCGAGCCCTCTTGGTCCCACGGTGTAAAAAATGGACCCAATTATGTAACCGATGGTCCCTTCCTTTACCAAGCGGGGGATGGTTCCCTGATGATGCTCTGGTCCAGCTTCAGTGATGAAGGCTATGCCCAGGCTCTTGCCCATTCGGAAAGCGGGAAGATCACAGGGCCTTGGAAGCATGCTGAAAGATTACTTTACAGCAAGGATGGCGGACATGGTATGATTTTCAGAGCCTTTGACGGTCAGCTCTTCCTGACCCTACATACACCCAATGAGAAGCTGAAGGAGCACCCTGTCTTTATTCCTCTGAAGGAAGCAAACGGAAGCATCGAGGTGTAGAAGACTATGATCTGTCTTATCCCTTAGCTCGTTAGCGCGTCATAATAAAGGAGGGAGGAGGAAGCATCCTCCTAAGATCTATGAACGATCCTAGGGCTTGCTTCCTCTCCCTCCTTATATTTCGTATGAAATTCGCATTAATACTCTATTACAAAGCTTTTTCCCTGGGCCTTTACTAATTGGTCATGGGCTTTGATGCTTCTCCGGGTAATTGACCGGAACCCTTTATCTGAAATAGGATACTCCGGACTCGAAGATGCGTTGGTTCTGGTTTCCGCTGATGTTGATGGCTACATGGTCACCTCTGCGCTCGGAATGGGCCATCTTACCGAGTACCCTGCCGTCCGGACTGGTGATACCCTCGATCGCATAATAAGAGCCATTGGGATTATAGTCCGGATCCATGGTCGGATTACCGGCCAGATCCACATACTGAGTAGCAACCTGTCCATTCTCATAGAGCTTCCTGATCCACTCCTCACCGGCAACGAAGCGGCCTTCCCCATGGGAAGTGGGAATGGTGTAGACCCCGCCCAGCTCTGCCTTCATCAGCCAGGGTGATTTGTTGGTTACCACCTTGGTATAGACTGCCTTGGACACATGACGACCGATGGTGTTGGTAATCAGGGTCGGAGAATCCTCCTTCTGGGGAGTGATCTCACCGTAAGGCAGAAGCCCCAGCTTGATCAACGCCTGGAAGCCATTACAGATACCTAGGATCAAGCCGTCCCTTTGACCCAGAAGATCGCTGACAGCATCCTTAATCTTCTCATTACGGAAGGCTGTAGCTATAAACTTACCGGAACCGTCGGGCTCATCACCGGCGGAAAATCCACCGGGGAACATGAGAATCTGTGCCCCCCTAATGCCCCCTGCAAAGGCTCCCACAGATTCTCGTATGTTCTCGGCCGTCAAATTCTGGAAAACTATCGTGTTTACTTCTGCTCCGGCATCCTCAAATGCTTTCATGGAATCATACTCACAATTGGTACCGGGGAATACAGGGATGAACACCTTCGGCCTAGCCACCTTATTCCTGGCGGTATAGATTGTTTTTGCATCATAAAGCTTGAGTTCGGGCTTAAGCTCATCTGTCTGTGGTCTGGTCGGGTAGACCTTCTCTAAGGTACCGGTCCAGGAGACCAATGCCTCCTCTAAATCTATGTGGTTGTTCTGATATGTGAAAGCTGCAGCGTCAGTAATCCTACCGATGAAGGTAACTTCCTCCGCAGTAAAGCAGCCCTGATCTGTACTACCTTTAAGCTCGCTGTCCTTCGATCCCTCTGTCTGTCCCTTTGTTATCAAGCTTTCTCTAAGAGCATTCCAGGTATCATCCGTCATCTCGACGATCAGATTACCATAGCCCGGCAGGAATAACTCCTGCTCTGTCAGCTGATCGGACAGCTTCACGCCCAGCTTATTCCCGAAGGCCATCTTGCTGACTGCCTCTGCTGTACCGCCAAAACCAACCGCATAAGCAGATACTATCTTACCATCCTCCATTAGGCTAGTGATTCTGCTGTATAAGGAACCGGCCTGCTGATAATCCGGTAAAGCATAGGCATCCTTGCGAAGCTTAAACTCCACTAGGACATTTCCGGCCTTTTTCAGCTCTGTGGTAATGATATCTCCTGCCTTGGCCATATCTACAGCAAAGGACACCAGGGTAGGAGGAACATCGATATCATTGAAGGTTCCGGACATACTGTCCTTACCACCGATGGAGGGAAGTCCCAGCTTCATCTGTGCATCATAAGCACCCAGTAGGGCTACCAGAGGCTCTCCCCACCGCTTCGGATCATTGCCCAGTCTGCGGAAGAATTCTTGGAAGGTAAAACGGATTCTTGTATGGTCACCACCTGCTGCCACGATCTTGGCAACAGAGGATAAGACAGCATATACAGAGCCATGGAAGGGCGACCAGCTGGAAAGGTAGGGATCAAAGCCATAGCTCATCATGGATACGGTATCACATGCTCCGTTCAGCACGGGCAGCTTGGCCACCATGGTCTGAATCGGGGATAACTGATATTTACCGCCATAGGGCATGGTGACGGTAGCAGCTCCGATGGAGCTGTCGAACATCTCCACCAGACCCTTTTTGGAACATACATTTAAGGCCGACAGGTTCTTCAGCCATTTCTCCTTCAGGCTCATATCCTCGGAAGCCAGTCCTGTAGCACCCTTCTCAAGATAATTACCTTCCTTGGAGGGAATCTGTATCCTGGCAGTCGCTTCCTGATGGGCACCGTTGGTATCGAGGAAGTCTCTGGACAGGTTGACGATTATGTCTCCTCTCCACTCCATGACAAGCCTCGGAGCCTCTGTGACCTCGGCTACCACCACTGCCTCCAGGTTCTCCTCACCCGCATAGGCGAGCATTCTATCTACATCCTTGGGGTCAACCACAACAGCCATTCTCTCCTGCGATTCGGAGATGGCAAGCTCTGTCCCATCCAGTCCCGCATACTTCTTGGGAACCTGGTCCAAATTGATGTGGAGTCCGGCAGCCAGCTCACCGATTGCAACTGATACGCCGCCTGCACCAAAGTCATTACATTTCTTGATTAACCTGCTGACCTCTTCCCTGCGGAATAAGCGCTGCAGCTTACGCTCCGTGGGTGCATTTCCCTTCTGGACCTCAGCACCGCAGGTCTCGATGGATTCAGTGGTATGGATCTTAGAGGAGCCGGTAGCTCCGCCGAGTCCGTCCCGACCGGTCCTTCCGCCAAGCAAAATGATGATATCTCCGGGATCCGCCTTTTCTCTGATTACATTCCTTCTCGGAGCGGCACCCATGACCGCACCAATCTCCAGTCTCTTGGCAACATAGCCCGGATGATATACCTCATCCACAAGGCCAGTGGCAAGACCGATCTGATTGCCATAGGAGGAGTATCCCGCTGCCGCCCCGGTACAGATCTTTCTCTGGGCCAGCTTACCCTTCAGTGTATCCTTAACGGATACGGTAGGGTCAGCTGCTCCGGTTACTCTCATAGCCTGATAGACATAGCCTCTGCCGGACAGGGGATCGCGGATTGCTCCGCCAAGACAGGTAGCAGCACCTCCGAAGGGTTCAATCTCCGTCGGATGGTTGTGGGTTTCATTTTTAAAGAATACCAGCCACTCCTCTGTCTTCCCATCGATTTCAACGGGAACGATGATGGAGCAGGCATTGATCTCATCGGATACCTCCATATCCTCCAGCTTCCCATCTGCCCTCAGCTTCTTCATGGCCAAAAGGGCGATATCCATCAGGGAGATGTCCTTCTTCCTGCCCTGATACAAGCTCTCCCGCTCCTTCAGATAGCTCTCATATGCTGCCTTGATCGGCTGGGCATAATAACCCTCCTCAATCTGAATCTCCTTCAGCTCAGTAAGGAAGGTGGTATGGCGGCAATGATCGGACCAATAGGTATCAAGAACACGGATCTCCGTCATGGAAGGATCCCGCTTCTCTTCTATGTTGAAATAGTTCTGAATATGCTTGAAATCCTCAAAGGTCATAGCCAGCTTCAGTGATTCATAAAGCTCATACAGAGCATCCTTGTCCATGTTCTGAAAGCCGGTCAATATTGCCACAGCACCCGGCTCCTCATATTCTGCCAGCAGGGTATCAGGCTTCACCTCATCGGTCTCTCTGGAATCCACCGGGTTAATACAGTAGGCTTTGATTCTATCAAATTCCTCCTCTGTAATATCACCTGATAGGATATAGGTGGTAGCTGACCGTATCACCGGAGTCTCCGATTCTTTCAGGAGCTTCACACATTGCTCAGCAGAATCTGCCCTCTGATCAAACTGTCCGGGCAGGTACTCCACGGAGAACACTCTGTCTCCCTTATCAAAGGGAAAGCTCTCCTCCATCAGAATATCCACCGGAGGCTCCGAGAACACGGTTCCCAATGCTTTTTGAAAAGTATCCTCACTAAGCTTCTCTATATCATAACGAATCAGGACCCTGACAGCCTGAAGGCCCTTAATTCCCAAATAGCTCCTAAGTTCGTGCTTCAGCTCCTTCGCTCTGACAGCAAAGGCTTCCTTTTTCTCAACGTAAATTCGTCTGACTCTGCTCATATTTATTCTCCTTATTCCTTGAAGAAGGTATGATTTCTCTATCATTTTCTTGCATTATATCATAACATGTCTTATAATCATAATTAATATATATAAATCTTTTTATTAGGCCACCTAATATATAATGGAAGCCTTTTCTCCTGTTTCCTGCCGCCTGCAACGGTAAGGAAATGAAGTACAGTAACAGTTAACAGCACACGGAGGTATATCATGGACATCAATTATGAATTGTATAAAGTGTTCTATCATGTAGCTAAGAGCCTTAGCTTCTCAGATGCAGCCGACACCCTCTTCATCTCCCAGTCCGCAGTCAGCCAATCCATCAAAACTCTGGAAAAGCGTCTGAATCAGACCCTGTTTATCCGAAGCACGAAGAGGGTAGCCTTAACCAAGGAAGGCGAGCTGCTGCTAAAGCATATCGAACCTGCCATCAACCTGATCAGCCGGGGAGAGAATCAGCTCTGTGCGGATCCCAAGAGCGGTATCCAATTAAGAATCGGAGCCAGTGATACGATCTGCCGTTATTATCTGGTCCCTTACCTGAACCAGTTCCATACGAAGTATCCGCATATTCATATCAAGGTAACCAACGGGACCTCCCTCCAATGTGCCAAGCTGCTGGAGCGGAATGAGGTAGATGTCATCGTAACGAATTCCCCGAATCCTGCTCTGAATAATATGATGCAGATCATCTCCGTTAAGGAGTTCCATGATGTCTTCATCGCCAATCAGGAGGCTTTCCCTTTAAACGACCGTCCGATTACCCTGCAGGAGCTGCAGCAGTACCCCATTCTTATGCTGGAGAAGCGCTCCACAACTGCAATCTATCTGCATAACCTCTTCCTGGAGAATTCCCTGGACCTGGTCCCTGCCATAGAGCTTAGCAGCAATGACCTCCTGATTGACCTGGCCAAGATCGGTCTGGGTATAGCCTTCCTCCCTGATTTTTGTATCAAGGAAACAGATCATCTGACCATCATCCCTACCACCCAGGAGATACCCCCCAGGATGCTAGTGGCTGCCTATAACAATGACATACCGATATCCGATGCCGCCAGGTACTTCATCGACAGCCTTACTGCATAGCAGAATAGAAAACTACTCAATTTGAATATTTACTTTTAGTTACCATAAGACATGGAATGAGGGGGCCTTAACAGCCGGATTACATCCGGCTCCAAGCTCCCTCATATTTTATTCATGTTATAAGGCTTCCCTCTTTTTATTCTTTCATCCGGCAGTTCATTATGTAGGTTGCTGTATTCCGTCTGCACGCCTGATTGTCTTACCATATTCCGGTATGGCACCTGCTACCTTCCTCCAGCCTTCCTCTTCCTGAACCTCCAGCTCCCGGAAGGAACAGGGAATACCCTTCGCCTGCATCGGCTTTTCTGAATCCATCAGGTGGAAATGCTGATGCGGTGATGTGGAATTGCCGGTATGACCGACCCTCCCCAGATAATCTCCTTCCCTCACTCTCTGTCCGGTCTTTACAGCTACCGTACCGTGATGCAGATGTGCATAGAAGCTGAAGAAACCATCGTGTTTGATTATGATATAGTTACCGGCTAGTGTATGGGAATGAAAGTCATATTTGTCCGGACGGGCTAGCTGCTTACTGGTTTGGGCAGATTTTATCAACATTCTTATGAAGTCGTAAATCGGATGCACACGGTCAGGTTCCTTCACCCCATCTATGGCCTCTACGACCTCCCCCTCCAGACAAGCATAGATCTCTTTTTTCCAACAATAACAGTTTCTAACCGGGATGCCAAGCAGTATGTACTTCAGGACAGAACCCTTGAACGGCTTCCCCTTATGAAGCTTCAGAAAATCATAAGCATATCTCTGCCCGAACAGATCTGTTCCGTGGCTGGGTATCCTCCTGGCAGGTGTATTCAGTGTGATCCATTCTCCCCTTAAGGGAAAGTCTACAACAACCGCATTCTCTAATTCTCTGTCATACATCATTCTATCACCTCATGAATCCTGTTATATACAAATCTAACGCTAAAAGATAACCCATCATTGTAAAACGAATCATATCGAATGATGCCTCTATGAATCACTATTCCTATTGGGATGTAGTTTGAATGTCTGCCTTGGAGTGATATATATGTAACAAGGATTCTTACAATCATGTCTGCAGCAAAACTGTATCAGCTGAATTCCTTCAGTCTGTGCTGGATCACCTTATTATAATTTAAGACCTTTCTTTCATATTCCTCATTCATGAATTTGGAGGTAATCAGAAAGTCCGCCGTTGCTCTGTTATTCGCTACCGGTATGTCATAAACCGCTGCGATACGGAGCAGGGCCTTCACATCAGGATCATGGGGCTGAGACTCCAGGGGATCCCAGAAGAAGATAACAAAGTCAATATTACCTTCAACAATACGGGAACCAATCTGCTGGTCACCGCCCAGGGGGCCGCTGTTATAAGCCTTAACCGGCAGCTCAGTCTTCTCTGCGATCAATCTGGCCGTTGTCCCTGTTCCGCAGAGAAAGTGATTCTTTAAGATATGCTTGTTGGCATCGACCCATTCCACGATTTCCTGCTTCTTGCTGTCATGAGCAATTAAAGCAATATGCTTTTGTTTCTCAATAGTAAAACCGATATAATCATCCTGTAACATGTTAACAACCTCTTTCTTATGAATTATTCTACTATATTTACAGCTTCGATCAGCCTTTCTTCTATACTTATCATAACGAATACCCTCCCCTATTGCAAGCAAATTAAAAGGAAAAAAGCGCATGGCTTACCACCAATACGCTTTCCTTTCAAACCATATATTCTAAGAAGTTATTTGCTAAGCTGTGCCAGCCGTTCTGTTACCTGACCCATCATATCCTCGTACTTCTCAAGCTTCGCTTTCTCTTCAGCCAGCTTGCTTTCCGGTGCCTTATTGACGAAATTCGGATTAGAGAGCATGCCGTTTACGCGCTTCAGCTCTCCCTCCAGTCTTTCCTTTTCCTTGGTCAGACGTTCGATTTCCTTCTCAATGTCAACCAGATCGGCAAAAGGGATATAGATGACTGCTCCCGGAACTACAGTGGATACGGCATCTTCACTGATACCGGCCTTATCCTGCTGTATGATGACTTCATTCGCATAGCCTAAGGTAGCGAAGAAGACCTTACTATCCGTGAAGATACCTCTGATCTTGGCATTATCAGAAACCACGATGATGGATGATTTCCTGCTCGGAGGAACATTCATATTACTGCGTACATTACGGATTCCCTTAACGGCCTCCTTGATCAGCTCTATGCTTTCCAGCTCCTTGGTGAACTCCCATTCCGGATGGTACTTGGGCCATGGCGAAATCATAATGGAATCTGCTTCCTTCTGTCCGCTATATTCCTGAAGCTTGCAATAGATCTCCTCTGTAACAAAGGGCATATAGGGATGCAGCAGCTTTAAGGAGGTGGTCAGAACATGCTTTAAGGTCCAAAGGGCAGCAGCCTTCGTCTCATCCGTCTCACTGTATAATCTGGGCTTCACCATCTCGATATACCAGTCACAGAACTCCTCCCAGATGAAATCATAGATCTTCTGCAGGGCGATACCCAGCTCAAAGCCTTCCAGATTGTCGGTAACCTCCTTCACCAGGGCATTGGCCTTGGCTAAGATCCACCGATCCGCTCCGGTCATCAGCTGCAGCTCTATCGTCTCGGCATGCTCCGCCTTCTCCAGATTCATCATGATAAAGCGGGATGCATTCCAAACCTTGTTGGCGAAATTTCTGCTGGCCTCAACTCTCTCCCAGTAGAATCTCATATCATTCCCCGGTGCATTGCCCGTAATCAGAGAGAAACGAAGGGCATCCGCACCGTATTTTTCAATGACCTCCAAAGGATCGATACCGTTGCCCAGGGACTTACTCATCTTACGGCCCTGGGAATCTCTCACCAGACCATGAATCAGTACCTTACTGAAGGGCTTCTCACCCATATGGGCATAGCCTGAGAATACCATTCGAATCACCCAGAAGAAGATAATATCATAACCGGTTACCAGCACATCGGTCGGATAGAAATAATCCAGATCCTCTTTCTTCTCCGGCCAGCCCAAAGTTGAGAAGGGCCATAAGGCGGAAGAGAACCAGGTATCCAGGGTATCCTCATCCTGGCGCAGGTTCGTGGAGCCACAGGTCGGGCATCTGGAGGGCTCCTCCTCCGAGACAATCACTTCACCGCAACCATCACAGTAATAGGCAGGAATGCGATGTCCCCACCAGAGCTGTCTGGAGATGCACCAGTCACGGATGTTATCGGTCCAGTTAAAATAGATCTTATCAAAACGCTCGGGAACGAACTGAATCTCACCGGATTTTACAGCCTCAACCGCAGGCTTGATCAGCTCATCCATCTTCACGAACCATTGGGGCTTAATCAGGGGCTCTACTGTGGTACTGCAGCGGTCATGGGTTCCCACATTATGGTTATGACCCTCAACCTTGACCAGAAGGCCCAGCTCCCCCAGCTCCTTTACAATCAGCTTTCTAGCTTCATAGCGATCCATGCCGGCATATTTCCCACCGTTTCCATTGATCGTAGCATCATCGTTCATGACATTGATCTCGGGAAGGTTATGCCTCTTACCCACCTCGAAGTCATTGGGGTCATGAGCAGGAGTGATCTTAACAACACCGGTTCCGAAGTCCCGATCCACATACTCATCGGCTACCACAGGAATTTCCCTGTTCATGATAGGCAAAATGACCTTCTTGCCGATCAGGTGCTGATATCTGCCATCCTCCGGGTGAACCGCTACGGCAGTATCGCCCAGCATGGTTTCCGGTCTTGTGGTGGCAACCTCAAGGAAGCCTTCCTCTCCTGCAATCGGATACTTGATATGCCAGAAATGGCCAGCCTGCTCCTCATATTCCACCTCTGCATCGGAGATGGAGGTCTTACATACCGGACACCAGTTAATGATTCTGGAGCCCTTATAGATATAGCCTTCCTCATAAAGCTTCACGAAAACCTTGGTAACGGCGGCTGAGCAGCCCTCATCCATGGTAAAGCGTTCCCTGTCCCAGTCACAGGAGGAGCCCAGCTTCTTCAGCTGTGAGATGATTCTTCCACCGTACTCTTCCTTCCACCTCCAGGCTCTCTCAAGAAAGCCATCTCTTCCCAAATCAGCCTTCTCAATCCCTTCCTTGCGTAGCTGCTCGATGATTTTAACCTCGGTAGCGATGCTGGCATGATCCGTACCCGGCTGCCAAAGGGCATTGTAGCCCTGCATCCTCTTCTGGCGGATCAGGATATCCTGCATCGTATTATCCAGGGCATGTCCCATATGGAGCTGTCCGGTGATATTCGGCGGGGGAATCACAATCGTGAAGGGCTTCTTGCTTCTATCTGCTTCCGCGTGGAAGTATTTACGCTCCTCCCATTTTTCATACAGCTTCTCCTCAATTGCTTTGGGGTCGTAGGTTTTTGCGAGTTCCTTTTCCATGGTATGTTCTCCTTCTTTTGGTTTCATATATAGTTAGTTAAAATTGGCTATTTTCACGGCTCCTTCGCACCGGTACGAAGAAGCCTGTCTCTATCAGATTTATCATTACTTCTTTTATTTTCTGCTATTGGATTATTATACCACTCCAAATCCACTTTATTTATATAGGAAAATAAAAAAGGTCCTTCGACGCAAAGGACGAAGAACCGTGGTACCACCTTTATTCCCGGAGTATTCTTCTTGGACGTAATTCTTATGCTGCAATTACGCCAGGCACATGCTGCCGGCTTAGCTGTCTGTAACGGGACCTCCCGACAACTCCTACACACCTTTAGGCTTCAAAGCTGCTGTTCCGGAGCTACTGTTGGATGCTTGCTTCAGACCACCTTTCAGCCGGTGGGCGGTCCTCTCTGATAAGCTCTGCCAATCCATCCCTCTCCATCATTACATTTCTCAGTAATAGAATTTAGTTATATACTATGCAAAGTTCTTCCCTGTGTCAAGTATTTTTTATGTCATCAACCCTTTTTGCCGCTTGCTTTTCCTTGATCTGCCCTTATATTTGCTTTCTGACGATCTTGTACTCATCCTGATAGCTGTAGTAGGGACAATTCCGAACGGTCTTCCTTAAGAAATGCTCCATCTCGTCCTCATCCAAATTAGCTCCACATACATAATAGTCATATTCCTCATCATAGATGAAATTACTGCAGCTCTCACAGTTGACACTCCCAGACATATGCTCCCTCCTTCCTGATTACTTGCTATGTACTCGCAGATCTCTATCCCCTGCCCTGCTTTCCATGAATTCCTGCCTTCAGAAAACCGCAGAGCTCGATCAGCGCCTGACCGGTCTTGATCTTACGAAGACCCTTATAGTTCACGATTACTGCTATTATCATAAGGACCTCAAATACGGTCAGGTAGACATCCTTTAGATCGAAGATAAAAAATCCCTTCAGCCAGATGTAATCCAGACTGCCTCCCCAAAAAAGCTTGTCTGTCAGGGAACAGATCATCCCGGCAAACAGAAAGGTAAATAGCCAGAATACATAGGGGTCTCCGGGATTCCTTCTTCTGACGTAGAGGAAAATGAGCACCGACAGAAGGATGACCAGTATATTGAATACTACATGAACCGTCCAGCTGATGCCCATATCGAAAAGGGAATTCACCCAGGAATAATGTGTATTGATAATCGGATGGAAGCTAACCATCCCTTTGATGATATCCTTGGTAAAGTCCATGAACCTGCCGGCAATGATGATCTTAATGCTCTGATCAAGGAGAATCAGACCGATGATGGAGAATAGGATCCTAAATTTCTGTTTCAATGCTTTTCTGCCTCCGATGCTTATATGATTTTATTCCGAATGTCCTCCGTAAGTGCATTCAAAGCATCTATGCTATTTATCATTGGTAGCGTCTCCATCTCCGGATACCGGTATGGTGTCTCCAAGGTAGACCGGCTCCGGTTTTACGATAACGTAGAAGAAATCCTTGATTCTTGCGGCATACTCCCGAAGCTCTCGGTAGCTCTGCCCTTCATACTCCCAGGGGTCCGAGTTCACACCGTAAGCCTCCAGGCCCAAGGCCCCGGCAATATACAAGGCCCGGTAGAGATGATACTTCTGGGTTACAATGATGATCTTTCTTGCTCCGAAGATATCCCTTGCCCGGTACATACTGTCATAGGTTGAAAAACCGGCATGATCCATGAAGATATGCCCGGAGGGAACTCCCCTCTCTATGGCATATTCCTTCATCGTATTCACTTCATCATATTCCCTGCGGCCGTGGTCACCGCTCATCAGCAGCCGATCGGACGCACCGGACCGGTACAGCTCAAGACCCAGATTGAGCCGGTCTGCCAACATCCGGCTGGGTCTTCCGTCCTCCCATACTCCCGCTCCCAGGACCAGAATACAGTCCGCCTCCAGCTCCGCGGCTTCCTCCGGTGTCAGAATCCGACTCTTTACCGTAGCCCTGATGTATAGATTAACAGCAAAGGAGCCAACCAACAGTAGTGCCATGCCGGCAAGGGCAGCTCCTGTGAACAGGAATAATACACGTTTTATTTTCTTCTTATTCATTTCCATCCACCTATGTTCTCCTCGGCATCCCGTCGAATGGGGATAAATCGATTCCTAAAGAGGCTACTTCTGCAGCTTGTACTGCTTCAGATAGCGGTTCGCCTCCTCCTCAAATTCCGGATGATTCTTCAACAGCGTTTGGATCTGCTCCATGGCCTCTTCCTTCTGCTGATTATTCAGCTCTATTCTTTCCCGCAGCTTTTGTCTGCGGACATTGAGGCGATGCCTGATCTCAACCATCTCCCGGTTATCCAGAATTGCGATTGGCTGATAGATCCAGATTTCCGAATCCGTAATACCGTACTTCTTAAGCTCATGAATTAACTCATTATGATAAAAATCCAATAGCTCAGTATTATTCTGATATCTTCTGGCAGCATCCTTTACCTTTATGAATTCTTCCCAGTGAGTTTTCAGATGGCTGTAATCCTCCACCATGTATTTATGATAGGCATAATCCAGATAGTTACGGTTATTGACCGATTTTATAATTACCTTATTCATCAGCAGGATCTGCCGATTTTGCTTCAGCTCGGTCAGCTTGATATCACGGATGTTCTTCCTGGATTCAAGATAAATATAGAGCGTAGAAGCCATACCCATCACTACCGTCAGAAGAAAGGGAAGGGTCAGGTCTGCTCCGGTGGTGTCAGCCAGAAAAGCAAATACTCCGAACAGCAGGAGGATGATGATACAGGTTGTTATACCGATCCCCTTTAAAAAGGATTGCTTCCTGATGATATCCTCCTCTTCATAGAGCAGTCTCTGCTTCTCCTTCTCCAGCTGCTTCATATCGGCATCTATCATCCTCTGATACCGCTCGCTCTCCCGAAGCTTCTCCATCTCTCTGGGGAGGGTATCCTCGTAGCGTTCCAAGAGCCGGTATTGGGCATCCGTTAAACTGGTATTCTTCTCCCTATACTTCTCCCGTTCCTTATTCAGGTTTATGATTCTGCGTGCCGCATCCTCCAGATTCTCCCGCTGCTCCTTCGGAATCATATCGATTCTCTGCATATCCGTCAGATAGGAGCTGACGGCCTGATACTCAGCCTTAGCCTCCTCAATCTGTTTAAGATTCTCCGTAATCTGCTCGCAGCTTTCCCTGATGCCTGCCAGCCCTTCCGATTTGCTATTGCTTTTGGGGGATTTCGCCGGCTCCGTAAAACTGCTTAGGACTTCCTCTCCTGCATCAATGGAAGCCCCCCGGCTCCTTCCCTTTTTCCCTGAGGTTAATTTTGAAAACCATCCCATGTTATTCTCTCCCAAACTATAACTGCCTTAGGGAAGCCTTCCAGCCCTCCAGCATCTCGTCAATTCTCTTTTGATATTCGGTCAATCTGCCCTCTGCCTTGAGTCTCTTTATCCTTTGAAGCTCTGTCATGCCTGCACTCATCTCAGCCTGTTCCGTGAGCTCCTCCATGGTAAGCAGGATCTCCTCGCACTCATCACTTCTGATCCCATACTCCTCAGCCTTCTCATGAAACTGATCCATCCTGTTACAAAGCCGAAGCGTATAGAGATACATCCTGACACTTTCCTTCCTGTGATTCCGTTCATAAGCCTGACGGAAGGTTTCGGAAGCCTCTGACAGCCCCATACAATGGATGCGGGCTATGGCGAGATTATGAAGGATATCCCCATACTCCTCCGGTGTCATATTAGCCGCTTCCTTTGAATTCAGCAGCTGTTCATACTCAGCGGCAGCTTCGGTATATTTCCTGCTCTTCAGATAACTGAAGGCCCTCAGACTGCTTCTCTTCAGGGGTGACATGCCATTCACTTCATCTATGGTCTTAATCAGCCGTTTGATCTCCGGTTCCGTATAATAATCCGCACTGCATAGGATTGCCGCAAGAAGCGTCTTGATATCTGCCTTCTGATCCTTCAACAGCTTCAGCTTCTCAGCCCTGGCTGCGAGCCCCAGCTCTGTCCCGATCCAGTTGAACAGGGCATAGGAGAAGGTGTCCCGGTCAATGAAATAAATATGGCTTTCGATATAATAGCAGAGCTCCTCGATGGAATAAATTCTGACTCCCGTAGCGGGGAAGACAAAGGGCTTATTTGTTCTTGAGCCGCTGCATAATATCAGTGTTCCCATAAGATCTTTCCTCATTTCCTAAAATCTCATAAATCTATATCATATATCGATTGTAAATTCCCATACTCTATCTGTTTGCGGATAGAATTCCCCAAAGCCCAGGTCTGTGATTATCAATTGTGCACGGGTTCTGCTCTGAAAGGTAAGCCTGATGCCCAGCCTGGTCATCCGATCGGGACGTCCTGCAGGTGGGTTGTTCAGACGCAGTCGTTCTCTGATGACTTCTCTGGTCATAATATTCTTCGTTATAATCTCCAGTTCCGGATCTCCCAGAGGAATCACCTCGATTTCCTTATCCACCTCGTACCAGGGAACGGCAGCATCTGTCAGCAGCTGCTCCCTGACGGCAGCATCCGTATAGACCTTGATCCATACGGAGCTGATCAGCATTTCATTATTCAGTAGGATAATATCTCCCAGCTTCTTATCACCCGATAGCTCCTTGGCTGCAAAGCAGGCTCCCTTGGTATAGAGATTCTGACCGAGGAATACACGGCGTCCGGCACAAAGATTACGGATGGCTTCCTCTGCCCATTCTCCCTCAAAGCCGATGCCTGTAAAATATATCGTGGACACGATTTGCTTGAACAAGACTGTATTTACTATATTATCAAAGGTATAACCCGGATGGAAGCCCTTCTGCTTCAGCATAGGATAATTTAGGATGTCTGTAAAGTCCTTCTTCTCCATGCCTGCAATCATAGGCACTGTTCTCCGGTTGATGCTGATCTGATAATAACAGAGGCTATCCTCACTGAAATCGAAGAGGCCGACATCATTCACCCATAAGGATCTGTCCTGGCTTAAGGCATAATACATATAGGCCCCCGCATGACTCATGATCACTGCCCGGTCCTTCTCCAGCCCCAATCGGTATAATGCCTCATAAACCCCGTCCATAATCCTAGGATCTGTTTCTCTTAGGGTAACCACCAGCTTCGTAATCGTCTCCGTGGGAAAATAGTTTTTGATCAGGGTCAGAGATTTTCTAAGGAACTTCTCCATCAAATCCACAGCGGTTAGGGTCTGACCGAAGGCCTCAGTCACTTCCCCATTTTTCAGCTTTGTCAGGAGCTGCTCGAATAATATTCCTCTGTCAGCCCGGGCATGGCTTAAGGCCTCCCTCCCATAGCTCCAGAGCTTTGTTTCATTATGAATGCACAGTACGGTCGGAATACGGCTGTTTTCCTCCCTGTCATCCGGGCTGACCGGTATGGGCTCAAAGGCTTTATAGCTGAAACAGCTGATTTGTGATATATCATCGCATAAATCATAACCAACGATCAGTTTTCGCTGATTCTCCATGACTCCTTCTCCCCTTCCCTGCCCCTTATATAATCGGTTCAAAGCAATGTTCCATGACATACTCCGATTTCACGTAGTTCTCCATCATATCGATTACTGTCTTCTCATCCTGCAGTTCACGGGCCAGCAGCATCAGGTTAATCTGATTGAACTTGGAATCCTCATCAGAGGAAGCCTCCCAGCCGTTATGCAGCTGATAGGTATCGGTGACCCTAACCTTCCCATCCGCTTCCTCGGTGATGTGGTATTCCAATACTTCATTATAGAACAGAAGGATTTCCTTCACATGAATTCCAAGGTAGGTATTCGGCAGCTTCTCCGTGATGTAGGCTGTATCCGTATGCTCCTTTAACAGCCGGTAATGCAGATACACCTGCTTGCGCGGATCCGTCTTATGTTCGATATAGAACTTGTCCGCCATACGGCCGGGCAGCTTCAGCACAGCCGCATACTCCCTGAAGAAGGGCAGCAGGATCCCCTTTCCCTCCAAACGGCTGATATGGTAGGCTGCAAAATCCTGTTCTCCCTGACTTAACCTCCCATGACCCGCATGATACTTGATCCAGGCCAGAAGGCAGATTTCATTCTCCTCATAATTCAATTCTCTTCTCATGACCGAGAATAGCTCCTCACTCACTCTGCAGTCATGGACCAGGTAACGATAGCCGTAATAGGTCAGAAAAGCCCTGATTAAAGTACGGTTGGAGATTGACCTATAATAGCTGCCGAAGATACGGAAGCTATCCCCGATATCACCCTCAGTAAAAAGCAGCTGTGCCAGCAATCTCTCCTCAAGCCTACTCTTTTCCACCTCAAAGCCTTCCGCTGACTTCCACAAATGATAAAGCTGCTCCGTCGGACCTTCATAATACTTGACCAGATAGGTCAGGATCGCTTCATCATATTTCCCCTGGGAATAGATATACCAGCAGAGGGAGGTCAACAGCTCCTGGCTGCTTTCCGCTTCCGTATGACAAAGCCAGGAGGAACAGAGTCTGACCAGACGCTTGACCGAGATTCCCTCGTAGCCATAGCTCTTCAGCGCCTCCAGTACCTTGTCAATATGTCCCCGTATGGCCAGGTATTCCAGAAAGCGGACCCTCTCCTGTTCCTTCACAAAGGGGAGCTTAAGCTCGGTAAGATAATGCTCCAAATGCTCTTCATTATAATTATCGTAATAATAATCAATCAGATCTACCAGGCAGGCTGTACGATATTCCTCCTTCAGGCCCTGGATGTTCAGAACCTGCCTTCTTAGGTTCATGGCCGTTTCGTTCATGGTCCTGTTATGATAATAGCGATCGAAAAGATGTAAGAGCACCATGGGATGTCCTAAGTATTCCAGGGCCTGATACTCCTGCTCCTTCATAGGGAACAGGGCCCGCAGCTCATAATCCACGGATACGGTGTAACGGTTTCCGAAGGCATCCAGAAAGAAAATGTCTGTCTCCTCCGAATAAAGCTGGATATAGGCTTTCCCCTCATTCAAAGGAGTACTTTCCTCCTCCTTCAGTTCCCGATGGACTACCGTTACTGTTATCATATTGGGATTCTTACACTTTATCTCATGGGTAAAGATGACATAGGGAAGGTGCTTCTCCATCTCCGGCCGGACCGTGCTGTCCTCCAGAAATTCGCGGTAAAGAATGGCCAGATTCGGGCTGATGTTATGTGCCTCCAGCTGCTTGAGCGTGAAAACCTCCATCCTTTTATAATAGCTCCTGTAAAAGGTGCTGATTTTATCCTTGTTCTTTATGATATTCGCATACAGGAAGGCTCTCTTACGATCATTTAAGCTGCTGTTGTAGATAAAATATAGCAGCACCGGATCGGGCAGAGGTCCCTCCAGCTCTTCATTCGCCGTGTAAACATAGTACTCATAAAGTTCAGTAATTCTTAGCTGTGCTTCAACCCCCAGGCGGAACCATTCAAAATATTCCGAGGTCTTCTTCAGGCCCTTGATCAGCATGCAGCAGATGGCAGAAAGTATCTCTGTCTGCCTGTATTTACGGTAGAGTGCTGTCAGGCAGCGGAAAACCAGCGGGTGAAAGTTTTTTCTCCTGCCCGCCAGATAGGTGAATTGAAGCGCTGTCTCCTTGGATACCAGATTGTTCCTGATACCGAAATTCATGACCTGCAGTTCAAATTCATTCAGATCCCTTAACTGGTAGGGCTCCTCCTCATAAATCATCAGTGCCTCATAATAGAGGATCGGGCTCCGGCAGCCTGCCTCAAACTGCTCCCTGATATCATTCAGCTTCAGGAGCTTATTCTTTTCGTACCGCTTGTCGGTATATAGTAAAAGCCAGAGAATCCGCCAATCAGAATGACCACTGCTGTAATAACGGCGGATCGTATCCGTAGCGCTGTGGATGATATCCTCATCCTTATGATGAAGTGCCTCCAGATAAAGATAGGTACAGTAATTCAATACAGAGGACTGCTTAATCGCCGCCTCCTCCTTCTTCAGCTCAATGAGAAGCTGTCCTGCTACCTTCGTTCTTCCTCCTGCGATCGCCAGATGGAGCCTCATCAGCTTAGCTGTGAGACTATCCGTGGCTCCTGCTTCTCTTAAGCCCTCTTCCGCAGTGTCCGCATACTGGGAAAGGCCTTTCCCATCCAGTCTAAGCTCCAGATAGTTCTTCGTCAGGCGGTAGGAAAGCTTCCTGCTACCGGCTGTCTCCCTCTTCTGCCCCTGCTTCTCAGGATGATAGCTGCAGCTAAGCTCCACGACAATTGTCTGGTAGACCGTCTTAATGTAGATCCTTCCGAAATTATTCCCCGGCTTCATATTTCGGGGAACCACCACAAAGGAAACCTGGTGGGTATTTCCGATAAAGCGGTCAGCCCAAACGAATTTCTGCTCCAACCGGATAAATGGAGCATCAGTACTTACCCTGATCTCAGCATAGCCCCAGTGATTCTTCGTCAGAATCAGCTTGTCCATGAATTCCTCCTCCGAAACCTGATAGAAGAGGCTGCTTTTATCAATACTAAGCTCAATTTTTGATTTTTTATGTATCGCGATCAGGAATTCTTCCAGAGCCTGGCTGGTAGAGATGTTCTTTAACAGATGCTGATAGATCATTTTATATTTATTGTCGTCCCCCAGGATGACACGGACAAAATCCTCGGAACGGAATACTTTCTTCGCCTCTGTCCAGTCCATTCTTGCTAAATTCGCAAACTGGAACAGGTCCCTGACCTTACCCAAGGAGGTGATACAGTAGGGGGCTTCGATCTGTGCATGGAAAGGAAGCTTACACTCACCGCAGTCACTAACGATGGTAAGCTCTCCCTGAAGGTCGTCTCCTGCTTTTAAATAGGTGGCATCAAATCGGTAACTGATCATGTTCTCGGAACCGCAAAAGGAGTTATGCTCAAAAACAAGTAGCCTGTGCGAGGAATAAAGAACACCCTTCATCGGCCTGCCGCCACTGTTACTTACGGTAAAGCTGCCCTCATATACCTTTCCTGCTTCCACGGTTATCTGAAGCATGTCTTCGGACAGGCAGAGCATAGGGAGCTCATATTCAAAGTCGCCTCTGGAGAACCGCTCGATTTTTTCCCTCAATTTATCACCCCATGGTCATTGCTTTTTACAGAAAAAAAGTTATAATATGTATAACAATTATAATCGATTTAGGAAAAAAAATCTAGTACATGTCGAAAACCGTAGGTCGTATTCACTACAATATTTTGTGACCGGGCAGAAATGATGTACTTGAAATGGTAGAAGGAAATCTTTGGAGGGAATATCAGAAAGGAGTTATCGGCTATGATCAGACATAGGGATCATTTTCATGGAAGCGATCTGGAAACGATAGAAAAGGTATATGGCATTAAGAAGGAGGACATTGTCAGCTTCTCCTCCAATGTAAACCCTCTGGGAATATCTCCGAAGCTCAAAAGCTCCCTGGCAGAGCGGATTGACGCTATCATGAGTTATCCGGACCGGGAGTACAGCTCCTTAAGGAAGTGCATCGCTGATTATGTGAAGGCCGAACCCGGTGATATTATCGTGGGAAACGGCTCTACCGAGCTGATCTCTCTCTTCATCCAGATCAGACATCCGAAAAAAGCTCTGATCGTGGGACCCACCTATTCAGAATATGAAAGGGAGGTGGCCCTGGGTGGAGGCTTGACTCTGTATTACCGCCTGGAAGAGGAGAACCAGTTCCTGCTGGATATCGCCTCCCTCGAGAAGGAGATGACCTCCGACGTAGAGCTGTTAGTGATCTGTAATCCGAATAATCCGACCTCCTCCGCCATCACCCGCAGTGATATGCGAAAGATCCTGGATATCTGCAAGAGGAAGGGCATCTTCGTCATGGTGGATGAAACCTATGTGGAATTTGCTGAGGATATCCTGAAGATCACCTCTGTTCCTCTGACCGCCTATTACAATAACCTGATTATTCTCCGGGGAATCTCCAAATTCTTCGCCGCCCCCGGTCTTCGTTTGGGTTATGCTGTCTGCGGGAATGCCGATCTGTTGAAGGAGATGAACCAAAGGAAGAATCCCTGGACCATCAACAGCCTGGCTGCCATCGCCGGAGAAATCATGTTCACGGATGAGAGCTATATCAAAGAGACCAGGGCTCTGATCGCGCAGGAACGGACCCGTATCTGTACCCAGTTGGATGCCTGTCCGAATGTGAGATATTTTACACCGACCGCTAATTTCGTCCTCGTCAAGATCTTAAAGGAAGAGGTTACCTCCATGGATCTGTTCGAGGCAGCCATCAGGAAGGGCTTAATGATCCGGGACTGCTCCACCTTCCCCTTCCTGAACAATAAATTCATCCGCTTCTGCTTTATGATGCCCGAGCTCAACGATCAGCTGCTTCAGGTTCTGCTGTCTGTCCTGGGCTAATTCCTTTGCTGTTATATGCTGACCTATGCCGGAACAGGCTTTCTTTCAATCGATCGCAAGCCTTCTCCGGCATTCTTTCTGTTATGCTGGTGAATAATATGGGGGAAAATGGCTGATGAATTCTATTGACTATTGGCCCTACTATGATATAATACAAAATCATTAGGCACCTAATTAATTACTCGGAGCCTGTAGCTTATATCGCGTTTCAGTCGGAAGGAAAAGAGCCCTATGGAGAATACTGACCTCAAACTGCTGATGGAGACCCTTTCACAGATCATCAAATTATCCCATCAGCAATCCTATCTACAAATGAATCAGCTTAATATGTATCCCGGTCAACCTAAGCTGCTGGCCCTGCTCCGCCATCACGAGGGACTTACCCAGAAGGAGCTGGCCTATAAACACTGCGTGAAGCCCTCCACGATCACAGGCATGTTAAGTAAGCTGGAGGCCAACGGCTACGTCTGCCGCATCCCGGATGAGACGGATAAACGGAGCATGCGGGTATACCTTACTCCGCAGGGCCGTCAACTGGCAGAACAGGGAGAAAAATACCTGATTCGGCTGACGAAGCAGATGTTCACCGGCTTTAGCGAAGAAGAACTGAAGACCTATATCCGCTTATCGGATAAAATCAAGAGGAATCTCCAAAATAATAGCGGGACCTAGATTTCTCCGTGAAGCAAGAACCGAAGACTATGAACATATCAGAAAGGAAATCCTATGCTTAAACTATTAAAATATCTGAGAATGTCAGCAGTCGCTCTGGTATGTGTTACCATCCTGCTCATTCTGCAGGCTTATTGCGATCTGTCATTACCAACCTATACCTCGGAAATCATTAATATCGGTATTATGAGGGGCGGTATCCCGGATGCTGTGCCAAAGGTAATCCGGGCCTCCGAGCTGCAGCAAATCCTGATGTTTTCCAAGGACTCGGACCGGGAAGCCATCCTGGAGCATTATACTCTTCTGGATCAGGCTACCCTGGGAGAGAAGGAATATCGGGATTATCTGAAGCAATATCCCTTACTGTCATCAGAAAATCTTTACCTCTGGGATAAGAAGGATAAGGAGCAGCTGGAGGCGCTCCTTGCCATACCAATGACGATACGGTACGGGATGGAATACGGCTCAGCTGTCAGCTCCGATTCCTCCATGAGTTCCTTCCTGCCTTCCGGAATGGGTGGAGGCACAGGGGATATGTCAGCCATGACCCCCGAGGCGCTGACCTCAATGCTTGAAAAAGCGAGGGAAGCCTTAATCCAAATGCCGGAAGCAATGCTGGAGGGCACGGCAGCCACCTATATCAAGGCAGAATATGAGCAGATCGGCATCGATGTCGGAAGGATGCAGATCAACTATATCCTGGTGGTTGGTGCCAAAATGATCGGCCTGGCTCTGGCAGCCATGGCAGCTTCAGTACTGGTCACCCTGTTTGCCTCCAGGATCGCCGCAAAGATGGGCCGTTTCCTTCGAAGCCGGGTCTTTGAGAAGGTTCTGTCCTTCTCAAATAAGGAGATGGATCAGTTCTCCACCGCTTCCCTGATTACCAGAAGTACCAATGACATTCAGCAGGTTCAGACGCTGGTTGTTATGCTGATCCGCGTTGTCATATATTCACCTATCATTGCCTTTGGTGCTCTCTTTCGGATCGTTCAGGTGAATTCCTCCATGACCTGGACCCTGGGTGTGGGAGTCGCAGCTGTATTTGCCCTGATCATCAGCCTGCTGATCATTACCCTGCCGAAGTTCAAGCAGATGCAAAAGCTGGTGGATAAGATTAATCTGGTCATGAGAGAAATCCTGTCCGGCCTGCCGGTCATCCGGGCCTTCAGTACGGAGAAGCATGAGAAGGAGCGGTTTGATCAGGCCAATATGGACCTTACCAGAACCAACTTATTTGTCAACCGGGTCATGACCCTGATGTTTCCTGCCCTGATCCTGATTATGAATCTGGTATCCATCCTGATAATCTGGGTGGGTGCCGGTAAGATCAATAACGGAACCATGCAGGTCGGTGATATGATGGCCTTTATCCAATATACGATGCAGATCATCATGTCCTTCCTGATGATTACCATGATTTCCATTATGCTCCCCCGTGCTGCAGTGGCTGCCAAACGTATCGATGAGATTCTTACCGTAGATCCTTCCATCCCGAATCCTGACCAGGAGGAGCTGTATGATATCGCCATGAAGGGCGTATTGGAGTTTGAGCATGTGAACTTCCGTTATCCCAATGCCGAGGAGGATGTCCTGTCTGATATCAGCTTTACGGCAAGACCGGGAGAAACCACTGCGATCATCGGCAGTACGGGCAGCGGTAAGACCTCCCTGATTAATCTGATACCCAGATTTTACGATGTCAGCTCCGGCAGAATCTTAATAGACGGCGTGGATGTCCGTAAACTGAAGCTTCATACCCTGCGAAATAAGCTGGGCTTTGTTCCACAGAAGGGTGTCCTCTTCTCCGGAACGATTGCATCCAATATCAGCTTCGGAGTACCGGAAGCCTCAGAGGAAGTAATCACCAAAGCTGCCCGAATCGCTCAGGCGGCAGAGTTCATAGAAGCTAAGTCAGAGGGCTATCAGGAAGCAATCTCCCAGGGCGGTACCAATGTCTCCGGCGGTCAGAAGCAACGTCTTTCCATTGCCAGAGCAATTGCAAAGAATCCTGATATTTATATCTTTGACGATAGCTTCTCTGCCCTCGATTATAAAACGGATGCCACCCTTAGAAAGGCTCTTAAGGAAGAGCTTAATACGAGCACGGTTCTGATCGTGGCTCAGAGAATCAGTACCATTATGCAGGCGGAGCAGATCCTTGTACTGGATGAAGGCAGGATCGTAGGTAAGGGCACTCATAAGGAGCTGTTAAAGGATTGTGAGG
Organism: Bacillota bacterium; assembly: GCA_023441965.1. Lineage (GTDB taxonomy): Bacteria > Bacillota > Clostridia > Lachnospirales > Lachnospiraceae > Mobilitalea. The sequence continues at coordinate 174,608 of JAEZNB010000012.1, forward strand.
TCTACCGTCAGATCGCAGCTTCCCAGCTGTCAAAGGAGGAATTGGAATATGAGTAGAGAAAATCAAACACAGCAAGGTGGCGCAAGACCTCCGAGAAGGGGAGGCGGCCCCATGGGTGGACCGCCGATGGGACGCCCGGGTGAAAAGGCCAAGGATTTTAAGGGGACGATGAAGAAGCTTTCCGGACGTCTGTCCAAATATAAGCTCGCCTTTCTCATGGTATTTATCTTCGCCATCGGAGGCACCGTCTTCCAGATCGTCGGACCAACCATCATGGGAAATGCCACCACAGAGCTTGCCAATGGTATCATCAGTAAGATCCGTGGCGGTGATGGCATTAATTTCGGCAAGCTTGGAAGCATCCTGCTATTACTGATCAGTCTGTATGCGGTATCCGCCCTGCTTTCCTTATGCATGGGTCTGATTACAACCGGCATCGCCCAGAAGGTCACCTATAAATTCCGTAGGGAGATCTCGGAGAAGATCCACCGTATGCCAATGAACTATTTCGATAAGATGACCCATGGTGAGATTCTGTCCAGGGTCACCAATGATGTAGATACCCTAAGCCAGAGCCTGAACCAGAGTATGACACAGCTGATCACCTCAGTTGTCAGTATCATCGGTATCCCCATTATGATGTTTCGGATCAGTGTGGCAATGACTCTGCTGGCCTTTCTGATTGTTCCGCTCTCAGCAGTCTTTATGGGTATCGTAATCAAAAAGTCCCAGAAGTATTTCAGCCAGCAGCAGGAATACTTGGGCCATGTCAACAGTCAGGTCGAGGAGGTCTTCGGAGGTCATAACATCGTCAAGGTGTTCAACCGCGAGGAGTCTGCCATAAATGAATTCAATGCCAGCAATGATAAGCTTTATGAATCCGCCTGGAAGTCCCAGTTTCTGTCCGGCATGATGCATCCTGTCATGCAGTTTGTCGGTAATCTCGGTTATGTGGGTGTCGCCATCCTGGGTGGATACCTGACAGTAAACGGGAAGATTCAAATCGGACAGATCCAGTCCTTCTTCCAGTATATCCGTAACTTTTCCATGCCGATTACGCAGCTTTCCCAGGTGGCTAATCTCTTCCAGTCGACTGCCGCCGCAGCGGAACGGGTCTTTGAATTCTTAGAATCAGAGGAAGAGCTGCCCACCACGGAGCAGCCCAAGTCCATCGAAGGCCTGAAGGGTAAGGTAGAATTCAAGCAGGTGCATTTCGGCTACACACCTGAGAAGATTGTTATCAATGATTTCAGCGCTAAGATCGCAGACGGTCAGAAGGTGGCAATTGTAGGACCTACCGGTGCCGGTAAGACAACAATCGTAAAGCTGCTCATGCGCTTCTATGATGTCAACAGCGGTGAAATTCTGGTGGACGATCACAATGTCAACGATTTTGAACGCAGTGAGCTAAGGAAGATGTTCGGCATGGTCCTGCAGGACACCTGGCTCTTCAACGGAACAATTATGGAAAATATACGTTACAGTAAGCTGGATGCTACCGATGAGGAGGTCATCCGGGCAGCTAAGGCAGCCCATGTCCACCATTTCATCAGCACTCTGCCTGATGGCTATAAGATGGTCCTGAACGAAGAGGCCAGCAATGTATCCCAGGGTCAGAAGCAGCTCTTAACGATTGCCCGTGCCATCCTGGCAGACCCGAAGATCCTGATCTTAGATGAAGCTACCAGCTCTGTTGATACCAGAACCGAGATACAGATTCAGAAGGCCATGGATAATCTGATGAAGGGCCGGACCAGCTTTATCATCGCTCACCGTCTTTCCACCATTCGGGATGCAGACCTGATTCTGGTCATGAATGAGGGAGATATCGTTGAGCAGGGCAATCACGAGGAGCTGCTGGCTAAGGGTGGCTTCTATGCAAAGCTCTATTACTCACAGTTCGAGCAGACCGCATAGCGGTCTGACCGTACCTATATAAACCAATACAAAATATCTGAAGGTAGGAGGATGCCATGGAGAAGGGAAAGAGTTATTCAGGCCTTAGGCTGTCAGAGGAAGAAAAGAAGCGGATGCTGGAGGATATCGTATATTATTTTGAAAGCGAGCGGGATGAGAAGCTGGGTATCATCGCATCAGAAAGCATTTTGGACTTCTTTATGGACACCCTGGGAAAGACAATCTATAATAAAGCGCTGGATGATATCAAATATTGGTACGGACGTAGGATGGAGGATGTGGAAGCTGATTATTATACCCTGTACAAATCCTAAGCTTATGTCCTAAATGTTAGCCGTTAACAAACGCTCAGTGTTCAGAGACCTAAACTATATTTCATGATAAGCCGAACCCCGGTCCTTTGCGTATTATGCTGAAGGACCGGGGCTCCTATATACACTCCCCATACCTCTTAAGTTAGCTTCTCTTTACTTACTTGCCTTTGCCGCCTCGATCTGCTCAGCCAGGTCATTCAGATAGACCCAGCGCTCCATCTTCTCCTCCAGCCGCTGTTGCAGCCTCTCCTTGTGCAGCATCAGCTCATTCAGCTTGGCGTACTCGGTTGCCGCCTTCTCTATCTTCTGCTCTGTCTCTGAAATCTCCTGCTCCAGGAGAGCGATCTCCTCATCGATGGTTTCATACTCCTTCTGCTCCTGATAGGAGAATTTCAGCTTACTGCTCTTCTGCTTCCAGGTTGCAGCAGCGGTGTTCACAGCCTCCGCAGAAGTTCCCTTGGCAGCCGGTGCCTCCTTGGCTTTCTTCTCCTCCTCTAAGCTCTTCGCCAGCTTATAATCAGAGAAATTCCCTTCATACTGCCTGATCCGTCCGTCCCCCTCAAAGGAGAAGATCCGGGTGGCCAGCTTGTCTAAGAAATAGCGGTCATGAGATACCGTAACCACAATTCCCTCAAAGCGGGTCAGATAATCCTCTAAGATGGTGAGGGTCTGGATATCCAGGTCATTGGTCGGCTCGTCCAGCACCAGAATATTCGGTGCCTCCATCAGGACCTTCAGCAGATACAATCTTCTCTTCTCTCCACCGGACAGCCTGGAGATCTGGGTATATTGCATGGCGCCTGTGAAGAGGAAATTCTCACACATCTGAGAGGCCGTCACAGTTCCCTCTGAAGTCTGGATATACTCTGCCGTATCCCGAATATAATCTATCACCCTTAGGCTTTCATCCATATATTCATTTTCCTGGGAGAAATATCCCAGCTTAATTGTGGTCCCCATTTCCACAGTACCGGTGTCAGGCATCAGCTTACCGGTCAGAATATTTAGAAGGGTGGTCTTTCCACAGCCATTGGGTCCGATGATCCCGATCCTGTCTCCGGGAAGCAGGATATAAGTAAATGACCGAATCAGGGTTTTGTCCCCATAGGCTTTGCTGATTTCATTCAGCTCCACTGTCTTCTTTCCAAGTCTTGAGGAGATCGTGCTGATCTCCACCTTCCCGTCTGCTTCCGCTACCTTTCGGTCTCTCAGTTCTTCAAATCTCTGTATATGGGCCTTCTGCTTCGTAGACCTGGCCTTGGCCCCTCTCTGCATCCACTCCAGTTCGATACGGAATAAGCTCCTTGCCTTCCGCTCCGTAGCTGCGGCCATCTCCTCCCGCTCTGCCTTCAGCTCCAGAAACTTGGAATAGTTGGCGTTATAGGAATAGATCCTGCCGCGGTCTATCTCAAGAATCTTATTCGTAACCTTATCCAGGAAATACCGGTCGTGGGTAATCATGATATAGGCCCCACGGTACTTGTTCAGATAATACTCCAGCCATTCTGCCATCTCACTGTCCAGATGGTTCGTAGGCTCATCCAGCACCAAAATCTCTGCCGGAGTCAAGAGGGTACGGACCAGGGCGGCTCTCTTCTTCTGCCCCCCGGACAGAAGCTCCGGGGAAACGCTCGTATCAGTTATTCCCAGCTTCACCAGCATGGCGTGGGCCTCCCCCTCCAGGTTGCGGTATTCCTCCTCCGCCTTCTGATTTAGCACCACGTTCTGCAGGATGGAAAGCCGGTGATTGAATTCCGGCGCCTGAGGCAGATAGGCGATCCTTACCTTCCTCCCCCTGGTAAGGGTCCCGAGATCGGGCTCTTCAAGGCCTGCTATTATTTTCAGCAGGGTCGATTTTCCCGTGCCGTTAATCCCGATCACACCGATCCTGTCACCCTCATTGATACCCAGGCTCACCTGATCAAATAGCATGCGTTCCGTATAGCTCTTGCTCATGTTCTCTATGGTCAATAAATTCATTGCATCGAACCTTTCTAATAAAATTGCCCGTTAATCGTAACATAATCCTATAGAAAAGTCTATATGCATGCGTTTGATTGATCTGTTATGCTGATTTGTTATAGCTTAGGAAGCCTTCTTCTTCCTACTGTTTCATATCCGGAACCGTCATCCCATATAGGTAACCATCCTCAGCACCAAAGTATATCATTCCGTCTGCCGGCAGCGGTGATGAGAATATCCCCCCCGTAGGAACATCCACTTCCCATAAGCACATTGATGGCTGCTTCAGGTCAAATACCTCCAGCTTACCGGAACCGGGGTTTAAGTAGGCATCTCCCGAGGTAACATAGAGGTAGCCGTTCTCTATGATTGGCCTGGTAAAGGAATTCTTATAGATCGGATAAGTGGCAATGATCGTACCATCGTTAACCTTCATGGCATAAACCTTCTTGGCATCTGAAGTGGGAAAATATACTGTATCCTCCACAATCACCGGATCTCCGGTAATCCAGGAGCCGCTCGGATCCTTATAGCTCCATAGCTCCTCTCCGGTAGATAGCTTCAGGGCACGGATGCTGGTATCTCTTCCTCCGATAATCAGGATATCGTCCTTGGCAACGCAGCTGTTCTGAAAACTGCCGCTGTATTTATTCTGCCACAGAACCTCTTTCGTCTTGATGTCTACGGCCTGGAAGGTTCCCAACCAGTCTCCGTAATAGATGACACCGTCCTGAATGTGAGGCGTAGCGCGGACTGCCATATTCCGATCCGTTACATGCTCCCATACCAGGTCCCCCGTCTTTGTGTCAAAGCCCAGCAGCTTTCCGGTAGCACTTCCGAAATAGACCACACCCTGATCGATGACCGGTGAGGAATCGTGGTAATCCCATTGATCTCTCCGTCTGGCCAGAATCGGCTCTGCCTTTAGGTCATAGGACCAACGCAGCTCTCCGCTGGCGATATCAAGCGCATAATATACCTCGTTACTGCTGAAGAAGATCCGATCATCCTGAACTGCTGCCTGACATAAAATCGGATTTCCGGTGGAATATTTCCATACTTCTTTCTGTGTAATGATGTCAACTGCATAGAAATTGCCATCCTTGCTGCCGAAATAGATGATCTGATCCTGCAGCACCGGGGAGGATGCTATTCCTTTTTCCGTCTGAAAGCACCTGCCTGCTATTTCTTCCTTCCGGTCCTCTTGCTCCATGACCTTACCTGCCTCCTGTCCTTGCTCATCACTCTTGTTCTGATTCCCTTGATCCTCTGCGATAGTGCCCCCCTGTCCTTGCTCCTCGTTCTTTTCCTGATCCGCTTGATTCTCTGTGACAGAGGTCTCCTCCGAATCTCCTGCAGCTGAATCCTCGACCTTTCCTGTATCCTGTAGCGTATCCTTTCCTTCTTCCTTCTTCTCCTCTGTCTGAAGCTCCTGCTTCCCTGCTGCTTGGGTATCAGCTTCCTTCTCACTCTTCTTCATACAGGCGGAGAAGGAAAGGATGATGACACACAATACTGCGAAACTGACATAAGCTTTTGACCTAAAATGCATCATTATCCTCCTTCTTAGAACCAGATGAACCGGTAAAACGGTTCCTGTATATAATAAAACTCCCTCCTAAAGTATCTGCGAAGATGCCTTAAGAGGGAATAGAAATATTACAGTATTTATGTGCTAATCTGCAAATCAGGAGAATCTCAGCATCCAGCTGTTCTCCTTCCGGTATTGAATCGGGCTTAAGCCCTTCATTTTCTTAAAGGTACGGCAGAAATGGCCCATATCCTCGAAGCCGACCCGATAGCCGATTTCCTTGACCGGCATACCCGTATCCCTGAGCATCATGGCCGAGGCTTCGATCCGAAGCTTGATCAGGTAAGAGATTACACTCTCTCCGGTAGCCTTCCGAAATAGCTCATTGATCGTCGTTCGGTTCAGACAGAACTGCTCGACCAGGCTTTTCAGAGTAATGCGGCTGGAGTAGTTGGTATGGATATATAAGAGAATATCCTCCAAGGAAACAGAGGTATTTTCCAATAACAACTCCATATCCGAGGCCTTTGGTCCCAACAGGGTAGAGGTATAACAGATCATCTCCAAGAAGTATGACCTTCCTCTACAGATCCACAGATAGGTCTGCTGCTGCTCAAATTCCTCGATAATCGCATCCATGAGGTAATTCAGTCTTCGTAAAGCCATATTGGAGATACTGCAATGAACCGGCATCTCTCCATGACGCATTATAAAAGGATTTAACCAATACAGATCCTGGACCTCGGATGCAGTTGCATCCTCTCTGGAAGCCTTCCTGACATACTCAAATTGAAACTTATAGTCAATGATGGAAGGATGGAAATAAATCAGATGCAGCTTAATCTGGGGAGAGGACTTCTCCAGCTCCAGACTTTCTTCTTCGTTTACAAAGAAGATAGCCGGAGCAGAAATTAACATCCGCTCCCGTCCTGCCTTCAGGATTCCCGTCCCTTCTTCCAATATGATGATCTGATAGGTAGTATTCAGGGGCACAGCCGGTAGCTCCTCCAGATCCTTATGTACGATAAGGGAAATCTCGGCTCCCGGATATACCTCTCTGCCAATTGTTTTTAATTGCATAACGTCCTCCATGCTGTCCGACAACTCACATGTTACTCATGCTTAAAATTCTTCACCAGGTCAAACTCCTCCTGAATCTCCTTAGAGGGTTCTGCCGTAAGCAGAGATACCACAACGATGGCGATACAAGAGAATATAAAAGCAGGGAACAGCTCATAGATGGCAAAGGGCCCACCCAGCTTACTGATTACCTTATCCCAAAGGAAAACCATTCCACCGCCTGCTAACATACCTGCAACAGCGCCTGCCTGATTGATTCTCTTCCAGAAGAGGGAGAAGAGAATCACCGGTCCGAAGGTTGCTCCGAAGCCAGCCCAAGCAAAGGATACTACAGTAAAGATGACACTATTCTCATCTAAGGCTATGACTGCCGCAACGATGGCGATCACAATCAGGGTCACACGGGACATACGTAAAACCTGCTTATCCGAAGCATCCTTCTTCATAATGCCCTGGTAGATATTCTTGGAAAATGCGGAAGCAGCAATCAGCAGATAAGAATCTGAGGAGCTTATGGTTGCAGCCAGGATTCCTGCCATAACCAAGCCTGCGAGAAGCGGAAGGAAGAAGCTGTTGGACAGGAGGATAAAGATGCTCTCCGAGTCGCTCTTGGTAAGCAGCTCGCTGGGATACAGGACTCTTCCGATGATACCGATCGCGACTGCTGCCAACAAAGAAATGAAGCACCAGATGGTTGCGATTCTTCTGGATCTCTTCAGTTCCAGCGGCTTCTTGATTGCCATAAACTTCAGTAGGACCTGAGGCATACCGAAATATCCCAAGCCCCAGGATAAGGTGGAAATAATCACAAGGAAACCATAATTACCTACAGCACCAAACATGGGAGCACCGGCTGCCGTCAGCTGCTGGACCCCGCTTGCTTCATCCACAACAGGACTGGCCTGTCCGAAGAAATCAAGGAAGCCCGGAATCGCCTTGGCATTGTCAATCACCTCACCGATACCGCCTGCCTTGATAACCCCCATAACCAGAACTGCTGTTAAAGCTGTAATCATAACAATACCCTGCATGAAATCGGATGCGCTTTCCGCCAGAAAGCCGCCGATAAAGGTATAAAGCACTACAAATAAGGCCCCAAGCAGCATCATAACGATATAGCTTGTTTTGAACAGGGCACTGAAGAGCTTACCGACTGCCACAAAGCAGCTGGCAGCATAAACACTGAAGAATACCAGAATAAAGGCCGCTGCGATGGTCAGGATTACCTTCTTCTTCTCCTTGAAGCGGTTGCTGATGAAATCCGGAATTGTAATCGCATCCCCTGCCACATGAGAATAGGTCCTCAGCCTCTTGGCTACAAACAGCCAGTTGAGGTAGGTGCCGATAAATAAGCCGATGGCGGTCCAGATCGCTTCACTTAAGCCGAACCAATAAGCCACACCGGGCAGACCCATCAGAAGCCAACCACTCATATCGGAGGCTTCTGCCGACATCGCAGTCACCCAAGGTCCCAGTGATCTTCCTCCGATCAGATAGTTGCCACTGCTTTCATTGGCACGCTTTGCATAATACAAGCCGATTCCTATGACTGCCCCTATGTAGACAATCATGGCAATTAAAATTTGTACTTTACCAAAGTCCATATTACCCTCCCAAATCGTAGCTTGTTTCCAAGCTGTTTATAGAAACAATTGTATTACAGAACGCCTCATTTGTATAGCAAAATTTTAATATGGTAATGTATTGCTTCACTGTATCGTGAAAGCCAAGTCCACGAGACATGAAAAGGAGCTGTTTCTTATTAACTGAGAATATGAGAGGTCCCAAAGATTCTCGGTTAATGAGAAACAGCCCTTTTACATGACTGATTTTGTATATAAATGCTATCTGCGGATGATTTCATCCCTTCCCGGACCATTGGATACCAGGGTGATCGGAACTCCGATTTCCTTCTCGATGAATTCAATGTACTTCCTGCAGTTTTCCGGAAGCTCCTGATAGTTTCTAATTCCTCTGATCTCCTGCTTCCAGCCGGGCAGATACTCATACACCGGCTTCGCCTTTGCCAGCAGCACCGTAGTGGGGAAATCCCTGGTGACTACGCCGTCGATCTCATAGCCGACACAGACAGGCAGGACCTCCAGATAACCCAAGACATCCAGTACCGTAAGAGCTACTTCGGTTGCTCCCTGCATCCTGCAGCCATACCTGGTAGCAACGGCATCGAACCAGCCCATCCTTCTCGGTCTTCCTGTAGTTGCTCCGTATTCTCCTGCATCTCCGCCTCTTCTTCTTAGCTCTTCAGCTTCCGTACCGAAGATTTCACTGACAAACTCACCGGCACCTACCGCACTGGAATAAGCCTTCACCACAGCAATAATTTCCTTGATTTCATAGGGCGGTATACCGGCTCCGATGGCACCATAAGCTGCCAGAGTGGAGGAGGAGGTAACCATGGGATAGATTCCAAAGTCCGGATCCTTTAAGGCTCCCAGCTGACCCTCCAGTAAAATGTTCTTACCCTCCTTGATTGCTTCCTGTAGGTAGGCAGAAACATCACATACATAGGGCTCCACCATCGTTCTGTATTCCCGCATTGTCTCAAGGAGCTCATCACAGTCAATTCCCGGCTTATGATAGAGATGCTCCAGAAGCACATTCTTATACTCACAGATTCTGTGGATTTTCTCTTTTAATACTTCCTCATCAAATAGTTCGGACACCTGGAAACCGATCTTCGCATATTTATCTGAATAAAAGGGTGCAATTCCTGACTTTGTGGAGCCGAAGGATTTGCCTCCCAATCTTTCCTCTTCATATTGATCAAAGAGAATATGGTAAGGCATCATGATCTGTGCCCGGTCGGAAACCTTAATGTTCGGCATCGGTACCCCCCGGTCTGTCAGAGCCTTGATCTCACGAAAGAGATAGGGAATATTCAGCGCCACACCATTACCGATGACGCAGGTCGTATGCTGATAGAATACCCCTGACGGAAGCAGATGGAGTGCAAACTTGCCATATTCATTAATAATCGTATGGCCTGCATTGCTGCCTCCCTGAAAGCGTACGATAATATCCGCTTCCTTACCCAGCATGTCGGTAATCTTACCCTTCCCTTCATCGCCCCAATTCGCACCAACGATAGCTTTTACCATAGTATCATCCTCCTTGAACTGTGCAGAACAGGCTGTTGCCCACTGCAAAATGATTTTTCATCCTTTCTTAGCATAATCGAAAAATATATATAAGTAAAATCAATATTGATTATGAGTAATATAATTCGAGATTATGCCAAAATCAATTTTGTTCTCTCACTTTACATGCTGATCATAAGAATGGTATAATTCATACTGCGCTATTTCATTATGGAAAAGAAGCTGAAATAAGAGAAAGCAAAGATAGAATGGAACAGAACGAAGGATAATCTGTAGAAGAAGCTATGGAAGGAGCAGACGATGAGAATTGATCATATCGCAATCTATACCGAGGACCTGGAACGGCTGAAGCAGTTCTATCTAACCTATTTTCATGCAGTCAGTAACCGGGGCTATCACAATGAGAGGACCGGTTTGCGTACCTACTTCCTGACCTTTGAGGATGGGACAAGACTGGAGCTGATGACAAGACCGGGGATGATGATAGTGGATGCTCCCCAGGCGTCTGCTTATCTCACCGGTTATACCCACCTGGCCTTTTCTGTGGGAAGCCGGGAGCTGGTGAACTCCCTGACTGACAGGCTGGAGCGGGATGGTTATCCGGTCGTCAGCAGACCCAGAGTAACAGGGGACGGATACTATGAAAGCGGCATCTTAGATCCGGATGGGAATTATATCGAACTCACAGAATAATATTCAATGATCAGAATCATACCAAGCTTAAAACATTCTTGGCAGGCTTCCTCCCTCGGACAGCCTGCTTTTGATATCCTCTGCGGCAAAACGGACGAATTCCTTGGTTCTCTCAAAGCTGATGGTCACCGGTTCCTGCAGATCATAGGCCTCATAAAAGAAGCGGTCAATCACCCATCTGCGGCTATCAGTGATCTCCTCCTCGCTTAACATAGGCTCTAAGCCGAAGGGTGTCACCTGCTCCAGATGATATCTGATCTGATCCAGCTCCCGATCATGGTATAAGAGCAGAAAGTCATTCCGATGCATGTCGGCAATGACCCTTTGGAAAAACTCCTGATCGGTCTGGCCTATTCCCAGCTTCTCCATATCTAATACAAACTCCTGACGCAGGGTCAGAAAGTACAGCTCATCCGTCAGCAGATGAGCCACATAGCCCCGGTATACATCCAAAAGACCGTCCTCCCCGGTTCTATGCTCCAGAATGTAGTCAGCGACCCTCTGCCGGAATAAGCTTAAGTTTTCTTCCCTGATAAATTCCGTATCTGCTATATCATCTCTTAGATGGGTATGCTTCTTATGGGCTCTGACATAGTTGATTCTGGAATGGACAGCATCGGGGGCGATAGAGCCTGCGTAGAACTGTCCCATATTACCGATCGTACCATTCGGCAATATCTTTTGTAATTCCCTGGCTATCAATAAATGAGCTGCTAATCCTGCCATAAATATCTCCATTCAGCCATCATTCAGCTATCGTTAATCTCATTCTTCTGTTAGTTAATCAGTTTATCCTTCCGTTTAGAAGCAGGTACTCTCCTCTTGTAGCCGCCTTACTTCTTTAACCTATATACCATATCCTGTGTCAGGAGCTCGAAGCCGAGCTTCTCGTAAACCGGCTTCCCCATATCAGTGGCGCTTAAGTAAAGTCTCCCCACGTCTCTGCTCCCGGCATCCTCAATCATCTGCTTCAATAATATGCTGGCTATTCCCTGCTTTCTGTATGACGGATCGGTAAACACATTCTGGATATAACCAAAGCTTCCATTAGGATTTGAAGTCATAGGGAGGACTGAATAATAGGTGACCATGGCCAAGGATATGATGGTCCCATTCTCTTCTGCAACCCAGGCTACCAGTGTATCGTTTTCCAGATGCTCCTTGATGAAATCATAGGTGCTCTTCTTGAACTCCTCTGAAGGCTCTGTCTCATGATTTCTCATTTCTCTAAGAAATTCCACCCTCTGCTCAAACAAAACATCCAAATCCTTAAGACCGGCTTTTCTGATCTCCATGGTATCTCCCCCTATATCTTTACAATTTCCAATAATTGCATCCAAAAAATGATACCTATCGTAATCCAAATGGTGTGAAATGTCAATCCCAAAATCATTCCTTATTTCGTACCGGTAGAGCCAAAACCATTCCTTCCCCTTGCGGTCTCCTCCAGCTTATCCTTCAGCTCAAATTCCACCTCAAGATAAGGCATGATTACGATCTGGGCAATCCTTTCCCTTGGTTGAACGTTCCGAATTTCATCGGTATCATTATGCAGTGATACGATGATCTCACCCCGGTAATCACTATCGATGACACCGACACAGTTCGCCGGCCTTAAGCCCTGCTTCGTCGCCAGTCCGCTTCTGGCAAAAACCGCTCCGAAATACCCTTCCGGTATCGCCATAGATAAGCCGGTTCCCACCATCGCAGTTTTGTGGGCTTCTATAGCTATCGCTTCCTCATTGGCAGAATACAGGTCCCAACCGGCAGCCTGTTCACTTCCTCTAGCCGGCAGGACTGCTCTGTCATTCAGCTTTTTAATCTCTATCTTCATCTCTATTCTCCTTCTTTCCTTTGATTTCCGATCCCTGATCCCTTTCCTCCATACTAAGTCCTAAGCTTATCCCGTCCTATTCGGAATGCTTCCTCCCTAAGAGCCGAAGCAGTTCCTTCGCTGCAGAGGAGATGGGATTCAGACTTCCTGTGATGATACAGAAATGCCTCTTGGGAAGCTCTGTCCGAAACTTAAGCTTAAACAGCTTCCCTGCATCCAGGTATTCCTTGGCAAAATCTTCGACGACACAGCCTATCCCCAGATTACGCTCGGCAAATTTGACGATGATATCACTCATAGCCAGTTCAAATTCCGGCTTCAGAATGACTCCGACCGACGCCAGATATTCATCCATGAATCTCCGGGTACTGGTATTATGCTCCAGACAGATAATGGGCAGTTCCTCCAGCTCTTTATAATCCAATATCCGATCTTTCAGTTCTCGGAACTTGCTGCCTGCGACAAAGATATCCTGAAGCTCCCGTACCGGCAGGGAGTGAATCTCCGGCCTGGCCTCAAAGGGTTCGGTGACCACTCCGAAATCGATCTTGCCCTCATACAGATACTCCAAGGTATCCGGTGTAGGTGCATTGCTTACCGTCACCTTGATACCGGGATAGCTCTGATGAAAGAGCTCCAGATAGGGAAGCAGATAAAACTGCAGGGTCATATCACTGGCTCCGATCCGGATTTCACCGTTTTCTAAGTCCAGCATTTTCCGAAACTGTGCCTCTCCCATCAGAATGTGTTCATAGCCCCTCTGAATGTAGGAGAATAATACTTCTCCCTCCGGTGTCAGCCTCACACCCTTCGGAACCCTTATGAATAACCTGCTGCCCAGATTTGTCTCCAGCAGCCTGATGGCCTGACTGACAGCAGGCTGCGAGATGCAAAGCTCCTCTCCGGCCTGAGTAAAGCTCCCCGCCTTTACCACATGATAAAAGATCTTATAATACTCCAGATCAATATTCATATAATACCCCCTTATGGGAACGATATTATGTATACATGAGCATTATACCATCATCCTTCACACCTGACAATCCAAAATCCTGTCTCCCCGACAGACCTGTTCACTGGGCCTAATCACCGATCCTCTCCGGCGGCCTGTCTGCCGGACCTATCCGCTGGGATTAATTTCATTCATAAATAGAAAGAGTGTTGCAAAGCGTATCCCATCAAGAACACTGCTCATGCAACACTCCTATAGCTATCACCCTATCAGTTAGATATCCTTAAACTTGTCTTAATCCAGCTTCAGTCCGCCGGTTGCAATAAAGGAATAGATAGCAGCAATAATTGCTACAAAGACACCAAACTTCAGACCCAGATCTCCTGTCATGGTAAGCAGAATGGCTCCGGCTGAAAAAAGTAAGGTAACGATTCCACCCACGATCGTACAGAGCTTAGCCAATCCATTCTTTTTCAGTAAAGCAAATAAGATTGCTAAACCGGCTGCAACGGGAATGACAATCAGCAAATAGATCAAGGTTCCTTCCGACTCCCCGGACTTTATATACATGTTAAGGAACAGATTGGGAGAGATGGAATTACTCTTGCTGTAACCGATGATATCAATGAATTTACCCAAATCTCCTTTGATCTTCCACCAGCCAAGGAAATAAGAGATTAACACGACAGCATTTGCAATAATAAAACGAATCACATTCACCGATAAGCCCTTTCTGGAAGGTTGGTAATCGAAATTCCGTGTGCTCTGCTGTGTACTCTGCTGAAGGCTCTGATTTGCTTCAACTCCTGTGTTCGCTTCAGTAACCTTCGTTCCGCAAGATAGACAAAAAGAGTCTCCATCCGCTAATTTTGTCCCGCATTTTTTGCAAAACATATAAGTCTCCTCCGATCGTAATGATTTGTCTGAAGTCAGTCATAACCAGCCAAGTCGATACTAAATTATGCTAGCTCTTCCATATACTATATTACAATAATTTGAGGGAAAAGAAAAGTATAAATTAATTACTTTATTATCCTAATACTGGAGTTAAAAGTAACCAAATTTAAGATAAGCTCATGTGTAATCGGGAGTAAGCTGATTTTCTCATGATAAAAACAGGCAGCTTACCAAACACTATACCTGAGGATTCATTCCTCATAGGTAACCAATTTCATGCAGAGGTTTAGGAATTCTTCCTGGAAAGGCTGGTACAGATTATGAACAGATTTCATTGTAATGTAAGCGGCTTAAGAAATACGATTGTAAAGACCCAGGTAAAAAATGCACTAGATGAACTGGACGGCGTGAAAAAGGTGAATGTCGATCTGAAGCGGGGTTCAATCGAGGTGGATTATAATAATGCAAGCAGTGAAGATGAAATAAGAGACCAGATTGAACATGTCGGCTGCCGGATCGAATAATGTAAAGCTCCTTTGGCTTACACAAAAAACGGAGCTGTACCACTGAGGTTCACACCTTGGTGGTCGGCTCCGTTTTTTACACTTTAAACCTTGATATCTGCCTTGATACCAAGCAGTTCTTTATTCTCCTTCAGGATCGGTCTGATAACCTCCTCCAGGAATTCCTCGGTCTGCTCCTTGGCCCGGCCCGTATACTTGGCCGGATCCATGGAGGCCTTCAGCTCCTCCAGACTCATCGGGAAGGACGGATCCGCTGCGATCAGCTCCAGAAGATTATTCTCCAGACCCTTCTCCTTCACATTTCTGCCTGCTTCCATGGACAGGGTACGGATCCGTTCATGCAGCTCCTGTCTGTCTCCTCCTGCCTTCACCGCATCCATCATAATGTTCTCGGTCAGCATGAAGGGCAGCTCCTGCAACAGATGCTTCTCAATGACCTTGGGATACACCACCAGTCCGTCCACCACATTCATATACAGGTCCAGAATTCCATCCACAGCCAGGAAGGCCTCGGGAATACTGATACGCTTATTGGCGGAATCATCCAGCGTTCTCTCAAACCACTGGGTAGAGGAGGTGATCGCCGGATTCAAGGCATCCGCCATCACATAATTAGCCAGGGAAGCGATCCGCTCGCTTCGCATGGGATTTCTCTTATATGCCATGGCAGAGGAACCGATCTGCTTCTTCTCGAAGGGCTCTTCAATTTCCTTCAGATGCTGCAGCAGCCGGATGTCATTGGAGAATTTATGGGCACTGGCTGCGATTCCTGCCAGAACATTCACTACTCTGGTATCCACTTTTCTGGAATAGGTCTGTCCGGATACAGGGTAACAACCGGAGAAGCCCATCTTCTCTGCTATTTTTAAGTCCAGCTCCTTGATCTTCTCATGATCCCCGTCAAAGAGCTCCATAAAACTGGCCTGGGTTCCCGTTGTCCCCTTGGAGCCAAGCAGCCGCATACTGTCAATCAGGTAATTCAGATCATCATAATCCAGCTTCAGCTCCATCAGCCAAAGAGCTGCCCTCTTGCCGACTGTCGTGGGCTGTGCCGGTTGGAAATGGGTAAAGGCCAAGGTAGGCAGAGCCCGGTATTCGTAAGCGAATTCGGATAGCTCTGACATCACATTTAAAAGCTTCTTTCTGACCAGCTTCAAGGCCTCTGTCATGACAATAATATCCGTATTATCCCCGACATAACAGGAGGTTGCACCCAGATGAATGATCCCCTTTGCACTCGGACACTGCTCACCGTAGGCATAGACATGGGACATGACATCATGACGTACCTCTGCCTCCCTGGCAATCGCCACATCATAATTGATATCCTCCGCGTGAGCCTTCAGTTCCCGGATCTGCTCCTCTGTGATATTCAGGCCCAGCTCCTTCTCTGTCTCGGCAAGTGCGATCCACAGCCTTCTCCAGGTCTTAAACTTCATATCAGGTGAGAAAAGATACTGCATCTCCTTACTGGCATACCGCTCTGACAGCGGACTGGTATATCTGTCATAACTCATGGTTTGGCCCCCTTCTATTGAATAGATTCGAAGCAACCGTTATCTCCGGTGTTTTTCATAGAGTACGATGGGCTTCGTTCGCATTTCATCCGTCTGTTTTATAGTTCATACTCCCCGCGGATATCTTCCTTGGGTGGTTCGATCGGGTATCTGCCTGTGAAGCAGGCATCACAGAAGCCCGTATCTCCGTCCAGCATATCAGCCAGACGCTCCACTGCCAGATATCCCAGGGAATTCGCTCCAATCATATCACGAATCTGATCTATTGTATTATTATGAGCTATCAGCTGATCACCGGTCGGTACATCCGTCCCGAAATAGCAGGGATACAGGAAGGGCGGAGAGCTGATTCTGACATGGACCTCGGTAGCTCCTGCGCTCTTTAACATCCGCACAATCTTCGCACTGGTGGTACCGCGGACGATGGAGTCATCGATCATAACCACTCTCTTCCCCCGGACCACCTCAGGCAGTACGTTCAGCTTAATCCTAACACTGGATGCCCTCATGGACTGCTTCGGCTTAATGAAGGTCCTTCCGACATAGCTGTTCTTGACAAAGGCCATGCCAAAGGGGATTCCTGACTCCAGGGCATAGCCCAGAGCAGCCGCATTTCCCGAATCGGGAACGCCGACAATCACATCCGCTTCTACCGGATGGGTCTGCGCCAGAATTCTGCCTGCCATGATTCTGGAGTTGTATACGCTGATACCGTCAAATCTCGTATCCGGTCTGGAGAAATAGATGTATTCAAAAACACATTTGGCTATCTGCTTTCCACACTGGGAGGTATCGGAATGAATCCCATCCTCATTGATCATTACCACTTCTCCGGGTCTGACATCCCGGATGTATTCCGCATCCACTGCATTCAGGGCTGCCGTTTCCGAAGCCAGGATATAGGCATTGTTCCTCCTGCCGATGCACAAGGGGTGGAAGCCAAAGGGATCTCTGGCCCCGATCAGCTTTCTCGGACTGGCAATTACCAGGGAGTAAGCTCCTGCCAGCTTCTTCATGGCCTTTGCAACTGCCTCCTCAACCGTAGCTGAACCCAGCCGTTCCCTGGCGATATGATAGGCAATTACCTCTGTATCGATCGTGGTCTGGAAGATAGCTCCTGTCTTCTCCAGCTCCCTTCTTAACTCCGGTGTATTGACCAGGTTACCGTTGTGAGCCAGGGAAAGGGTTCCCTTCACATAATTTAACACCAGAGGCTGAGTATTGTGGATACTGCTTTCTCCGGCGGTGGAATAGCGGACATGACCTACGCCCAGATTACCGGACAGGCGTTCCAAATGCTCCTCCGTACATACCTCACTTACCAATCCCATCCCCTTACAGGATTTTACCTTGCCCTTGGGACCCTTCGTATCACTGACTGCGATTCCGCAGCTCTCCTGTCCCCGATGCTGTAGGGCAAATAAACCATAGTATATGGTGGATACCACATCATTTCCATCCAGGTCATATACTCCAAAAACTCCGCATTCCTCATGTATCTCATCCGGGATATAGCTGTTGTTTTCCGTAAACATGTTCATTATCCTTTCCCAATTGATCTAAAAACATCACGACAAGCAGTTACGTCAAAAGAAGGCTGTTCCAAATAGATTTCCATCGCATACCCCTCCCCGTAAAGTGGGCATACCTCCGTGAAGGCATTCCCTCCCGGAAGGTATGAGGCAGCTATGAAATTTCTCTGAAACAGCCCAATATTCCATTATTCTATCCCTAATCTTCTGAAAACCTCCCGGTAAGCATCCTCTACCTTACCAAGATCCCTACGGAAACGGTCCTTATCCAGCTTATCATGGGTGGTAACATCCCAAAGTCTGCAGGTATCCGGTGAAATCTCATCCGCAAGGATAATCTCGCCCTTATATCTGCCAAACTCGACCTTGAAGTCGATTAAATCGATGCCACATTCTAAGAAATATCTGCACAATACCTCGTTAACCTTAAATACCAGCTCTGTGATACGGTCAAGCTCTTCTCTGGTAGCCAGCCCCAGGGCAATGGCATAGTAATCATTGATCAAGGGATCTCCCAGAGCATCATCCTTATAGGAGAACTCCAAAGTAGGAGCAAGCAGCCTTCTGCCTTCTTCAATTCCTAATCTCTTGGCAAAGCTTCCTGCGGATACATTTCTTACGATTACCTCCAGGGGTACGATCTGAACCCTCTTCACAGCGGTTTCCCTGTCGCTGAGCTCTTCGATATAATGGGTAGGTACACCCTCCTTCTCCAGGATACGGAAAATGTGATTGGACATCTTATTATTGACGACACCTTTTCCTAGTATGGTACCCTTTTTCTGTCCGTTGAATGCAGTTGCATCATCCTTGTAATCTACGATATATACGTCTTCCACATCCGTCAGGTAAACCTTCTTTGCTTTTCCTTCATAGAGCATGTCTAACTTTTTCATCGTAAATGCCACCCATCCTTTTACTATTCTCTCATAGCGCTATAAGCTCAGTGTATTACGCTAATATTATCAACGAAAGCTTTCGAAATGGCAACTGCTTTTTTCTTACATCAGAGCGCTTTCCGGATTTTTGTAGGCTTGCACAAAATAATGAATAGTTATGCATGTTTTTACATCAATATGTTGAAGTCGGAGGAAGGTTAAATACTTTCTTAGCTACCTTTTCAGAGGCATGCCCATCCTCTAAGGAGCAAAACCTCTCATAAAAGACCTCATACCTGCTCTGATACTCTTCGGTGATCTGATCGATTCCCTTGATTGCCTCCACTACCTCTTCATTGGTGAAGAGCAGGGGCCCGGGAACCTCCTTCTCAATATCCATATAGAAGCCCCGGAGCATATCCCGGTATTTGTCCAGATCATAGGTATAGAATAATATCGGTCTTTTCAGGTTCGCATAATCGAAGAATACGGAGGAATAATCGGTGATCAGCAGATCCGAGATCAGATACAGCTCTGAGATATCATCGTATTTGCTTACATTGACCGCAAACTCCTCAAGACCTGTAACATCAAGGGAATCGGCAATAAAATAGTGGGTTCTCAATAAGACCACATAATCCGGTCCCAGCTCCTTCTTGAGGAGCCTCAGGTCCAGCTTCAATGCAAATTTATACTCTCCTCTGCCATAATATTCATCATCTCTCCAGGTCGGAGCATAGAGGATCGTCTTCTTCCCCTCGGGAATACGAAGCTTCTTCTTGATTGCCGCAGCCAGCTGATCCCTGTTCTCACTGTGGAGAATATCATTACGGGGATAACCGAATTCCAGAAACTCCTTGTCATAGCGGAAGGCACTCCGGAAGGCCTCCGTAGAGAAGCGGTTGGCCGAAACCAGGTAATCCCATACTCTGGACTGCTTGTAGAACTGTTCCTTATAGAGGGGGGATGCACCCATTACCTCCTCCTGGTCAAAAACCAGCTTCTTTAAGGGGGTTCCGTGCCAGGTCTGCAAAAATACATTTCCCTCTCTCTTCTTCACCCACTCCGGCTGCCTGACATTGAACACATTATACTTGCAACGGGCCAGGCAATAGGCATACCGGATGCTGAAGCGCTTTATCCGGGTGTGCTCGTAGGGAATCCTCGTCCTCTTGTTTACCACCCAGAAGAAACGATATTTTCCGGGATAATTCTTAGATAAGTATTCATAGATATACTTCGGACTGTCGGAATAGCTCTTACCAAAGAAGCTCTCGCATAACACCCAGTTCTCCTTTAGGGGCTGCTTGAGGAAGTATCTGTGATATAAGTAGTAGGAGAATACTCTCCGGTTCTTTCTGATTTTCTTCAGCTTCTTGATACCCAGGTGAAGATTTACTTGGAGGGTAGCCTTCTTTACATTGCCCTGAAGCAAGGCCTTAACTACCTTCCTGCGGTATTTTCTAAGCTGCCGGATCCGGTCCGGATTCACCTGCTTCATACAGTCACGGATGACAGCAAAGCGCTCCTTCCTCCAGATATCTCTCTCACTCCTGCGAAGTCTGGGCGCATAGGTTCCGGTAAAATAGCTGATCAGCTTATTCTCAACGAAGCGCCGAAGAGCCGACTCAGGAGCAGTGATTTCCATCGCTTCCCGATAGGCCTCCACATATTCCTCGAAACGGTCTTCTGACTTAATCTGTGCCAGGGCAGGGTAATGAATCGGATCGTTATGCTTGCGTTTTACGTAGACTGCTTCCAAGGTACTGGAGCAGGCTTCCGCATGGGTCAACACCTGAACCATAAAACCAAAGTCGGAGAAGAAGGTATACTTCTCGCTAAAACGAATGTTATGATCAAACAGAAAGCTTCGCCGGAACAGGATACCCACGACAGAAACGTTCTTAAAGCCCTTACGGGATACAAAGAGGGTATACATGGCATCTGCTACCTTCAGTAAGTCTCCTTCTTCCTTCGTAGCAGCTGTTTCTTCCAATACCTCTCGTATGTTATGTATCTTTCGCTCTCTACGGGTGAGCTTTTCTGCTTCTGCCTCTCCCTCTGCTTCCTGCTCCTCCGAAATTTCCTGCTGATTCCTTTCTTCCAGGGAGGACAGGTAGACCTTACGGCTGAACCAGGTGGAGTCCTTTCTGCCATAGGAAAAGTCCGCCAACTCCTCCTGAGCTTCCTTCAAGAGAAGGGGTAATGTCCCGCTATGAATATAATCATCGCTGTCAAGGAAATAGACATACTCTCCGTTCGCGGCATCCAGACCGGCATTTCTCGCAGCAGCTACTCCACTGTAGCCCGCCAGGAGATCATTTCCTGCCTCACCGATCCGGGCCGGTCTCTTCTCCTCCTCCAGCTCAAGAATCCGTAGGTTAATATCCCGGTAAGCCTCCGTTAACGGCGTGATATCCTCAGTAACATGGTCCAGAACAAGTATAGTCTCATAGGCACTTAAGCCCTGATCCCTGATGCTATCCAGACAATCCTCCAGAAAATGTATTCCCTTATGGAATGGTACAATAATACTTAGCTTCACGATGGCACCAACCTTTCCTAATTCTCATCGGTATTCTTCTTTATAACGATTGCTGTAAGCTTGTCCATAATTGTGTCATAACCCCTCTTCACAAGAGGAAGTGAATAGAGGTAGGTAATCAGTGCCGTCATAAAGATGGAATATATGAGGTACAGATAGGGCTTATCCTTCAAGATCTCCAGCTTCTCTAAAAGCGGTATCGTAAACAGATGTAACACATAGATGGTTAACGTGCTGCTGCCAAGCCGGGACAGGAAGCATTTCTTACTGCCCGTAAGGTTCATCAGAGCCGCAATCATGGCGAGCGCGACCACATAGACCAAGAGGCGGCACAGCATGTACTTCAGTTCCTTATCCTGGGGGAAGTACTTCCGTAAGAACAGGACCTCCTGGGAAAAGAGCTTCTCCTTGACAACAACGTAGGAAAGAACTGCAGTACCCGCAATCACAGCAACGGATAACAGCTTCGGCAGTCTCTTTACCCGCTCTACATGCTCTCTCTTGCAGTAATAACCCAAGAGGAAGAAGGGCAATAAGCATACGATCCTGCCCAGGGCCATATACTCTGAAAACTCCTTGCTGAAGCCGCTTAATAAGCCGATCAGAAAGCTAAGGGGCAGTATGTAGCGGATTCTTACCAGGTCCTTTAAGAAGAACTTCCAGATAAATAAGGCAAATAGGTACCAGAGCCCCCAAAGTGGCCGGAAGAAGCGGAAGCCAAAGTAGGGCTGCTGAATAATAAACATTTTATAGATGTAATTGACTACATTTAAGATCAGGTAAGGAAGCAGAATTGTCGCAAAAGCGTTGTCTCTGATCTTATCCAGGTTCTTGGAGAAGTAACCGGAGATGAAGACCATCGCCGGCATATGAAAGAAATACACAAAAAAATAGATCATTTTCATAGATCCATAAGTATTAATCAATGAGGTCAGGAGATGTCCCCAAACCACCAGTATAATCAATATGGCTTTCATATTATCAAAAAGGTAATCCCTTGCGGTTCCCGGTGGCAGGTCCGACTTCATCCTTTGTGCACCGGATGCCCCCTTGCGCTTTATGTCTCCTGACGACTCTGTCATATGCTTCCCGACTCCTTATTTTGTGTATTATTACAATCCTTGTATGTACTTTCAGATTCTGCTATATCATATTGATTTTAGCAAAGAAAAACCTAACGTGCAATAATAATATTTGTGTTGCTTTTCCCTGTCTTTTGCGATAGAATTTCCTAGAAATCCAGCCTACACCTAAGGAGCATAGTCATGAACGAACGAATGAGACTAATAATGAACACCTTGATGCTGAAAATCAAATCCGAAGCCGTATTATGTATCGCAGGAGCAGCTGCGGTCATCTCCATGTTCTTCGTACCCCCCTCTGCAGACTACCTCTCCTATCTGGACCTAAGAGTTCTGGCTCTTCTCTTCTGTCTGATGGCAGTGGTCGCAGGTGCAGGTGAAATCGGTCTCTTCCTTAAGCTTTCCGAAAAGCTGCTGAAACGGTGCCGGAACACCCGCTCCTTAAGTATCATTCTGGTTATGCTTTGCTTTTTCAGCTCCATGTGGATTACCAACGATGTGGCCCTGATCACCTTCGTACCCTTTGCCATCCTGCTTCTTACCATGGCAGGTCAGTGCAGACATCTGATTCATATCATCGTACTGCAGACGGTCGCTGCCAATCTTGGCAGCATGCTGACACCTGTGGGAAATCCGCAGAACCTCTATCTCTATACCTATTACAAGACAGCCCTCTGGGACTTTCTGCTGACCATGCTTCCGGTAACTCTGCTCTCCCTGGGACTGCTGCTGGCTGCTGTGATCCTGGTAATCAAGAAAGAACCCCTGAACATCAATCTTCCGGCGGCAGGAGCCTCCGGCATGGAAATTAAGCTACAGACCGCAGAGACATCTCCGGTTAAGATAAAGAAGACCTCTCTGGCCGGACTTTTCTACGGATGCCTCTTTCTGCTCTGCCTGCTTAGTGTCTTAAGAATCATTGATTACCGAATCACCTTCCTCCTGGTTCTTCTGGCGCTTTTGGCCTTTGACCGCAGGATCCTGAAAAAGGTGGATTATCCCCTGCTCCTGACCTTTGTCTGCTTCTTCCTCTTTGTAGGCAATGTCGGTAACATCCCTGCTGCCAGAGCTTTTCTGGCAGGCTTATTGAAGGGAAGGGAGCTTCCGGTCTCCGTCCTGGTCAGTCAGGTCATCAGCAATGTCCCTGCCGCTGTCCTCCTATCTTCCTTCACGGACAATGGCAAAGCCCTCCTCCTCGGCACGAACCTGGGCGGACTGGGAACCCTGGTAGCTTCCCTGGCAAGCCTGATCTCCTACAAGTTCTACAGCCGTTCGGAGGGCGCGAGACCCTTACGTTACCTGGGGGTATTTACGGTCTATAACCTGCTCTTCCTGCTGCTCTTGTCTGCCTTTATGTATATATTCTGACCGGACTTCTGCTGCTTACCGCTTCAGACACACAATTTACAAATATTAATTTATATCAAAATAAGAGCTTATCCTAAGGATTATCTTCAGGGTAAGCTCTTATCATATCTGGTTATCTATTTATATCATTACCATAGGATGCTTTCCGTCAGAAGCAAATCCCTGCGCTGCCCTACATCACCAAGAGGATGTCATTAGTATCCTTCATCAGCTCTTCCGGCAGGTAGTTCCTCTCCAGTTTGACTCCGTTCACATAGAATTCCTTAAAGCCGCTCTCTGCACCGGATTCATTTACTACCTTAATCAGGAGCTTCTTGCCGCGGAAGGTCTTCTCGATCTTAAATTCCTTCCAGTCAGCGGGTATGCTGGGCGCGATCAGCAGACCATTCAGGTCCGGTCTCATTCCCAGGATACCTTCTACACAGCCGACCATCACAGTGGAGGCAGTACCGGTCAGCCAGTGCACATTGGCTCTTCCTTCATAAGGAGACTCTACGCTTTCCACAAACTGACCGTGAGCATAAGGCTCCAATACTCGGATCTCTGCCCGGTCATTCATCGCAGCGGGGCTGGTCTCGGTAAAGTACTCAAAGGCACGGTTACCATGACCCATTAAGGCTTCCGCAAGTATGATCCAGCCTTGGGTCTGGGAGAAGATACTGCCGTTCTCCTTTGTGGATGGATTGAAGAGTATCGCAAGGGCTCCGTTAAAGGCATGGTCCACATAGGAGGGTGCCATTACTCTGCAGCCGTATTTGGTATTCAGCTCACGATGTACGCTTTCCAGAGCCTTCTCAGCCTGCTCCTTGGTGGCAAGGCCGCTGATAACAGCCCAGGATTGAGGATTCAGCCACATGCTGGCTTCGGGATCCTTCCTGGAGCCGATAACCTGACCATCCTCCTTGAAGCCTCTGATAAAACGGTCCTCCTCCCAGCAGTTCTGATTGATGGTTTCCTTAAGCTCTGTCTGTACCTGATCCAAATAGCTTAAATACCCGGTATCCTTCTTGTCCTCTGCAATATTACGGATGACTGACATCGCATAGTAGAGCTGTAAAGCCACAAAGGTGGATTCCCCCTTCTTGCCCAGCCTTAAGCAGTCGTTCCAGTCCGCATGGAGTCCGGCAGGCATTCCATGGACACTTCTTCTTTCCATGGAGAAATTGATGGCTCTCTTTAAATGGTCATAGACAGTACCCTCATCCTTGTTGGCATAAGGGATCACCTCATCCAGGAAGTCCTTATCTCCGGTTTCCGCCATGTATTTGTATACGGTCGGGAAAAGCCATAAAGCATCATCTGCCCGATAAGCCGGATGTCCGGTTGCCTGCACATAGGAGACATCCTCCGGTGTATCCTCATGACCTGCATTATGGTCAAACTTTACTAAGGGCAGTCCGCCGCCGTGATCCACCTGCGCAGACAGCATGAAACGAATCTTTTCCTTGGCCATGGCAGGATCCAGATGGATGATGCCCTGGATATCCTGAACCGTATCCCGGTAGCCGTAGCCGTTACGCAGGCCCGCATAGATTAAGGAAGCAGCTCTGGACCAGATAAAGGTAATGAAGCACTGGTAAGCATTCCAGGTGTTCAGCATCACATTAAAGGGCTCACTGGGGGTCTGCACCTGGAAATGACTCAGCTTGCCATGCCAGTAATTGATCAGCTCATCCATTTCTCTCTCAACAACAGCAAGATCGGCATAGTGCTTCAGAAGCTCTGCCGATTCCTTGTCAGTCTTCTGTCCCAATAAAAATACGAATTCCCTGCTCTCACCCGGCTGCAGGGTCATCTTGGTATGAAGGGCTCCGCAGGCATTCTGGTTGTAATTGAGGACATTATCGCAATTACCCCGCTCAACTGCAATCGGATTACCGAAGCTTCTGTAGCTGCCGATAAAGGCAGCCTTACTGCCGTTATAGGAAGCCACCTCTGCTCCTGTCAGTCCGAAGAAACGCTCCTTGTGGTTGGTCCCGTCCGCCTGTCTTCCTTCGTTTTCATTGATGGTCTGAAGGATTTTATTCCCCAGGAAATAGGTCTTTGTGATAAAGAGCGTATATTGGAGATTCACCTGGTCATTCTCATAAAAGCTTTCGTTGGTAAACTCTACGAAACCGAAGGCTGAGATATTTCTTACCCGGTCACCGGTGTTCTTTACCGTAACCTTCCAAACCTCATGGGTCTTATCTAGGGGTACATAATACAGGACCTCAGAGGAGATATCCTTATACTGGGCCTTCAGCTTCGTATAAGCGGTTCCATGATGGCAGGCACTCTGATAATAGTCCTTCCCCTCCCCGAGAGGCTTTCCGACCGGCTGCCAGGAAGCAGACCAGTAATCCTTCTTATCATCATCTCTCAGATAAACATACCGGCCCGGTTTGTCCTCCTGATTGAAGATATAACGGGTGATTCTGCCGTTCGCTCCGCTCTTGACGAAGCTGTAGCCGCCGGCATTGTTCGAGATGATGGCTCCATACTCCGGCGAGCCCAGATAATTCGCCCAGGGTGCCGGGGTATCCGGTCTCGTAATCACATACTCCTTGTTCTTCTCATCGAAATAACCGTAATTCATATAACCTCTCCTTTTATTATAGGCTGAACCCTATGCTCCCCAAACCATGGGTCCGTACCTTATTTTACTTATTTCCAGATCCTATAGTTACCGCTTAAGACCATGAGGGAAAAGAGGTAGAGGCAGTTATCATAATATCTCCGATCTCCTTTTCTGAGCGGTGTATTCCAGAACAGGTCCACACACTCCCTGTTGTGGGCTGTATCACTTGCTGCCAGAGATGCCATGGCATTTGTCGCGATGATAGCTACGGGATGCAGAGCCTTCTCTTCAATGATGGTGCCGTCAAGCTCATAGACCATATCGTTCCTGCCCTTCACCGTATCACAGAAAAACCTCTGAATCTTATCCGCATTTTCTCTCTCCCACTCATCGGCAGCAAACCAGGCATAATCAAGACCAAGATTAGCGGGCACCCGGTAGGAATCACTGTAATATCTCTCCCTGTGATCATGCATAAAGGGGCTTCCGTCATAGTGAGCATATTCAGGCGCCAGGCCGGTGACCGGATGACAGGCCTTCTTCAGATATTCTCTGCTGGCTTTCGTGGCTTCCTTCCAGAACTCCCTATCCTCTTCATTGGCCCAGAGCGCAAACAGCTCATAAAAGTGAGGCAAATGATAGGAGGGATCTGTAAAATCACAGTTTGGTATGAATTTGATCAGCTTATTGCTGGGCTCCCACATAGGAAAGCCGGGAGCTCCATTCTCTCCCTTATGCACACATTCATGCAGGATTGCCCGGGCTTCCTTGGAATACTCATAGATTCCTTCCCCGTCACCCCAGCGGTTCGAGGCAAAGAATAAGGCCAGGGCGAAATACTCCTCCCCATCCGGTGCGGGTCCATAGGAATTCTTTTTTCCGTTGGTCTGTACGGACCAGGCAAAATACCCTCTGTTATCACCCTTCTCCATCCACATAAAGGTCTTAGCAAATTTCCACAGCTTGTCAAATTCCTTCTTCCAGTTGTGCTGTACACACATCATCATGCCATAGGACATGCCCTCAGTTCTGGCGTCATGATTACCGGTATCCTCAAAATAGGCCATATCTTCGCCCATCTCATGATAAAACCGTTCCTCCTCAGGTCCATAGAAGATGGTCTGATAAGCATCCTCCAGCCTCTGTTCGATCTCCTGCTCTGAGTACCCATATTCCTTGAATAGGTTCCGATACTCTCCTGTATAATACGCGCCCTTCATTATTCTTCTCCTTCCGCAGCTTTCATTCTGATCCTTGACCCTTTCATTTTAGTATGATAGGAAAGTCCTTACAATGTTCTTCCTTATATACTTTTTGTAATATCTTTATCCTTCTTTTTGCTCCTGTCCTGCCTTCTTTACCAGAAAGCCCTTTAAGTCCTCCACAGTAAAATGATACTGCCTGTTGCAGAAATGGCAGTTCACCTCGATGGGTTCATTGTCCTCGATCATTTCCATGATGTCCTTCTGCCCAATGGAAATCACTGCTTGCTCCACCCGCTCCTTGCTACAGTTGCAGGTAAAGGAAGCAGGAAGCCGTTCCAGATACTCCACCCCCAGATCCCCAAGGATATGGTCCAGAATCATCTCAGGAGTCATCTCCCGGTCCAATAAGCCTGTGATGCTCTCCAGCTCTCCTATCCTTTGTTCCAGCTTTGATATCACCTCATCCTCGGCAAAGGGCATCAGCTGTAGGATAAAGCCTCCTGCCCTTCTCACAGTATTGTCCCTGTTCATCAGTACTCCAAGGGCAACACTGGAGGGTATCTGTTCACTGGCCGCATAATAGTAGGTCAGATCCTCCGCGATCTCTCCTGAGACCAGGTTGATCTGTCCCACATAGGGCTCCTTCAGCCCCATATCCCTGATTACGGTCAGCATACCGGCACCGATGGCTCCTCCCACATCTAATTTACCCTTGGCATTGGCAGGCAACAGTACCTCCGGATGATAAGGGTACCCCTTCACATGTCCCTTGGAATCTGCCGTTACCGTAAGTCCTCCGATCGGTCCGCTTCCCTTGATCTGCAGGGTCAGAAGATCCTCTTCCCCCTTCATCATACTGCCCATCATGACCCCTGCGGTCAGTAGTCTTCCCAGGGCTGCCGTTGCAACCGGACTTGTTCCGTGAAGCTGCCTTGCATGCTCCACCAGCTCCCTTGTTGTTGCCGCAAATGCTCTGATTTGGTTATCCGCAGCACTTGCTCTTATCATATAATCTGTCATAATTACTCCTTTATCACCGTGTTTGATCGCCCGGGGCCTATCTCTCCTCCGGTAATCCGCTGTCCGGAGTTTCTCTCCCCGGTGATTCGCTGTCCGGAACTTATCCGCTTCCGGTGGTTCGCTGTCCGGAGTTATCCGCCTCCGGTGGTTCGCTGTCCGGAGTTATCCGCCTCCGGAAGTCTTATCGTCCGGGTTCTGTTGCACCCGAATTCTATCCTTCATTATCTGCGTATGTTTCATAAATATACCAAAGCTCTCGGATTACTGCCGGTATAATTTCCCCGGGTGGTACTTCTCCTTGGCCAGAATATAGACCCTTTCACTGTCCTTCCTGGGCTTCTCTTCTGATAGCTCATGATAGGCAGCGACCCATTCCATCCCTGCCTCCGTTAGCAGACTGCGGATCCGTTCGACGGAGTATGCTCTCCTTACATGGGTCTCCTCCAGCTTTTCATACAGAATTCGGTCCCCTTCATGGGTTTTTGGAACAAAGAGCGTCAGATTCACCTCATTGATCATCTCCTCCGGATAGAAGGTATTCTCCCAGAGAAAGCTTCCCTCCTCGCGGTTCATTGCAAAGGTGGTATCTCCCAGCACCTTCTCATAGGCATAGGGAGTATCCAGGTCGAAAATAAATAGTCCTCTCGGATCCAGGTAATTATTTACCAGCCGAAAGACCTTCAGCAGGTCTTCTTCCTCCAGCAGATAGTTCATGCTGTCGCAGACAGAGATGACAGCTGCCACTGTACCGTATAGCTCGAATTCCCTCATATCCTGGCACAGATACAGTATACCACTCTGATCCCCATCACTTAATTCCCTGGCGATGGACAGCATCTCCTGGGAGCTGTCAATTCCGATCATGTCATAGCCCTTCTCCGCCATGCACCGAGTCATATTCCCCGTTCCACAGCCCAGTTCCAGAACCAAACCCTTGTCTATTCCATGCTTTCTGAATAATTCCGTGATATAATCCGCCCAGTCCTCGTAAGAGATATGATCCATCAGGATATCATAGACTCTGGCGAAATCAGTTGTATATGGCTGCATACGGGCAGCTCCTTTCTTGTCAATAGGCATGTCCTTATTCAAGATCTGTCTCTTATCGCTCTGTCTCTTTTGCTTTTGCTCTATCTCTTTTTGCTTTTTCACTCATCAGAGCATCCACCTATAGGTTGCCCCTGATAGCTTATCTTCATCAGGCTTGTCTCCATCCCGCTTCATTTTAGCATACATAAAAATGGTATTCAACCCATTGAATGGTGATTTAACCCATGAAGGGTGTAATTTTAGGCATAAAAAAAGCTTCATCAAATGATCGGTCAAGATAATATGATGAAGCTTGTTTCTTACACTTGCTGCTTTTTCTTCCTGGTGATAAAGAGCTGGCAGCTGTCACAGCCCTTCGCTATGGTATCTCCCAGACGATACTCAAAGTCCTCATAGGTGCTAACGATACCCCTGTCACCATCCATGGCAATATCACAGTACTCTGCAATATCCTCTTCCGGAATACCTAACTTCTTCCATGCCTCAACCAGGGGGCAATAATGAAAGGTTACGGTAAGGTGATCCTCTGATACTTCTGTCTCCATCTCAAAGACTTTTTTCGTATTCTCAGGTAAAAAGGCCTCCGTAAATACCCTCAGGTCCTCAGTTCTAGGCAGCTTGCTCTCACCATGGAAGGCACCGCAGCGATATACCGCATCTCTTGCAAAGTCAAGCTCCAAGCCTCTCTTTCTGGCTTCCTCAACCAATAAGGCAAACCAGGTGGCCCTGTGTTCAATGGCGGAACGAAGCTCCTCAATGTGCTGACCCTGATTACTTTTATTATTCTTAATCATATTTACTCTCCTTTTCTATCGCCGGTGTTATATTGTATATAGCCATAGATCGCCATCTCCTGCGACCTGCGGCGCTAACAGGCTTCATTTACAGTAGGGCCGTCTCAAAGGAATTCACCACTCTGCTGTCAGCCCATTCATCTGTGATCTCACCCAGATAAGCCTTCCTGACCTCATTATTATGAAGCAGCTCTGCGGAGACCCCCGACAGCTTTACCATACCATTCTCCAGAACATAGGCTCGATGGGAAATCTGCATGGCCATATGGGCATTCTGTTCAATCAAAAGGATGGTAATCCCCCGGCGGTTGATATCCTGAATCAGGCTAAAGATCAGCTTCACAAGATTTGGTGCCAGACCCAAGGAGGGCTCATCCAGTAATAAGAGCCTAGGCTTGCTCATCATAGCCCTGGCAATCGCAAGCATCTGCTGCTCGCCGCCTGACATGGTTCCCGCCAGCTGCTTTCTTCTCTGTACCAGTCTGGGGAAGAGCTCATACATCTCCTCCATCGTCCCCCTGATTTCCTCCTTGTCCTTGCGGCTGTAGGCCCCTACCCTAAGATTCTCCTCCACGGTCAGTCTGGGGAATACTCCCCTTCCCTCCATGGAGAGGCTGATGCCCAGTCGTACGATTTCATCGGGCTTTCGATTGGTGATGTCCTTACCGTCAAAGAGGATCCTCCCCCTCTGGCAAGGCACCGTTCCGGTAACGGAAGCCAGCAGGGTGCTTTTACCCGACCCGTTGGAACCGATCAGGCTGATGATCTCACCGGCCTCCACCTTCAGATCAATCCCCTTTAAGGCTGCGATTCTGCCATAGCTGGTATATAGGTTATGAATCTCCAGTAAACTCAAGCTTCCACCTCGCTCTCTCCCAGATAAGCAGCGGCAACCCTTTGATCCTTCAGTATATCATCGGGACGACCCTCTGCGATCTTCCTGCCGTAATCAAGGACATAGATATAATCCGATACGTTCATGACGACCCGCATATCATGCTCGATCAATAGGATGGTATAGCCCTTCTGCTTCAGAAGAAGAATAAAGCTTTTTAACTCCTCCGTTTCCTGGGGATTCATGCCTGCCGCAGGCTCATCAAGCAGTAGGAGCTTTGCTCCGGTTGCAAGCGCCCGGACAATTTCCAGCTTCCTTTGTTCACCGTAGGGAAGCTGATCCGCATAGACATCTGCTCTTTCCCGCAGACCCACCTCCTCAAGGAGCCCGGCAGCCAGCCTCTTCTTCTCTCCCTCTTCCTCCCGGAAGCGTCTGTTATGAAGCAGGGAGTCAAGAAAACGGTAGCCGGTACGGATATGCATTCCGACCAGAACATTCTCTATGACCCGCATGTCGGGAAATAAGCGGATATTCTGAAAGGTACGGGCAATGCCTGCCTTGGCGATATCCTGGGGGCTCTTACCGATCAGGCTTCTTCCCTCGAAGGTAAGCCATCCTTCATCCAGCTGATATATACCGCTCAACAGATTGAAAATTGTGGTCTTTCCGGCTCCGTTCGGTCCGATGATACTGACCACCTGCCCCTGCTCCACTGAAAAATCCAGATGATCAACAGCGGTCAGACCTCCGAAACGAAGTACCATATTTTCTGCTTTCAGATATGACATCTCTTATTGCTGCCTCCTCTCCCTTTTCTGAACATCAGTGGGTCTGACCGGCTTTTCCGCCGGTACATGATAGGGAACCGAGGACCTCCAGCCCAGTATCCCCTGAGGACGGAAACGCATCATGACAATCAATACGATACCGTAGACGACAAACCTCCATTCCATCAGAGGCCTGGCGACTTCCGGAAAGACAATGAGGATGATGGCTCCCAGATACATTCCCCGAATCGTTCCCATTCCTCCTAAAATCACGATGCTTAAGATCAGGATTGAGATATCAAAGGAAAAGGAATTGTGATCGATATAGGAAACCAGGGTTGCATAGAATCCCCCTGCCAAGCCGGTAATGACTGCCGATATGACAAAGGCCGCAATCTTATATCTGGCTGTCTTAATCCCCATGATTGAGGCTGCAAGCTCATCCGTCTTAATTGCCCGAAGTGCCCGGCCCAATCCGGATTTTTGCATAACGATACATACGTAAGTGACCAAGAATAGTAGGATCAGCATAAGATAGTACATTCCGCTGTTAGCCAGAGTCATTTTGAGGCCGAACAATTCGGGCTTGGGTATGTTTCTTAAGCCCAAGGTACCATTGGTAACCGAATCCATGTTCATGATCAGCATCTTCACAATCTCACCAAAGCCCAAGGTTACGATAGACAGATAGGTTCCGGTCAGCTGCAATGTCGGCAGTCCTAAGATCAGACCGCATATTCCGGTGACTGCCATGGCGATCACCACTGCCGGCAGAAAATTCATATGGAGCTTCAGCATCAATATGGCAGTGGTATAGGCCCCTATGGCATAAAAGCCTGCATGACCCAGAGAGACCAAACCGGTCAAGCCGGTAAGAATATTGAGGCCCAAAGCTAAGATGGTGTATATCCCAATCATGATAAGGATACGGAGTATGTATTGCGAAAAGCCGAAGCCGGGTATGGAAATCAGCAAGAGGATTCCCGCCCCACCCAGCAGGTATCTGCCATTATGAAGGTACAGCTCCAGCCTGGCAGTCCCCTTTATCCATCTGTCTGTTGTTTTTCTTATCAGTTCCATAGCCTACCCCTTTTCTATCCCTTTCTTATCCGTCCCATAACCTACAGCTGTTCCGGCCCTCTCTCATCAATTCCGGTCTGTCTCTTTTTCCACTTCATTCCTGCCGGGTCCATTGCCTATACCTTTTCAATTCCCTTTTTTCCGAATAAACCGGCAGGACGGAGGAGCAGAACGATAATCAGTATGATGAAGGCAACAGAATCCCGATACTCCGAACCGAACCAGGTTGCTGCCAGGGCTTCTGTAATACCGATCACCAGACCACCGACGACCGCTCCGTGAAAGCTGCCGATGCCACCGAGCACTGCTGCGGCAAAGGCCTTGAGACCTACCATAAAGCCCATGGTAGGATATAGAATCTCATAGTAGCCACTGATCAGGACACTGGCAATCGCTGCCGACACACCTCCCAGGAAGAAGGTGAAGGATACAATAAAGTTCGTATTGATCCCCATCAATCCGGCGATCTTCTCACTCTGTTCTACTGCCCGCATGGCAAGTCCAATCTTTGTTCCCCTGACCAGAAGGGTTAAGACAATCAGCAATAGCACCGAGCTGACCAGCATTATGATCTGCATGGTATTGATCCGGACTCCGGCTAAACCAAGAAAGCGGTTCTCAAACAGCTTGGGGAAGGGACGCTTCTCGCTTCCGAAGCCCATCATCAGCAGGTTTTGAATAATATAAGAAATTCCTATGGTTGTAATTAAGGAGGAGATGGGTGGTGACTTCTTCCTTCTTAAGGGGTTTAAGGCTACCCTGTCAATCAGTATCCCAAGGATACCTGTCAAGAGAACCCCCAGTAGGATTGCCGGAAGGATCCCGATATGAAAGCCGGTCAGGAATATCACTGCATGGGCCCCGAAGGCATATACCGCTCCATGGGAGAAATTCACCAGCCGTAAAATGCCGAATACCAGAGAGTATCCCACCGCAATCAGTGCATATGCCATTCCCAAAGCCAAGCCGTTGATCAACTGCTGCAATATCATTCTTTCAGCTCCTTCCGATCCTACACTTCATCATTTCATACTTGAAAAACAATTTCCTTTGATCAAACTACTTGCTGGTTCCTGCCTGATAGCGGACGAATTTTCCATCCCGAACGATCAGCTTGGTATATATCTTGGCAGCATCACCGATCTCGTCGAACTTCGTTTCTCCTGTGATACCGGGATAAGTGATCTTGTTCAGGGTATCTCTTAAGGACTCCTTCTCTGTTGACCCGTTCTGTTTTACTGCCTCCAGGAGAATGCCGATGGAGTCATAGGCCTGAGCCGCCAGTGCGGAGGGTTCACTTCCAAACTTCTCCTTGTAGGCATCTACAAATTTCCTCACCTGCTCCTCCTCCGAGTCGGCATAGAAGCTTACCGGGAACAGGATTCCCTCAGCCGCTTCACCACCAAGTTCAATTAACTGTTGGGCATAGGCATTGGATAGGCCAATCACCTGAATATCAGGATCTACCGCCTTGTACTGCTTCGCCAAGGGAGCAATCAGGGAATACATGCCGACACTGATTACAACCTCTGCTCCCGCTTCCTTCAGCTTGGCAATGACCAGACTGTAATCGTCAGAGCCTTCCAGAACCTCCTCATGTGCAACCATGGATAGCTTGCTGTTGTTGTTAATGATTTCTGCTGCGATCTTACCGGAGGTTGTTCCCCAGTCTGTTTTGATGGCGACTATGCCCACCTTGGTCAGTTCCAGATCCTCTGCTATGATTTCTTCAATCACACGAAATTCACTGCTGATTACGGAATTATTTCTGAAGATATATTTTCCGATGGAGGAGTAGTCCGGGTGGGAAGCTGTATTGGAAATCTCAATCAGTTTATTTTCATCATAAATCGGAGCAGCAACCATGCTGACACCGGAGGAGAAATGTCCGAGAACGCCGATGATGCTCGGGTCACTGACGATTTTCTGGGCGATGGAGGCTGCCTCCTCACCGGAGTTCTTGTCATCATAGTTTACCAGCTCAATGGTGCGGCCCAAAACGCCGCCGGCTGCATTCCATTCATCTACCTTAATCTGTGCGGCAAGCAGAAAGCTTTTGCCATATTCCGCATTGTCTCCCGTCATAGGGAAAGCAACGGCTATTTTGATCGGGCCATCCTCACTCTTTTTTCCGGAGGCTGCGCAGCCACTAAGTACGGATAATGCTAATACGATGATGAATGCTAAGCTAATGATTTTCTTCATAATTAATCTCTACCTTTCTATGTAGTTGGGTTTGCCCTTTCAGGCCAGTTAAATAAATTCAGTTTCATCCGGATCACCTTCTGTCAGCAACAACATCGTTTCGTATTCTTTTTCCTCATAATGGCCGCTCCTTTTCTTAATTCATAGTTAATAGGTATGATTAGTATGAAATGTATTATAGCGAAGAGGACAATCACTTGTCAAGAAAAAAATGAATAAATATGAAATAAATGTACATAACCGATTTTCTCACTCCTGATTATGAATCACGTAAAAAAAAGCATCTGCGACGACTTCCCGGGAAATCATCGCAGATGCTTTTCTATGCTATTTATGCTTTTCTATGATTTTTTATCGGTTCCCTCACCCTAAACCATCTGATCAAACATTTCTTTCAGAGTAGGATAAAGCTTCTTGAATACCTCATACTTCTTGTTATAAAGCTCTACCACTTCAGGATCCTGTTCTGTTGTGTCAATGACCTTGATCAGCTTGCCACATGCCTCTTCCACCGAAGCATACTTACCGCAGCCTACTGCTGCCAGGATAGCCGCACCGAAGGCAGGTCCTTCCTCGGAGTTGATCTTATCAACCTTAACATTCAGAACATTCGCAATGATCTTACACCACAGAGGGCTCTTCGCGCCACCGCCGTTGATTCGGATTCTCTCCAGCTTCACGCCGAGGTTCTTGGTGATCTCAAAGGAATCACGGAGTGCAAAGGCCACACCCTCCAGCACTGCCAAAGTCATGTCGGCCCGGGTAGTATCCATCGTCATGCCGATGAAGGTTCCTCTGGCATTGGGATTGTTATGAGGGGTTCTCTCTCCCATCAGATAAGGCAGGAAGAAGACATTGTTCTCTCCCAGCTTCTCAATTCCCTTCTGCTCCTTGGCATATTCCTTGGTTCCGATAATTTCATCCATCCACCACTTGTTGGAGGCTGCCGCTGAGAGCATAACTCCCATGAAGTGATACTTGCCGTCTGCATGGCAGAAGGCATGGAGAGCGTTCTGATCATCCACAGCAAACTTTTCAGAGGAAATGAATACGACACCGGAGGTTCCGAGGGAAACATTACATTTGCCAACGCCAACGGTACCGGTTCCTACGGATGCAACTGCCTGGTCACCGCCTCCGGCAATTACCTTCACTGTCTCGGGCAGACCCAATTCCTTTGCAGCCTTCGCACATAAGCTTCCGACTACCTCAAAGGACTCATGGACCTTCGCCATCTGTTCTTCCTTCAATCCACAGATATCAAGCATTTCCTTGGACCAGCGCTTATTCTTCACATCGAAGAGCAGCATACCGGAAGCATCGGAAACATCCGTGCAATGAACGCCGGAAAGCATATAAGCGATATAGTCCTTGGGCAGCATTACCTTCTTAATCTTAGCAAAATTCTCAGGCTCATGCTTTCTGACCCAGAGAAGCTTGGGCGCAGTAAAGCCGGTCAGTGCCATGTTGGCTGTATAGGAAGAGATGATCTCCCTGCCGATCTCATGATTCAGATAATCACATTCTGCCTGGGTACGTCCGTCATTCCAGAGGATTGCGGGACGGATTACCTTATCGTTCTCATCAAGAATTACCATTCCGTGCATCTGTCCGCTGAAGCTGATGCCGTCAATCTCCTGCTTATTGCAGTCCTTGGTGAGTTCTGCGATGCCATCCACCAGGGCTGTGTACCAGTCCTCCGGATTCTGCTCGGACCAGCCGGGCTTAGGGAAGAATAGCGGATATTCCCTAGTTACGATACTCTTGATATCTCCTGCCTCATTCATCAGAAGAAGCTTTACGGAGGATGTTCCCAAATCAACACCAATATACAACATCTGTGTAATCTCCTTTCAATCCTATAAAATTATACCCAACCAGCTTTTTACATCTTGTTCAATGGTTAAACTATATAACATAAATATATCAATTTGCCCAGGTTATGTCAAGTAAGTTCAGAGCCGGGCTTCCGGGTCTTATTACGGTTACGAAAAGCTTTTTTGCTCTACCCCTTTCCAAATATAGCAATCTATGTTAACATAACTCATAGATAAGAAAAGACTTAAGAAAACAATATCGGATACGAAGGGTGACATTTATGGTAACAGGCAGTAAAGAACTAATCAGAGATATCAATACCAATCTTGTATTGGAAACCATCATAAATCATGCAGTAATCTCCCGGGCCGCCACAGCCAAGCATCTGGGGCTGACAAAGGCAACCATCTCGGCGATCGTCCAGGATCTTATAAACAGGAAGCTGGTCATAGAGATCGGAAGTGATGACACCAGCTTGGGCCGCAAGCCCATACTTCTAAGTCTGAATAAGAAAGCAGGCTATGTCATCTGCATCGATATCGGTGTTGATACCCTCTCCGCTATGGTCTCTGACCTGACCGGGGAGGACCTTAAGCTGAAGCAGATCAAAACTCCGAAAAATCCGTCCCAACTGCGGTCCGTACTAATTCAGCTGATTGAATCCATGAAGCTTCCCGACGAGTCCCCCTACGGTCTGGTCGGAATAACCCTGGGCATTCATGGTGTGACCATGCACAATCAGGTATCCTTCACTCCCTATTACAGTCTGTCAGGGCTGCAGCTTGCTGAGGGGCTGGAGGAGCATTTCGGTACACCGGTCTATCTGGAGAATGAAGCGAACCTATCCGTAATCGGAGAGAAGACCTTCCAATATGATTATGCCAATATCGCCAATATCAGTGTACATTCCGGTATCGGACTCGGTATCATCATAAACCATCAGCTTTACACAGGCTTTAACGGCAGAGCCGGGGAATTCGGCCATACGATTGTTGAGATCGACGGCAGGCAGTGTCCCTGCGGTAATCATGGCTGTCTGGAGCAGTATGTTTCGGAACGGGTTCTTCTGAAGGAATATGCCCGCCTGAAGGGGCTGGAGGAGGCCACCTTCGACCAATACCGTAAGGCTTATGAGGAACAGGACCCGGATGCCGATCGGATCATGCAGCAGTTCATCAAATATATGTCTGTCGGCATCAATAATATCCTGAATGCTTATAACCCTGACATTGTGGTGATCAATAGCTCCTTTACCATTAACTTCCCCCATGTAATCGAACGGATTGAAGAGGGCTTAAAGAGCCGGATGAACAGCTACATCAGCATCGTCCCCTCAGTCCTGCAGGACACCTCCATTCTCCTTGGCGGTATCTGCGTAGCCATTAAGGGCTTCTTAGGGATTGAAAACCTGAAGTTAAATCATATCGAATATCGGTCTCAGTCATAGAGGCAAAAATAGGCTTCCCTTACTTCACCGGTTGCCTCGGGCATAAGCCCTACCGCAGCCGGAATGTGAGGGAAGCATCCTTTTGTTCCAAGCACTATCCAATTCGTAAATCGTATCCCCGGTTTATCCGGTCACATCCTCTTTTTGCAGCTGCTCCATTTTTTCCCGCTCTTTTCTCCTTCTGGTCATCAGTCCGCCGATCCGTCCCGATTCCTTGGCCGTCAGTGACTTCCAGCCTGTAGCCATAACCTTATCCAAGAGTCCCAGCTCAGTGGCAATCTCATACTTTAACATTTCCTCAGGCTTCAGATTGTTGAGATCTATCTTTTTATTCTTCTTTCCGCTCATATCGCACTCCCTTTCCGTCATCTCTTTTCTAGAGTGTAACCAACTTATGAGGACCTATACTTCTTTACGAGAAGCAGAAGTCATATCCTAAGGATAATTTGACAAAATATTCAAGGCAATATACAATATTTCCAATGGCAGACGCTTTGCTTTTATTCAAACAATGCTTGCCAAAAAGATGGGAGGTACATATCTATTATGAAAAGACTTAAGGTTCTTTCGCTTATTTTGCTCGCTGCTTTGTTCCTGTGCGCCTGCTCCGGGAATAAGGAGGACCTAAAAGACACGCAAAAAGGCGGCTCAGATTTCACCGCACCTACAGAGAGCTCGACCCCGACCCAGGCTCCTGCAAAGGAAGACGCTTCCGAGGTAACTCCTGCAGAAGGTGAGAAGGACGATACCCAACCAACCGTCACCGAACCGAGGATTGTCGATGGCTATGATATCACAGCCGCTACCAGCGGAACTGCTTTAAAAGATGCCTATAAGGATTATTTTAAATTTGGTGTTGGCCTGAACGGCAGTGCTCCTGATACGGACACCACGAAGTCGGCTGCCATGTCTGAAATCATCAAATACCATTTTAACAGCGTAACCTATTCTAACCTGATGAAGCCTTCCTATCTATTGGATCAGGCAGGCAGTATCAAAAACTATGAATCGGGTAACACGGAACCGGCAGTAAGCTTTGCTTCAGCCATCTCCGGCCTGGAATTTTGTAAAGCAAATAACATCCGGATGCGCGGTCATGTATTGGTTTCGCATAACCAGGTTCCCGACTGGTTCTTCCGTGCGGGCTATAAGAACGACGGAGATTACGTGGACAGAGATACCATGCTGTCGAGACTGGAAAGCTACATCAAGCAGGTGCTGACCTATACCCAGACCAATTATCCCGGCGTGCTCTACTGCTGGGATGTGGTGAACGAGGCTGTTGAAATCGTTGCTGGAGCCTATGAGAAGGAATCCGGCTTTTACATCAGGACCTATTATGATGGCAGCAAGGTAAATCTCTGGTATAAGATCATTGGTGTGGACTATGTGGAGAAATCCTTCGAATATGCCAGAAAATATGCTGACCCTGAGGTTAAGCTCTTCTACAATGATTATAATACCTTTCAGCCTGTCAAGACCGCTGCCATCTATAAGCTGGTATCCCATCTGAAGGATAAGGGTCTGGTGGATGGAATCGGCATGCAGTGCTATATGGACCTGTCCTATCCGGGCATCGCAGGCGGTAACGACAGCTTTATGACGGCTCTTACCAAATTCGCAGAGCTGGACTTAGAGATACACCTGACGGAGCTTACAATCAGAAGTGACAGCAAGGATGAAGCGTCCATGGAGAAGCAGGCAAAGCGCTATGAAAGCCTGTTCCAGATCCTAAAGGGCTTGGATACTGCCAGCGGTAAGAATGTAAACCTCACCAGTGTTACCGTATTCGGTCTGATGGATGAATATCTCTTCTATCAAAATGATAAGACCTATGCCAGATTATTTGACGGGAAGCTGCAGCCGAAGCCGGCCTTCTACTCTATTCTGGGCGTAGCCGAATAAGGAAATGAATGACCCTATGGGGCTGCTTCACAGTCCCGGGTAAGAGCAAGAGGACGAACCTCAATCCCTACTGAAAGGATGGGATTGATGCTCGTCCTCTGTTTCCTTGTTACGCTTTCTTGTTTTCCTTTAGTTTGTTCCGAAGCCACGGGGTATCCTCGAATACATCTATCCCAATCGCCAGGCCCTCCGGAAGGCTTACCCCCTGCAGACTTTCACAACTGCCGAAAGCACCGCTTCCTATACTGGTTACGCTAATCTCTTTTCCTAGGTGGAGGGAATAGATGACCATCTCCTTCACTCTCTTGTTCAGTATCTGCTCCAGAGCCTTCTTATAATATTCCACCTGAACCCGGTAACGCTTCAGCAGCTCTTCTTCTGTCTCCACGATATCTGATTTGTAGTCCAGCAGGACCAGCTCACCGTCCTCTTCAAAGAAGACGTCGATGATTCCCTGGATCAGCACGGTTTCATCACTGTCTATCTCCGGATAGATTTCCTTCGCTCCAAGTCCCATGACAAACTGCTGCTCCTGAAACAGCTTGCCCTTTGCTTGGGCTGCCCTCATCCGTTCGGCGATACTGCTCTGGGTAAATCTATATATATAATCCTGTTTTAACTTTTTAGCATCCTCCTCGGACAGCCTGTTCTCCCTAATCATTCTGCCAAGCTCGGAAGCCACATCCTCCCCGGTCCTCACATCCGGCAGATGTATCAGCTCAAGCACCTTATGATACAACGTACCCCGATCCGTACCTGAGGATTCCTTCACCCCTCCCCGGATAAAGTCAGGGATGGTTCCTTCCTGCCCGGACCCTGTGGTGTCTGCTGCCGGAGGCTCGGGGTACAGTAGCTCACCCAGGTCCTCATCGGGAACCTGACCCAGCTTCTTCAGCTCCGATACGGATAGCTTAGACTTCAGTCCGGAAGATTGCTTGTAGGGATACACATAGTTAAATCTTGTTTTAATTTCTTCTCTTAGCTTAGAATCAAAGGGATGCTCGGGGTTTAAAGCTCTTAGCTCCTCTTCCTCCAGACCAAGGATGACCTGCTTACTTATCTCCTGTTCCAAGAGCTCCGATTTATGCAACAGCCTGATTGTCTGTCCCTCATGCACTAAGCAGCAGGGGAAAGCCTCCGGTAATTCATCTTGGGGCATCCGGTTCATCATGGCGGGTAACACCAGCTCCAGATAGCTTTTCGAGGACATCAGTTCATAGAAGGAGAATTGCTTCCGCTTAAGCTCCTCCCCGGACTTCAGATAGCCGCTTAAGATCAGCTTTTCCTTTGCCCTGGTCATGGCAACATAGAGAACTCTTAGCTCCTCCCCGAGGCTTTCCATCTGAATCTTCTTCTGCAGCAGCTTCTTCAGTAAGGTCGGCGCCTTCGTTCTCCTTTCGCTGTCTACATAGTCAGGTCCCACTCCATACTCCGAATGGAGTACAACGCTGTTCCTGCTATCCTGTGTGTTAAACTGCTTACTTAAGCCGGCAGCAACCACAATCGGAAACTCAAGACCCTTACTCTTATGGATGCTCATGATCCTGACCGTATTGTCCTGTTCCCCTAAGGTTGCGGCTTCTCCAAAGTCAATCTCGTATTTATTCAGCTTCTCCATATATCTGATGAAGTGGAAGAGCCCTCTGTAGCTGCCCTTCTCAAAGCGGACCGCCTGGTTCACCAGCATATCTATGTTTGCCTTCCTCCGGTCTCCACCCGGCAGGGCAAGGACATAGTAGCCATAGCCTGTCCTCTCCAGCAGCTCTTCCAACAGCTCATGGATCGGAGTGAATTTCATCTTATCCCTCAGATCATCCAAGAGCTTTAGGAAGTCCCCCAGCTTCGTCTTCAGCTCTGTGTCTTCTTCCTTCACATAGTTTAAGGCTGCCTGATACATCTCCTTATTCCTGCCATGGATTCTGATCTGCGCCAGCTCTGTGGTAGTCAAGCCTACCATCGGTGAATAGAGTACTCCTACAAAGGGGATGTCCTGCCTGGGATTGTCAATGATGCGCAGCATATTCAGTAGCGTCATGATCTCAACGGTCTGAAAATATCCGGACCCTGTGTCCGCATATGCAGGTATTCCCTCCTGCAGCAGGGTATTCACAAATACCTCGGACCAGCCAGACATACTTCTAAGGAGGATCACGATATCCTTGTAGGCTGCGGGACGATAGGTCAGGCTGCTCTGATCAAAGAGCTGCAGTCCCGTTTCCGGATCTGTAAGCTCCTTGATTCGGCCTGCGATCGCTCTTGCCTCCAGCTCTTTTCTGCTGTATAACGCCTCCTCCAAAGCCTCTTCTGTACTCGGTAAGATTTCGCTTACCTCCGGGCCGCCTTCCTTCTCAGTCCGGTCTTCCTGCAGGAAGCCCCTATCCACTTCCTTCTTCCTTGCAGCCGCTTTAGCTTCACTTATTTCCTCGTCCGTCACTAAGAGCAGCTCCACATCCTCTGCGATTCTGTGGGAAGGCGGAAGCTCCTCCTGCTTCGGAAGCAGCTCCTCAAACAGCTCTCCGTATTTCAGAGCAGCCGCCTCGTCATAGAGGATTCCTCCTACCGCCTCTGTCATGATCTGTTCAAAGATCCGATTCACATAGTCCAGAACTACCTTTCTGCTCCGGAAGTTCTTATCCAGATCAATCCGCAGATGATAATTATTGTCTCCATCCTCCAGCATATCCTCAGTGGAATAGGTTCTGTATTTCTCCATGAACAGCTCAGGCATCGCCAGTCGGAATTTATAGATGCTTTGCTTCACATCACCGACCATAAAGCGGTTATGACCTCCCCGCCCTTCTCTGGAAATGCTCCTTAATATGGTCTCCTGGACCAGATTGCTGTCCTGGTATTCATCAATCAGGATCTCCTCAAATAATTCACTTAGCTCCTCTGCCGCCTTGGTCGGTACCTTCTCTCCCTCCTGATCCTCCACCAGGATATTCAGGGCATAATGCTCCAGATCGTTGAAGTCAATGAGATTCTTCTCTTCCTTCTTCTTCGCAAACTCCTCCATGAAGTCAAGGGTCAGTTGAAACAAGACCTTCATTACCTTACCTGCCGCTTGTATATCCCCAAGCATTTCCTCAGGACTCTGGAAGAAGAACTGGCTGTTCAGCTCCTTAACTCCCTTCTTTACCTCATCCCTTAGAACCTTTACCCGGTCCTTCTTGGCTCCTGATACCCCTTCCTCCTTCTTGGATGACAGCCTGTCATGGGAAAGCGTGGCAAAGCAACCGGCATACTCCCCATAGGAGGTCACCTTGGTTAAGGCTATGAGCTTCTCCCTGTCAGAGAGCAGGGCTGGCAGATAGGCAGATGGCCCATCGGGCTCCTCACAGAGGGCGATTGCCTCTTCAT
Source organism: Bacillota bacterium (assembly GCA_023441965.1). Lineage (GTDB taxonomy): Bacteria > Bacillota > Clostridia > Lachnospirales > Lachnospiraceae > Mobilitalea. The sequence goes on from JAEZNB010000012.1 coordinate 218,399, forward strand.
TCTTCTTTAACAGATCGGACAGGACCACCTTCACATATCGCAGAAGCTCCTGCATCCAGTCCGTCATCTCCAGCTCCTCCAGGGATTCCACCTCAAAGCTTCCCTGTATGTGTCCTATCCATTCCTTGGGCCAGGGATTGCTCATGGAAAAGCGGTAAAGCTGCAATACCAGGTCCTCAATCGGCTGGTCCGACTTGGAATGGGAGTAGCTCTCGATGAACCTGTGGAAGTCCTCACTTCCTTTTTCATACCAGCACTCCAGCAGCTCGCTCATGACATCGGACTGCAACAGCGTGATTTCGGACTCCTCCGCCAGCTTAAAGGAGGGGTCCAGCTCTATTCGGTGAAAGTAATTACGGATTACATTCAGGCAGAAGCTGTGTATCGTGGTAATCTGAGCACTTTGGAGCAGGGACAGCTGCTTCTGCAAATGGGCATTCTCGGGCTGACGAAGGAGCTTCTGATCCAGGGCCTTCCCTATTCTCTCCCTCATCTGTGCTGCAGCGGCATTGGTAAAGGTTACCACCAGCAAATGATCAATATCCATCGGCTGATCTCCCTCCGAGATCATGGAAATGATACGCTCAACTAAGACAGCAGTCTTTCCCGAGCCTGCTGCCGCCGATACCAGTAGATTCTTATTTCTTGTATCAATCACCTTCTGCTGTGCCTCTGTCCATTTCGCCATAGCTTCACCTACATTTCTATTGATATTTCTACTCTGCCCTATCTGCCTCGCCCCAGATTTCTGCCTTCATCTCATCCACTGTCTTCTTCTCCAGGTTGTGGTAGCTATATCCGGGAAGCCGAAGATCAAAGCCGCAGGCACTCCGAAACTCACAGTAATCGCAGGCCCTTCTCTCTCCGGACCGATAGGGATTTAACCTGGTATCGCCATTCAGAATCTTCTCACTATCCTCGGTCAGCTTACGGTTCACATATTGAAGCAGAGCCTTCAGCTGGGCCTCCTTCGCAGCGGAGGAACGTTTGGTCAGCTCACCCTCCTTATTGGTCTCAACCGGGATGATATCAGACCTGACTGAGGCCCGAAGCTGTCCGTCCTCTCCGGCCAGTTTTTGATCCATGCTTTGAAGTACCTGCTTATCCTGATTGACCAGTCCGTTCATCCGTAGGGCCTTAAAGATCTCGTCCTCAGCCTGCTCGGATTTGGCCACGATCGGATCATCGATATGGTAGTAGAAGATACCGGCAGGAACCAGCTCCTTCCCCGGATACTTATCCTTCAGAAAATCAAGGGCTGCACTAAGGTACACAGCCAGCTGCTGCTGGAGTCCGTGATATACACTACCGATGTCGAATACGGTAGCACCTGATTTATAATCTACTACCCGTACATATACCTTATCCTCTGTTTCATAAAGGTCCAATCGGTCAATCCTTCCCCGCAGATTCAGGGTGGAGGCCGGGAGATGGTTGAATATCAGCTCATAGCCGGACGGCTCGAAGGAGCCCTGCCTGATTTGCTGACAGAGAGCCCACAGGGTCCTCACTGTGATCCGCTCCATACGGGTGATCAGGTATTCACTTCTCTTGCTGCTTGTCAGATAGCTGCTCTCATATGTCTCCACTGCTTTAGCAACACTCTGGACAGCCCATTCCTCTCTTAGCCCGTCAGGAATCGTATGCCAGCTGTATTCGCTGGTGTCCAGCCGCTTGGAGAACTCATCGATGGCATTATGAAAGATATTTCCGATGTCTGGAACCGCCAGCTTATATTCCTGCCTTTCTTCCAGAGACAGGCCAAAGGACATAAAATGAGCAAAGGCGCAGCCTGCATATCGTTCCAGTCTGGTGACACTGCCGGATAGCTCCCTCCCATATAGCAGTCTGGCCGCTTCCTTAGAGATTCCCTTCTCCTGATTGATATAGAAGGCTCCCTTCATCAGCAGCTCCAGGATATCAGCCCTCTCTTCCTCCGATTTATAATAGAGGAAGAGCTCCCGCCACAGGTCAGACACTTCTCTGTCCTGCCAGCCTCTTAAGCCTTCCGCCAGATAGGCAATCCCGTCATCCCTTAAGATGTGCTCCAGGTCCTGCTGCTCCTCATCTTCCTTCCTGATTGTTAAACGGGGGAAGAGCTGCTTTAGCTTACCGATCAGGAAGGAGGAATTCGCGGATTTCCCCTCCTCATTTACCCTGTGATAGGTAATATAGAGCTTGTCCTTAGGCTTGGTCATGTTGAGGTAGAGATAGAATTGGCCGGTAAAGGCCTGCTGCCGCTTGGTGGGTGCCAGCTCTATGTTATGCTCTGTCAAAAGCTCCCGCTCCATATCGGACAGGATTCCGCCGCTGCCGATGGTCTTTGGCAGGATTCCTTCATTCGCTCCGAGCAGGAAAAGGGCACGGATATCCTTCAGCCTGGTACGCTCCGTGTCTCCGATGACCACCTCATCCACTCCCGGAGGGATCAAGCCTACCTTGACCTCGGCCAGTCCGGTCTCCAGAACCTCTCCGAACTCCTTAAGACTCAGCTTCTCCGAACCCAGCAGGAGAACTATCTGGTCATAAAGCTCCATGATGATTCTATAAATCTGCTCATATTCCTTTGCTACCAGGGGCAGCCCCTGACGGCTGAAATCCTCACTCATGGCCTTCAGCTTCTCTTCTATTCTTAAGACTACTCCCAGCTCATAGAGAGCCGTGGTATAGTCCTTCACTTTCTTATCCTTGTCCTTTAATACTTCAGCCAGAGGTCCCAGCTCCACCAGCAGCTTCCGTCTGGTCCCGTTGATCCTTTCCAGATCTACGGTTTCCTTCCTCCGGTACAGTCTGGCAAAGGGCTCCGCATATTTCTTATTGCCCCGGATACCGGTAGCCAGAATATAGTTCTCAAAATAATCGATCTCCTCCTGACAGATGCCGGTCAAGCCGGTCTTCAGATAGCGGAAAACACTCTCATAGCTGAAGTCCTCTGCAATCACTGTGATGGCGGAACGAAGGAGCTCTGCGAAGGGATTGCCCAGAATCTCCTTCTTGTAATCGATAAAGCAGGGGATTCCCGCCTTGAGAAAGCTTCGCTTTGCCAGCCTGCCGTATTGTTCCACATCACCGGTTACGATAGCAATCTCCTGATAACGATAGCCCTCTTCCCTGACCAGACGCTTTATCTCTCTGGCTGCAAAGGCGATCTCTCCCTCCGCATCCCTGGCAGTGTGAACAGTGATTTCCTCCTGGTCTTCCTGATAACAGGTATAAGGGTAACGGAACATATTATGCTCCAGGGAAGCTAAGGCAGGAGAATTCTTGAAACGGTAGGGAAGCTTAAGTCCTCCTTTCTCCAGGGCATTCACAACAGGCAGAAGCTCTGTACCGGTCTCCTCCGCTATGGAATACAGCTTTTGGATGGTCTTCTTGCTTAACCCGAAGAGCTGGTGCTCCGACAAGTCTCTAAGATCCTCTGTGGGATCAATGGTAACCGTGATCATGACCTTCTTCGCATATTTCATCATTTTCGCCAGCAGCGCGTACTGACAGGGAGTAAAGCCGGTGAAGCCATCGAAGCAGATGACACTGTTTTTCAGCCACTCGGATCGGTCCAATACCTCATTCAGAGAGATCAAGATCTCTTCAGCCGTGATGTAGCGCTCCTTCATGAAGGCAGCAAAGCCCTCATAGATGGTCAGGATATCCTTTAGCTTGGCCTTCAGGACCGGTTTTTTCTCCGAGATCTGAAGCATCTGTTCAAAGTCCTCCGGCCTCACATTATATTGATACAGCTCTGACAGGAGGGATTTCAGCTCATTGATAAAGCCCGTCTTTCTGACACTGGCTCCAAATAAGATCAGCTCCTTTTTCTTCTCTGCCACTACCCTGCGCAGCACCATGCTCTTACCGGTATCCTCCAGAATCGGACGGTCATTGCCTCCCACCTCATCAAAGATTCTGTAAGCAAAGCGCAAAAAGCTAAGGATATCGACATTCATGAGTCCGTGCTTCGGGTGCATGGATACCATATCCTTCTGTGTCTGTAGCGTGAACTGCTCCGGTACGATTACCAGATAAGAGGTCTCGGGCTTCAGGCAGGATTCTTCTATTATATTTTGGTATAGCTGATAAGATTTGCCGGAGCCGGCACCTCCGAGAAACAACTGCAGGGACATAGAAATTCCTCCATAAAATAGCTTGCAACCTGTATAATTTCTCTGCATAAATTAACTTTAAGCATAATACTATATAATAAGATTAAGACAATGAAGCAAATATGCTCCGGAGGATAGAAATGGCGAAAACGAAAATAGTCGTTATCCAGTTAAAAGAAATTATATATACGGTTATCTTTGCCGCGTTGGGTATCCTTCTGATCCTTTTGTTAATTTTCATGTTCAATGGAAAAGATGAGGAAGAAGCTTCCACAGAAACCAGCCTCTATAAGGCTGGGGTATGGACCTCCTCCATTGCTCTGAATGACATAGCGATCAATCTGGAAGTAATTCTTGACGAGAACCATATCAACTCAGTTCGTATCGTAAATATTGATGATACCATAACTACAATGTATCCTCTCGTTGAGCCTTCCCTGGAAGAGATTGCTCTTCAGCTTTACGAGGATGTGCCGATCGATCAGGTGGAGCTGTCAGCGGACAGCAGATATACGCAGATCCTCCTGATTGAAGCCATCAAGGTCGCACTTGACAAAGCCAAGGTTTCACCCTGACTATTCTTACATAGCGCCTTCTTAGTACAACGTTCTGCAACAGTCTCCTGTCCCACACCTCCAGGCAGCTGTTACAGAACGTTGTACTGTGTATTAGCTGATATGTAGCTTTGTATCATCCAAACGCAAATATTTCTTGTAAGGGGAGGGCTCACTTAAGAACACTATCCCTATAATGCCGGGGCCTGTATGGGCACCGATGGCACAGCCCACATAATTATCCAAAAAGAACTTACAGCCATAGGTTTTATTCAGCTGGTCCTTCATCCAATCCATGGTCTTGGCATCATCTCCGTGAACGACTCCGAGGATCTGATCCTCCAGATCTGCCCCTCGCTCACCAACCAGTTCAATCAGACGCTTCAAGGATTTCTGCCTTCCTCTTACCTTCTCAAAGGATTCTAAGGCTCCCAAATCATTGACCTGAATAATCGGTTTAATATCCAAAAGACTTCCGGCGATGGCAGAGGTTCTGCTAAGGCGTCCTCCCTTCAGCAGATATTCCAGCGTATTTACCGTGAAGATATGCTCCGCATGTCCGCAGTGCCATTCAATTCCATCAATGATTTCCTGCTTGGAGGCACCGTTTTTCTGCATCAGCAGAGCATAATAGGTGGCTACTCCGAAGCCCAGGGAAGCACATTTCGTGTCTATGATGGTAAGTTCAAAATCCGGGTACTGTTCCAGCAACTCGGTCTTTGCCAGGTTAGCCGCATTGAAGGTTCCGGCTATTCCGGTCGAAAAGCACAGATAGATGACCTCATCCTTGTTCTGGGCATAGGGCAGGAAGTTATCATAAAACATCTGAGCGTTGATGTGATAGGTTTTCACATCCTTCCCGCTTCTTAGAATATCATAAAACTTCTCCGGTACAATTGTCTTGCCGTCGAAATAGTCCTTCTCATCAATGACTACCGGGGTAGGGATTACATGCAGACCATATTCCTCAATGACCCATTTGGGTGTATCTGATGCCGAATCGGTAACAATCTTTAGTGCCATTTCTCATCCTCCTATGATATATCCTCAGTTTATCAGCCGGTACTTCCTATTCTTGTTATGCCGCAGCCTTACCGGCTACTTCTGCTTCTTATGACAGCCTTTGAAGCTCCTCCCTCCATAGGGCAGACGATGCATCACTGGGCATCCTTAAATCGCCCCTCGGAGATACCGAGACACTGCCCACCTTAGGTCCGTCCGGCAGGCAGGAACGCTTGAACTGCTGGGAGAAGAACCTTTGGTAGAATACCTTCAGCCATTTCAGGATATCCTCATCCCCATAGCTTCCCCGGAAAGCAAGCTTCGCCAGGCGGTAAACCTTAGCCGGTTCATATCCGAAACGCAGGATATAGTATAGGAAGAAATCATGCAGCTCGTAGGGGCCGACGATATCCTCCGTCCGTTGTGAGATCTCACCCTCCTTCGGAGGCAGCAGCTCCGGACTGACAGGGGTAGCCAGAATATCCATCAGCACCTCGGAGAGCTTCGGGTCCGTAGCCTGGTCTGCAAAATAGGAAACAAGAAAGCGAACCAGGGTCTTAGGCACAGAGGAGTTCACCCCATACATGGACATATGGTCTCCATTATAGGTAGCCCAGCCCAGGGCCAGCTCCGACATATCGCCGGTTCCGATGACAAGACCGTTATAGCGTCCTGCAAGATCCATCAGAACCTGTGTCCTTTCTCTTGCCTGACTGTTCTCATAGGTCAGGTCATGCTGATTGATGTCCTGTCCGATATCCCGGAAATGCAGCTCCACCGCTTCCCGGATGGGGATCTCCAGGGCTGTGACACCCAGGCATTCCATAAGCTTCAGGGCGTTCTGATAGGTCCTGTCCGTGGTTCCGAAGCAGGGCATGGTGACAGCAACAATTCCCTTCTTATCCAGCTTCAGAAGCTCAAAGGCCTTCACCGTTACCAGCAGGGCCAGAGTAGAATCCAACCCGCCGGAGATACCGACGATGGCTGCTTTGATTCCGGTATGCTCCAATCTGGTCTTTAAGCCCAGAGCCTGTATATTGATGATATCCCTGCAGCGCTTGTTCCGATTGCTTTTCTCCGAAGGAACAAAGGGAGCGGGATCAATCTTTCTGGTCAATTCGATTTCTTCTAATTCATAAGCACCCTCCCGGAAGGAAAAGGGAACCACCGTATAGGCTTCCGAATTCTGTCCCAGATAGGTATTCATTCTTCTGCGTTCGCTTCTAAGCTTGCCCAGATCCAGCTCTGTCATAATCATCCCATTCTCAAAGGGAACTGTCTCGGCTAAGAGCGTGCCATTCTCAGCAATCAGGTTATGACCGGCAAATACCAGATCCGTGGTAGACTCTCCTTCACCGGCATCGGAATAGATATATCCGCAGACCAGCCTTGCGGACTGGCTCTTCACCAGATCTCTGCGGAATTCATCCTTCGCGGTCAGTTCATCACTGGCAGACAGGTTGGCGATTACCGTAGCTCCCGCCACGCAGTGGAAGGCGCCGGGAGATAGGGGAATCCACAGATCCTCGCAGATTTCAACACCTAACATAAAGTCCGGCAGGTTTTGGCATTGGAAAAGGATTCTGGAGCCAAAGGCAAGCTCCTCTCCCATAAAATTAACCTTCACCGTATCCTGATTCCCGGAGGTAAAATGTCTGGCTTCATAGAACTCCGTATAATTCGGAATACTAAGCTTCGGAACCAGGCCCAGAACCTTCCCGTTCTGAAGGACGGCAGCCGTGTTATAAAGCTTGCCCTGCCTCTGATAAGGAAAGCCTACGACAGCAACAAGCTCCTTCCCACGGGTCGCTTCTGCTATCCTTACTACCTGCTCGGAAGCATTACGGAGCAAGGTTTCCTGAAGAAACAGATCCCCGCAGGTATATCCGGTAACACACAGCTCCGGAAAAACAATCAGCTTCGCAGCCTTCTTCTCCGCTATCTCTATCAGATCAATTATGTTTCCTGCGTTATAGATGCAGTCTGCAACCCTGATTTTTGGGGTCGCTGCAGCAACACGAAGAAATCCATGCTTCATTTTCTACTCCCATCTGCTCATAAGCAACTTAGAATGTATCTGTTTTAAATATTAGCATCGACAAAAATATCTATGCTTATTATAGAATTCCCCATAGGAAAAAACAAGTGAAAGTTTGAACTGACTATGCTTCGCAAAGCAGTTGATAACAGAATGCCTGCCCTTTACAAGCAAGCTTGCAAGGGCAGGCATATGTTATCAACCGAAAAACGTAACCGTTTTCTGTTCTATGTGATAGAGTGGTCTGCTCACTCTGCTTTCACGAATAAGTCTCTTTACGCAAGGAAAGCGGCCGTAGCCGCCTTTCTCTTTCGTAGTATACCCAAAATGCCGGTTCCTGTATTTTGACTCCTAGCCAAGCTAGGTGGGTAACCGCATGTAAGCTTCTGCCTTCCACTGCAAACGGTGGCCTGACATCCACTGACAAATGTAGGAATCCCGTATTATATCATGTAGGTTCAAAATTACAGGAGTATCGCACATCTCAGGAATTCTTATTCATTTCTGATACATTTATTATACCTTATTTTCCTTTGTGATTCAAGGTTTTTATCTTTATTATGATAGGTATTTCTTAGAAATCCAGTTCCTCAATGGGAAATGTGAATAAGAAGGTGCTTCCTACTCCGGGGGCGGAATCTACCTCTATACTGCCCCCGTGTTTTATCGCAATCTGCTTTGCGATCGCCAGTCCCAGACCTGTTCCGCTGGCATTCTGCCGAAGGTTTGTCTTATAGAATTTCTCAAAAATATTGGGAATATCACAAGCTTCTATTCCTATGCCCTCATCTCTGATTGACACTATTATTTTGTCCCTCTTTGATAAATTTATGTGAACTGTTTTATCGTTCGCAGAGAATTTAATGGCATTATCCAGGATCACCATGAACATCTGCCTTAAGCGGTCATAGTCTCCGTACATCATCAGTACGGGGCTATCTTTGGTCACTTCAATCGTAATGTTCTTCTTGTCCGCAATCGCTCCGGCACTGCGGATAATGTCATCAAATACCTGGACCAGGTTCACCGGCTCCTTCTCAATTGCGAAATCGGGATTCTGCATCTTTGAAAGCAGCAGCAGGTCTCCAACCAACCGTTCCATGGATTTGCATTCGGATAGCATCCGGTCATAGTATTGTGCAACCTTGTCCTTCTCCTGAACCACTCCGTCCACCAAAGTCTCGGTGTAGGCTCTTATAACTGTAATCGGAGTTCTCAGCTCATGGGATACATTCGCAAAGAAGTCCAGACGCATCTGCTCCAGATTCTTTCTCTGAATCTCGTTCTCCATCAGCTTCTCGGACAGGATATCCACGGTTTTTGCCAGGTCACCGATCTCATCCTTCCGGCTGATACCGGTCTTACTGTTGTATTTTCCTGCTGCCAGTTCCAGGGCTGTTAACCTCATCCTCGATATGGGCAGGGCTAGCTCTGTGGCAAATACAATAATGATGATAAAGGAAATGGCCAGAGCCGCCACACTGCTGTAGATGATAACCCTTAAGCTGCCGTTGATAATATCCTTCAGCTCTGTTACCGGAGATTTTAAGAGCACAGCTCCCACGACCTCCCCCCGGTTGATCCCATAGATCGGAACAGCCATGGTAATGGTCTGGGCCTGATATATTTCATCATAATTATAGCTGTATTCCGGTTCATTATGAAAGGCCCGGTCTACCAGATAGACATAATCCCGATAATCCTCAGATTCTGCCAGTTCCTCATAGGAATTGGTGGCCAGCCTGTCATCCATGGGACGCTTTGCATTGGGATTGGCAATGGTCCAGATATCCAGTCCGGTAATCTTGGATATCTTATTGTAGGTATTCAGAAACTCCTGATACTTCTCGTTATTAATGAAATCATTTGTAATCATGGAGGCAAAATTCTCTGCCTGTTCCTGTACCTCTACCCTGTTATTCGTCATCGTGGTATTCTCATAGAGCCTGATGAAGATATAACAGATCAGGACAGCTGTCACCAACAGCATGACTGCGTAATTCAGATATAGCTTAAAAAACAAGCGGTTGTAAATAGGTATCTTATTTTCCTTTGACATCCTGTGCCTCCGATTTACGGATGTAGTGCTGTCCGATTTATCTTATTATTTATCGGCAATTTCAAATTTATATCCGACACCCCAGATGGTCTTGATGGTCCAGCCCGGATGCTCTTCCACATCCAGCTTCGCTCTTAAACGCTTGATATGGGAATCAACCGTTCTGCTGTCACCGAAATAATCGAAGCCCCATAAGCTGTCCAGCAGATTGTCCCTGGTGAATACCTTGTTCGGATTGGTCGCCAGAGTCCACATGGTTTCGATTTCCTTCTTGGTCAATGCGATCTTCTTCCCCCCGATATGTAGGGTATACTCCTCCAGATTGATCTCGAGGTTCCCAATTGTTATCATATTCTCTGATGAGGTTTCCTTCGCTGACTTAGTCATTCGCCTCATTACTGCTCTTACTCTGGCCATTACCTCTCTGGGACTGAAGGGCTTTACTATGTAATCATCTGCCCCGATGTCAAGTCCCATAATTTTATCGAAATCCTCTCCCCGCGCTGTAATCAGGATTACCGGCACGTTCGATTTATTTCTGATCTTTCTGCATACCTCATAGCCATCTTCCTTCGGCATCATCACATCCAGCAGTACAACATCCGGATTATATTCCGTAAACAGTCTGATTGCTTCTTCTCCGTCTCCTGCAACCACAGGTTCAAAGCCTTCCATTTTCGAGTAAGTTGATAAGATGTCGGTAATGTCACGGTTATCGTCAGCGATAAGAATATGCTGCATCTTCAAATCCTCCCCTTAAATTTCCTTTTCTCATGTAAATACAGGCCGGATGTGATAAGGTTCTGCATCCAACCTTCCTTTGATTGCATCGTTTTTCAGCTTCATATGGTACTATATCTATATTATATAAAATCGCAAGAATAAAACAAGTAGAAAAACTTATGAAATAAAATTACATATATTACTACTTTCATCCAAAACCGGATAAAATAAAAATTTTAACATAATGACACTTTTCTGACAAAATCAAATGTTATCTTCTTATTAGAATAGATAGGATGTGACATAAGGAGTTTCCAATACCTGGAGGAAGTACCATGAAAAAGAACCTTGTAAAATGCTTTATCTCCTTGGGCTTATTCCTTTTTCTCACGGTCGCATTACCGGAGCTTACCCCGGACGGAGTTACTACGGCATATGCTAATGAAGTCGAAAAAGAAAAAAGCGATGGCTACCGGCTGAACCTGAAAAGCATTATTATGGTTAAGGGCAAAACCTTTCCATTACCCCTGAAGGTCTATAATTTAGGCGAGAATGCCAAAGTCAGCTTTAAGTCAGCCGATACGGAAATTGCTTCTGTTAGCGAAGACGGTACAATTACTGCTAAAATGGTTGGTGTCACTACGATTACCGCAACCATCAAGGATGGCTTAAATACAAGCAGCTTAACCTGCGAAGTCACCGTAGGCCCCCCGGCCTTCAGTATCAAGATGACCCAATCAAGAATTATCCTGGGTGTTGATGGAAGCGATACCATCGGTATCGTCATGAAACCAAGCAACACTGCCGAGAGCGCAAGATTCTCCGTTCATAAGGCTTATGAATCTGTCGTTTCTATCAGTCCCGGCGGACGTGTAACCGGTAAGAAAGTAGGCTTCACTTATTTATTTGCTGAAATCGATGCCCTTAACGTTGATGGAAAGAACAAATTTGCTTATTGCAGCGCAATCGTGGTTAATGCGGATGATGTTCGTCCTTTACAGAATTATTTTAACGATCATCCCGAACTGAGCCTGATCTCAGAGGATTCATTAAACACAGCACTGTCAGAGTTCTTTAACAATTTGCCAACAACAACTGAAGCTACCACTACACCCGCTCCGACACCGGCTGCTAAGACTACCAATTCCCTGGTAGAAGCACTGGATAAATTCTTAGCTGGCAAGTTCGACCTAGCTGCACTCCGTAAGGAGTACGCTGCCAAGACCGCCGAGAATAACCCGAAGTAATTTCAATGACCTAATCTTTACTTTTGATACTATAGCATGATTCTATGAGGCAGGTAAATACCTGCCTCGTATTTTGTTACCTGTAATTTTTAGGATTTCAGAAAATATCTAGCAGATTATCTTACTCCGATTGATTATCCTTCCTAAAATTCCTTCTGTATACGAATAAAGGCAGGTGCGGGTATGGAGCGTCTGTACAGTTCAGAGCTTGAGAATATTCAGTTACACAATAAGAAAGGATTGCTATCTGATTTCTCATGATATAATATAATGATAAAACGGTGAAAAATGTTCCTCTATGCTGACAACATAACCGTAAAACATGAAATGTAAATAGGAGGTATGATTATGAATTTTAGATTTGCACATAACAATTACAATGTACTTGATCTGAATCGATCTCTGGAGTTTTATGAGAAGGCCCTCGGCTTAAAGGAGGTAAAGCGCCATGCTCCGGAATCAGGGGACTTCATCATCGTCTTTCTCAGTGACGGCTCCTCCGGCCATCAGCTGGAGCTGACCTGGCTTAGGGACTGGGACAGACCTTATAACCTGGGGGATAACGAGCTTCACCTGGCTTTCATTACCGATGATTATCAGGCTGCCTATGAGAAGCATAAGGAAATGGGCTGCATCTGTTACGAGAATCCCGCTATGGGAATCTATTTCATCAGTGATCCGGACGGCTATTGGCTGGAGATCATACCTGCCAAGTAGGTTAAGGAACAGAAGAAGGGGCTGTTTCATTATAATTATAGAGCTACAAGAGGTTCCCTATATGTTCCCCTCACACACTGGTTGCCGGACAGATTTTGATTATATGCGCCATCTTCGGACGCACACGTCCGCATTTGGCATCATATAAACATCAATCTGTTCAGCAAACAGTGCATTATGGGAAACATAAAGGGGCCTCTTGTAGCTACATGGTTATAATGAAACAACCCCTTCTTTTACGTTATAAGAGTAACCTTTAGATGCTGGCGATATCCACCAGGGTCAGGTTCTGGGGATCTTCATTTTCCATACTGGTCAGCAGGGCGTTGGCTGTATCCAGAGAGGTGAAGCAGGTAACTCCGGTTTCGATGGATACACGGCGGATCAGGAAGCCATCCCGTGTCTTATCCCTGCCCTGGGTCGGCGTATTGATGACCAGATCGATCTGATGCTCCAGGATCAGGTCCAGTATATTGGGACTCTCCTGTTCAATCTTACGTATGATCTTGGCAGGAACGCCTCCTTTATGCAGGGTCTCGGCAGTACCTCTGGTAGCATAGATTTCATAGCCCAGGGCTACGAACCGTCTGCCGGTCTCCACTGCTTCCTCCTTGTCGGAGTCCTTCACCGTCATAATCATTTTCTTATGCTTGGGCAGATTGATTCCCGCTCCGAGGAAGGCCTTATATAAAGCCTCGTGGAAGGTCTTGGCGATTCCCAAGCATTCTCCCGTGGATTTCATCTCCGGCCCGAGACTGATTTCCGCTCCGCGGAGCTTCTCGAAGGAGAAGACAGGCATTTTGATTGCGATGTACTCGGATTCCGGCCATAGACCCGGGGTCAGACCCATGCCCTTGATCTTCTCTCCCAGAATAACTCTGGTGGCGATATCCACGATCGGAAGGTTGGTCACCTTGCTGATATAGGGAACCGTACGGCTGGACCTGGGATTTACCTCTATGACATAGACCTGCTCCTTATAAACGATAAACTGTATATTGATTAATCCGATCACATGCAGAGAGTTGGCCAGTAATCTCGTGTAGTTCACGATACTCACCTTGGCCCTCTGGCTGATGGAACGGGAGGGATAGACCGAGATGCTGTCACCGGAATGGATACCGGCCCTCTCGATATGCTCCATAATGCCGGGGATCAGGATATCTTCTCCGTCGCATACGGCATCCACTTCTACTTCTTTGCCCATCAGATATTTGTCTACCAGGATCGGATGCTCCTGTACATCCCTGTTGATGATACGCATGAATTCTATGATATCCTCATCACAGATGGCGATCTGCATCCCCTGTCCACCCAGGACATAGGAGGGACGGACCAGAACCGGATAGCCCAGCTCATTGGCAGCTGCCAGGGCTTGCTCCGTGGTAAATACGGTCTTGCCTGCCGGTCTCGGTATACCGCACTTCTCCAGGATCTGATCGAAGAGCTCCCTGTCTTCCGCAGCATCCACATTTTCTGCGGAGGTACCCAGGATCGGTACTCCCATCTGAAGCAGAGCCTTGGTCAGCTTGATGGCAGTCTGGCCGCCAAACTGTACCACAGCACCGTCCGGCTTCTCCAGATCCACGATATTCTCCACATCCTCCGGGGTTAACGGCTCAAAATAGAGCTTATCCGCTATATCAAAATCCGTACTGACGGTTTCCGGATTGTTATTCACGATAATCGTCTCACAGCCGCTCTTAGACAGTGCCCAGACACTGTGAACCGAGCAGTAATCGAACTCAATTCCCTGGCCGATCCTGATCGGTCCGGAACCAAGAACCATAATCTTGCGTCTGCCTTCGGTCTTTTCTACCTCGTTCACGCTGCCGAAGCAGGAGTAATAATAAGGGGTTTCCGCATCAAATTCTGCGGCACAGGTATCTACCATCTTATAGGCAGCAACAATTCCATTCTGCTTACGAAGGGCTTTGATCTCCGCTTCCGGCTTTCCTGTCAGATCTGCGATGACCCGGTCGGGATAACCGAGGCGTTTTGCTTCCGCCAGCAGCTCCGGAGTCAGCGGGCTCTCCGCCAGCTTCATCTCCTGCTCCACCAGGATCGCCAGCTTATCGATGAACCAGAGATCAATCTTGGTTCTGTCATGAATCTCCTCGTAGGAGATTCCTCTGCGGATCGCCTCTGCGATCACAAATAAGCGCCTGTCATCTATCCTGTTCAGCTCTGTATAGAGCTCCTCCACCGTCAGACCGGTATAATCTCCATAGCGAAGGCTGTAGATGTTCTGCTCCAGGGAACGTAACGCCTTCATCAGAGCAGCTTCAAAGCTTGTACTGATGGCCATGACCTCTCCGGTCGCCTTCATCTGGGTTGTCAGTGATCTCTTGGCGGTAATGAATTTATCAAAGGGCCACTTGGGTATCTTAACGACCACATAATCCAGTGTCGGTTCGAAGCTTGCATAGGTCTTGCCGGTTACGGCATTCTTAATCTCATCCAGCTGATATCCCAGGGCAATCTTGGCAGCAACCTTGGCAATCGGATAGCCGGTCGCCTTGGAGGCCAGGGCCGAGGAACGGCTCACTCTGGGATTTACCTCAATCACACAGTATTCAAAGGTTTCCGGATGAAGGGCAAACTGCACATTACAGCCTCCGGTAATCCCCAGCTCCGTAATGATGTTCAAGGAGGCACTCCGAAGCATCTGGTACTCCTTATCCCCTAAGGTTTGGGAGGGAGCTACCACGATACTGTCTCCGGTATGTATGCCCACCGGATCGATATTTTCCATATTACAAACGGTGATACAGTTCCCCATACTGTCCCTCATCACCTCATATTCGATTTCCTTCCAGCCTGCGATGGAGCGTTCGATCAAGCACTGACCCACACGGCTTAACCTAAGCCCATTGGTACAGATGTTGATCAGGTCCTCCTGATTCGCTGCGATGCCTCCACCGCTGCCGCCTAAGGTATAGGCAGGACGGACCACCACGGGATATCCGATGCTATCGGCAAAGCGCAGGGCTGCCTTAACGCTGGTCACCACCTCGCTGGCTGCACAGGGCTCTCCGATCTTCTCCATGGTCCTCTTAAATTCCAGACGATCCTCTGCTTTCTTGATGGTATCGGAGGTTGTTCCGATCAGCCTCACATCATTCTCTTTCAGAAAGCCTGATTCCTCCAGCTCCATGGCAATATTTAAGGCTGCCTGGCCTCCCAGGGTGGGAAGCACGCTGTCCGGTCTTTCCTTCAGGATGATTTTCTTCACGAAATCCACTGTCAGAGGTTCAATATAGACGAAATCGGCAATCTCCTTATCCGTCATGATCGTTGCAGGATTGGAATTCACAAGCACTACCGTTATTCCCTCTTCCTTCAGGGAACGGCAGGCCTGGGTACCCGCATAATCAAATTCTGCCGCCTGACCTATGATAATCGGACCTGAACCGATGACCAAAACCTTCTTGATATTCTCTATTCTAGGCATATGCTTGCACCTCCATCATATGAAGAAAGCGGTCGAATAAAAACTCGCTGTCCATGGGTCCTGCACAGGCTTCCGGGTGGAACTGCACAGAAAATACATTTTTGCCGAGGTAATGAAGTCCCTCCACCGTACTGTCATTGACATTGCTGAAGCTGATCTCTGCGATGGCAGGATCCAGACCATCTTCTGTTACCATGTAACCATGATTCTGGGTTGAAATATATACCCTACCGGTCTTATGATCCCTCACCGGATGGTTTGCTCCCCGGTGGCCATATTTCATTTTCCGGGTATCTCCACCGTTTGCCAGAGCCAGTAACTGATGCCCGAGGCAAATCGCAAAGATCGGTATATTACTGTCAAAGAGGTTTTTCACTTCATCGATGATTTCCTTACACTCCTTCGGATCGCCCGGTCCATTGGAAAGCATGATCCCGTCCGGCTTGCCGGCAAGCACCTCCTCTGCCTTTGTAAAGGCAGGATATACTGTCACCTCACAGCCTCTCTTCGTAAGAGATCTGACGATGTTTTTCTTCAGGCCGTAGTCCATCAGGGCGACCCTGCGTTTTCTTTCTCCCTCTGCCGGAACGATGTATTTCTGCTTGCAGGTGGTTGCGGCAACCACACCTGCCACTGTATATTCATGAATTCTTGAAAGCGCCTCCTCCAGCTTGTAGTTCTGATCTGTGGTAATCATTCCGTTCATTGTACCCTTGTTCCTTAGGAGCTTCACCAAGGCCCTGGTATCCACTCCGGCAAGACCCGGGATGTTGTTTCTTACCAGAAAGCTGCTGATGTCCTCCTGATTTCGGAAATTGCTCGGCAACCTTGACAGCTCCCTTACAATGAAGGCATCCGGCCAGGGCTTCTCCGACTCCATATCCTCAAAGCAGATTCCGTAATTACCGATCAGGGGATAGGTCATCACGACACTCTGTCCGGCATAGGAGGGGTCTGTCAATACCTCCAGATAGCCTGTCATTCCGGTATTGAATACAATCTCACTGATGACTTCCTTCTGTGCTCCGATGCTTTCGCCTGCAAAGACATTGCCATCCTCCAGAATTAAGAACGCTTTCATTGCTTCACCATTCCTTCCATGTGATTTTTATACTTCAGAATTCTTTACACTCCTATATCCTTGCTGATGCTCACCCGCTCCGGCCGAGAGTGTCTTCTTTCCCCCGTACAGCTTTACATCAGCAACCGGAAAAGCTCCGCTTTTCCGGTTCTGGGAGGAAAGGGTGTTTGCTCACTCTCTTTTTTACATAAGAAAAGAGTATAAGCCCCTAACGGGGGATATACTCCATTGCATATCTACCGGTTCCAATTATTGTATTTTGTTAGTAATTATTAATCTGCGTGCATATTTATACACATCTGCCTAATTTTTATTATCCTATCACATCTTACTTAAAATATCAAGTAGTTTCTTAAAATATCTTCATTCACATTTTCATAAAGGAGTCATAAGCTAGTAATAAAATGTGATATTGAGGTCTAGATATGAATTTCTCCCCTCGTCGTAGGACGAATGCCTCACAGAAACCGATCCGGCTCTACCCGGCACAGATGAATACACAGTCCTTCGGCCGGCTTAGAGTACGCTGCTCTACTCCCGGCATCCTACCGGTTGATAATGCCACAGTTAACATAGTATCCCCCAATAATCCGGAGCAAATTCTTGACCAGCTGGTCACAGATGCCAATGGACTTACCGGGGTTATCGAGCTTCCCGCACCTCCCGTGGAATTAAGTCTGGAGCCCAATCAGCCGCAGCCCTATTCTGAATATACCTTGGAAATTACCGCTCCCGGATATGAAAACATTACCGTATCGAATATACAGATCCTGCCGGAGGTCCTGGCTGAACAGGAGGCGACCATGATATCTCAGCCGGAGCCTACCGCTGGAGAGAGCTTTGCCATACCGCCCCATACTCTGTATGGAGATTATCCCCCGAAGATTCCGGAGGCCGAAATCAAGCCTGCTGCCGAAACCGGCGAGATCGTCTTAAGCCGTGTCGTAATTCCCGAATTTGTGATCGTTCACGACGGTCCTCCATCGGATGCCGCCGCCAGGAATCATTATGTCAGATTCCGGGACTACATCAAAAATGTTGCCTCCAGTGAAATCTATGCTACCTGGCCGGAGCAGACCATCTATGCCAATGTACTGGCGATCCTGTCCTTTACCTTAAACCGGGTCTATACCGAATGGTACCGCAGCCAGGGCTATAATTTTACCATTACCTCCTCTACCG
Organism: Bacillota bacterium; assembly: GCA_023441965.1. Classification (GTDB taxonomy): domain Bacteria; phylum Bacillota; class Clostridia; order Lachnospirales; family Lachnospiraceae; genus Mobilitalea. Next base: position 236,556 of record JAEZNB010000012.1, read on the forward strand.
CCTATGACCATAAGTGGGTCCCGGGGCGGAACATCTTCACGAATATCGGTCTGGCTGTAGACTCTGTTTTCGTCAACTATTTATCCCGGCCAAATGTCAGACAGCCCATTCTTACCCAGTATTGTGATGGCAATCGGGTACAATGCCCGGGCTGGATGACTCAGTGGGGCTCTAAGAATCTGGGAGACCAGGGTCTTACGGCCATACAGATTCTTAGAAATTTCTATGGCCCGACCATCTATATCAATACCGCACCCGGTGTGTCCGGTGTACCTGTCTCCTGGCCGGGAACCAACCTTACCATCGGTTCCAGCGGAGATAATGTCCGCACCATACAAACGCAATTGAATGCAATCGCTGATCATTATCCTGCTATTCCCAAAATCGCAGTGGACGGTGCTTATGGACCACAGACCGCCAATGCAGTGCGGGCATTCCAAAGAATCTTCAATCTTCCCGAAACCGGTGTTGTGGATATGGCTACCTGGTATAGAATCTCCTTTATCTATGTGGCTGTTACCAGGATGGCCGAATAATCAGCCCAGCCCAAACCGATTCATAGTTATTAATTAGGAAGGAATAGAGGTATTGCATATGGATTCAATATATAGAAATAAGCAGGAGGTCTACAGCTATAGGGTATTTCCTGCCAATCTCTCCACACAAAGTACCGGAAGGCTGAGAGTCCGCTGTATTACGCCGGGCTTCGCTCCGGTGGAGGGAGCTACTGTCACCGTCTCATCGGCGGCAGAGCCCACGAATATCATGGAGCAGCTAACCACAGATGCCTCCGGACTTACACCTGAGATAGAGCTTCCGACTCCCGCCATTGATTACAGTCTGGACCCCACTGCCACGGTCCAACCCTATGCGGAGTATACGATACAGGCCAGGCAGGAGGGCTATACTCCGGTCATAATATCCAATATGGATGTATTACCGGAGGTGACCGCTCTTCAGAGCGCCAGGATGGAACAGACTGCTACCCAAGCCCAGGGTGAAATCTTTGTAATTCCCCCACATACCTTGTTCGGTGATTATCCTCCCAAGATAGCAGAGGCTGAAGTGAAGCCAACGGCCGAAACCGGAGAAATCGTATTGAGCCAGGTGGTAATTCCTGAATATATTATCGTTCATGACGGCCCGCCTACGGATACCTCTGCGAAAAACCATTATGAAAGATTCCGGGATTATATCAAGAATGTGGCCTCCAGTGAAATCTATGCTACCTGGCCGGAACAGACCATATATGCCAATGTACTGGCGATCCTGTCCTTTACCTTAAACCGTGTCTATACGGAATGGTATCGCAATCAGGGCTACAACTTCACTGTTACCTCATCCACAGCCTTTGATCACAAGTGGATACCCGGACGGAATATTTTCTCCAATATCGGTTTGGTCGTGGACCAGATCTTTAATAACTACCTCTCCCGTCCTAATGTGAAGCAGCCCATTCTGACTCAATATTGTGACGGGCAAAGGGTACAATGTCCCAACTGGATGACCCAGTGGGGATCCAAGGCACTGGGCGACCAGGGTATGGATGCCATCGGCATCCTAAGACATTTTTATGGCAGCACCATCTATATCAATACCGCACCACAGGTCTCCGGCGTTCCCGCTTCCTGGCCCGGTCAGAATCTGAATATCGGTGCCTCCGGTGATAATGTAAGGATGATCCAGGAGCAGCTGAACCGTATCTCCGAAACCTACACTGCGATACCTAAGGTGGCGGTAACAGGCCAATATAACCAGAGCACTGCTGATGCTGTCAAGGCCTTTCAGGAGATTTTTGATCTGCCCGCAAATGGAATCGTTGACTTCTCTACCTGGTATAAGATTTCAGGAATTTATGTGGCCGTTACCCGTATCGCTGAATAAAGCAGTTGCTGTTTTGAAAGGTAAGCTGCTATGCACAGATGTAAGAAGGGGAGCCTGCCCGGAGGAAGATTGATGCTTCCTCCGTGTCAGACCCCCTCTTTTAGTTGTATTACCAATGAAACTGATAAGGCTCCCTGTTCTCCAGGGTATCAAATTCATAGCCCTTCTCCCTAATCATCTGTATAATTCCGGGCAGTGTTCTTACAGTCAGGTTATTGACCGAGGAATCATGAAGGAGGATAATCGGATGCTTCTGGTTCTTCAGATCCTTTTCGATATTTCTACGGATAGAATACTCGGTCGGCCTTCCGACAGAATCATTGGCATCCACATTCCAGTCGTAGCAAAGAAAGCCCCTTCGCTCCATTTCCTCCATCAGAGCATCCTTGATATTTTTACTATAGCCATTATTGCTTCCCCAGGGAAACCGATAGATATTAACCCGCTCTCCGGTAATCTCATGAATCTGCTCATATACAATATTAAAGTCTTTTAAAAACCGCTCCACTGAGCAATAAATCTCATTACAGGCATGGGAATAGGTATGGATTCCGATCGCATGCCCTTCATTCTTCATACGGCGCAGGGCGTCCTCCCCCTCATCCGTAATCGCCTTTCCCACGATAAAGAAGGTTGCCTTGATGTTATTCTCCTGCAGAATATCCAAGATTTCAAAGGTATTTGCGCTGGGACCGTCATCAAAGGTAAGATAAGCAACCTTCTTGCTCTTCTCAGCTTCCGGCTTCTGATATACCGTATACAGCTCCGGAAACAGCTCCTGATAATCCTTGCTTTCTCCGAAATCACCTGTACTGCCATTAACATGGACATGGTCCGATGCCATCCTGTTCTCCATCAGCGCCATTAATTCTATACTACGCAGATTCTCCCAGACAGGAAGGGCATCCTCCTTCTCACGAAGCACTCTCCATCTGATCTGCCCTACGATATAAATGCTGAGTATACAAAAGAGTAACAGTATGATTTTATTCCTATACTTATCCATAGAATCCCCTCCCAAGTCGTCTCTATTATTCTATGCTTCTGATGCCTCGGAAATATCCAGAGCCGAATAAAATCCTTTCTGTCCGGGTCTTACTGAATATATGGCAGCGTACAGGGAAGAAGGATTTTCAAGGGAAACGGGCACACTTTACCGTGCCAGGGGTTGCCAAAAATTAGCTTGACAGCTTATGTCCCTTATGCTATGCTTGCATGGAACAAGGGGTGCCTGATGAATCAGGCTGAGAGGAAACCGCGGGAGGTTTTAAACCCTGAGGCCGTAAGAACTGGCTTCATACCTGATCCGGATAATGCCGGCGTAGGGATGTAGATACTGTTGCTGTAAGACTAGCAGGATACATACCTCTCCGGTTCAGGGAGAGGTTTTTTATTTGTGATCACTCCGGTTCAAGGAGAGGTTTTTTATTTGATCACTCCGGTTCAAGGAGCAGCTTTTATTGTGCTAATTAAGAGTCAGGGACAGGCTTATGGCCAGCGCCCTCATCAGTACAATGAGATCTTTCAGTCGTAACAAGTGGATCATGCATCCTGTTTGTTAACAGTAGTCATACAGGTACAATGAAACACAGAGGAATGATGATAATAACATGTGATAGAAAAGGAGGAAACATATGAACGCCAGCGTAGCCATTCAGGTACTGCCTTCGGTCAGCACTGACGAGGAGGTTGTCAGAATTGTTGATGAGGTAATTGATTATATCAAAAGCACCGGCTTACATTATTATGTGGGCCCCTGTGAGACAGCCATTGAGGGAAACTATGAGGAGCTGATGGAAATCGTGAAGAACTGTCAGTACATCGCAATCAAGGCAGGCTGTCCCAAGGTAGCAGCCTATGTAAAGATCAACTTTGCACCGGAAGGTGGTGTTCTGACGATTGATCAAAAAGTTACAAAGCATCACCAATAAGATCGCTCCGGTCCTTGCCATCGCCTCGATTCTGATCGTATGGCAGACCGTATCGGCCACAGGAGCCGTACCCAAATTCATGCTGCCCTCTCCCCTCGATGTGGTTAAGGCCTTTATTAAGGATTTTCCTCTGCTGATGAAGCATACCGGGACAACCCTGACCGAGGCATTTTTCGGCCTTTCCCTGGGTGTTCTGCTGGGCTTTCTGGTAGCAGTCTTCATGGACCGATTTGAAATTGCTTTCCGGGCAATCTATCCGGTACTGGTAATTACTCAGACGATCCCTACCGTAGCGATTGCCCCTTTACTGGTGCTTTGGCAGGGTTATGGGATACTTCCCAAGATAACACTGATTATCATCACCTCCTTTTTCCCCATTACCATCGGCTTACTGGACGGCTTCAAGTCAGCGGACCATGATGCCCTCCTTCTGATGAAGGCCATGGGTGCCAGTACGATGCAGAGATTCCTGCACATCAAGCTGCCCAGCTCCTTAAGCCATTTCTTTGCAGGACTTAGGATCTCCGTGTCCTATTCCATCATCGGAGCCGTGGTAGCTGAGTGGTTAGGAGGCTTTAGCGGTCTGGGTGTCTACATGACCAGAGTAAGAAAGTCTTATTCCTATGATAAGATGTTTGCCGTAATCTTCTTCATCTCCATTATCAGCCTGCTGCTGATGCTTGGGGTTTCTGTCCTCCAGAAGGCAGTCATGCCCTGGGAAAGAAGAGAAGGCAGTGAGAAGAAGATGGCAGTAAAGTGGAAAACCTATAAAACAACAAAGAGGTAAAACAATGAGAAAAAAGTTCATCCCATATTTACTCCTAATCATTATGAGCCTGTCAGTACTTAGTGCCTGTTCCGGAAAGAACGGGACTGACAAGGCAGATAAAGCAAATGACAAATCCGCATCCACATCGGAGCAAGACGGAGCAAAAAAAGAGAAAATCCGTATTGTACTGGACTGGACGCCCAATACAAACCATACCGGTCTCTATGTAGCCCAGGCGAAAGGGTACTTCTCGGAAGCCGGACTTGAGGTGGAGATCATGCAACCACCCGAAGGCAGCACCACTTCCCTGATTGGTGCGGGAGGTGCCGAATTCGGTATCAGCTTCCAGGACACGATTGCCCCGGCCTTCGCCTCAGACAGCCCGATGCCGATTACCGCAGTGGCAGCCATCATCCAGCACAATACCTCCGGGATACTGTCCCTAAAGGACAAGGACATTGCTACACCCGCCAAGATGGGCGGACATAATTATGCGACCTGGGATTCCCCGATTGAGCTGGCCATGATCAAAAAGATCGTGGAGGATGACGGTGGTGTATTTGAAGAGATCAAGCTGATACCCAATACCGTAACCGATGTAGTAACCGCCCTTCAGACCGATATCGATTCCGTATGGGTATTTTACGCCTGGGATGGTATCGCATCAGAAATTGCGGGTCTGACGACAAACTATCTGAACTTTGCCGATTACGGAACTGAGCTGGATTATTATAGTCCGGTAATCATAGCAAACAATGATTTTCTTGCCAAGCAGCCTGACCTGACGAAGGCTTTCCTGAATGCCGTACGTCTGGGCTATGAATATGCGATCAGTCATCCGGAGGACGCAGCCGATATTCTACTGGCCGCAGTTCCCGAGCTGGATGAGACTCTGGTGAAGGAAAGTCAAATCTGGCTGGCAAAGCAGTATAAGGCTGAGGTTGAACAGTGGGGTTATATCGATCCTGTCAGATGGGATGCCTTTTATCGCTGGCTCAATGAGAATAAGCTGATCGAGCAGGAGATCCCTGACGGAACCGGCTTCTCGAATGAATTCTTAAGCAAATAAACACTACACCTTACACATACATTCCTACATCCAGACACAGGTCTGCTTTCAGTCCATCGTTTGGTATCGGAACCGGGAGGAACCATGGAGAAATTAACTGCCAACCATATCACCGTAAGCTTCGGAGAGGAAAAGATCATCGATGATATCACAATCAGGCTCGGACAGGGAGAACTGGTCTGCCTGCTCGGAGTCAGCGGCGTGGGTAAAAGCACCCTCTTCAATGTCATATCGGGGCTCCTCATTCCCAATCAGGGTACTGTAATGATGGATGGACAGGAGATCACAGGGGAGGCCGGTAAGGTCAGCTATATGCTGCAGAAGGACCTGTTACTGCCCTTTAAGACAATCGTAGATAACGTATCCCTCCCCCTGGTCATCCGCGGAAGGAAAAAGACCGATGCCAGGGCAGAAGCCGCCAAGCATTTTAAGGAATTCGGCCTGGAAGGAACCGAGCGGAAATACCCCCACCAGCTATCCGGCGGTATGAGACAGAGAGCCGCCCTGCTGCGTACCTATCTCTTCTCCGATCAGGTTGCCTTACTGGACGAGCCCTTCAGTGCCTTAGATACCATCACCAAGGGAACCCTGCATGAATGGTATCTGGAGGTCATGGATAGGATCAAGCTCTCCACCCTCTTCATCACCCATGACATCGATGAAGCGATCCACCTGTCCGACCGCATCTATATTATGACCGGCAAACCGGGACGGATCACGGCAGAGCTCCACATCCGCCAATCCCGCCCCCGGAGCAAGGACTTCATCGTCAGCGAAGAATTCATGACCTACAAAAAGAAGATTTTGGAGATCTTAGAAGCCACCTGATATCGTATATCCTTTCATTTTCAGTGAGATAGATCAGGTCTGTCAGCATAGAGTGCGGTCGTATCTGGCAAGGCTTTATGTATAAGATCCTTTCCCCTTTTCAATCGGGCAATAAGGAGAACGCTGTATATCGCGGTTTCTCTGCATAAATAAAAAGAAGCTTCCGGCCCCACATTCCTTGGAGTCAGAAGCTTCTTTGATTCTGTTGCATGATTTATCATCGAGATGACAGCTATAGGCGATCATCACCGGGACAGCATTCACACCATTCATTCATCCAAAGCTACATACCACAGGTCAGGTTAAAATCCCAGCCTCTGGATTTCCAGCACAAGATTTCTTCCATATACTTCAGAACCAAGTTCGTTAGGGTGAAGGTTATCCAGAAAATATTCCGGCAAGTGAGGTACTAATTTAAAACCATCTACGATCTTGATGTTGGAATACTTCTTACAGATTTCCGTTAGCCTGTTACAGAATTTCACCAGAGTCGGAAGTCCGTCCGTCGAATCCCCCCTCCAGATGGGTATAATCGTAAGGATGGGAATATCTTTACCATATACCTCCATCAAGCGCTCATAGTATTCTTCAATATCAACCATACTCTCCGTTCCGTATTGATTCGTGCCGAGGGAAACAATAATCTTATCCGGCATATAGCCTTCCATCTTCATCAGAGATTTCTTATCATATACATAACCACCGATTCCCTGGTTAATGATCTCGTAGTTCAGTAAACGGTTTGCAACACTGACATATGTATGAGCAGATCTCAATGGCCCAAAGCCCTGCGTAATGGAATCCCCTATCCACAAAACCTTACCGCTTTTCTTTGGTCTTTCAGCTTCAGCATTGATCTCAAGCTTCCTTACCCATACCGTGGCATCTGCAGGAAGATAGATTGTAACCTTCTTGCTCCCCTCCGGTAATGCATACGCTAATCTGCCTTCCTTCTCCAAATCCTTCACATAGTCAATCCGGGTAATCAGTCCATCTACTTCCAGTTCAAAAGTATCCGGGGACCCGATCCAAACAATCTTATAGTCAAAGGAAATCTCCGTTGCAGTCGTGCAAAATTCCAAGGTCTTCGCTGTGGAAGCCATGCATCTGTCATACCAGAAATCAGAGGCTTCCTTAAAATACTCCATCTGAGGCACACTATACTGAAAGGCCTGTAAATATCCATCCTCAGTCTCCTCAAAGCTATACGCACCAAAATAATACTTCTTCAACTCTTCATTCGTTAATCGCATACCAAAACTCCTCCCATCAATACCTAAAAGATAAATTCTATCCATACAAGCCCTAGAGTACATAATCGCCACATACTCTAACAGCCATCTGATCTACCCTTCTAATGATACTGTAAAAGTCCAAATATTTCAAACACATCTTTATAGATAAGAATAAACCCTTCCCCTGGCCTATCCATTGAGTAAGCGTAAATCAGGCTGTCGCAGGACTATTTATACTCCTCCTACAACAATCATACTATTATACCCCTCCAGTAAACCCTTCCCCTGACCTATCCGATGAGTAAGCGTAAATCAGGCTGTCGCAGGACTGTTTATACTCCTCCTACAACAATTATACTATTATACCCCTCCAGTAAACCCTTCCCCTGACCTATCCGTTGAGTAAGCGTAAATCAGGCTGTCGCTCGAAGACTATAAACAGGGCTGTTTCTAAATAACCTAAAAAGATACAAGAGGTCCTTTATACTCCCCATAATGCACTCTTTAGAAGACATGGCATCATATTTGTAGGACTGAAAGCGGACTTTAGTCCGATAGCAGTACACAAATATGATGTTGTGTCTTCTAACGAGTGTGTGAGGGGAGTATGAAAGGTGCCTCTTGTATCAACTCAGCTATAAGAAACAGCCCTATACACAACCGTCAATCGACAGCCTCATTCAATTCTTACCAAATCACATCCCAGGGGATGGGGTTTACATCATGCCCATTCCCGGTCCTCCTGCGGGCATTGCAGGCTCCTTCTCCTTGATGTTGGCCACTACGGACTCAGTGGTCAGAAGGGTGGAAGCTACGCTGGTTGCATTTTGCAGAGCGCTTCTTGCTACCTTGGTAGGATCTAAGATGCCTGCTTCAACCATATCTACATACTGCTCGGTCAGAGCATCGAAGCCGATACCGGGATTGCTTTCCTTCACCTTGCTGATAACTACAGAGCCTTCCAGACCTGCATTGGATACGATGCAGTATAAGGGGGACTCAAGGGTCTTCAGGATGATGTTGGCACCGGTCTTCTCGTCTCCCTCCAGGCCAGCTGCCAACATAGCAACTTCCTTGGAAGCATGGATGAATACGGAGCCACCGCCTGCTACGATACCCTCTTCTACTGCTGCCTTGGTGGCTGCGAGAGCATCTTCCATACGGAGCTTGTTCTCCTTCATTTCTGTCTCGGTAGCTGCACCTACTCTGATCACTGCTACGCCGCCTGCCAGCTTCGCCAGTCTCTCCTGCAGCTTCTCTTTATCAAATTCAGAGGTGGTCTCTTCGATCTGAGCCTTGATCTGATTGATTCTTGCCTTAATCTCTTCCTTGCTGCCCTCACCGTCAACGATGATGGTATTCTCCTTCTGAACCTTAACGGACTTAGCACGACCCAGCTGTGCCATCGTGGTCTCCTTCAGGTCCAGACCCAGCTCATCGGTAATAACGGTTCCACCGGTCAGGATCGCGATATCCTGCAGCATGGCCTTTCTTCTGTCGCCATAGCCGGGAGCCTTAACTGCAACCACGGTAAAGGTTCCTCTCAATTTATTCAGTACTAAGGTGGTAAGTGCTTCACCCTCTACATCCTCAGCAATGATTAAGAGTCTTGCGCCGGACTGTACGATCTGCTCCAGTACCGGTAAAATCTCCTGGATATTGGAGATCTTCTTGTCAGTAATCAGGATGTAAGGATTGTCAAGCACAGCTTCCATCTTATCCATATCTGTGCACATATATGCGGAGATATAGCCGCGGTCGAACTGCATACCTTCAACCAGCTCAAGCTCAGTCTTCATGGTCTTGGATTCCTCGATTGTGATAACACCATCGTTGGATACCTTATCCATAGCATCTGCAACCAGCTGTCCTACGGTATCATCTCCGGCGGAGATCGCAGCTACTCTTGCGATCTGGTCCTTACCCTTTAAGGTGGAGCTCATCTTTACGATTGCATCTACTGCAGCATCGGTTGCCTTCTTCATACCCTTTCTTAAAATAATAGGGTTCGCACCTGCTGCCAGGTTCTTCATACCTTCGGAAATCATAGCCTGTGCAAGAACGGTTGCTGTGGTAGTACCGTCACCGGCTACATCATTTGTCTTTGTTGCTACTTCCTTCACCAGCTGAGCGCCCATATTCTCGAAGGCATCCTCCAGCTCGATCTCCTTGGCGATGGTAACACCATCATTGGTGATTAAAGGTGTTCCAAAGGATTTATCAAGAACTACATTTCTACCCTTAGGGCCTAAGGTAACCCGTACTGTATTCGCTAATTTGTTAACACCTGCTTCTAAAGCCGCACGTGCATCTGCACCGTATTTGATCTGCTTTGCCATATCTATCTTTCCTCCTTAACTTAGTCTTCTACAACTGCAACGATGTCGTTCTGCTTTACGATAATGAATTCCTCATCCTCCAGCTTCACTTCCGTGCCTGCATACTTAGAATAGATCACTTTGTCTCCAACCTTGACCTGCATCACAACTTCCTTCCCGTCGATTACTCCACCGGGACCTACTGCGATAACCTCAGCCTGCTGGGGCTTCTCCTTGGCCTGACCGGGAAGTACGATGCCGGATTTTGTGGTCTCTTCGGCTACTAACTGCTTTAATACTACCTTATCTCCTAATGGTACAAGTTTCATATGATTTCCTCCTTCAATATTTTCTTCATTTTCAGCTTTTTAGAGAATTATTAGCACTCTTATTGATTGAGTGCTAACCGATGTTTATATATTAGTAAATTTGCCTTTAATATGCAACTTCACTTCTCATTCAATTCTGGCGCATTTCTTGTGTTTGCTCTTAAAAGCTCTCGTAAGCTATGTTTTTCTCATTTTTTCTTAAAAGAGGGCCGTTTTGAAACAGCCCTCTTCACTCATTTCTAAACATACTATATTAGTATATTCCCATCGTGGAACGATATACCATAATTTATATAATACTGTTTGTTTTGAGCATAGCGCGGGGCATCGCATCCCTGGCATTCTTCCAGGGCTCCTCCGCATAACGGTAATCAAACTTATTGATAAACCATTCCAAATCATCTCTGACCCGTTTCATGTTCTCCAGATACAAGCGATCCAGCTCCTTCAGGAAGCCATACAGCTCATCCCCGCTTAAGGCTTTCGGAGCCTTACTTTGAAGCAGGCTATAGTGGCTTCTGCAAAAACCCTTACAGGCAGAGAATTTACTCCGGAATTCCGTCTCTGTATGATACAGATAGAATATCGTAGCAATATACCGTTCAAAGGTCCCCTCAATTTTGTCACAGATGTAGCAGGTACTCTTTCGCTTTTCCGAAGAAGCATCCGATGCGGCCTGGTCTCCCTTCTTCCGAAACAAAGAAGAAAGGGGAAGCTTCGCATTCAGGCCTGTATGCTTTTCCGCTTCCCTGATCAGCAGATCCATATGGCTCTTCAGGATCAGGGCCAGTCCCAAACGGTTCTGGTTCTTATACAGGAGCTCCAGATGCTTGCCACAGAAGCCCAGGCGGGAGGTCTCTCCCCGGATATCATCATCCATATAGCTGGGTCCCATCGTAAAATCTATGGCCTTCTCCTCCAGGGCTTTATACATCGCACAGAGAGGGCATTCACAATCAGTATCAAAGGCTTCATTCACCGGGATGGTGTGCAGTTTTTCTTTCAATTATTTTTCCTCTTTGATCATTTCTTTGATTTCTCTGGCCTTGGATTTTATCCGCTCATTGGAATCCCTTGCGATCAGCACCTTGGAGATCCAGCGGCTTGCCTCGTCGTATCTCTTGAGCTTTCTAGCCAGATCAGCAGCCAGAAGAGTAATTGTATTTTCATCCATTCCGCACATGGGGAAGGTCTCCTTACTAAAGGCCTCTATAAAGCCCTCGTAAGCTTTGGAGAGGAACTCCAGCTCTTCCTTCACCAGGTTCTCCATGACAACCGCATAATCCGCTGTGTCCTTGGGCAGGTTCTCTGCCTTACCTCGAATCAGCCACGCGGTCTTCAGACAGGTATAGGCCCGCTCCGAGGTTTTCGACTTCTTCACAATCGCATTCACCAGCGCCAGCTTATGTCGGGTAATTGCATCATCATAGGTAAGGATATTCCCTGTTTCCTTCACACCGTGGAAGGAGGCAGAAATATTCTTCTTAATTAAGGAAGCCTGAGTATTGGTCACATATTTGAAAAAGCGGCTCAATGCTGTATATCCGCAGAAGGGACAGAGAATCGCATCATATTTCAGAGGATCCGCCAACTGATACCTGGGTCGAAGGTCTGTGTCTAAGGAAAGGAGCTTGACCTTACCTGACTTAACCATCTTTGCTTTGAATTCCTTGTCACAAACAGGGCAGATGTGGGTTTTGTCAAATATAATATCTTCCTCGGAAAAAGAAGCTTTTGCTTCCGCAGCAGGTTCCTTGCTCTCTTCCTTCTCTTTCTCATCATATACATTAATCTCAGACAGGTTGCTAAGCCCGAATTGTTCCAATCCGGAAAATAAATTCGCCATAATCTATCCCCCATTTCTGAATTTTCTTAAACGTGCTTTTCTCTTCTTTCCATGTAACTATTCGGGTTTATAAGAGCTTTTCAGCGATACAATGCGGTTATATACCGGGTTCTCCGCAGTAGAATCCTTACTGTCCAAACAGAAGTAGCCCTGTCTTAAGAACTGATATCTGGCAGGCGGTAAGGCTCCTGCCGTACTGGGCTCCAGATAGCAATTCTTCAATATCGTTATGGAGTTGGGATTGAGGTTCAGACTGCCATCCTCATTATATACACCCTTTTCCTCGTCCACGATGTTCTCATAAAGGCGAACCTCTGCTTTGATTGCTGTCTCAGCAGCAACCCAGTGGATGGTACCCTTAACCTTTCTGGCATTAAAACCTGATCCGCTCTTGGTCTCCGGGTCGTAGGTACAATGTATCTCTGTCACCTTCCCGTTATCATCCGTCTGATAGCTTACACAGGTGACAAAATATGCATTCATCAGTCTCACTTCGTTGCCGGGGAAGAGCCGGAAATACTTCTTCGGAGGTTCGATCATGAAATCTTCTCTATCAATATATAAGACCTTGCCAAAGGGTACCTGTCTGACACCCATGGCTTCATTCTCCTGGTTATTGGGTGCTTCCAGATACTCAATCTGTCCTTCCGGATAATTATCTATAATCAGCTTAATGGGATCCAGTACTGCCATGACTCTGGGAGCCTTAAGCTTCAGATCCTCTCTGATGCAGTACTCCAGCATGGCATAATCCACGGAGCTTTGACTCTTGGATACACCGACCAGTTCCATAAACATCTGAAGTGATTCCGGCGTGAAGCCCCTTCTTCTTAAGGCATTGATGGATACCAGCCTGGGATCATCCCAGCCATCCACGATGCCTTCCTCCACGAGCTTCTTGATATAACGCTTGCCGGTGATCACATTGGTCAGATACATCTTGGCAAATTCTATCTGCTTGGGAGGGCACTCATATTCCAGCTCATTTACCACCCAGTCGTATAAGGGACGGTGGTCTTCAAATTCCAGGGTGCAGATAGAATGCGTCACTCCCTCGATTGCATCCTCAATCGGATGAGCAAAATCATACATGGGGTAGATGCACCACTTATCCCCTGTATTGTGGTGAGAAATCTTGGCAACGCGGTAGATGACCGGATCTCTCATATTCATATTGGGAGAAGCCATATCGATCTTGGCTCGGAGGACCATGGACCCGTCCTCATATTTGCCTGCTCTCATCTCCTCGAACAGACGGAGGTTCTCTTCGATGCTGCGGTCCCTGTAGGGGCTGTTCTTACCGGCTTCTGTCAGGGTCCCTCTGTATTCCCTGATCTGATCTGCAGTCAATTCACAGACAAAAGCCTTACCCTTCTTAATCAGCTTCACAGCCGCTTCATACATTTGTTCAAAATAATCCGATGCGTAGAAGAGGCGGTCCTCAAAATCAGCACCCACCCATTTCACATCCTCTATGATGGAATCCACAAACTCCGTCTTCTCCTTCGTAGGATTGGTATCATCAAAACGGAGATTGAACTTACCACCGTATTTCTTCGCCAGCCCGTAATTTAAAAGAATGGATTTGGCATGGCCGATGTGAAGATATCCGTTGGGCTCCGGTGGAAATCTCGTTATAATCTTCTTGACCTTACCTTCCTCCAGATCCTTATCGATGATCAGCTCGATAAAGTTCTTGGATACCGGTGCCGTATCCTCCTGTAAATTCTCTTTATTTTCGAACGTATCCTTATTATCCATGTTTCCTCCTGGTTCATTCCTTGTGATGTCAATTCAATCACTAATATTTAGTAATTATTTCCCATATCCGGTCTACATATGTTATATAATACCACAATCTTTTTTAAGATTAAAGTACTATTTAGAAAAACCCGTCCGGGACCTGAATTCCTATAGGTTCCTGACGGGTTTATGATGCTCTGTGCTTATTATTTCGTTCTGTAGAAGATATGATCCCCGATAATCTTATAGTCGGGATATTGCTTCTTGATCCGTTTGGGGCTTTTATTCACCGCATTGAAGCAGAGATAGCTTCCGATATTATTCTCTCCGCCAAGGGCTGCCTTTGCTGCCTTGATCGCCTTATTCATGGCTTGTTTCTCGGCTTCCGGATTACCTCCTGTGAACTTCCCGCTGTCGTAAGCCGCCAAGGCCTTATCCAGCATGCTTAATCCGGTCTTTTTACTCTTGACCGTAACAGCAAATTGTACGGACCATTTCTTATCGTATATGACTTCCTTAATAGTATTACAATGAGAATATACCGGGCTCTTCACTCTGTTTAATACGACATTTGCCACTGCAAGCATTCCCTTATAGGACTGGTTACCGGCTTCCGCATAGATCAGGCAGGAAAGAAGTCTAAGATCCTTCTCGGAATAGGAGGGCTTAGCAGCCTTCTCCACCTTCTTCGTAGTCTCAGCGACTTTTACCGGCTCCTGCTTAGGCGTAGGTTCCGTCACAGGTTCGGGTTCAGGCTCTGCCACAGGTGCTGCTACAGGCTCTTCATCAGGTTCATCCTCAATAACTTCTGTAATAACCGGCTCCTCAGGCTCCTTTTCAACATAGAATACCTGTCCCTGCTCGTCAATATAGACCTCGTAACCATCCACTAACAGTGGATCTTCCTCTGCAGGTAAAGCGTCGGTATCGGCTGTTTCCCCATCCTCAGTCTCGCTAGCTACTGTATCCTCAGCTAATGACTGAAGGGCGGTCTGATTGGTGCTCTTATTGTCAGTATCATATGTAAGATTATCCTGCTGCGCCTGCACTGCTTCGGAAGCAAATGCAACTCCGCTGACGTTGGCTACAATCAGCACTGCCGCAAGTAATAATAACACAATCTGCTTTCTCTTCTTCATGCTTTCACCCAAATATTCCTTATCAATTTATCAACAATTATTTTACAATCTATAACAATTTGTTAACATTTACTTAATAAGTATAACATATCTTCTTAAAAAATCAACCTCTATTTTTCTCCCCTGCCATATCCCGCAAGTCTTTCGATAACATTTGACACTTTTTTGTATTATTCAGTTTATTATTCCTATATTCTGCATTTTTATTGACTTTATTACATATATATGTATAATTGGTTAAAAATGATAAAAGGAGGACACACAGTTGACTTTAAATGAGAGCCTAATCTTCACAACAGAGGATTGTATCGGATGTAACAAATGTATCTCCGGTTGTCCGGTCATCGGGGCGAATATTGCGGTTACCGAGAACGGCAGAAATAAAATCCTGGTTGACGGCACAAAATGTATCCATTGCGGACATTGCCTGGAGAGCTGTGGTCATAACGCCAGACAATTTCGTGATGACACCAATGAATTTATATTTGATCTTGAGCATAAGGTTCCTATATCAATTATCCTTGCTCCTTCCTTTTTGATCAATTATCCTGATGCTTATGAGCATGTTCTGGGATACTTGAAGCACATGGGTGTGGAGCATATCTATAGCGCCAGCTTCGGTGCGGACATCACCACCTGGGCATACATCAATTATATCAAAGACCATGACTTTACCGGTGGGGTCTCCCAACCCTGCCCGGCTGTTGTTAATTATGTGGAGCACTATCTTCCTGAGCTGTTACCTAATTTAATGCCCATTCACAGTCCCCTACTCTGTACGGCAATCTATATCAGGGACTATCTGAAGGACACGAACCGTTTGGCTTTTCTAAGCCCCTGTATCGCCAAGGGCGATGAAATCAAGGACAAGAATACAGGCTCTTATATTACCTACAATGTAACCTTTAAGCACCTGATGGATCGGTTATCTACCCTTGACTTAAGCTCTTACCATGCAAGTGATGAGATCGATTACGGCTTGGGTTCCATCTATCCCATGCCCGGAGGTCTGAAGGAAAATGTGGAGCATTTTCTGGGGAAGGAGAACCTGGTCAGACAGATCGAGGGGGAGTGCCATGTATATGATTATCTGAAGCTATACCTAAACAGAATCAGAAATCATCAGCGCCTTCCTCTGCTGGTGGACGCCCTGAATTGCTCACAGGGCTGTAATTTCGGTACCGCTACCGCAAGCAAGCTGACCCATAATGATGATCTTTTGTTTGCTCTGCAGGAGCAGAGAGCCAGAACCTCTACCGATAAGCTGGACCCCTACGATGTCACCGTAGCCCCTGAGGAGCGGCTTCGAAGATTGAATATGAAATTCATGAGCTTAAGGCCCAAGGACTTTATCCGCAGATATCAGACGGACGCTGTAGTCTTGGAGAAGGAGCTTTCCGATACAGATCTGGATGAGATCTTTCAGGATATGAACAAGCTCACGACAGAGGACCGCCGTATTAACTGCAGTGCCTGCGGATACGGGAAATGTCAGGAGATGGCCAAAGCAATCTCTTATGGTTATAACCGTAAGGACAACTGTATCCACTATGTGAAGGACGAGCTGGTTCAGGAGAAGAAGGAAATGGAAGAGCTGGTGGAGCAGCTAAGAAACAGAGAAAGGAAGGAACAGCTTTACCGGGAATTCCTCAATAATTTCGAGGTGCTTGGGAAAACCATTGCAGACCTCTCACAAGGGAATACCGCAACCTCCCATGAAACTACGGAGATGGCTATGGCCCTCTCTGAACTTAGCCAATACAGCAAGCTTCTGGAGCAGTCTCTGGACGCCTTCAATGTTTTTATTAAAGCCTATGAGAAATCCAACAGGGAGATCGTGGATATTTCCTTCCAGACCAATCTTCTGGCCTTAAATGCCGAGATTGAGGCTGCCCGTGCCGGAGATGCCGGTCGTGCCTTCGCCGTGATCGCAAACCAGGTCCGCCTGCTTTCCAATAACACGAAGGCTGCTGTGGCCATCGGTAAGGAAAACAGCGAGAAGATCCTCCCTGCGATCAGGGAGCTGAAGGAACAAGCCACGCTGTTTGTCACGAATCTGGAGGAGCTGAATACCAGAACCCAACAGATTGCTGCCGGTGCTGAGGAAATCGCCTCCCAGACAGAGATGCTGGAGCAGGTGTCAGAGTCCTTGGTCAGTCAGATGGAAGAGGTTATAAACGCTTAGTTTATAGAAATATCATAATAATGATAAAAGGCATCCAAGTCTCCACGGACTGCAGCCAAGCTATAGCTACTGTTCCTGTGGGGGAAGCTTTGGATGCCTCTTTTCTATTCTACTCTTATCAAGGAAGCGTATTGCTTCGCCTATTCTATTCCCTGTTCCTTGCGATAATTCGCCAGCAGAAGGTCTACCATACGACCATAGCTTTTCACACCGTCGGTCTGGTTATTTGCTTTCAGATAGGTATCATTGATCTTGTTGGATACGGTACTGATTACGGTATCCTCATATTTTGCCCAGTACTGTGAATTTGCCCGGATATCCTTTAGGACTCCCTCCGAGTAGAGGTTCCTTATCTTGAAATACCGATCCGGGTCCTGCCCGTAGAGGGCATTGCCCGAGATGACGAGGGCCAGCATCGTGCTGCTGTAGCTGATCTCGGCACTGTCCGATTCCATCCCTGCCAGATAGGCGATAAAGTTGGCCTCATCCTCCCTCATGAATCCCCGTAAATGAGCCAGCTCATGAAGCATGGTAGCCGGTATGGAATAGTCAGGTATATCCGTGTTCACATTGGCCTCCATGGTAAAGGGGAAGAAAATGCCGGTAATTTCAGTATAGGACATAAGCTTTGATGACAGAACCGGCTTCGGCGCACTGTATAAGCCCTTCAGCACGGTATAGCTCTTTGACAATTCATCCATGGCCTGATCAGCCAGCTTTGCCACTCTATACTTACTTGCAGTAAGGGCGAATACCCCTTCCTCGTCTCTGCCCGTCGTCTTCTCACGAAGCTCATTCGCCTGATGGGCCAGGCTCTCAGTCAAGGCATATAACTCATCTATGGTGGATTCCCGGATGGTCAGTCCTGAATAATGGGTGAAGGAATACCGATAGTAATTGATGCCTGAAAGGATCACAAAGAGAAATAAGACAAGGCTTAGGCCACAGAGGAAATTTAGCAGTCCCTTCAGTACCACCTGCATCCGGTTCTCTTTGGATCGAATGATATGAAGCAGATACCTGACAAAGATCAGGATCAGAAAAACCAGGAGGGTATAAATCAGAAGCTCGGCCAAGGAAACAGGAAGGATACCCATGATACCGGAGATCAGCTGTGAGATCCACTTATAGATATGCAGGGCAAAAATCTGCTCAGCAAAAAAGCTGCTGCTCCTTGCCAATAGGATAAGCAGGAAAGACAGCGGGATCAGCCCTAACAGATAAATGCGCTTCAGCTTTATGATGCTCTTCATCCCTTACCCCCATCCTGAATCAATGCGAATACTCCTCTCTCATAGTAGCATGAAATCCCCCGCCCTGCAACATTATGTAATATTCTGTCGCTAGTAAACGATTCCCATTTGGTAATATTGCTGATTAGATTTCCAAAAACCGGGTATTCCTTTGGGCTGTTTCTTAATGGTCATATAGATACTAAAGGCACCAGATATTCCCCTCACACACTGGTTCCTGGACAGATTTCAATTATTGTGCCAGCTTAGGACGCCTACGTCCGCATCTGGGCACAGCATAATTCTCAATCTGTTCAGCAAACAGTGCATTATGGGAAACATCTGGTGCCTCTAGTATCTTTAGGTCATTGTAAAACAGCCCTATTCAGAACACCCGGTTTCTGTAGTATCAGAATTTCGGTACTACGGCTCCTTCGAAGGTTTCATTGATGAACTTCTTGATTTCTTCACTCTTTAAAGCATCCACCAGGGCCTTGATTTCTTCTTTCCCCTCATTCCCCTTCTTTACGGCTATGACATTCCCGTAGGTATCTGCTGCCAGGGAATCCTTATCCTCTACGGCGATCGCATCCTTGGATACGTTCAGTCCTGACTGGATGGCAAAGTTACCGTTAATGACTGCCAAATCGACATCCTGCAGGGATCTGGCCAGCTGGGCTGCCTCCAGCTCTACGATATCAATATTCTTGGGGTTTTCCGCGATATCGATCTTTGTTGCTGCCATTCCGACACCTTCCTTCAGCTTGATTAAGCCTTGCGCCTCCAGAAGCAGCAGAGCCCTGGCTTCATTGGTACCGTCATTGGGAACGGCGATCTGTGCTCCATCCTTCAGGTCCTCAAGGCTCTTGGTCTTGCCCGGATATACTCCGAAGGGCTCATAGTGGATGATTGCTACGGACACCAGCTCCATTCCGCGTTCCTGATTGAACTGGTCCAGGTAGGGCTGATGCTGGAAGTAGTTTGCATCCAGATCACCTGCATCCAAAGCTACGTTGGGTTGTACATAATCGGTGTACTCAATGATCTTAAGCTCATAGCCCTTGGCTGCAAGGATACTTTTTGCTTTTTCCAGGATTTCTGCATGGGGAGTTACACTGGCTCCTACCACGATTTTCTTGGTTTCCTTCTTGTCGTCCTGAGAACCTGCCTTGTTACCGGTTCCCTCCTCCTTTGTTCCGCAGCCGGTCAGGGCTGCTACTGCCAGGGTAAGTACGATTACGAGAGCGATTATTTTCTTCATCTTGTTTTCCTCCTTTTATTTTCCCTTATAATCTTTTATCAGAATGCTTCATCCACCGGACTCCAAGCTCTTGGAAGCCCTGAACGATCAGCACCAGAATCAATATTGTTACCAGCATGATGTCGGTTTGGTTACGGTAATATCCGTAGTTAATTGCTATAGAGCTAAGTCCTCCCCCGCCGACAAAGCCGGACATGGCAGAGTAGCTTAAAATAGTGATCACGGCAATGGCTCCTCCCATGATCAGAGACGGCATCGCCTCCGGTATTAATACCTTGAAGATAATCTGTACCGGTGAGGCTCCCATCGACTGTGCCGCTTCGATTACCCCTTGATCCACTTCCTTTAGAGAAGCTTCCACCAGTCTGGCGATATAGGGAGCCGATCCGATGATCAGGGGAATGACAACCGCATTCGGTCCGATTGTCGTATGGATGATGGCCCGGGTCAGTGGCATCAGAGCTACCAGCAGAATAACAAAGGGGACAGAGCGGATGAGGTTCACAAGCATTCCTAACGCTCGATTGAACCGAACCGCCGGTGCGATACCATCCTTATCCGTTACCACCAGCAGAATTCCCATGGGAAGACCGATCAAGTAGGCAACCAGGGAGGATAAGAGGGTCATATAGAAGGATTCCAATATCCCCTTTAATATCATTTGAATCATTTGTTCATTCCACATGTCAGATCACCTCCTCATAAGGAATCTCATTCGTCTGAAGATATGCATAGATTCTCTTCCTGCTGATCTCCTCATCCGGCAGCTGAATAATCATCTGCCCAAAGGCTTTCCCATCTATGTCCTTGGTATCTGCAAACAGGATGTTGACCGGAGTCCTGCATTCCAGCACCATATTGGCTATGA
Organism: Bacillota bacterium; assembly: GCA_023441965.1. Taxonomy (GTDB): domain Bacteria; phylum Bacillota; class Clostridia; order Lachnospirales; family Lachnospiraceae; genus Mobilitalea. The sequence goes on from JAEZNB010000012.1 coordinate 257,193, forward strand.
CCGGTTCAAAGGAGGTCCTGCCGTCAAAGATAATCCTGCACTTATGTTCACCGACAAAGGAATCGATATGGGTCTCACCGGAGAAGACCAGCTGCCTAGCGATCTTTGTCTTTGGCCTGATGAAGATATCCTCTACCTCGCCGACCTCTGCAATGTGGCTCTTGTCTATGATGGCTACCCGGTTACAGATCTCTTCAATTACACTCATTTCATGGGTAATGACCACGACTGTGATACCAAGCTTCTGATTGATTTCCTTCAATAGGCTTAGGATGGAACGGGTGGTCGTGGGATCCAAAGCGCTGGTCGCCTCATCACAGAGCAGAACCTTGGGATTCGTCGCCAATGCCCTTGCAATCGCAACCCTCTGCTTCTGTCCGCCGGATAGCTGGGCGGGATAAGCCTTGGCCTTCTCCGTCAGACCAACGATCTCCAGCAGCTCGGTAGCTCTCTTTTTCGCTGCCTCCTTCGGTATCCCTGCGATCTCCATGGGAAAGCAGATATTCTGTAGGGCTGTTCTCTGCATCAGAAGGTTGAACTGCTGGAAAATCATCCCCATGGACTGCCTTAGCTTCAGTAGCTCCTTATCCTTCACCTTGCTTAAATCAGTTCCGTCAAAGATTACCGTTCCTGCTGTGGGCTTCTCAAGATAGTTGATGCACCTTACCAAAGTGCTTTTGCCTGCTCCGCTCAAGCCGATGATACCGAAGATTTCCCCTTCCCTGATTGTCAGGCTGATCTCCTCCAACGCTGTTACGTTACCATTTTTACTTTGGAATGTCTTTCCGAGTCCGACCAATTCAATGATCGGTTTCTTCTCCTCCAAGTAATCCACCTCCGTATTCATTCGTTTCACAATCCTACCTTGATTAATATGTACGAAAAATAAAATAAAAAAACAGGATGCAATGATAGCATCCTGTCAGACTATTCTCAGATGAGTTCAGAAGAAATCTATGCTTCTTTCGCATCAGAAAACACCACATTCACTATCATAGCGTAAATATGTCGGGAAGGCATGCTGCACATGCCACACATATTCATACACATGATGGTCATCGGTGTTCTCATTGATTTCTCCTTTCTATTCCTATTAATCAGATATAGATTTAGGCTGTAGTATAAACCCTAATGTAGCATTTGTCAATCCTATTTTTTAGATTTTTTTGGATTTCGCATTTCGCATATCGCATTTATCTTTATAGATATACATCTTGGGTTTGACTATTTTATGCAATGTTTATTCTCTCTGATTTTGCTATTCTCCTGACAGCCTCCTGATAGGAGTGGTCAATCAGATCGGATAGGATCGCATCCTCCAGACCCCGGTTGATATAGATTGTGATCTTGTAGCGTCTCTGTCTGTCCGGATAGCCCGGAATTACGATCCCCGAATACTGCCCTTTATAGTATTCTCCCAGCATCGGTTCACATCTTAAGGTGATCTTCTCATCCTCCGGATACCACTCCAGAAAGATTCGGTTCCCTACCTTGTAACAGACAGGAAAAGGGCCAAAGGGATGGCACTCGTAGGCTCCCGCTTTCGTCAGACATAGCTTTTGAAGCTCTTCAAAGTTCAGCATCTTATCCTCTCCCTCCATTTCATCCGCAGATTTCTTAGGTAGCAGAAGCTTCACCTGCAGCGAAGCGACTTTACAACCCGGTCCCGAATGATTTCTCCCTCACCGGGGACACCCAGCAACAACTCGGAAGCAGGATCATGGTGATCCCGGTTCCTCCTCGCTGACGCAATTCCGGCATTTGCATAGCAGTATCTGCATCCGCTCGGGCAGGTATTGTAGCTTCCGATATCGATGCTTTGTATACAGCCGCAGCCGCTTCTTTGATTGCTGTCTCTTCTTCCGGTAATGGAATACCCGCATACTTTCTCGATGGTCCTCTGATCGATACAGCTGGCAGGTCTTATACCGTAGCTGCTTAGGTCTGCTTTCTCACAGCAGGCTCTGACAGAGAGTCCATATCTGCTGCCGGCTTCCGAGAAGGCCTTTGCCAGACAGGCCATTTCCTCCTCCGTAGCCTCCCTGAAGGGCAGCCCTTTCGCAGGGTGTAGTTTATGGTAGAGATCAACAAAGCTTATGGTGCAGACCTCAGTATAGCCGCTTAAGCTGCTGCATAAGTCATTGATTTTATCCAGATGAAATTCGACCCTATAGCGGTCATTGATGATGATCGGGTCATAGCGCCAGAGAACTCTTTCCCTGCCGACCCGATCCGAGAGCCTTTGGAAGGTCTTCAGGATATCCTTCTTATTCCGAAGCCCCGGTTCCAGATCCTCATCATAGGGAGTGAGAGTAAATTGAAAATAATAACGATAGCCCATTTGATCCAGCAGGGGTAACTGCTCCAGCATAGGACTGGGATCCTTCGTCCAAAAGGCGATGCAGTCAACAAGCTCCGGTGATAGCTGAATACGACTGATCTGGGCATGATTCATCGGATTCCTGGTAAGAACGGAGCCCGCTCTTAAGCGGTTCATGAACCATTCGGAGTAATAGGCAGGAAGATCGGTCCTGCGGGAAGCGGATATGATCATGTCTATACCTCCGTATCAAAGTATTATCAGGATGGGATGCATCTGTCCGGCTGTTCGCGGACTGTTTCTATCCCTATGTCCACTTCCATCTTATCAAAAACAGAAATAGAAAGCAAATAAAAGACCACTGTTTCCAGTGGTCTTTGTTTGGATTATGATCCCTGATAGTCGAGGTGACAGGATTTGAACCTGCGGCCTCTACGTCCCTAACGTAGCGCTCTAGCCAAGCTGAGCCACACCTCGATATATAATCCACCCTGCCTTCAGAAAGAAAGAGCGGATAAGCTGCTGGGCGGACTTGAACCGCTGACCTCCTCATTACCAATGAGGTGCTCTACCGTCTGAGCTACAGCAGCAAACATCACTTCGGTAAGGTTAAATTTCCCTCAGAACCTGATTTAATTTCGTCTTAATTCTTGTTAATGCGTTGTCGATTGTTTTCGGTTCTTTCCCAAGTACTTCTGCAATCTGCACATATTTTAAATCCTGCATGTACAAGCTTAGGACCTTTCGCTCCAGGTCGCTCAGACGCCTTACAAGTTCATATTCTATCATACTGGTATTCTCTTTGTCAATAACCAATTCTTCAGGATTTGATACGTTTTTTTGGTACATTATGTCAACCAGCGTTTCTTTTTCCTCATTATCACTGCTTTCGCCATAAACCGGAGAATATATGGAAATATAGGTATTCAGGGGTATATTCTTTTTACGGTTTGATGCCTTGATGGCACTGTATATCTGCCTGGAAACACACAGATCCGCAAAGCTGAAGAAGGAATTTTGTTTCTCCTGATCAAAATCCCGGATCGCCTTATACAGTCCGATCATTCCCTCCTGAATCAGATCATCCTTATCCCCACCGATCAAAAATAAGGCCTTGGCCTTATTACGGACCAGGTACTTGTATTTCTCCAGCAGATAGTCCATAGCGGACTGGTCACCCTTTTGAATCCGGTCAATCATCCCTTCATCGGATATGGTCTCATATTTGGTCAATGAGCTCATGATTGCTACCTCCTATTCACCCTGCTGCAGCTTCAAGTAAAAGCACAAAGCATATATGACATATGAAGCAGATAGACGGGGTAATTCTTATCAGCTCAGTCTTTGTCTTACAATCTCATATGCCATAACTCCCATAGCGACAGAAGCATTTAAGGAATCGACCTTACCGTACATGGGAATCTTGGCCACATAATCGCACTTTTCCTTCACCAGCCTGCCGACTCCTTCTCCCTCACTGCCGATGACCAGGCCGATCGGCCCCTTCAGGTTCAGACGATACATAAGCTCTCCGTCCATATCGGCACAGACAAACCATAAGCCCTGCTCCTTCAGCTCCTCTATGGTAGCTGACAGATTTGTCACTTTCGCGACAGGCAGATAATTGATGGCTCCGGCAGAGGTCTTCGCCACCGTAGCTGTCAGTCCTACCGCCCGGCGCTTGGGGATAATGATCCCGTGGGCTCCGGCCTGATGGGCTGTTCTGATCATGGCCCCAAGATTATGGGGATCCTCTATATTATCAAGCAGGATGAGGAAGGGAGGCTCTCCCTTCTCCTTCGCCGCCAGCAGAATATCCTCCACCTCGGCATATTCATAGGCCGCGGCATATGCAATGACGCCTTGGTGCTTGCCGGTCTGAGAGAGCTGATCGAGACGTTCCCTCTGTACATAGGATAGGATGGCATCCGTCTTCTTCGCTTCCCGAAGGATGGAAACAACCGGACCATCCTTACACCCATCCAGTACAAACAGCTTATCAATGGTCTTACCGGAGCGGAACGCCTCCAAGACCGCATTTCTTCCTTCTATCGTATACTCCTCGTATCTCATCAAGCACCAAGCCTTTCTAAGTCATCCTAAGTCATCTCATCGGTTTAATCTATGAAATGCTTTATACCCGATACATCTCCTCATAATATTTCTGATATTCTCCTCCGGTCACATGCTCCATCCAGGTGATATTCTGAAGATACCATTCGATGGTCAGCTTGATTCCCTTATGGAAGGGAGTTTCCGGTTCCCACCCAAGCTCCTGCTTAATCTTATCGGGAGCAATGGCATAGCGGAAATCATGGCCCTTCCGGTCCTCCACATAGGTGATCAAATCATGGGAGACCTTCGCTCTTCTCTCATCAGACTCGGGAAGCAGCTCCAGAAGCGTATCCAGAATCATGGTAACGATCTCGATATTCCTCTTCTCATTGTGTCCACCCACATTATATACTTCCCCAATTCTGCCCTTCTCTGCTACCAGATCAATCGCCTTGCAATGGTCCTCCACATAGAGCCAGTCCCTGACGTTTTTACCGGAGCCATAGACAGGCAGATTCTTTCCTGCCAGGGCATTGTTGATCATCAGCGGAATCAGCTTCTCCGGGAATTGGAAGGGTCCGTAATTGTTGCTGCATCTGGTGGTATTCGCCGGAAAATGATAGGTATCTACATAAGCCTTCACGATCAGGTCAGCGGAGGCCTTACTTGCAGAGTAGGGACTGTGAGGATCTAAGGGTGTTGTCTCATAGAAATAACCCTCCTCATCCTCCAGGGATCCGTATACCTCATCGGTGGATACCTGAACATACTTCTTATCCGGCAGATAGCCTCCCTCGGTCTCCCAAGCCAGCTTGGCTGCATTGACCAGGTTCAAGGTGCCTAGGATATTCGTAGAAGCAAATACCTCCGGATAGCGGATGCTGCGGTCCACATGGCTTTCTGCCGCAAAATGGATCACCCTGTCTATCTCATGGGTTTCGAAGATCTTCAGTACAGCTTCCTTATCCCGAAGGTCCACCTTAAGGAATTCATAATTCTTTAAGCCCTCCACTTCCTTCAGGTTTTCCAGATTACCGGCATAGGTGAGGCAATCTACATTGATGACTTTGATATTATCTCCATACTTTCTGAACAGATACAAAATAAAGTTTGAACCGATAAAACCGGCTCCTCCGGTTACCAAATATGTTTTCATATACTTCCTCTTCCTTCCGTACTATGTTTTATTTTCATAAAGCTGTTTATGTGCTCCTGCCCGCTGCAGGAGCTATTCCGGCCTGTCCCAGCCTTATTTTAAAGTCTGCATATACTCCTCAATCGCATCGGTCCAATGCTTCATTTCATAGCCATGACGTTCCTTCAAAGCTTGATTCTCCAATACGGAGTAATTTGGCCGTACCGCCGGTGTCGGATATTCCGATGTAGGGATCGGAATGACCTCGACCTCCTTATCGGCAAGCCGAAAGATCGTCTTCGCAAATTCATACCAGTTGGTGAAGCCTTCACAGGTAGTATGATAGATGCCATAGCTATCCGTATCCATCAGAAACAGGACCACCTTGGCCAGCTCCAGGGCACTGGTAGGAGAACCAAACTGGTCATTTACGACCCGAATGGGATTCCCGGCTTCAGAGAGCCGAAGCATGGTCTTAACGAAGTTCTTTCCCACTCCGTATACCCAGGCTGTCCGCAGGATAAAGGACCTGGAGCAATGCTTGCGAACAAACTCTTCCCCCTCCAGCTTCGTCCTGCCATAAACACTGAGAGGCCTTGGTTCATCGGTCTCCACATAGGGCTTATCCTTCTGACCGTCATATACATAATCCGTAGACACATGAACCAGCTTAGCACCGCAGCTCTCTGCTGCCAGGGCCAGATACTTGGGCCCCAGAGCATTGATCTTGTAGGCCAGCTCCTGCTTGCTCTCACACAGATCGACTGCCGTCATCGCCGCACAGTTTATTATGATATCCGGCCGAAAGGCTTCCACAGCCTGCCTGACAGCTGCTTCTTCTGTAATATCCATCGCCTGAACCGTTCCGTCCTCTGAACGGCCCGCATCCGTGCGAAGAATCTCAAAGCTATCCTGACCGGCCATCAGTTGGTTCAGGGCTAAGCCCAGCTGACCCGATGCTCCGGTAATCAATATTCTTTCCATAAGCTCCTCCAACCGAATGAAACCTTACCATGAAATCAAAATATTATCTTATTGTCTTCAAAGGAGGGATATTTCCTGTCCTTCTCAGAGAGAATTGGTTCTATGCCCTGTTCCAGCGGCCATGTAATCCCAATTGCAGGATCGTTCCACATCAACCCGCCTTCGTCCTCAGGATGGTAGAAATCCGTACACAGATAGGAGAATACCGCCTCCTCGGATAATACCATATAGCCATGGGCAAAGCCCGGGGGAACATACAGCATCTTCCGATTCTCATCAGAAAGCACGATCCCAAACCACTCTCCGTAGGTGGGTGAACCACCTCGCAGGTCCACTGCCACATCAAAAATCTCACCCTTCAGGGCTCTTACCAGCTTTCCCTGTGGGTGCTTGATCTGGAAATGCAGCCCCCGAAGAACCTTCTTCTTTGACATCGACTGATTATGCTGCACAAAGCTTTCCTTGATGCCTGCGGCTTGGAAATCCTCCTGATGATAGGTCTCCATAAAGTAGCCCCGTTCATCTCCGAACACCTTTGGTTCTACCACATATAAGCCCTTTATCCTCTGCTCCTCAATCTTAAAGTTTCCCATGCCCTACTCCTTACAGCCCATTCGCGATATCAAAGAGATATTTGCCGTACTCGGTCATCTTCATGCTATCAGCCAGAGTCAGCAGCTGTTCCTTATCAATAAAGCCCTGTTTATATGCGATCTCTTCCAGACAGGAAACATATAGACCCTGTCTCTTCTGAATGGAGGCAACATAATTGGAGGCTTCCAGCAGAGCATCATGATTGCCGGTATCCAGCCAGGCCATACCGCGACCTAAAAGCTCTACCTTCAATGCTCCTCTTCTCAAGTACTCGTTATTCACCTCAGTAATCTCCAGCTCACCACGGGCTGAAGGCTTAATGCTCTTTGCTATTTGGATTACCTCATTATCATAGAAATACAAGCCCGGTACCGCATAATTGGATTTGGGCTGCTTCGGCTTCTCCTCGATGTCTGTTACATTTCCATCCTCGTCAAAGGCTACTACACCATAGGCGGTCGGATCCTTGACATAATAACCGAATATGGTTGCTCCGGTGGTCCTTGCCGCTGCCCTGTTCAGGATTCCGGTAAGACCTGTACCATAGAAAACATTGTCTCCCAGTACCAAAGCCACAAGGTCCGAGCCGATGAATTCCTCTCCGATGATAAAGGCCTCCGCCAGCCCCTTGGGTGCCTGCTGCACCTTATAGGAAATACTTAAGCCCAGATGGCTGCCATCCCCGAATAGCTCCTCAAAGAGCTTAATATCCCTCGGTGTGGATATGATCAAAACCTCTTTGATTCCGGACAGCATCAGTACGGACATAGGATAATAGATCATAGGCTTATCATAAATCGGCAGTATCTGCTTTGAGATCGCCTTTGTGATCGGATAGAGTCTTGTCCCAAGACCACCCGCTAAAATAATACCCTTCATTGTTACGTCCTCTTCCCTTCTTATCTGATTTCTTTCCTTAGCCTATGGAAATATGCTAAGAGAATAACTTCCAAAACATGCATTATTTATAGTATAATCAATTCTTTCCTAAATTACAATGCAAAAAAGTAAAGGATTATGGTCCCTTTGATCACTAAGGCCATAATCCTATCTCCACTCTCTCCTGATGACTGACTGTCAGCTTATCATACCGCCCAGCATTCCGCTTAAGCTGCTTATGACAAATACTGAGAGCAGGTTTCCCAGGGGCAGGGGACTTACCCGGTTCATCATAAGGGATACCAGCATTAATATTATGAAATAGGCTATGCCAAGCAGCAGACCCCAAAGAAATTTCTTCTCTTCGGTCTTCTTCCCCATAAAATAACCACCGGTAAATGCCGAAATGATATAAACAAAATGAATGCCTCCGCTGATTACCGCACCGGACAGATCCAGCTTCAGCATAAGGAATGATAGAATCAACAGGACAAATGCAGTAACGATATAGGAGAATAATAGCCCTTCCAGCATATATATAACCTTAGTATTACGACGGAATGTCTTATCCATATGACACCTCCCGATCTGATATACTAATATATATATTATCCATGCTGATAAAATATGCATAAGCCTGACAAGTTTATTTCCTATCGGCCATACTTTTTTGCCGGATAAGCCCTCTTCTTGTAAAAGCGATGCTCCTTTTATGACCTAGTCTTCCATCAGACCCTTTACCGAGTAGTTACAGGCTGCATTCCATACCAGCCACTCCTCATAGCCGGCTGCATATACGCCCCCGATCTGCTGCCGCAACTCATCCGGTCCATATACCATATAATGGTCCAGCCATGAGGCAGTAAAGTCCTGCAGCCAAGGTCTGACAATCGCTCTGTGTTCTCCGGAAGGGATCTCATCCAGCTTCTCCTTCGAAGCGGTCAACACCTTACGAATGATTTTAAAGGGCTCCAGATCCGGATATTTCACTCCATAATTCCCTTCGCCGAAATGGGAGGGATAGATCATCGGACAGATATAGTCCAGATATCTTGCCATCTCCACATAATTCTGGCCTACCAGACCTGCATCAAGCTTACTGCTGATGATGGTTCCGTATACATCAGCCGAAACAAAAACACCGAGGGGCTTCAGCTTATCATAGGCATATTTCGTAAATTCCAGAATCACATCTTCCTTGGTCTTGGTCTTCGCTTCCTCTCCGAAGTCCACCTTGTCCATGCCTTTACCGGTAGAGAAGCGGATATAGTCGAATTGGATCTCTTGAAAGCCTGTGGCAGCCGCTCTGGAGGCCACATCCACAAGATAGTCCCAGACCTCCTTTTGATAAGGATTGACCCAGCATTCTCCATTATTATCCCTGTATAGGGAACCGTTTGTCTTCTTGATTGCCAGATCATGCCTCTGCTCTGCCAGATGGGGATCCTTAAAGGCGACGATTCTGGCAATCACATAGATGCCCTTCGCCTTAAGCTCCTTCAACAGGGCTTCCATATTGGGGACCATATTTGTCACAGCCTTGATCTCCTTGGCCAAGGGACTGTCCATGGAATAAGTGATCTTGCCGTTATCATCCTTAACATCGATGACCAGGGCATTAATCTCAGTGGTATCTGCTATCCTGATCAGATAGTCTCGAAGGCTGCCTGTTCCCGCAGCTCTGGCGGTTACGTATAAGCCCTTTGCCTTGGTGGGTATTCTGGTATCCGGTTCATCCGCAGCCTTCGTGGGTTCCGCAGGAGCTGAAGCTTCGGATCCGTTTCCGTCAGCATTTCCTTCTGCGGATACGGCAGGATCAGCTTCCGGGTCTTGGGTAGCTGCCGGATCAGAAGATGGAGAGCTATCTGACGGATTACTGCCTTGCTCTGCTCCTTCCCCTAAGGCAAGCTCGTCGCCCTTTGTTCCGGTCTGCCCTGCCCGATTCAGATTACCACTGCCCGGTTCCTGTATATGAATCTGCAGCTTAATCGCGTAATAAGCACCCAGGCCCAGTATAGCGGAGATCATAATCACCACCAGAACCCGAAACACCTTATTACCGGCCCTCCTACCCCTTCTGCGGTAGGATTTACTGTAATCAATATACATATTAATGCCTTTATCTCTTCTCATGTATATACTCCGTTTTTATCATCTTTCGTTCAATGCTCTTATTGTCCTCATTTTCCTGCGGTTCATACACGTAATATCAGTTCTGTTCCTCATTGGTCTTAAGCTGGTTATGTATCTTCATAAAAATCCTAACAATGTCCGGATCAAAATAGGTCCCCGATTTCTCCTGAATATATGCCACTGCCACCTTCTGTGGGTCCGAATACTCCCGGAAGATTTGAAAACGGGCAGTGTCATAGGCATCAATGATGGCTACGATTCGCGCCGAGAGTGGTATCTCTAAGCCCTTCAGGCCCTCCGGATAACCGCTTCCATCCCAGTTCTCATGATGATACATCGCTATCTCTATCGCCATCTTGATAAACTCATTATGGCCATAGGAGTAAATCTCCTTCAGGGTATTCCCGCCGATGACCGTGTGGGTCTTCATGACCCTATCTTCCTCCGGTGTCAGCTCTCCCTGCTTCAGCAGGATGAAATCTGTAATTCCGATCTTCCCGATATCATGCAGTGGTGCAGCCAGTTCAATGGAGTCGATGAAGCTGTTGCTAATGAAATCCTTATAATGTGGTGACAGCTGCAGGCCTAAGGCAAGCAAGCGGCTATTCTTCCCGATCCGGTCCACATGTCCGTCATTTCTTCCGGCTCTCTTCTTTGAGAGGTTGTTCATGGCATGTAGGATGTTCTTCTGCTCCTCATAGATTTTCCGGATCTGATCATTGATAATCTTGTGCAGCTTCTTATTATACAGCTCAAGCTCCTGCTGCATCCTATAGATCTTCAGATGGGTATTCACTCTTAAGGAAACTTCCTCCGCTTCAAAGGGCTTAGCGATATAATCCACGGCCCCCAGCTGAAAGCCTTTGATCTTGTCCTCCGGGGAATCCAACGCAGAGATGAAGATAATCGGTATATCTCTGGTGTTTACATTCTTCTTTAACATAGCGCAGAATTCAAAGCCATCAATCTCCGGCATAGAAACATCCAGCAGAATCAGATGGGGTAATAGCATCTCAATTGCATTCATGGCTTGCTTCGCACTGGTTACGGGGCGGGCGATATAGCCGGCATTCCGTATCATTTCCGTCAGTACTACCAGGTTCGCATTAATATCGTCCACGATCAGTATGTTCGGTACTGCATAAGTCAAATTCTCCATGCAGTCACCTCCTTCAGCATGTTCACCAGCTCATTCAGTTCTCTGACGGAATGCTCCTGATCCTCCTTACGGATCGACAGCAATAGCTGGAGCGCTTTATTCCTGATCTCATTATATTCCTCGGGGATCAGCTTCTTTAGGGTATAGGCAATCTCTTCTGCCTTCGTCCAATTTCCCATATCAAAGCATAGCATCAGCCTCTCGACTGAGGTCTGGATATCCTGCTCCCTCCGATTCACTGTGATTTTCTCATTTAATCCCGAGATCTGCTCCCCACGGTCATTCAGCAGCATGGATATATTGGCTTCCTCTAAGATCTGACTTAAGAAATCTTCCTTCCCTTCCCAGTCCGGCTTCCTGTTCTCTGCAATCTCATACTGATTCAGATTCCAGTATTCACTCTCCCTATCCTCCCCAAGACCATTGTTCTCCGAAATGCCCAATCTGATAGTAAAGGAGAAGGTACTCCCCTTGTTCTTCTCGCTTTCGACCGTAATGTTCCCTCGCATCGCCTTAACCAGCATACTGCAGATGGATAAGCCCAGACCGGTGCCCCCGAATCTCCTGGTAATGGAGCTGTCTACCTGTGTGAAGCTCTGAAACAGCTTGTCCCGATCCTCCAGACTGATCCCGATCCCCGTATCCATGACCATAAAGAATAGCTCAACCTCATCCTCCGTCTGTGAGGTCTTTCCCACCTCAAGGGCAATCTGACCTACTGCCGTAAATTTGATCGCATTGGAAAACAAGTTGTTCAGTACCTGTGCCAGCCGGCACTCATCCCCTATGACAAGATCAGGAATCTCATTGGAGACATTTACAATCAGCTTCAAGCCCTTTTCATTGATCTGTAATATATTAAAATTAATGATATCGTTTATGAATTTGCGGAAATGGAATTCCCGCTTCTCCAGTACCAGCTTCTTACTGCCGATCTTCGTTATATCCAAGAGATTATTAATCAGAGTATTCATGTTATCGCAGCAGCGGTGAATAATATTCAGGGTTTCCAGCTGCTTAGGGGTCAGCTCTGTATCCAGAAGATTTTCCGTCAGACCCTTGATTCCGTTCACCGGTGTTTTAAGTTCATGGGTGATATTCGCTACGAACTCATTCTTATACTGCTTGGCAGATTTCAGTTCATGCTTCACATGACGCAGATCATGGAGGATTCTCTTTCTCTCCGAAACATCCGAGGCCAGGCAAAAGCCCAGAAAGCTTTTTCCGGAACCTGAGGTCAGGACCTTAAGATGGACAGCAAAGCAGGTCTGATTCTTACGATAGGCGACCGTTTCAGCGATATTGCAGGTGAATTTGGGCTGTATCACCAGCTTGCCACTCTCATATCGGAAGGATTTTTTAAAGACCTCGCAAACAGAGATCCCTACGAGATTCTGCTCATAACCAAAGGCCTCCTCTGCAGCACGATTACATTCTGTGATAATTCCAGATTCGTCGAAAAAAATCATCAGCTCCTGGCAGTTCTCCTTTATAAGCTGACATTTATACTGATACAGCTTCATATCATGACGCATTATGATATCCTCACCCAACGTTTTTCCATAATTTCCTTATGATACATATCATATTTGCCAGCATAGCAAATGTCAATAGAATTCACTAAAACAAATAGAAATTTACATTATTGTCACTAACTATCTGTTCTGTGTTGACAAGGATATTTTCTTCAAATATAATGATGTATATTAAAATATTCACGAATCGTAAACTAGGAGGCCTTATGAATTTTAACATCCGTCTGAAACAACTTCGGCAGAAGAACAAGCTGACACAGGGTGAATTGGCAGATATCTTAGGCTTAAAACCCACTGCCATATCTAATTATGAATCGAAAAGAAATGAACCCTCCTTTGATAAGCTGATTGCACTCTCCAAGTATTTTGATGTCACCTGTGATTATCTGCTCGGCGTAACCGACGCTTATCTTCCTGTTGGGGGTGAGGTGTTGGATAAGGATATCGTCGATTTCTTCGATCTCTATCAGCAGCTGACGCCGGAGGGTACAGTTGAAATAAAGAAGTATATTAAGTATCTCCTCTATAAGCAGAATAACCAGTAGTCAGTGATGAGGAACCTGAGTAATTGCTCGCTCGACTGAAAAAGGGTGCCAAAACGGCACCCTTTCATTTCATATTATGAGTATATTACGTGCTAACCCAGCCAGTGTTTTTCCTCCCCTGCTGGCAAAATTGCTTTTCTGCTTACTCGTTTACTCCGCAGCACTTCTTATATTTCTTTCCGCTGCCGCAGGGACAGGGATCATTTCTTCCGACCTTCTTACCCTTTACAACAGTACCGGAGTTCTTCTGTTCCTTATATAACTCCTTCCTGCGCTCGGGACTTAAGAGAGCATCCCACTGCTCCAGCTCATAGAGCCAGTCAGCCTTTGCGGCAACCATATTGTAGTAGAGCTTCTCTTTATCATACTGAAGACGAACCTTCGTATTCTCATCCATCTCCTCAATGGGATTCGGTGTCACCAGGCTTTCATTGATGCCATCCAGGAAACCGACAAAAACGCTAAGCTCTGTACCAAACTCCTTCGCCAGCTCGGCAACCGTACCTTCCCATACCTGATCCGGAGCAGAGAGGAGCTTAATATAGATCTCCTTCTCAATATTAAAATAATTCGCCCAGAACATCTGGCCGGCACGATTATTCATATCCTGCCCGTATGCAAGATCTCTCCAATCCTTTAAAAGACTCATCTGTTTCTTCCTTCCTCGTACAGTATCTCTGTTATTTTATATCATGCATCTCTCATGCTGTCATACCTGCGGGTCCTCCACTGCTTCGTGCCTTCCCGCCTACGGGCTTTCGCCCACCGTGAATAGTATACATTATTCTTTGCATTTTTCCAACTAAAAATTATTTTTCCAATGCATTAGATTTATGTATAATATGAGAAATACTGTATCATAATAGTAATATCCTGATACGGAACAAAGGCGTTACGTTAAGGATGTAAATGCGTATGCTCTATCATAATTGGACTCCCCCTCCAATTATGATCACAAATGAGAAGTTAAATACTTATCCTCCCCTTTTTAGCGAATAGCTCATCACCATGTGATGGGCTATTTGCTTTTCCTTATTTTATGGGCATTATAGCGATTTTACAGTCTTATTTTACTGCAAACTAACATTCTGAGAATCTTTTTACACCACGTTAACACCCTGTTGTAATCATATAAAAAACCTCAGCCATTACTGACTGTGGCTATTGTTATGGCAATCTTGTTATGTATAAGTTACTCTGAGTTGAATAGTCGTTACTTGTATTAGCAATGTAATATATTTTGTTTGCCACGATATCTGCAGCACGGATAAGTAGTTTAGATGCGGAGTTACAAAACTCAAGCTTAATCTCTTTCATATTTGGAAATATCGGAGGATAGAACTTGCACCAATTATAGTTATATGTGCCAAACCTAAATTCTTGCTCCAATCCTTCTTTTAGTTCATAACATCCGTTAGTAGCTGTAGCATGCTCATCTGCATAGAAATATAATCTTTCTACATCATCCGGATTTATTATATGGTTGCTAATTAGATCTTGAAACGCCTTTTTAATAGCTATTTTGTATGCATAATCTAAATACCTTTGTTTATCTTTTTTCCCGTCGAAAATATGATCCAATACATTGTTTTGATTTATAACAACACCGAACTTATGGCAATGGTTCAATGATCGATATAGTTTGTTCTTGTCAGCATTGCTGATATTTGTTGCCTTTAATTCATATTTATCTGGATAATTATTTGATTTACGTATTATTTTTTCTGTAGCGGAATATCTCCTTGACCACTCTTCTTTTGATGATGATTCTATCAATATCAACCCACCAAAAACAAAAATATCATTATGTATTTTATCAAAAACGCCTGATTCGTCCGAGTAAACAAATATATTCATAAGCTCATCCTTTGCATACAAAAAAACCGCCTAAACGGCGGCCTCGTGCCCGACGACATTAAATTGTCGCTTAAACGTTAATTCGGTTACACGAGTATACAGCGTATTTCTACCTGCAAGATTATTATATACACTTTTTCCGAAATCGTCAATGAAAAACTCAAAAATTGTAGCATATTTTATAGCATAAAATGACAATAAGTAAACCCCATGCTTTTTTTCTGGAGCATATGCACAGGGTTTAAAACAAGTCTGCTATTCTTTGGATCTCTTCTGCTTTCGTAATCGGTAATACATGACTATACAGATCCATTATCATTGATAGTTTGCTATGTCCTAGGAGCGTCTTTAGTACCTGGGGCGGCATACCGTTTTCAATACACCTGGTAGCGAAAATATGCCGGAAGGTGTGTGGTGTGATATGTACGAAGTCTTTATAATCTACTTGTATTCTCGCTAACATTCGATTCACTTCCTGCTTTAGGTTCCTCTAGGTTTCGTTATGAGTGAATCAATATCTCATGCTTGCTTGGCAAAAAAATCTTGCATCTCTTCTCTGCCCCAGATATCTCCCAGTGCCATGATAAAGCGATAATAGTCCATCGTAGTTTCCTCCAGATCAGGAAGTAATTGATACTGCTCATACCCTTTCTGAAAGCTTTCAAAGTCCTCTACACAATTTTTGATTAATGCCAGCTCCCACTCCCTAGGTCCAACAACATAGGCGTCTAAATCTACACATGCCGTAATCCTGTTCTCCTCAAACAGGAATTGATTTGCAGATATATCCGTCATGATCAAACTGTATCCGTTTGACTGTATCGTCTTGGATTTTAACTTCTCAAAATAAGCTCTGACCTGATGATCTAACACAGAATCACTGTTCCAATGGGAAGCAATTGAAGCTTCCATATAATTCATTAATTTTTTATGTATACAACCACAATCCATTCCGGGTATATCGCAGTCTTCAATAGGAATGCTATGATTATAGCCAATAAACTGTCCCAATTGATAAGCTATGTCCTTACCCTCGGGAAATTCATCCGGTTCCCATTGGTTTCCTGTCATCTTGTGATAAATCTGATATTCTTCTTCATCATCCACCAATACTAAAGTGGCCGGCTTTATATGCGGATTTCTACTTAGTAAGTCATAAACGTTTTTTGCACAGGCTCTTTGCTTTGTAAAATCAGAGGCAAATACATCCTTCATCATTTGCCAAAACGGAGATAGTTGCTCCTCCGCTAAAAGCTGCTGTCTTACGATATAATCTGTTCCCTTATAAGAGAATTCCATCACTTTATTCGTACTGATAGATATCACTTTAAAGTCATTCCTATTGCTTTGTACATACTTCTTTAAGTCTTCCATTCCTGTAACTCCTTTTTCTCTTTGGTCTGTTTTACCCTTTTTTCGGGTCATATCATTATCGTAGACCTGCTTCCGGGAAGCAACTCTATCCTATCACGGTAAATTATGTACCATTTTACCATGTCTGCCATGCCTTTACAACAAATTACATTGTTTTCTTGCCTTATATAAAAATGCTCCCTTGCCTTATGCATGTACTTCTGATGATCCAATCAGTACGGCACAACAAGGGAGCACTTTCCTATATCGTATTTATAAGTTGATCAATATAAGGATTACTTCACTACGATATTTAAGATCCTATTCGGAACATAGATTGTCTTGACGATCGTCTTTCCGCTTAAAGCAGCACTGATGTTTTCTAATTCCTTCGCCTTCGCTTCCACATCCTCCTGCTTCTCGCCGAGTGCGATCATCAGGTTTGCTTTTACCTTACCGTTGATCTGGACAGCAATCTCAACCGTATCCTCGACAGTCTTCTGCTCGTCATATACCGGCCAGCTCTGCTGATATATTCTGTCTGTCTCTCCGATTAACTGCCACAGCTCCTCTGTGATGTGAGGTGCTACCGGGTTGAGCAGCAGAAGCAAGGTCTTGAATTCGCCCTTGGTTACAGAATTCTTCTTATAGAATTCATTCACCAGTGCCATCATAGCCGCAATCGCAGTGTTATACTTCATGCTCTCGTAATCAAAGGTGACCTTCTTGATGGTCTGGTGCAGCTTGATCTCCAGGTCTGCACTGTAGCCCTCTTCCGGAGTCAGCATATCCTTCAGCTTCCATACCCTATCCATAAAGCGGTGGCAGCCCTTTACACCTTCACCGGACCAGGCAGCACTCAAGTCGAAGGCTCCGATGAACATCTCGTAGGTACGCAGGGTATCCGCACCGAACTCTTTCACGATTTCATCCGGATTTACCACGTTACCTCTGGATTTTGACATCTTCTCCCCGTTCTCACCAAGGATCATGCCATGAGAGGTTCTCTTCTTATAAGGCTCTGCAGTATTTACATAGCCCTGGTCATAGAGAAATTTATGCCAGAAGCGGGAGTATAACAGGTGCAGTGTCGTATGCTCCATTCCGCCGTTATACCAGTCTACGGGCAGCCAGTAATCCAGCTCTTCCTTAGCAGCAAAGGCCTCATTGTTATGAGGGTCAATGTATCTTAAAAAATACCAGGAGGAACCGGCCCACTGAGGCATGGTATCCGTCTCCCTGTGTGCCTTCTCTCCGCAATGGGGACAGGTTGTCTCAACCCAGCCCGTCATCATGGCCAAAGGGGACTCACCGTTATCGGTAGGCTCGTAGCTTTCTACCTCCGGCAGCATTAAGGGCAGCTCGCTTTCCGGAAGCGGAACATAGCCACACTTATCACAATGAACAATCGGAATAGGTTCTCCCCAATATCTCTGTCTGGAGAATACCCAGTCCCTTAATTTGAAATTCACCTTCTTCTGTCCGATGCTCTTCTCTATGATCCAGTCTAAAATCTTCTGCTTTGCATCCGGTACCTCCAAACCGTTCAGGAAGTCCGAATTCACCATTTTTCCGGTAGACGTATTCGTATAGGCAGCTTCCTCTACATTACCGCCGGCAACCACTTCGATGATCGGAAGGTTGAACTTCTTCGCAAATTCCCAGTCACGCTCGTCATGGGCAGGTACCGCCATGATGGCTCCGGTACCATAGGTCATCAGCACATAATCGGAGATCCAGATAGGTATCTCCTTACCATTGACAGGATTGATTGCCGCGATCCCTTCGATCTGGACACCGGTCTTCTCCTTTACCAACTCTGTTCTCTCAAAATCGGATTTCTTGGAAGCCTGCTCACGGTAGCTGATCAAAGCCTCATAATTTTTAATCTCCTTCTGATACTTATCGATCAGCGGGTGCTCCGGTGAGATAACCATATAGGTGGCACCGAATAAGGTGTCCGGTCTGGTCGTGAATACCCGTAGGTTCTCCTCTTTACCGGCCAGCTTAAAGTCAACCTCGGCACCGACAGAACGACCGATCCAATTGATCTGTGATACCTTAATCTTCTCGATGTAATCCACCGTATCCAGATCGTCAATCAGCTTGTCAGCGTATTCCGTAATCTTTAACATCCACTGACTTTTCACCTTACGTACGACCTCACCGCCGCAGCGTTCACAAACACCGCCAACTACTTCCTCGTTCGCCAGACCTACCTTACAGGAGGTACACCAGTTGATCGGCATTTCACTCTTGTAAGCCAAGCCCTGCTTGAATAGCTGGAGGAAGATCCATTGTGTCCATTTATAATAATCCGGGTCTGTCGTATTGACCTCTCTGTCCCAATCAAAGGAATACCCAAGCGCCTTTAGCTGCTGGGTGAAGCGTTCCACGTTTTTCTTGGTTACCAGCTTCGGGTGGATATGATTCTTAATCGCATAGTTCTCTGTCGGAAGTCCGAACGCATCCCAGCCCATCGGATATAATACGTTATAGCCTTCGAGTCTTCTCTTTCTGGCAATTACGTCAAGAGCGGTGTAGGGCCTCGGATGTCCTACATGTAAGCCCTGCCCTGACGGATAAGGGAACTCCACCAGTGCATAATACTTCGGCTTGGATTTGTCCGTACCTACCTGAAATGCCTTTTCCTTCTCCCAGACTTCCTGCCACTTCTTCTCAATCTCATTCGGTGAATAATATTCACTCATTTTGCTATGACCTCCTTATATTCGTACATATACTTCGGCTGATCTTCATCAGACATAAAAAACCTCTCCATCCCTAAATCTAGAGACGAAGAGGTTCTATATTCGATAGAACTGCTATCCGCGGTACCACTCTAGTCCACTACATTATTCACATAATATAATGTCCTCATTCGATCTGTAACAGGATCTCCTGCTCTGCCTACTTAAGTTCAGCAGAGAGCTCCAAGGCGAGTTCTAAGTTCATCTCTGCCGCTTTCCACCAACCAGCGGTTCTCTGTAAGATCTGAATGCTTATACTACTCCTCTTCACAGCTATAATAACCTATGAAAATAAATATTGTAAATTAAAATTCATTTTACCATTTTTCTATCTCTTGTCAAGTAGAAAGTGGATAATGGATATTCGCGGCTGATTTGCGGAAGGAAAAGGCACACTCCATTAAGTGTGCCGGAATACATAGCTTCATTTGTTAATACTCACGATTTATGCGCTTCATGAGGTTCTTCTTACTGTGCCGGAATACTAAGAATAAAATAATGGATACTAAAAACAAGAAAGCCAGTGCTATCAATCCTCCATAATAATACATCTCACCTTGTGTAAAATCCATGATATCTCCTCCTCAAACTACACAACTAATCCAGCCATTCACCATCAACCAATTCCTGAAATACCTGGTCTAAATAGTCCATTTCCACATCATTTTTATTGTTCTTCTTCTCACCCAGATACAAGTCCAAGGCTTTCTCATAGTACTCTTCGAACTGCCGATAATCCCTGTCTTCATTTTCCTTTGCCTTCTGTATATCTGTCTCCAGATAAGCCAGTCTCTTATAGGTATTATAGCTATCCCCATACTGATCCAGCATGCTTTGTAAAATCTCAAAGGCTTGTTCGAAGTTACCCAGTCTGCGGTAAAGAATTGATAGGTTATTATGGGTCTGGTAGCTATCCCATCCCATTCCCTTGATAAATTCAAAGATTACGATTGCCTTATCAAAATAAGAGTTATCATTTGCTGATGTGCCATACTTCACATATGCTTCTGCCAAACGCTCACTTACCACCAAGGACATTTCCGCCGGTAGCTTCCTTCTTGCTTCTTCCAGCAGCTCAATATTCTTCCTTTGTGAATCGGCGATCACTTCTCCCGCCGCTTCATAGGTTTTACTGCACATGACATAGGCACGGTTGGCCATATAGTCTGATTGTGTATGCTTGATACATTCTGTGAAATCGGAAACTGCCTGTTCATACTCCTCCTTCGCCAGATCTATTTCGCCCTTGATTAAGTAAATGCTGTCCTCTGCTATATTTAGCTCAATTGCTTGTGCCAGGATATGCGCTGCATTCTCCATTTGATTTATTCTGGCAAGGCTGATCGCATAGTCCCGGTAGTAATCACCATTCTTGGGATAGTATATAATCGCATCTCCAAAAGCGCCGGCTGCCTTACTATAATCCTCAAGCTCAAAATGGCAATTCCCTAAGATATACTTGATGTCTCCCAACATCTGCTTGTGATTATTCATCTCATAGTCATTATAATCGACGATTATCTCCCTGAATATCCTATCAATGAATTCGATATCGTCTTCATATGAGCCTTGCATAAACAGGGCCAAGGCCTTTTGATAATATGCGTCCAGCTTATGCGGGAATAAGGAAATGGCATTCTGATATACCTCTTCCAAGGATGCGAAGTCCTCTGCTTCTACCTGGGCAGCCATCTGCACAACATAGGCTTCATAGGATTCTTCCTTTTCCAATTTCAGCCGTGATTTTCCATGATAAATGGATAAGACGGATGCAGCAAAAAGTAACATCATTATGATGACAGTAAGCTCCCATCTCAGTATAAACCTTTTATACCGCCTATCCAGCTTGCTGATTTGGTTCAAGGCCTTTAAGAGCTTTGACACACTTTCAAAACGCTTACCGGGTGACGGCTTCATCATCTTTGCTATGATATAGTTTAGTCCGTCACTGATCTTAATCTTCTGAGGATCGATTGGCTCCACACCATATAAAGAGCAGCAGGGCTTATTCCCGCTGATCAGATGATAAAGCGTGGCTCCCAGACTGTAGATATCCGATCTCTCATCCACATAAGCCTTTTTCGTTTTTATTGCATTTGCTATCGGGTTCTGCTTGGGATCCTTGGCAGGTGGTTTATCCGTTGAGGAGGCTATATCATAATGGTTCTGTGATCGGGTGTCTGCTCTATTACCGCTTACAAGGTTATTATCATTCCTGATCGGATTATGAAATGCTTGGGTAGTGTCATCATTCCTGATCTCATCATTTAATCCATGAATAGCTCCATCATGATGATATACCTCAGTCCTGTCATCAGTATCCCCGAAGCCTGCGTGACTTAATAGCTCAGTCCGATCCGTCCCGGAAAGAAGCTCCATTGTCTCATAATCGGGCTGCTCCTCCCTGGTACTTGCTATATCATGATCAAAATATTCCGTTCTATCCTCAAATAATACTTCAGTCTTATCCTCTGCTATAACGATGGGAGGAAGGGAGCCCTTCCCATACTCCGTCTGCTCAGGCTGTATCTGCTCCTGCTCTGCACCATCCTCCCTTCTGTCATAGGGTACTGTACCATCAAAAACCTCTGTAGCATCCCCTTGCTCTGCCGTGTTTATGTTTACGGCAGCATGTATAACCGCTGTAGCTTTATACTCGACAGCAGCTTGTATATTTGATGGTGCTTTCTTATTTGGAACAGCTGCGAAAGCCTCTGTTTCCTTCCTCTCTTCTGATGGCAGTGCCTGTTTGGCTTCCGGTCTTTTGCTCTCCTGTGCAATTTTCGGATTACTCTGACCTTTCGTATGAAGCTTTGCATTATACTCTTCCAGCCTCTGTCTTCTTATCCTTTCCGGATACTGCTCCGGCGGGGAATAACCCTCGCTAAAGCCAACGGGCTGATTATCTCCGTTCCCAAACACAGAGGATATGTTAAAGTCAATTAAGCAGATGTCTCCCTTGGGTGTCAGCATGATATTGGCAGGCTTTATATCTCCATGAATAATCGGTGGGTTCTGGCTATGCAGGTAGTTCAGGGCTTCTGATAACTGTCTTGCCCACTTCAGCACTTCTTTTTGTGAAAAGGTTTTCCCTTCATTGAGTAACTGCTGAAAGGATTTACCGGGAATGTAGTCCATGACCGTGTAAATGTTACCATCAATCTCAAGAAAGTCAAAAACCTGGGGTAGATATTCGTGACGCAGGTTTTTCAGAATATCAGCTTCTGCTCTGCTATTCAGGATATCCTGAACCTCATCATGAATCTTCTTGATCACGATATATTTCTCAAGTCTCTTGTGATAGCCCTTATAGACCGTTCCCCCGCCACCGGAACCAATCTCCTCGATTATTTCATATGTATTCGAAATCACACCTAAGTCCAGCATTTGACTTAGCCTCCTCTTATCCGTTCTTTGTTACCGTGGCCCTTAAATTGATCCTGCCCAGACTCAACACATCACCCGTACTTAAAGGAGCCTCCTCACTTAGCGGTTTACCATTTAGGTAAGTCATATTGGTACCACCAAGATCCGTAACATAAAGCTTCCCTCTCTTAATAAATACCTTACACTGCCTTGAAGAGATCGTCTTGTCATAGCTGATTGCCAAATCACATAATTCGCTTTTCCGCCCGATGATCAGGACATCTGTAATCACCTTCTCAAATACTCTTCCACCATTCTCTTTATCCAGCAGCCGTAAGATGAAGGATGCCTTTTGAACCGGCTTTCTGGGTTTTACCTGTTTGTTATCCGGTTGAAGGCTTAAGGACTGTGCCTGCTTACTTTTTGTTTCTGCTGCCTCCACATTAACCACTTGAACTGCCACCTTATGATCAGCTATATCCGTACCATGCAGTATATCAGGGTTTTGGCAGACCTCTGTTTTCTCCTCTAAAGTAGCCTTCGCCGAAGCAAGCTCTGTGCTTTCTCCCGAAGAATGATGTCTTATATTGAGTTCAGTCTTTACGGGGTCCTGCAGCTTCTCGATACAGACTTCGGTTTTATCTTGTTTCGATGGCTCCTTGTTACATAGATCGGTCTTTTCCTTAAGGGTATGAAGAAAGTTTTGACTCATCAGTCCTATGATCTCTGTTCGTCCACCCGAATCCGTATGCACTACAGGCGGCTCCATACCTATGATTTCAGTTCTTCCTCCCGGTCCGGCATGCATTACAGGCGGCTCCATACCTATGATTTCGGTTCTTCCTCCCGGTCCGGTATGCATTACAGGCTGTTCCATACCGATCATCTCTGTTTGATTGGATCTTGTTGTATTATGATGAATCGCCCTAGCGGAAGTAATATTACCAATCATTTCGGTCGCGTTGTTCGAACCGGAGGAAGACATATTGACCTTCTGCTTTGAGACGATCTCTGTCTTCTGTCCATCTGTGATCCGATTACTATGCTTATCATAAGATCCGTGAGGGTCAGTATATGCTTCTTGAGCTTTTATAGCCTTTTGCTCGTTTTTGCTTTTCTTAAATAGCACTTGTCTACCTCCTGTTATGTTTGCTAAGTCATTTATCAATCAGTGTAATCTTACTAGTTAATTCCTAAATGGCTGGGAAAAGCTTTATCCCAAATAAGTAGCGCTGAATCTAATCTCTAGTCATAAATCCGGATGATCAGGTCCACCCTGCCGAAGCCTATGGTATCTCCATCCTGAACTATCGCAGGTTCCTTTAGCAGCTGATGATTAAGATAGGTACGATTAGTCCCTCCCATATCAGCAAGCAGAATCATACCTTCTGATACATACAGCCTGCATTGTCTTGAAGATACCGTTCTGTCATAATCAAGTACAATATCACACAGCTCTGCTCGCCGTCCTATGATGCAAGTATCCATTAGGTCATAGCGGAATACTCTGTCATTCTTCTTGTCCAATAGAACGATCCTCCGCGTGGACTCCTTCTTCAGACTCTGTTGACGCTCTTCTTCCAGCAGTCGGTCAACAAATGCTAAACGTTCTTTATGAATGATCGGGATTCGATCATAAACCTCTGTTTTTTGATTTTCTTTCACACTCATACTCCTATTCTGTAAGAATCTCCAATTCACATCATGGTTGCTTTCATCCGAAAAGCCTATAATGGGTTCAATGCCGATCTATGACTACAAAAGGGAGTAAAACTCCTCCTGTTCCAGATCAATTTCCTTCAACACCCACTTAATATAATTACTGATATCCTCATCCATATCGATATCATCCTTGCTATCTCCTATGCGTTCAAAGGTTTTGGAATCCAAATAATTCTTAATGATGTCTCTGCACTGCCTCTGTATTTCTTCGTTCTGGGTATAATTTTTCAGATAGACTGCATTTTCATATGCATAGCCCGGATTATTCAGATGTGCATTTTCAAGGGCATAAACCACGGCACACTCTACCTTATCCTTAACGCACAAGGGTGCCATATAAGCGTACTCCAGCATCTTATTCAGCTGCTCTAAGGTCATGTTCAGATGAACACCGAGCGCAATTAATTTCGTACGGTTGGGGACTTCCCCTTTGTTTCTAAGTATGCTGAGTAGCTTCTCAAAGGTCGGATTGAGATTCTTTGTTTTAACGAATTCATGAATATTATGATTGTTAGACATGATAAAAAGATCAATATACTGAATTAGGCCAGTAAATGATTTATGAAATATATCGATATTCTCGTTGATAAATGCTTCAAAATCCTTCAGGGATACCTGATGGATTATCTCATTATGATAAAATTGTGTGTCTTCCACATCCCGTTTTTTCTTTATGCTCTTCGGTTGGTCCTTCTTAATGTAATCAAGAATGATCCTTTTCAGTTCCTGAAAATATTCATAGGGGTCTCTGCTAAAGTCAGGATGAGATAGTACATAGATTAAGACAGCATCCTCAATGTTCTTTGCGTATAATTTGGGATATCTGCCAAATCTCTGCAGCAGGTCATTGGTTTGCTCCAGGTTCAGTCCTAAGCCCAATGCAATCTTTATAAATGCATCTCTGTTCTGTGGCAGCTTTCCTTCCAAGCACCATCTCTTTGCTGTATTCTTACTGCAATAACAAAGCTTTCCCAGCTTCTCATAGGATATGGAGTTCACCTCAGCAATGGAACGAATGAATCTCTTCCATTCCTGATAAATGCCGCTGTTCCTGCATAGTATTTCCTTTAATTCGTCTATGTCTTCACAACGGGTAATCCTATCATGAATCAGCTCTGTATCCCCTTGTTTTATTCTCATCTGTATCCCCCAAAGATCCTCTTGGTTTTTATTTCAGACTTAAACTAATCATGTGCAATAATTTCTTCAAAATAATACGGCGACCATACTGTGTAGGATCTATTATCATCATCCTCCCAGTCACTTTCTTCAAAGCCCTCATCATTCCGATAGATGGTAAGGATATAATCACTTGACATAATATGCTCCACCGATTGAACCAGACCCTCTTCGAATACATAGATACTGGATATCTGTCCTTTCAAGAGATCATTATAGGTACCCTTCATCAATCTGCCATCGGAAAAGACTCCCTGACATTCGTTGCTAAAATATCCTCCGTTAAGCTTACAGTATGCGTAACCTTCCCCATTCGGTAAGCCATTCTCCCACTGACCAACATAATATTCATAATGGCCGTCTCCGTTACTGTTAATCGATACCCCGTGTCCGTTTGCTATCCCATTCACTAAGTCCCCATAGTAGACATAAGAGGCATAGTCACTATCGGGCAGGATTGGATTATAGGTAATGCCCACTCCACTATATTTTGTCATGAGGCTATTCCCATCAAAAGCAATTCCCCTTCTTAGCTTGTAGGTAGCCTGTTGTATCTTCTGATCCGTACCACTCATATTAACAGCGCTGCAATATTTCGATGCCTCAGCATAGTTTTCCCCTTCTATGAGTTGAATGAGCTGGTTAAAACCATCCTGATCCTCCTCTGTAAGCACAGACTTTTGCTCTTCCTGCACAGGCTTTTCTTCCGTGAATATCGGTACTTCCGTTGACGTATACTGATCCAGAATATTCTTTATTAAAGCAGAACCGGTTAATTCATAGCCCTGTACCAGCTTTTTGATTGCATCCTCAATTCTTCTGAGCTCCACTAAGATGGTATATTCCTTTAGAAAGAGTTCTTCACTCTGATCAATAATGATCCCCTCATCCTCATACACCTGTTCAACGACAAAGATTCCTCTCTCCAAAGACTCCACAGCCTTCTCCGGCTGCTTTAATCCTATATAAGCATCCGCTAAGCCAAGATATCCATCAATAGATCTTGGTTCAATCGAGATTACTTCTTCAAAAGCAATGATAGCTTCTTCATACTTCATTTCCGTCAGATATTTTTCGCCCAGTGCCAGCTTATCCTTTATTGATTTCTTATCGCCGGAGCTGCTGACCACAATAGCTGTGATTACGGAGATTACCGCTATCAGAATAATGACAAAAGAGATGAGTACCTTCTTAGATCTTGTTATCGCCTTCATATATGTCCCTCACTTATGTATGGTTTATTTATGCTTATATTATAATATAGAGTCTCTTCCTATTTTCCTACGACTTGACCAAAGGACATTGGAAGGGATTCTCCTTCAGAACTTATAAAATTCTATAAAACGACACGACATAATCTTACCATGTATTACATATAAAGTAAACATTTATACCAGATTTTGCATTATGAATGCACCTAGGAAACAGCCTGCCGTTAGCGCGACAGGCTGTGCTTTTTTTCTCTTATACTCCATTACGCTCCGCTGATCCCCTGTAAAAATCTTAGGTTCATGATAATCAGGTGAGCCTTCCACCAATTGAGGGCTACATACCACTGATCTAAATCATTCTCCCACTGCCAGTTAATTGACCAGGTTCCATCCGGCTTCTGGGCTTTCTTGATAAACACACACTCCTCATGTGCGATATCCATGAAGCTATGATATAGGAAACTCTCCTTATTCATAAAGAACTGCGAGGGTTTACACACATAACCGGTGCCCCATGAAGCCTTATCCCATGTCATGATTTTATGAATCTTCTTCGATATCAGCTGCTCCGCTTCATCCAGTGACAGGTCATCGGTCAACCCTGCCTTACGGCAGTATTCGGTCATCCTTACAAAACAGGCTAATACATGCATCTCATCACACTGATCTGTTTCCTTCAGATAGCGAATTGCTTCCTGTGCAATACCGTAACATTTCTTATATAAGGCACTCTCCCGATCTGCAAACCTTAAGGCAAAGCCGGCTAATGCTGCAGTCGGATTATAGGTTATCCTATCATAGGATTGGCTGTCATAGGTCCACCATGGAGCACGGGGATAATCATTATTGGAGGGTATCGTATTGAGCCAGCAGCTTCCGTTAAAGTCCTTGCCGCTATCTAAGTATTTTAATATCCCTTGAATCATCGGATGATTCTCTTCCATGCTTATCTCATGCAGAATCTCTGTTGCAGCCCAGGTTTGGATCGGAGAAGAATTAGGGTTAAAGCAGTCTGCCTCTAAAGCATGTCCAAAGCCTCCATCTTCATTTTGATACTCTTTCAGAGCTGATAGTACAGCTTCCCTGCTTCCATTCTCAAACTGATACCGATAGCGCTCCCGATCGACTGGCCTGGCATGAAGGCAGATCCACTTTTTTGCTTTCTCAAAAACGCTTTTATCCATATTCATATCTCCTCCCATATCATTACACCTATCATAAACAGATATGCGGTCTCTCCTCATATGAGTATATGATAGTATCATCTTACCATGTTTACCCAATAGATACAATCGAACAAGATATAAATAATAATAGGGGCTGGAACAGCCCCTATTATTATTTTATATCTTAATAATTCACAAAAGCATATAAGACCGGGTCGATGGTTGACGGGTTACCATTCATGTCAGTGATACCATTGTACTGGACATAAAGGTTCAGATAGGTACCGTCATTCGGTATACGGCCAAGCATAATCTTGACAATCTTTCCTTCAACAGTTACCGAATTGCCAACGATTGCATTGTTGGTTCTTTCCCTAATTGTTATAGACATCGTTCCCTTGATATCTTCATTAAAGGTCATTTCAATCGTATTCCTCGTCACAGCATTGTATTTAATGCTGAGTAATTCCGGATCCTTGTTTTCTATCAGGTCAATGCTGGTGGCATAATCAGCCATAACTCCTGCACTGCCATTAAAGCCCTTCAGGCCGGTTATTGTCATTCTTCGTGTTCCGTTAGAAGCGATGGTTCCCTTCTCTAAGGTAAGCCGTACCTGCGCTCCGTTTGTCGTATTACTGATTAGCCTTACCTCGTCAATCGTAACACCTGCGATATGATAATTATCGATATCCAGTGCTGACGCTTCATCCAGCTTATCCGCAAACTCAATATAGATTAAGGAATGATTGGCCGTAGACTGGTGGATGGAATAGGGTTCTGCCAATACCTTCGCACCACCGGAGCCTGTTCCGTTATTAATCGTTATGGTTCTGCTATAGCTTAAATTTCGATAATAATCAAGAACAAAGCCTTCCTGTAAGGTAAAGGTGTAGTTCCCATATAAGTTGACATCATGCAGCATAAGCTCAATCACATTGTTGGCCTTACTTATCACGGAATAATACAGTCTTCCCGTATTGTCATATTGAGAGGAATCCATGGTGTAGGCCAGGTAGCCTACCTCCGAAACGGGGTTTACATTCTCACTATAGGTTAAAGTAAGAATCTTTAAGCTCGGATTAAATTGATAAGCGGTAAGGATTGGCTTTACCTGTTCCGTTGTAAATAATACATTAAAATCATACATTCGGTTCGCATATGTATCGCCCGGTACAACATTATAGCTGTTCCAAAAACCGATGGATACGATCTGATTTCCGGATAAGGACGCATCATAAGCATATAGCTTATAGTTTACCTGTTTGTCATTCTCCGGATCAACTGTACCGGGATAATATCCGCCATGATTGATATAGGCATATCCGGGTGTTTTAATGGAACGGGTGAAGGTCGCAGTAATCGTATCATAAGAGGAACGGATTACCGAAATTGGCCTTGCCTGTTCTCTCGGACTCACATCTGTTCTAAGTCCCACTACCAAATTGCCGCTGGAAGGTCTGTTGCCGGACATATCCGAAACCCCTGATATGGTAACTGTAAATGACTTATTGTAATCAGCCTGGCTGATGTCTGACAAATTAATAATAATAGATTTTCCGTCGGAGCTGAATATGTAGTTCGTTTTTGTGTTCAAGTAACTGATGGTACTTGGCTGTGCTCCCGTGGAACCGACTACGGTGGCATTGGTAACCCTGAAGTCTATAAAATCCATCTTCTCGGTAAATTTTATAATATTGGTCATTCCGTCGTCGCCCAGCTCTACGGAATCGATCTTCGGCGCCTCGGTATCAATTACGCTATCGTCTGTATCAGGTACTCTCCCTGTAAAGGGATCTTCGTAATCTGTACCGGTATTCGGCGTCTCTATCATGTATCTTAAGTTAAAGTAGTCCTTATACAGCTTGGTTCCATCCATGGTCAGAATACCATCACTAAAGGAGATACCGTATTCTCCATAGAAATAATTGCTGGCTGTAATTGTCAAGGTCTGATTATCACTGGATATACTGCCTGTCAGGATACCCGGATCCCTTGCCGTTTCCCCATTGGAGGCGACCTTTGGAACTACTGTTATATTACTCGATAATCTTTCATTGGAGTTAATCACAGTGGAAGGTCTGATAGCCGTACCGAACATCACCTTAATTGTCTTGGCATTCGTGATCTGTGCAGATACCACCTCCGCTGCCGGTCCTATCACTTCGATAATGATGGCATCCTTCACGATGCTTTTCTTTGCAGCAGCGGCCGTTGCTTCCTTGGCGGCGGTAGCCACAAGGACCACCTTCCCTCCTCTTAGGGCCTTCACGATTCCATTCTCACTGTTCACAAGGGCTACTGCATCCGGATTCGCCTCTTCATCCGATGCATCGATGGACCAATAGGTCTTGTCAGTGGAATTGGAGGGAGTCAGAGTACGGTTAAAATTATAGGTTTCCCCGACTCTCATAATATGAGTACCCAAGGAATCTCTCGCATTGTTGATTTCAATCTTCTCAGCCGGGATGGTAACCGTTACATAACAGTACAGATTCTTCGTCGTTCCGGAAGCATACCTGATCTTGCATTTTATCCTGGCCTTCCCCTTATTCACAGCAGTTACCAGTCCTTTGTTTGTGACGGTTACAACCTCCGTATTGTTGGATGACCATTGATAGGTGCTTTTTTCTTTATCATTCAGAACTTCAAGCTGATATTCTTTACCGATTCCGACAAGCTCTAATTCTTCTTCACTCAGTACAGGGGAATTTGTTGCTGCTATCGCACTGTTCTGGTTTAGAAAGTAAGGTAACATGATTACAAGAGTCAGTAAAAATCCTATTTTTTTCACATAATTTATACGATTTTTTTTCATTCCTACCATTCCTCCCGAGTAGTTGACAACCAGCCGTAGATATATTATAACATGCCTTTCCCGCTTTATCACGTTTCATTTCTGATCTAAGTTAAGAATACCATGAAAACCTTGTCAATTTAGTGTTAAATTTATGAATTTTTATCAGTCCTTGCTATATCAGTATAAAAGAACAGGACCTGTTACTGTAAAACAGGTCCTGTTCTTATTGTTTTGTGCTGATCAGTCAATGATTATTTGGCTTTACTCCTGATGAGGTATAGGGTATAGATCTGATAACTCACTCCGTCCTCCGCAGTGACCTTAATATAAACCTTGTTCAAACCTACCTCCAGCTTAAAGTTATTCTTGATTTCCTTTGTACATGCCTTATTGGAGTATAGCTTCCAGGTGGCATTCTTACTGACTGTGAAGTTAAGCTTGATCTTCGTCGTCTCGTACGGCAGGTTGGATCTGATGAAGTAACCATCGATGTTAGCCTCGTCCGGTGTTTTCATTGTCAGGATTCTACACAGGTTAGACTTAAGATTCACATCCTTTAAGATGGTAAAGATACTGAATTTTGTTACAGTAAACTTCAGTCCGTAGCTACCGTCCTTGTTCTTCACCAATTCTCCTTTGATTGTCTCCTTATCTCCATCGCTGTGTTCCACATAAATAGCTAATTTACTTATGAGCTCCTCCCGTTCCTTCTCATCATCCGGAATTGTGATACCCACCAGTGGCAGTACAATATCCACCGAGGTCTGTGGCAGATTCGTCTCGATCTCCATCGGGCTTCCAATCACAGATAGGTTATCTCCCAGCAGCTGGACCAGCATTCCATCCTTTGTTGCTCTTTCAGTCAGATTCTGCTTCTTCTCCTCATCGGTGACCGGCTTAATTCTAAAGTATAGGTCTTCTTCCATTTGCTCCTTGGCTGTCTCAAGAGAAGCCGTTGGGATGCTGATGAGGGCATCTTCTGTCTCCAACTCCAGATTTAGCCCTGCATCCGCTATAAGCCCTACGGATTTCACAGGTATGCTCACATCCACCTCGGAAACCTTCTCCTCCGCTACTGGTGCTACCAGCCTGACTATCTCTCCCTTTTCCTGGGTGAGCTTTTCAATTGTCTCAGCAGCTTTCTCCTGTGAAAAGGTTATGCTGTCCTTGATGGTTCCCTCAGGATAATATGTTCTCTCCACCTCAACCTTGGCAACACTGTTATCCTTGTTTCCGTCGGTAACATCAAGCATAAGCTTCTCAACCACAGGTTCCTTCGGCTGTGGAGGTGTGTCCTCATCAACATCAGTAATGGATATTGTAATGCTCTTCTCATAGTATAATCCGCTTGCATCCGTTACTCTTAACCGGATAGAATAGGCATTCCTTTGTTCATAATTATAATCAGCAGCAGACTTCAGCACATTACCTGCTAGGGTGAAGCTCCTATTATCTTCATCTCCTTCACCCGTCGCCATGGCAAAGGCCAGGGTGTCGTCTCTGTCTTCATCCACACCGGTTAAGGTTCCTATTATTGTACCGATGTCAGAGTTTTCTGCAATTGTTGCGTTAGTAATCGTAATGTCGGAAGGCGCCTCATTGATATCGGTTACTGCTATGACGAACTGTTTCTCAAAGGATTGTCCTCCGTTATCCGTTGCTCTGATCCGGATCTGATAGCTTGCCTTCGTCTCATAATCCGGTACTGCTGCCAGCTTCAGCTCATTTCCTGTGATCAAAAAGCTTGTATTATCCGTACTGCCTGCTCCGGCTACCAGAGTATAGGTAAAGCTGCTGCTGTCCTCATCGCTGGCGCTTAAGGCGGCTACTGCAGTACCTACGGCAGTGTTCTCCGCCATACTGCTTTCTGACAAGGTGATATCGGTCGGCGGCTCGTCACCGTCTGTGATAGTAATCGTATACTGCTTTTCATAGCTTAAGGCTCCGTCACTGACACTCACCCTGATGGAATAGCTGGCCTTGGTTTCATAATCCGGTACGATGGCAAGCTTCAGTTCATTACCTTCTATCGTAAAGCTTGCATTGTCGGTATCCCCTGCTCCAGAAACCAATGTATAAGTAAAGGAGCTTCCGGTATCAGGGTCTGTACCTGACAGGATGCCTATGGTGGTTCCGACTGCAGAATTCTCTGCCACTTCGGAAGAGGACAGGCTTACATCCGTCGGTGCTTCATTCACATTCCCTACCGTTATGGTAAACTGCTTTTCATAGAATAAACCGTTGTGATCCGTTACCCGGATTCTGACCGCATAAGTATTCT